>CAVOSE010000070.1:0-33468 GCA_963698775.1 uncultured Gammaproteobacteria bacterium
GGGACAGTATACTGAACTCATTCATCGCTGGAGTCTGAGAACAGGTCGTGTGTGGGAGCGTCTCTGCGCTTCGGCTTGGGCCCCGGCTTCTGCGCGCGCAGCACACGACCAAGGCGTGTCTCCAGCGCGTCGATGAAGGCATCCGAGCCCAACGGTCGGCCGGTGCGGGTATGTCGGTGAAATTGCTCTGCAGCGGGATCGGCAGCGGGATCGGGATCGGCATCAGCATCGGCGAGATAGCTGGCCCAGTCGGGAATCATCTCCAACATCGGGCGAACGCGGACCAGTTCGTCGTCGTCGCCGCGCAGGTGCGCGCGCGCACTTGACCAAGGCCACTGCTCGGCGGTCTGACACAGCCCGGCGCGGACCGGGTTGCGCTCGATATAGCGGGCAGCCGCGAGCAGGTGCGGTTCATCCATGACGAACGAGTGGAAGCGCTCCTGCCAAAGGTGTCCGCGCCAGTCCTGGCGGAAGTTGATCATGCGCGTATAGCGTCGATGCGCCTCGCCAAGTGCGCAGCGCAGGCCGTCTTGCTTGCTCGGAACCAGCACCAGGTGCACGTGGTTGGGCATTAGACAATAAGCCCAGGTCTGCGTAGCGCAGCGCTCGCACGACGCCGCCAGCAACTGGCGGTACTTGGCGTAGTCGTCATCATCGAAGAAGGTCTGCTGGCGGCGGTTGCCGCGCTGCGTGACGTGGTGCGGCAGTCCGGGGACGACGACGCGGGCTATTCTGGCCATGCGAGCCCCTTTGAGGAAGTTGGAGATGCGTTAAGGATACTGTCCCTAAAATTTGAGAATTCGGGCAAGAAAAAGCCGCTCCGAATTTGACAGGGGAGCGGCTTCAAAAGGAGGAGTGGATGGTTCCGGGGACAGACGATACCAGCGGTTTTGCGGCCGGTATTTGACAATCCTCAATCCATGTTGAGACTGGGGAAATTTAGTCGTCGCTTGCGAGGCCCAGTTCTCGCCAGAGCCGCAGCGTCGGTGCTGCTTGGTTCATGGTGTAGAAGTGCAGGCCAGGGGCGCCGCCTTCGAGCAGGTTGTTGCACAGTTCCATGACGACATCGTGGCCGAAGGCGCGGATGGCGTCTCTGTCGTCGCCGAAGCCTTCGAGGCGTTTACGGACCCAGCGCGGGATCTCGGCGCCGCAGGCGTCGGAGAAGCGTGCCAGTTGGCTGTAGTTGGTGATGGGCATGATGCCGGGGACGATGGGTAGCTCGATGCCGGCCTGGGTGCAGTCGTCGACGAACTGGAAGTAGGCGTCGGCGTTGTAGAAGTATTGTGTGATGGCGGCGTTGGCGCCGGCCTCGACCTTGCGCTTGAAGTTGGCGAGGTCGGCGCTGGCGGACGCTGCCTGAGGGTGGAACTCGGGGTAGGCGGCGACCTCGATGTGGAACTGGTTGCCGAACTCCTCGCGCAGAAAGCTCACGAGCTCGTTGGCATAGCGGAAGGTGCCAAGCCCGGCGCGGCCCATGCCGGAGGGCAGGTCGCCGCGCAGCGCGACGATGCGGGTGATGCCCTGCTCGATGTAGAAACGGACGATGTCGCGGATCTCGTCTTTGTCGGAGCCGATGCAGGCCAGGTGCGGGGCGGTTTCGATGCCCTGTTCGCGCAGCCAGGCGACGGTCTCGAAGGTGCGCTCGCGGGTGGAGCCGCCGGCGCCGTAGGTGCAGGAGAAGTACAGCGGTTCGACGCTGTTGAGCTGCTGCACTGTGTGCTTGAGCTTTTCCATGCCTTCGGCGGTCTTGGGCGGAAAGAGTTCGAAGCTGAAGGTGGGCTGATCGGTGCTTGGCGTGTTCATGTCGGTGCCCGAGGTGGGGGAAACGGTGTTTGTTCGGGAGGGAGGGCGAATTTATCTGTGTGGGAGCGGCTTGCAGCCGCGAAGAAGCGTCCTGCCGAGTCGTTTAGTCCAAAGCCGGTGGTTGTTGCGGATGTGGGTGCGCGGCTGTTTGCACGGTCAGTGGCTTCCGGGCGACTGAAGTCGCCCCTACAGGGGTCGTAGCCTGTTGATTGATGATCGGTGCGAGTGGTGAGTTGCGCCGTATTTGGGGTGAGTCGAATCGCGGCTGGAAGCCGCTCCCACAACGCAATAATCCGGGCTTGTGGGAGCGATTTGTAATCGCGACGGCCACGACAGCGGATGTTGGCGCGGCCGAATCGCGGCTGGAAGCCGCTCCCACGGCGGAGTCGTCCGAGCTTGTGGGAGCGATTTGTAATCGCGATCCAGCGCGGTGCTCGCTGCTAGTAGCGATAGTGCTCGGACTTGTAGGGGCCTTCGACGGTGACGCCGATGTAGGAGGCCTGGTCCGGGCGCAGGGTGGTGAGCTTGACGCCGATCTTGTCCAGGTGCAGCCGTGCGACCTCTTCGTCGAGGTGCTTGGGTAGCACGTAGACGCCGATCGGGTACTCCTCGGGCTTGGTGAAGATCTCGATCTGCGCCAGCACCTGGTTGGTGAAGGAGTTGGACATGACGAAGCTCGGGTGGCCGGTGGCGCAGCCGAGGTTGACCAGGCGACCCTGGGCCAGCAGCGTGATGCGGTGGCCGTCCGGGAAGATGATCTGGTCCACCTGTGGCTTGATCTCGACCCACTCGTACTTGGTGAGTTCGTGGACCTGGATCTCGTTGTCGAAGTGGCCGATGTTGCAGACGATGGCCTGATCCTTCATGCGGGCCATGTGGTCGTGGGTGATGATGTCCTTGTTGCCGGTGGCGGTGACGAAGATGTCGGCCTGATCGCAGACGTCGTCCAGGCGCACCACGCGATAACCTTCCATTGCCGCCTGCAGGGCACAGATGGGGTCGACCTCCGTCACCCAGACATTGGCGCCGAGGCCGCGCAGCGAGGCAGCGGAGCCCTTGCCGACGTCGCCGTAGCCGCAGACCACGGCGACCTTGCCGGCGATCATGACATCGGTGGCGCGCTTGATGGAGTCGACCAGGGACTCGCGGCAGCCGTACAGGTTGTCGAACTTGGACTTCGTGACCGAGTCGTTGACGTTCATGGCCGGGAACAGCAGGCTGCCGTTCTTGTGCATGTCGTACAGGCGATGCACGCCGGTGGTGGTCTCCTCGGTGACGCCCTTGATGGCCTCGGCGAGGTTGTGCCAGTGGCGCGGATCGCGCTCGAAGGTGCGCCCGAGCACGCCGAGGATGGCGGTCCATTCCTCGTTGTCGTCGGCGGTGGGCTTGGGCACGCTACCGGCCTTCTCGTACTCGACACCCTTATGCACCAGCAGCGTCGCGTCGCCGCCGTCGTCGAGGATCATGTTAGGTCCGCCACCGTCGGGCCAATTGATGACTTGCTCGGTGCACCACCAGTACTCTTCCAGCGTCTCGCCCTTCCAGGCATAGACGGGGATGCCGCGGGCGGCAATGGCGGCAGCAGCGTGGTCCTGGGTCGAGAAGATGTTGCACGAGCACCAGCGCACCTCGGCGCCGAGTTCCACCAGGGTCTCGATCAGCACCGCGGTCTGGATGGTCATGTGCAGGCTGCCGGTGATGCGGGCGCCGGCGAGGGGCTTGGATGCGCCGTATTTGGTGCGCAGCGCCATCAGACCGGGCATCTCGGTCTCGGCGATGGTCATTTCCTTGCGGCCAAAATCGGCCAGGGAGAGGTCGGCAACCTTGTAGTCGGTAAACTCACTCATGGTAGTCAGCTCCAGTGATTATCAGAGTGAGCGCCGTTGAGAAAATGATCGCCTCCCCGAGCCTGGCGGGGCAGGGTGCCCCGTCGCAACGCTCCTCGGGTGAGGATTGTGAATTACTGCCCTGTGTTCAGGTGATTGTGGGGAATCGCTGTGTCAGGGGTGTGCGGGCGAACGGTGCGGGGGCGAATGAATTCGCCCCTACAGCAGTTGCTCGACGCGGGCTGTTGATTGTCCGGGGTCGCGCTAGATGCCAGCGGCATCGCGCAGGGCGTCCGCCTTGTCGGTGCGCTCCCAGGTGAACTCCGGCAACTCGCGGCCAAAGTGGCCGTAGGCGGCGGTCTTGCGATAGATGGGCCGCACCAGGTCGAGCATATGGATCAGGTTGTAGGGGCGCAGATCGAAGTGGGCGCGCACCAGCTCGGCGATACGCTCTTCGTCGATCTTGGCGGTGCCGAAGGTCTCCACCGAGATGGACGTGGGCTCGGCCACGCCAATGGCGTAAGAGACCTGGATCTCACAGCGGTCGGCGAGTCCGGCGGCGACGATGTTCTTGGCTACGTAGCGTCCGGCGTAGGCGGCGGAGCGGTCGACCTTGGATGGGTCCTTGCCGGAGAAGGCGCCGCCGCCGTGGCGGGCCATGCCGCCGTACGTGTCGACGATGATCTTGCGGCCGGTCAGGCCGCAGTCACCCACGGGGCCGCCGATGACGAAGCTGCCGGTGGGGTTGATGTGAATTTTGGTGTCCTTGTGGATCCACTCACTCGGGATCACGGGCAGGACGATGTTCTCCATCACCGCTTCGCGCAACTGCTTGTTGTCGATGTCCGGGTCGTGCTGGGTAGAGAGCACCAGTGCATCCACCGCCACGACCTTACCGTCGCGATAGCGCATGGTCACCTGGCTCTTGGCGTCCGGGCGCAGCCAGGGCAGGATGTGGCCCTTGCGCATCTCCGACTGGCGCTCCACCAGGCGGTGGGCGTAGGTGATCGGCGCCGGCATCAGCACGTCGGTCTCATTGGTGGCGTAGCCGAACATCAGGCCTTGGTCGCCGGCGCCCTGTTCTTCGGGGCTGGTGCGGTCCACGCCCTGGGCGATGTCGCCGGACTGCTTACCGATTAGCGACATCACCGCGCAGGTGGAGCCGTCGAAGCCGACATCGGAGCTCGTGTAGCCGATGTCGTTGACGACTTGGCGCACTAGTACGTCGAGGTCCACCCAGTGTTCGGTAGTGATCTCACCGGCGACGATGACGGCACCGGTCTTGATTAGGGTCTCGCAGGCGACCCGGGCGTGTTCCGGGTTGGGGTCGTTGCTGAGAATATCGTCGAGCACCGCGTCGGAAATCTGATCGGCCACCTTGTCTGGGTGGCCCTCGGAGACTGATTCCGACGTGAACAGGTATTCGTTGGACATGTTGGGGCAGTAAACCTTGCGGAGACCGGAAGAAAAGGAGTGACGCCAAACGGCAAATTCGGCGCGCAATTCTAGCTAAATGCGTTCCCCATGAACAGCGTGCAAGGTAATCAGGCGCAATAACCCCGGATGCAAGGGTTCGCATCGGGCGCGCTTCGGTTAACATGAGGCGCCAAATTTCCGTTACCGTCCACCACCCTGGAGAATCTCACCATGGTCTCGCTGGAAACCCCTGTTTGCGACTTCGGCCTGCCGGCGCCGGACTTTTCTCTCCCCGGTGTTGATGGCAAGCGTTGGACGCGCGACCAGTGCAAGGGCGCCAATGGTCTGCTGGTGATGTTCATCTGCAACCACTGCCCGTACGTGAAGGCGATCCGCGAGCGGCTGGTGCGCGACACGCGTGAACTCGCGCCGCTTGGCATCGGTTGCGTGGCGATCATGTCCAATGATCCGGCCGATTACCCAGAAGACTCTTTTGAGAATATGCGGCGGGTGGCGGAGGAGTTCGCGTTTCCGTTTCCGTACCTGATCGACGAGACGCAGGAGGTCGCCAAGGCCTACGGTGCCATCTGCACTCCGGATTTCTTTGGCTACAACGCCGATCTGGGGCTGCAATATCGCGGTCGCCTCGACGAGAGCCGCAAGGAGACCGCCGTAGGGGACGTGCGCCGCGACCTGTTCGAGGCCATGAAACAGGTGGCGGAGACCGGCAGCGGGCCGGAGCATCAGATTCCGAGCGTCGGCTGCTCGATCAAGTGGCTGTGAGCTCGGTGAGATTGTGAAGGCAGGCCTGGCTTGGGCCTTTCTCAACATGTAGGGGCGAATTTATTCGCCCGCTCCCGGCCTTCCGTGCGACTGAAGTCGCACCTACGTGCGGTGTGCAGTCGATTGATATGCTTGGATTATCGATGCGAACTGCCGGGTCTGGCTTGACACGCTGAGGTGCGCGCGGTCACCCCGCCGATGGTGCTTGATCTGCGCCGTGCAGGCGCCTCGTCGGCGGCCCCGTTACGACCGTTCATGACATTTGCGCTTGCTCATTTGTAGAGGTAATCCTTAATATTAGGGAGTTATAAATCTTCTGCTCGTCCTGATAAGTCCTGCTTTTTGGCGAAACGCTGCCGATTGCGACAGAATACGCGGTCTTTGAGCTCCAACGAGGTGCCGTCGCGTGTCCCGTCTTACCGGCACGCTGCGGCACAAACGCTTGATCTTCTCAGGCGGCGCCGTGCCGCGACAACCAGCATCACCCCGATCACCGACTCTTTCCAATAACCAGTATAGAGAGGAGCGACTTATGTCCTCACGCAAAGAACTCGCAAACGCCATCCGTGCGCTCAGTATGGATGCCGTGCAAAAGGCCAAGTCCGGTCATCCCGGCGCTCCGATGGGCATGGCCGACATCGCGGAGGTGCTTTGGAACGACTTCATGCAGCACAACCCCGGCAACCCCGCCTGGGCCAACCGTGACCGGTTCGTGCTGTCCAACGGCCACGGCTCGATGCTGATCTACTCGCTGCTGCATCTGACCGGCTATGCATTGACCATCGATGACCTCAAGCAGTTCCGCCAGTTGCATTCCAAGACGCCGGGTCACCCGGAGTACGGCTACGCCCCCGGCATCGAGACCACCACCGGTCCGCTGGGGCAGGGCATCACCAACGGTGTCGGCATGGCGCTGGCCGAGAAGGTGCTGGCCGCACAGTTCAACAAGCCGGGCCACGACATCGTCGATCACAACACCTACGTGTTCCTGGGTGACGGCTGCCTGATGGAAGGCATCTCCCACGAGGCCTGTTCGCTGGCCGGTGCACTGGGTCTGGGCAAGCTGATCGCCTTCTACGACGACAACAACATCTCCATCGACGGCGAGGTGCGCGGCCATGGCGACACGCCGGCCTGGTTCCTCGACGACACGCCGAAGCGTTTCGATGCCTACCACTGGCATGTGATTCCGAAGGTGGACGGCCACGACGCCGAGGCCATCAAGGCCGCCATCGAAGAGGCCCGCGCCGTCACCGACAAGCCGACGCTGATCTGCTGCCAGACCATCATTGGTTTCGGCTCGCCGAACAAGCAGGGTAAGGAAGAGTGTCACGGCGCGCCGCTAGGCGACGACGAGATCGCGCTGACCCGCGAGGCCCTGGGTTGGACCCATGGCCCGTTCGAGATCCCCAATGACGTGCGCCAAGGTTGGGATGCGACGGAGCGCGGTGCCGCTGCCGAAAAGGCCTGGAACGACAAATTTGCGGCCTACAAGGCGGCCTTCCCGGCCGAGGCGGCCGAGTTCGAGCGCCGTATGGCCGGCGAGCTGCCGGAGGACTTCGATGCCAAGGCGTGGGAGTTCATCAAGGAAGTCGATGCCAAGGCTGAGACCATCGCCACCCGTAAGGCGTCGCAGAATGCGCTGAATGGCTTCGGCCCGATGCTGCCGGAGTTCCTCGGCGGCTCCGCCGACCTGGCCGGCTCGAACCTGACCATTTGGAAGGGTTGCAAGGGCGTGGGGCCGAAGGATGCCTCCGGCAACTACATGTACTACGGCGTGCGCGAGTTCGGCATGTCCGCGATGATGAACGGCATCACGCTGCATGGCGGCTTCAAGCCCTATGGCGCCACCTTCCTGATGTTCATGGAATACGCCCGGAACGCGGTGCGCATGGCGGCGCTGATGAAGATCAACCCGATCTTCGTCTACACCCACGACTCGATCGGCCTCGGCGAAGACGGCCCGACCCACCAGCCGGTGGAGCAGGTGTCGATCCTGCGTCTGACGCCGCGCATGTCCACCTGGCGCCCGGGCGACGCGGTCGAGAGTGCGGTTGCCTGGAAGCTGGCGATTCAGCGCACCGGCGGCCCGACGGCGCTGATCTTCTCGCGCCAGGGCGCGCCGCACATGAGTCGTACCGACGAGCAGCTGCGTGCCATCGAAAAGGGTGGCTATGTGCTGCGCGACTGCGACGGCACGCCGGATGCGATCATCATCGGCACCGGCACCGAGCTGGAACTGGCCGTGACCGCCTGTGAGCAGCTGACCGCCGCCGGTCGCAAGGTGCGCGTCGTGTCGATGCCGTCCATGGACACCTTCGATGCGCAGGATGCTGCCTACAAGGAAGCGGTGCTGCCGGATGCGGTCAAGGCCCGCGTCGCGGTGGAGGCGGGCGTGACCAGCCTCTGGCCCAAGTATGTCGGCATGCACGGCAAGATCATCGGCATCGACACCTTTGGCGAGTCGGCCCCGGCGCCGGCCGTCTACAAGGAGTTCGGTATCACCGCCGAGGCCGTGGCCGAGGCCGTCAACAGCCTGCTGTAACCCGGGCGTGACGCGAGTCGGGTGCGGGGGCGCCCCCTCGGCTCGACTCGCGCCGGCCGAGATTCAATCTTTTTTCCCTCTGCTCAGGAGTATTCCTAATGACCTTGAAAGTTGGTATCAACGGTTTTGGCCGCATCGGCCGCATGGCATTCCGCGCGATCTCGAAGGACTTCCCGAACATCGAGGTGGTCGGCATCAACGACCTGCTGGACCCGGACTACCTGGCCTACATGCTCAAGTACGATTCGGTGCACGGCAACTTCCAGGGCGACATCGCGGTTGACGGCAACACCATGATCGTCAACGGCAAGACCATTCGCCTGACCGCCGAGCGTGACCCGGCCAACCTGAAGTGGTCCGACATCGGCGCCGATCTGGTCATCGAGTGCACCGGCTTCTTCCTGACCGAAGAGACCTGCCAGAAGCACATCGATGCTGGCGCCAAGAAGGTCGTGCAGTCCGCGCCCTCAAAGGACGCCACGCCGATGTTCGTCTATGGTGTCAACCACAAGACCTATGCCGGTCAGGCGATCGTCTCCGCCGCCTCCTGCACCACCAACTGTCTGGCGCCCGTCTCGAAGGTGCTGCACGACAACTGGGGTATCAAGCGCGGCCTGATGACCACCGTGCATGCCGCCACTGCCACGCAGAAGACCGTCGACGGCCCGTCCATGAAGGACTGGCGCGGCGGCCGTGGCATCCTGGAGAACATCATCCCGTCCTCCACCGGCGCCGCCAAGGCCGTCGGCAAGGTGCTGCCGGAACTCAACGGCAAGCTGACCGGTATGGCCTTCCGCGTGCCGACCTCCGACGTCTCCGTGGTCGACCTCACCGTCGAACTGGAAAAGCCCGCCGATTATAAGGAGATCTGCGCCGCGATGAAGGCCGCCTCTGAGTCCGGCGATATGGCCGGCGTGCTGGCCTACACCGACGAGAAGGTCGTCGCGACCGATTTCCGTGGTCGCAGCACGCCATCGATCTTCGACTCCGAGGCCGGTATCGCGCTGGACCCGACCTTCGTCAAGGTCGTTGCCTGGTACGACAACGAGTACGGCTATACCTGCAACATGCTGCGTCTGGTCGAGCATGTCGCGAAGTAAGGCGATTCCCGGCGGTCGATAGACCGCTACGAACGGCTGCTGTAGGGGCGAATTCATTCGCCCCTACAGGGCTTGAAAGCCATGCGGAAAGCCATGGGCGGTTTTCCAGATTGCTTACAAGACCCAATAATCACTGAACGAGGCACCCATCATGTCCTTCATCAAACTCGCCGATCTCGATCTCGCCGGTAAGCGCGTGCTGATCCGCTCCGACTTGAACGTGCCGGTCAAGAACGGCAAGGTCACCTCCGATGCGCGCATTAGCGCCTCGATGCCGACCTTCAAGCATTGCCTGGACGCCGGCGCCAAGGTCATGGTGATGTCGCATCTCGGGCGGCCGGAAGAGGGTGTCTACTCCGAGGAAAATTCGCTGGCGCCGGTGGCCGCGGACCTGGGAGAGAAGCTCGGTCGCGAGGTGCGCGTGGTGAAGGACTACCTGGAGAACGCCCCCGAGGTTGCCGACGGCGAGTTGGTGCTGCTGGAGAACGTGCGCTTCAACAAGGGCGAGAAGAAGGATGACGAGGCCCTGTCCAAGCAGTACGCCGCGCTCTGCGACGTCTATGTGATGGATGCCTTCGGCACCGCCCACCGCGCCCAGGCATCGACCCATGGGGCGGGCAAGTTCGCGCCGGTCGCCTGTGCCGGACTGCTGCTGGCGGAGGAACTGGACGCGTTGAACAAGGCGCTGGCCGACCCGAAGCGTCCGATGGTCGCCATCGTCGGCGGTTCCAAGGTCTCCACCAAGCTGACCGTACTCGAAGCCCTGTCGCAGAAGGTCGATCAGCTTGTGGTTGGCGGCGGTATTGCCAACACCTTCCTGAAGGCCGACGGCAACAACGTCGGCAAGTCCCTGTGCGAGGACGACCTGGTCGATACCGCCAAGGACCTGATGGAAAAGATGACCGCCCGCGGCGCCACCATCCCGATCGCCACCGACGTGGTCTGCGGCAAGAAATTCGACGAGAACGAGCCGGCGGTGCTGAAGGCGGCCGGCGACGTCGACGACGATGACATGATTTTCGACATCGGCCCGGACAGCGCGAAGGAGCTGGCCCAGATCATCAGCAAGGCCGGAACCGTGGTCTGGAACGGTCCCGTGGGTGTGTTCGAGTTTGATCAGTTCGGCGGCGGCACCAAGACCGTCTCGATGGCCATTGCCGAGACCGATGCCTTCACCTTGGCCGGCGGCGGCGACACCATCGCCGCCATCCAGAAGTACGACATCTACGACAAGGTCTCCTATATCTCCACCGCTGGCGGTGCCTTCCTAGAGTTCCTGGAGGGCAAGACCCTGCCGGCGGTTGCGATGCTGGAGGCACGGGCGAAAGATTAGTTGCGAGTCTCGAGGGGCGTCTTACTTGGAAGTCATCGCGCTTGCTTCGCTGCGAAAATGCCGACATCAGCGGCAGTTGTGGGAGCGATTTGCAAATCGCGACCGCCGCGACGGAGATGGTCGCGACCGCAAGTCGCTCCCACAGGGCCGGAGGTCACTCCAACCGTCTCGGAACTGCCACCGCGGTGCACTCGAGTGCTTCCTCGTAACTGGCAACTCGCAACTCGGAACCTGTTCAGCAACGGTTCAACAACATGCTGAACCGTTTCTAATCGCTATTTGGAACTTCACTCATGCCCCGTCGAACAAAGATCGTCGCGACCCTGGGCCCCGCCACTGACGCCCCCGGTGTGCTGGAGGCCATGATGGATGCCGGGCTCAATGTGGTTCGGCTCAACATGTCTCACGACACGCACGACAGCCATCGCGAGCGGGTCAGCAAGGTGCGTGCTACGGCCAAGGCCAAGCTACACCCCACAGGGGTGCTGATCGACCTGCAAGGACCGAAGATCCGCATCGGTAAGTTTGCTCACGGGCCGATCGAGCTGTTCCGCGGCGAGCGATTCGCCATCGATGCCGACTGCTCGTTGGACGGCGGCGATCAGCACCGGGTCGGCACGACCTTGCCGACGCTGGTCGAAGACGTGATGCCCGGTGATACGCTGCTGCTCGACGACGGTGCGGTGGAGCTGATGGTCGAGGAGATCAACGGTCGGTGCATCGACTGCTCCGTTGTCGTTGGAGGGCCGCTGTCGAACAACAAGGGCATCAACAAGAAGGGTGGAGGCCTGTCGGCGCCGGCGCTGACCGACAAAGATAAGGCCGACATCGCCTTTGCCGCGGAAATGGGGGCGGACTACCTGGCTGTGTCCTTCGTCTGCAACGGCGACGACGTGCGTCTGGCCCGCGAGCTGTTCCAGGAGGCCGGCGGCAAGGGCGGCATTGTCGCCAAGATCGAGCGCGCCGAGGCCCTGCGCGGGCTGGAGGACATCATCGACGCATCGGATGCCGTTATGGTGGCGCGCGGCGACCTGGGTGTCGAGATCGGCGACGCGGAGCTGCCGGCGGTGCAGAAGCGCCTGATCAGCCTTGCGCGCGACCGCAACAGCGTCGTCATCACCGCCACGCAAATGATGCAGTCGATGATCGAGAACCCAATCCCGACCCGGGCGGAGGTGTTCGACGTCGCCAATGCGGTGCTCGACGGCACCGATGCCGTCATGCTGTCGGCCGAGTCGTCGATCGGCAAGTATCCGGCAAAGGTGGTGGCGGCTCTGGACCGTATTTGTCTTGAGGCGGAAAAGAATACCCGCCGCTCCGGGCACCGCATCGACACGGTGTTCGGCCGTGTGGACGAGGGCATCGCGATGGCGGCGATGTACACCGCCAATCATCTCGGGGTCAAGGCTATCGCTGCGCTGACCGAGACCGGCTCGGCGGTCAAGTGGATGTCGCGCATCAGCTCCGGCATTCCGATCTACGCTATGACTCGGCAGGTGGAAACCCGCCGAAAAGTAACGCTATTCCGTGGTGTCTATCCGGTAAGCTTCGATGTGGCGAGTACCGACATCCATGAGGTCAACCGGGAGGTGATCGAAGAACTCCTGCGTTGTGGCACCGTGAAGGAAGGCGACCTGGTGATCATCACCAAGGGCGACCGCTCCGGGGTCGAAGGACAAACCAACATCATGAAGGTCATGCGCGTCGGCGAGCATATCCTGCTGGCCGGAGACTGATGCCGATGAATCAAAGCGGAATCCACGCGCGTGGGGTGGCACAAGCGCAGCGGTTCAGCGTGGGCACCCTGCTCGTTGTCGTTGTCGTAATCGAGTTTCGGGACGACTACAAGCACGACAACGACAACGAAATTTCCTGACACTGTGCGCAAGATTTTCGGCATGGGCAGCTAACGCCAGCGTCACCGCTCGACGCGACTTGAAGTAAACGACTTGAAACATCCTGGCCCGTCCCACCGGACCATCCCCAAACAACCGATTTTCGTCAACAGACAGAGGAGAGCACTCAAATGGCCCTGATTTCACTACGTCAGATGCTGGATCACGCCGCCGAGCATGGCTACGGCGTCCCGGCCTTCAACGTCAACAACCTGGAGCAGATGCGCGCCATCATGGAGGCCGCCGACGAGACCGATTCGCCGGTGATCGTGCAGGCCTCCGCCGGTGCCCGCAAGTATGCCGGCGCCCCGTTCCTCCGCCACCTGATCCTAGCCGCCATCGAAGAGTGGCCGCACATCCCGGTCTGCATGCATCAGGATCACGGCACCTCCGCCGCGGTCTGCCAGCGCTCCATCCAGCTGGGCTTCAGCTCGGTCATGATGGACGGCTCCCTGGGCGAGGACGGCAAGACCCCGACCAGCTACGACTACAACGTCGACGTCACCAGGACCGTGGTCGCCATGGCGCATGCCTGCGGCGTGTCGGTTGAGGGTGAGCTGGGCTGCCTGGGTTCACTCGAAACCGGTCAGGCCGGCGAGGAAGACGGCATCGGCGCCGAGGGTGTCCTGAGCCACGATCAGCTGCTGACCGATCCGGAAGAGGCTGCCGACTTCGTCGCCAAGACCAAGGTCGACGCCCTGGCCATCGCCATCGGTACCTCCCACGGCGCCTACAAGTTCACGCGTCCGCCCACCGGCGACATCCTGGCCATCGAGCGCATCAAGCAGATCCACCAGCGCATCCCCAACACCCATCTGGTCATGCACGGCTCCTCGTCGGTGCCCCAGGAATGGCTGGCCATCATCAATGAGTACGGCGGCGCCATGGGCGAGACCTACGGCGTTCCGGTCGAAGAGATTGCCGAGGGCATCAAGAACGGCGTGCGCAAGGTCAACATCGACACCGACCTGCGCATGTCCTCCACCGGTGCCATCCGCAAGTTCCTCGCCGACAACCCGAAGGAATTCGATCCGCGCAAGTACTTCATCGCCGCCACCAAGGCCATGAAGCAGATCTGCAAGGACCGCTACGAGGCGTTCGGCACCGCTGGCAACGCCAGCAAGATCCAGCCCCTGTCGCTGGAGGCCATGACCGATCGCTACACCAGCGGCGAACTCGATCCCAAGATCAACTGATCTTTTTCCGCTATCGCGGAAAAAATGAAAAAGGGCGCTCGGCGCCCTTTTTTTCGTTTCGAAAAGGGGTCAGATCCCTTTTTCTATGACATTTTGTGGAACGATTCTCGCTCCCTGTCGCGACGGAAAAGCGCGACGGAAAAGGGCTCTGACCCCTTTTTCGCTTTTTCGCGAGCCTTCGGTCTCAGATGTCCTGTGTTGTAGACTCTCGGGATTCGACTGAGAGGACCGCCATGAACCGTCTCCTACTGTTGTTCTTTGTCGTGCTGGCGCCTGGGTCGGCTTATGCCGAGTCGCCCGCCGTCGGCCCTGACATGAACGCCTATTACCAGGACGCCGACCCCGACCACTGGGCGGAGATCTTCGAGCGGAGCGGTCGCGAGGTATTCGACCGGCGCTTCCAGGTGGTTGAGGCGCTGGACATCGAGCCGGGGATGCGTATCGCCGATGTGGGCGCCGGCACTGGCTTGTATACGATGCTGTTCGCTCGCGCGGTGGGACCGACCGGGCAAGTCTATGCGGTGGATATTTCTGCGAGCTTCGTTGAGTCCATCGCGGCGCGTGCGGCGAAGTCGGGTGTAGACAATGTGGTACCGGTGGTCAATCATCAGCGGGGGACGACCTTGCCGCCGGACAGCGTTGATCTGGTGTTCCTGGCGGACACCTACCATCACTTCGAATATCCGCGTGCGATGCTGGCGTCTATCCATCAGGCGCTGGTGCCGGGTGGGGCGTTGGCGATCATCGATTTTCGCCGTATGCCCGGCGTTAGCAATCCCTGGATCATGGGCCATGTACGCGCTGGCCGTGAGCAGGTGATCGGGGAGGTGGAGGCAGCGGGGTTTCGCTTTGAGGACGAGCCCCTGCAGCTCCGAGGCAACTATTTTTTGCGTTTCCGCAAGGTGGGTCCGTGAAACCGGAATTCTGGCAGCAGCGCTGGCAGCGCGGCGAGTTGGGTTGGCACGAGGATGACTTCAATCGTCATCTATCGGAGCACTGGCCCGGTCTGGGCGTGGCGCCGCTGGCGCTGGTCTTTGTGCCGCTCTGTGGAAAGAGTCTGGACATGCTTTGGCTCGCGGCGCGCGGCCACCCCGTGCTCGGCGTGGAGATCAGCGAGATGGCGGTGGAGGCGTTCTGCGATGAGAACGGGTTGTCGCCGCGCGTCAGTGACGAGCCCCCGTTCCGGCGCTACGCCATGGACGAGATCGAGATCCTGGTGGGCGATTTTTTCGCTTTGACGCCTGACCATCTCGCTGGTGTCGGCGCGGTCTATGATCGCGCGTCGCTGATCGCGCTGCCGCCGGCGATGCGCCCGGGTTATGCGGCGCACTTGACCACGTTGCTGGCGGCGGACGTTCAGTCGTTGCTGATTACGCTGGACTATGATCAGACGCGCATGTCAGGGCCGCCGTTCGCGGTTGCGGCGAGCGAGGTCACGGCGTTGTTCTCGGCGGCGTTCGAGCTAGCGCCGCTGGCGAAGTTCGATGTGCTTGCGGAGCGACCGCGTTGGCGACAGCGGGGCTTGGATCGGCTCCATGAGCAGGTGTTTCGGTTGCGTCGGAAATCGCCTTAGCGCCGTTCTCTGAAGGGGCGTCGCCCGCGGTAGGCGGTGATCTGCTGCACGATCATGTGGTAGGGCAGGGCATCGAGGCTGCCGAATTCGGCCAGGGCGGCGGCGATCACGGCGTCGATGTCGTCGATCTGCTTGGGCACTTCGGCATCCGGTGTCAGCGCGGCCTGGATGCCCCGCAGACCTCCCACCTGTACGCGCATGGCCTTTGCGTGCGGCAGGGCGGCATGTTGGGCGGTGGTCTTGAGGGCGAACCGCGCGTGTGTGCGAAGCAGGTCCAACAGTCTGATGCAGCGCGTCTGGGCCTCTTCGATGGTGCATTGCACGCCCTCGCGCTCGGCGATACAGAAGCGTTTTGCGCGCGAGCAGCTGCAGTTGTTGGTGAGAATGCTCTTCTCGAATGGGCAGAAGCGCTCGTTGATGGCGCTGTACGTCTCGCGGAAGATCTCGTTGTCCATTGGCTTGCCTTCGGTCGGCTCAGTCGCCGAGCCTGCCGGTGAATGTACCGATGCGGCGGCGGTCGCGCTTGGTGGGGCGCCCGCGCAGCGTCGGTGCCTGGGTGCCTGCCTCGCGCCGCTCGCGCACCAGTTCCTCACGTTTCAGTCGGCTGGCCTCTTCTTCTTCATACAGTAGGGCGGCTTCGCTTGCGGGTCGGCGCTGCCGGGCCACGGCCTTGACCTCGACGGTCCACTCCAGTTCGCCCTTGTGGATGACCAGTTTGGCGCCGGGGCGGATGGCGCGACCGGGCTTGACGCGCTGGCCGTCCACCTGCACCTTGCCGCCGCTGATGGCCTCCACCGCCAACGGGCGGGTCTTGAAGAAGCGTGCGGCCCAGAGCCACTTGTCCAGGCGCTGGCTTTCTGCATCGGGCGAGTTCATTCTGCTGAGTACTCGATGCCTTGCTGATCCAGCAGCACATCGAGCTTGCCTGCCTCGTCGAGCTTCGCCATGTCGTCATAGCCCCCGATGTGGTACGCGCCGATAAAGATCTGCGGAACCGTGGTGCGGTTACTGCGACGGATCATAGTCTTGAGCTGTTCACGATCGCGATCGACGCGAACCTCCTCGTAGGCGACGCCCTTGCGCGCCAGCAGGTGGCGAGCACGGACGCAGTAGGGACAAATGGCGGTGGCATAGATCTGCACGCTGGACATGACGCCTCTCAACTCGCTCTTGTTTTGCTTTTTCCGACTCGCCCGGGCCCGGCATCCCTTGCGCCGACCGAGGTCAGGCGCCCCAGCCGGTGGGTTGAAAACCCGTTGCGTTGGCCGGACAAGCTTAAGACTGACACAGCGGGGCCGGATCGCCAAGATCGCGCGCCGGCTGGCACCGGTATCGGGTACGCTTCCGTGCTTGCCATGATCGCGCCGCCCATTCCGCTGCCAACCCAGCAACGACCCAAGCAACGAGCTGCCTATGTATCGCACCACGCCCCCGGTCATTCGTCTAAACGATTACCGTCCGCCCGAGTTTCTGATCGATCAGGTCGATCTGCGTTTCGACCTGGATCTGGAGGAGACGCTGGTCGAGGCCGAACTCAGCCTACGCCGAAATCCGGCCGCGACCCGTGGCAACGGCGATCTGCGGCTCGATGGCGAACAATTGCAGCTGATCGAGGTGGCGCTGGACGGACGCGTCATGCCACCGGCGGAGTATCAGGTGCAGGACGATGCGCTGATCGTGCACCGGGTACCGGACCGTTTTCGGCTGCGCACGCGCGTGCGTATCGAGCCCAAGGTCAACACCGCGTTGGAGGGCTTGTACGTCTCCGGCGATATGCTCTGCACCCAGTGCGAGGCCGAGGGCTTTCGCCGCATCACCTACTTTCTCGACCGTCCCGACGTGATGGCCCGCTACCAAGTCACGTTGGTGGCGGACCCTACCCGCTACCCGGTGTTGCTGTCCAACGGCAACCCGGCCGGTAGCGAAGACCTGCCAGACGGCCGCCGCTTGGCGCGCTGGGACGACCCGCATCCGAAGCCGAGCTATCTTGTTTGCCGTCGTCGCCGGCGATCTGGCCGCGGTGGAGGACAGTTTCACCACCTGTTCGGGCCGTGAGGTGCCGCTGCAAATCTTCGTCGAACCCGAAAATCTCGACAAGTGCGACCACGCCATGCGCTCGCTGAAGCACGCGATGCGCTGGGACGAAGCGCAGTATGGCCGCGAGTACGATCTGGACATCTTCATGATCGTGGCCGTCAGCCATTTCAATATGGGTGCGATGGAGAACAAGGGTCTCAATGTCTTCAACGCCAAGTACATCCTGGCGCGCCCGGACACCGCCACCGACGCCGATTTCGCCGGCATCGAAGGGGTTGTCGCCCACGAATACTTCCACAACTGGACCGGCAACCGCATCACCTGCCGCGATTGGTTTCAGCTCAGCCTCAAGGAGGGCTTTACGGTCTATCGCGACCAGGAGTTCTCCGCCGATATGGGCTCGCGCGGAGTCAAGCGCATCGAGGACGTACGCATGCTGCGCGCGCGCCAGTTTCCGGAGGACGCTGGCCCGATGGCTCACCCGGTGCGACCGGATTCCTATATCGAGATCAACAATTTCTACACGGCGACGGTGTACGAGAAGGGTGCCGAGGTGGTCCGCATGCAGGCGCACCTGCTCGGTCCTGAGCGCTTTCGCGCCGGTACCGACCTGTACTTCGAGCGCTTCGACGGCCAGGCCGTGACCACCGACGACTTCGTCGCCTGTATGGAGCAGGCCGGCGGGGTCGACCTGACGCAGTTTCGACGCTGGTACGGCCAGGCCGGCACGCCGGTGCTGGAATGCGCCGACCGCTTCGACGTCGAGACCGGTACCTACACGCTGGAGATCCGCCAGCATACGCCGGCGACGCCTGGTCAGCCGGATAAACTCCCACTGCATATCCCGTTCGCACTCGGGCTGCTGGATGCGAAGGGGCGCGACCTGCCGCTGCGGCTCGAAGGCGAGGCCGAGATGCCGGCGCCGGGCACCCGCATGCTGGCCCTGCGCGAAGCGGTGGAGCGCTTCACCTTCGTCGGTCTGGAGCAGCGTCCGGTGCCGTCGCTGCTGCGCGGATTCTCGGCGCCGGTGCGGGTGCGCTTCCCGTATTCCGACGGCGATCTGACCTTTTTGATGGCCCACGACAGCGACGGCTTCAACCGGTGGGATGCGGCCCAGAGCCTGGCCCAACGGCTGCTGCTCGCCATGGTCGAAGACGAGGCCGTGACGGTCCCGGACGCCTTCATCGACGCCTTTCGCCGTGCGCTGACCGACACGAGCGCCGACCAGGCCCTGCTCGCGGAGGTGCTGACGCTGCCCTCGGAGAGCTACCTGGGGGATCAAATGGACGTCGTCGATGTGGACGGTATTCATCGCGCTCGCGAGACCTTGGCCGGCAGCATCGGCACGTTGCTGCGTGATGAGCTGCGGGCGGTCTACGAGCGAAACCGCGAGCCGCCCGACTACGACCTGTCGTCGGTCTCCATTGGTCGCAGGGCCCTGCGCAACTGCGCGCTGGGGTATCTGATGCAGGCGCCGGATGCGGACAGCTGCACCCTGGCTCAGGCCCAGTTCGATGCCGACCGAAACATGACCGACGTTATCACCGCGCTGCGGTTGCTGGTGGATGCGCCGCCCGATGTGGCAGGCGATGCCGGCGAACGTGCGCTGGCGGGTTTCTACCAGCGGTGGTCCGAGGAGCAGCTGGTGCTCGATAAGTGGTTTGCGCTGCAGGCCCAAAGCAGTCGGGCCGACGCCCTGGAGCGGGTTCGGTCCCTGATGGCGCATGTGGACTTCTCGCTGACCAACCCGAATCGCGTGCGTTCGCTGATCGGCGCCTTCGCGGTGGGTAATCCGCTGCGCTTTCATGCCGCTGACGGCGGCGGCTACAAGTTCCTAGCGGATCGCATCATCGACCTGGACCCGCTGAATCCGCAGATCGCCTCACGCCTGCTGTACCCCATGACCCGTTGGCGTCGCTACGACGAAGACCGGCAGTCTCTGATGCGGGCACAACTTGAGCGCATCCTCGAGATTGAGGGGCTGTCAAACGACGTCTATGAGGTGGTCTCCAAGAGCCTTGGCGCCGAGTAGGCCAATCTGCTTCGGCATGCGAAGCGGCTCTGACACGACCCTGTGGGAGCGATTTGCAATCGCGACGGCTGCGGCAGCTGATTGCGGAGCCTCGTCCCCCGACGTGAGAGGGTGCCCTCATGTGACAGCGAAGCCCGGCATCGCTGCCGGGCCTCTGGTTGCTGGCCGGCTCGCGCCGGCCCGATTTGCGGTGACCAGATAGGCGAGACAGGGTTGGGTCTCGTTTCGGGTCACTTGACCTCGATCTTCTGCCGATCGGTAGTCTCCGCTTTGGGCAGATGGACCTCAAGAAGTCCGTTGTTGAACTCGGCGTTGACCGCATCCGGTTTCACCGCCATCGGCAGCCGCACGGTCCGGCTAAAACTGCCGCGCCGGATTTCGGACCGGTAGACGTTGCCTTCCTCGGTCTCTTCTTCCTGCTGGCGCTCGCCACGAATGGTGAGCAGATTGCCGGTCAGGTCGAGGTGCAGATCCTGTTTTTCGATGCCCGGCAACTCGGCGCGTACCAGAAATTCGGTGTCGCGGTCCACCAAGTCGACCCGGGGGATACGCAGGTCGATACCCTTATGTTGCATCGGCATCCACTCCGGCCAAAACTCCCGGAATGGTTGCATCCAGCCATGATGCATCAAGGTATCGAAGGCGCGATCCATGTCGTCGAACAACTCAGCCTCATGGCGCTGCAGTGCTTTACGCTCTTTATCTTTGGTCTTCATGGCTGTCCTCCTAGTTCTCTCTCTTTCACTTAAAATATAGTTCGCCAGGCGCTGTTCATCAAGTGGTCTGTTTGAAAATAAAGCAATATAAATCAATAAGATATTTTTCTTATGCTGACGGCGTTCAGGCGCTGGCCTGCGCCCGCTCGCGGGTCGCGGGAATATGCATGGGGCGTGTCTGAATCGGACCGATGCGGTATAAACCGAAAACACTGCAGAACCAGACGGCGGCCGGGGACTGGCGTCGCTCGGCCCACAGCGAACGGTTATGAACAATCAGAACGACCCTTCTGCGGCCAATGCTGCCGCTAACGATCAGGCGATGGCGCTGGGGGCCGATCCGCAGGCCAATCCCCCAGACGGCACGATGGCGCAACTGCGCCAGTTGTTGTTTGGCACGCAGATGCGCGAGTATGACGAGCGCTTCGAGCAATTGCTGGAGCGCCAGTCCGAAGAGCTTGGTCGTCTGCGTGACGAGCAGCGCGCACACCTGGGGAAGCTCGACACCTTTGTCCGCGGCGAACTGGATCGATTGGCCGGTGAGTTGCGCGGCGAGCGAGAGGAACGGGTGACCGCCATCCATCAGCTTGGCGAGCGGGTTGAACTGGCGGCTCGCGACCTGAGCCGCGATCTGGGTGCGCGGCTGGACGCCCTCGAGTTGGCGCTCGGGGATGAAGGAAAATGCCGCGAGGCGCAAGTGTCGGCACAATCCGCGGAGCTGAGCGAGGCGCTCGAGGACCGTTGCCGCGGGCTGGAGCTGTCGTTCAAACAAGCGGTGGATGGCCTGCGGGACAGCAAGACGAATCGTGACGAACTCGCGGAACTGTTCACGGAGCTGGCGTCGCGGTTGCATAGAGAGCCGGGGCAGCCGGAGACATAGGCGATTTCTGCCAACTTTCATAGCATCGTGCTTGCCTTTTCGCCCGTCTTAGGTGTCGCGCCAATGGTTGCAGAGTGCGACCGGCCTTGTTCGTCATTTGATCAAACTGGCTAGCCGAGACCCCTTTGCCTATGCGCGCTTCCGTTTCAGGCCCCGTCCCAGCCCCGGATTTGCCTCCAGATTCGCCACAAGATGCACTGCCCGATGCGGCGCCCGGCGTGATTCCAGAGCCGGTACACGCAGCGGCTCCGCCGCATGCAAGCGACGCTGCCACAGAGCTGGTGCGGTCTGCCGCAAGCGGCGAGGCACCGATTTCCGATGAGCTGGAGCAGCTGCGGGCCCTGCTCCTCGGCGACGATCGTGCTCGATTGGCTGGGTTGCAGCAGCGCATCGAAGACCCGTCGCGCCGGGTTGCCGATTTGACCGAGGTGCTGCCGGATGCGGTGCGCGCGGGCGGTATCGACCCGCGCCTGGTCAGCGCGCTGCAGGCGCCGGTGGGCGAGTGTATTCAAATGGCCGTAGAGCGCGATCCGCGGCGTATGGCCGACGCCCTGTTCCCCGTCATGGGCCCCGCCATCGGCCGTGCGATCAGCGAGACGTTGCGGGGTTTCGTGCAGTCCATCAATCAGGCGCTCGAGCATAGTCTGTCGGTGAAGGGGCTGCGCTGGCGGATCGATGCCTGGCGTTCCGGCACCTCGTTTGCCGAGGTGGTCCTGAAGAACACCTTGCTCTACCGAGTCGAGGCCGCCTATCTGATCCACAACAATACCGGTCTGTTGATCGATCATGCGATTGCCGAGACGCAGACGACCCTCAAGGACGAGGATGCCGTGTCGGCGATGCTGACGGCGATTCAGGACTTCGTGCAGGACTCTTTTAGCGATGCCGGAGACAGCCTGGAGTCGGTCGAGATCGGCGCGCGTACGCTGTGGGTCCTTCGGGGCCGCTACGCGACGCTTGCTTTCGTCATCAGCGGGCTACCGCCGCATGCCCTGCGGCGGCAGTTCGATGCGGTGTTGAATGACCTGCATTTGGCCTATGCCGCGCGACTGCAGGCATTCGACGGTGATAAGGCGCCGCTGGCGGGCGTGCACCCGTTGTTGAGAGAATGTTTGACGCTGGCTTACCGGGAATCGGATGCGAGTGCCCGGCCTCCGCGCCGGTGGCCTTGGATCATGCTCTCGTTAGTGTTGGTCGCCGTTTCCGCATGGCTTGGTTGGCAGCAATTCGCCTGGCAGCAGCGGCTGGATGCGGTCCGCGAGGCCCTGCAGGGGGCGCCGGGGGTGGTGGTGTTGGAATGGCAAGAGGGCAGCCGCGTTGCGGCCCGGCTGTTGCTGGATCCGCTGGCGGACGATCCGGCGACGTTGGTCACCGATGCGGACGTGCTGTCACGATTAGACATTGATCAGCGGCCCTATGTGGCCGTTGACCCGCCCATCGTGTTACGTCGCGCCGCTCGTCGGCTGGCGCCGCCCGAGGGCGTCAGGTTAAAACTGCAGCAGGGGGTATTGCAGGTCACGGGTTTGGCGCCGGTGCAATGGATCGAGCGCCTGAAATCGGCGCCGGTGCTGCCCGCCGGCGTCGATGCGTTGGACCTGTCTGCGCTGGAGCCGGATCATTCCGACCTGTTGGCGCGGGTGGAGGCGGCCATTGATCCGCCCGCGGGCGTTGTGGTCCGCCTAGACGGGACGGCGCTGGCCCTGTCCGGCATTGCGCCCTGGCGCTGGATCGATGCGTTACCGATGCGACTCGCCGGCGTAGCCGGGCTGGGCGGTTGCGACGCTGGCGCCCTGGGCGTGGCGGAGGTGCAAGCTGCACGTGATCTGGCCGCGGAGCTGGGTCAGGTCGAGATTCGATTTGCCGAGGCTGCGAATCCATTGCCAGGCTCGAAGGCGGTGATGGATCGTGCGGCCCTGCTGATCAAGGAGCTGGAGCGGCTCGATGCCGCGGCGCCGATCGGGGTGCATATCGACGTCGTGGGCCACTCCGACGGCGTCGGCGCTCAGCCGTGGAACCATTGGCTGCGCCAGCAGCGCGCCGATCTCGTGGTCCGCCAGCTGGTTGAACGTGGTGCGCCGGAGCGGCTGCTGAATGGGCGGGCCGAGCGGCGTTTTGAGCCGTCTGCCGTGGCGCGTCCGGCCCAGCGTCGGGTCTCTTTGCGGGCCGGGTTCGAGCCCGTGCAGCCCGCACCCTGCAATCCGCTCTCTGCAAGCTAGGACAAGCTGATGGAAAGCCGCAAGATTTGCATACTCGGTGACTTTGCCGTCGGCAAGACGAGTCTGGTGCATCGCTTCGTACGCGACCAGTTCTCCGACAAGTATCTGACCACCATCGGTGTGAAGGTCGACACCAAAGAGGTCGTGCTCGACGACGGTCGCGGGCTGAAGCTCGCGATCTGGGATGTGGCCGGCACCGATACGCCAACGGAATTGTTCCTCCGTTATACCCGTGGTGCCGCCGGCTATCTGCTGGTGGCGGATGGCACCCGCGCCGAGACGCTAAACTGCTGTGTGGCCCTGCGCGATGCGGTGGCGACGTCGGTGCGACCGCTGCCCTATGTGGTGCTGGTCAACAAGAGCGATCTCGCCGATCAGCGCGAGGTCGAGGCGGGCGATGCGCGCGGACTGCTCGACGATGCGCTGGGCTGGCTCGACAGCAGCGCGTTGCGCGGTGACAACGTGGAGTCTGCCTTTCGGTTGCTGGTCACAGGGATGCTCGACCAAGCGGCTAGAGCGCGTTCCAACGCTGATTCCGATGGCGTCCAGCCAGATGGTGCCCAATCAGACGGCACCCGATCCAACCGTGGTCCCGGAGCGACTGCCTGATGGTCTTGCCGCTCTCCATTGGCCGGCATCTGCGCGAGATGCTCATGGTCCAGGCACGCCCTTGTCTGTTGCGCCTGTCGGCCGATTATCGCTTGCAGGGCGTGGCCGGCGATCCCGTTCGCTATGGTCTGTCCACGCTGCGCAAGGGCGACGATGCGCGCACCGTACTGCCGGTTTTGCACGGCATCGAGCTGCACGGCGATGAGCATTGGCCGATGCTGGAGTTGGCCGACGGTGTTTACACCGATGTGCTGCTCAGGCCGGCGGCGGGCGGCGGCGCGCATCTGTTGCTGACCGATGCCTCGCATGACCACGCCGAACGCCAGATGGCGCAGCAACACGCGAACGAGGTGCAACTACTCAATCGCCGGTTGCGGCGCACGCTGCAGGACCTGGAGGTGGTGCGCGCGGAAATAATGCAGAAGAATCAGGAGCTCGACGAGCTGAATCGGCTCAAGACGCATTTCATCGCGGGCCTGTCCCATGAACTGCGCACACCGCTGACGTCTATTCTGGGACACGCGGAATTGTTGCATGAGCGTCTCAGTGGGCAGGACGGGGGCGCCGACGAGAGCCTGAATGCCATCGAATCCGGTGGGGCGCACCTGTTGTCGCTGATCAACAACGTGCTGGATCAGGCCAGCATTGAGGTCGGGCAACTGGCGATGAATCCTGCCCCAACTGACCTGGATCTACTGCTGACCGGGGTTGCCGATATGCTGCGGCCGATGGCTCAGCACCGCGGGCTGGAATTTCGCTTCAGCCCACCGTCTGGACTGCCGGCCTGGGTGCAGACGGACGTCACCCGCTTGCGTCAGGTGTTGATCAATCTGACCATGAACGCCATCAAATATACCGACTCAGGCTTCGTCGAACTGCAGGCCCGCTGCGCCGGTGGCCGGCTTCAGGTGTCCGTTTCCGACACCGGCCCCGGTATCCCCAAGGACCAGCGGCAGCGTATCCTGCAGCCGTTTCAACGCGGTGGCGATACCGGCGGACGCAGCGGGGTCGGTCTGGGGCTAGCCATTAGCGTCGAGATTATTCGGTTGCTGGGCGGTGCGTTGGTCATCAATGAACGACCCGGCGGCGGCTCGATCTTCAGCTTCGACGTCCCGTTGCCGGAAATCGATGCGGTGCCGGAATCTGCGCCAGCGGCGAATGCGCTCGCTGCCGCTGCCGACCGCGCCGGCCTCAGCGGCGTGCCTTTGCTTCTGGTCGACGATGCCGTCGATCTCCGGCTGCTCTACCGGCATATCCTCGAGGGCTTGGGCTACGCGGTGACTGAGGCGCCCGATGTAGCCTCGGCATGGGAGCGGTGCGCGTCGACCGCCGCCGCCGTTCTCATTGTCGATCTGCATCTGGGCCAGGACGACGGGGCGACGTTGATCGAACGCCTGCGCGAGGGGGGCTACCAGGGTCTGATCATTGGTTGGTCAGCATCGGCGGCACGCGGTGACCGTGAGCGGATGCTTGCCGCCGGCGCCGACGCATATCTGGTGAAGCCGGTGTCGGCGGCAGTGCTGCGGGAGACCCTGCGCGAGTTGACGGAAACGCCGGGCGCTGAGTCCCGAAGACAGCGGCAGCCGGCCGAGTCTTAGGCTCGGTGCAAGGGTTGGGACAGCCTGTTTTGAGGGGGCTGGCGCCTGGGGCGGACCTGCGGCCATGCGACGGGTGGCGGTAAGCTGGGCTTGCTCCGCTGCGCCCTGAGCCCAACATCGGCGCTACCAAACGAGACACGCGCACAGGCGCGAACCGATAACCGAGTTAGAGTACCCCATGGAAACAGAAGCAGTGGCACAACTGATTCGCGCCGGTCTTCCCGGTGCGGAGGTCGAAGTAAGCGGTGACGGAAGTCACTTCGATGCCGTCGTGGTCAGCGATGTCTTCGAGGGACTCAGTCCCATCAAGAAGCAACGCCTGGTCATGGATACGGTCAAGGATCAGATCGCCAGCGGCGAGTTGCACGCCCTTTCGATCAAGACCCTGACGCTCGCGCAGCGACAGGCGGGTTAGGGCTCTCCCCCGACCCGTCTGGCGTCGACAGTGCCGCCGCCGATTGCACCGGTGCAACATTCGCCGACGCGTCCTCCGGCGGCGCCCGATGTCTGCGGCTGGCCGGGGCGAAACAACAGGTAAAAGTCGCGCCGGCGCCGGTCTCACTGGCAATGCTGATCTCCGCGTCGTGGCGGCTTAACACGTGTTTAACGATGGCAAGCCCCAGGCCAGTGCCACCGGAGGCACGCGAGCGGGCCGTGTCTACACGGTAAAATCGTTCTGTCAGGCGTGGAATGTGTTCGACGCCGATACCGGGGCCGTCGTCCTGCACCGAGAACATCGGACCGCGGGGATGGTCGCGCCAGACGACACGCACGCGGCTCTCCGGTGGCGTATGCCTGACGGCGTTGAAGACGAGGTTCGACAGGGCGCTATGCAGTTCGGTCTGGTTGCCGATCAGCAATAGATCGGGATCGATGTCTGCGTCGAACTGGTGCGCGCCGTCGCTCAGGGTCCGCGCATCGGTCAGGATCATGTCGACCTCATGCGGGATATCAACCAGCGTCAGGTCGCGCGCGTGTTCCTCCATCTCCAGCCGCGTTAGCGTAAGCAGGTCTTCGATGATCGAGCGCATGCGCTCGGTCTGGTTGTGCATTAGCGTCAGCGGCCGGCGATGGTGCTCCGAGGTGTGGGCGGAGTCGGCAAGGTTCTCGATGAAGCCGGCGATCACCGTGAGCGGCGTGCGTAGTTCATGGGACGCGTTGGCGACGAAGTCGCGCCGGGTCTGGTTGAGGAGAAAGACTTTGGTGATGTCTCGTCCCACGACCAGGCGCTGCTTTTTGCGTTCGCCAAAGGGCGCCACGCGCAGCGACAGCATCAACGTCTGGTTGTGCTCTGGCGCAGCCTCGATAGGCCGTATGTATTCGCCAGCGTCGATGTAGTCACCGAGACCCTGGTGTTCGAATACTTCGGTCAGAAGGCGGCCACCGTCGCGCGGCCAGTGCACGTCCATGAGCGGGGCGGCGGCCGGATTCGCCCATTCGATCCGTTTGGCCTTGTCGAGCACGATCAGGGCATCCGGAACCGAGTTCGCTGCCTCGCGGAAACGCCGTGTGAAGCGCACCTGGCGCTTGCGACCCTTGCGCCCCCGCTGCTGATACTGGCCGACGGTGCGATAGACCTCGCCCCAAAGCCCGCTGGGAAAGGGGGGCACGAGCCGGTGACGGCGCCGGATCATGCGCGCCAGACGGCCGAGGTGAAACAGGTGTCGCAGCAGGTAGGGCGCGAGCACCGACAGCGCGGCCCATTCCGGCGGGTGTCCGAGCAGCACCAGTACGACCGCGAACACGGCGGCAGCGGCGGCCAGGTAGATCTCGTCGGCGAGGGGGCTGCGCATCTGTTGATGATGTCGGCTTAGCGTGAAACCAAGGTTCCCCCGCGGGGCGCCTCACCGCTCGGAGAAACGATAGCCGACCCCGCGCACGGTCTGCAGCAGAGACGCGTGGCCGCTCTGCTCCAATGCCTTGCGCAACCGTCGGACGTGGACGTCGACGGTGCGCTCTTCGACGTAGACGTGGTTGCCCCAGACCTGATCGAGCAGCTGTGAGCGGCTGAAGGCGCGGTCTGAGTGGGTCATGAAAAAATGCAGCAAACGGTATTCGGTAGGGGCGATCTCGATGGGGTTGCCGTTGCCGCTGACGCGGTGGCTGATGTTGTCGATGCGCAACCCGGCGATCTCGATCTCGTCGCTGACCTGATCGGACTTGGTGCGTCGGAGCACCGCGTTGATGCGCGCCACCATCTCCCGCGGCGAAAATGGCTTGGTGATGTAGTCGTCGGCTCCGGTGTCGAGACCCTTGACGCGATCCTGTTCCTCGCCGCGTGCACTGATCATGATGATCGGAATCGCCCGCGTTTGGCCGTTTTGCTTCAGTTCCGCTGCCAATTCGAGTCCGGAGCGGCCGGGGAGCATCCAGTCAAGCAGCACCAGATCGGGCTGTTCGATGATCAGTTTGCGGGCGTCGTCCGCATGGGCGGCCTCCAGCACGCGAAAGCCGTTCTCCTCTAGGGCGAAACGGATCACTTCGCGGATATCGGGCTCGTCGTCGACGATGAGTACGGTAGCCATTGCATTGCTATCGGATGAGACGAATCAATCCCCGGCATTCTATTGCCAGGCAGTTACGAACAGGTTACTTCGTCTTGCGCCAACGCAATGCCAGGTCGATGCCGTGGGAAATCAGCGCCAGGGTCAGGATGAGCGCGATCCAGCCCCACCAGAGCCCGACCAGGGCAGCGCGGACGCTGAGCAGCAACAGCGCACCGGAGACCAACGTCGGGGCGATGTTCGTAAACAGCCGCTCGCGTCCGACGCGTGGGCCAAGCCAGGCAAGGAAGGCGGCCTCCGCCGCAACCAGCAGCAGGATCAGATCGATGATCCTGCCGGACGCGAACAAGGCCTCGAACCAGATAGTCATGTGCGCGGTGGTCGCTTCATCGCCGCCGCCGGGGCATGCGATAGGGCAGCATATACTGAACGATCGGCGAGCGGAACCGCTCTAGTGAAAGGCTCTCGTGCACGGCGGTGAGCGGTCGCCCAAGCAAGTGGGTCTCGATGACTGAGCGGGAGTAAAACGGGGTGTCCTCAAGGGTCTTTACGACACTGGGCGGGTGTCCGTCGTCGGCCTGGCTGCCGCGTGCGACGCGCCAGATTGGCGTGCGTGGCAGGCGATGATTCGGTGGTGGGTCGAACTTGTGCAGCGTGCCGTCGGCGGCAAAGCGCAGCGCCAGTGCCAGCGGCTGCGCGTCGCGTCGCTGCATGTTATAGAGGATGGCGCTCTCGTCGCCCATGCTGGCACGCGACCAGTCCCAGTAGACGAAGCCGTCTTCGATGGGCTCTTGCCCCCAGTTGCTGTCGAAATAGGCATGACCGGTCCAGCTCAGTTTGGGTCGCTCAAGTTGCACTTCGACGCGGGCGCTGGGGGAAACCGGTCGCCAATGATGGCGACCGTTATCGTGGAGACTGAAGCTCTGGCGATTGATGCATAGCGGCGTTAGGTGAACCCGACCACGGACGCGTTGTGGGATGGGGGTGCCAAGCTCGTCGATGTCGATGCTCAGTGTGTCATCCTTGTTCCAGCGCAGGCCGCTTGGGCCAATGCCGAGCGCCGAGGTGCTTTGGGAGAGCGAACCGGCGCGCCGCTCTGTCATGGTCCAGCGCCGCTCCTCGCCGTACAGGCAGACGTTGAGGGAACAATAGTCGCGCGGGTCGTCCAGGCCGCGGCGACGTCCTTTGAAATAGTAAGGCGAGAACACGCTGCCGATAAAGGCGATCAGCGTCAAGCCATGCTTGCCGTCGTCACTCAAGGCGTCGACGTACCACCAGGCATAGCCGCGGCTTGGGACCTCGAGATCGAAGCGAAGGGCGGGACCGCGCTGGACGCCTGAGTCGGTGGGCGAGGGGATTGGTGTGTCGCGGTCGGTCTTGTTCATGCGCGATGCCGTCATCTGCGTTGGCGATGCCGCACCAGCATGATGAACTCTGTCGCGGCGAACCAGAGTATACCCAGGAAGATCATGGAGTAGGGTACGTACCGATAGGTTTCCGCGGCCTCGTCGCCGGCGGCGTATCGAAGTACCACGCCGACGGTGATGCCGCCCCAAAACAATAGGGCGGCAATGGGGATGCGTCGACCGGCGATACGCAAGGGTTCCGCGCTGCGCTCGGTGGGCAACAGTGCCGGTTCGGCTGCTTCAGCGGTCGTCTCCGGGGCGGCGGGTGTTGCTGCGACCACGGACGGTTTTGTGGCCTCCGGTTGCGCGGCGGCTCCCGTCTTGGCGATGTTGGCGGCGATCGGGAAGCCGCATTTCGGACAGGCCGGCGCGCTGTCGGAGACCTTGGCGCCGCATTCTGGACAGTCGATTAGTGCCATGATTCAACCCCTGTTCTCGCCGGGACCGAGCGGGTCGCCCGACAGAAATGAAATCGCCGCTTCAGCGACGCCTAAACCGCTACTTAAACAAGGAATGCGCGGCGTGGCATTGGCGCATATCATTTCCGCTGCGAATTTCCGCCTCCGTGCCAAGGCGGAGGGCGTGGGCTCGCGCTCAAGCCTTGCCCCTGGACCCGGTGAGATCCTTCAGCAGGCTTGCCGCGGCTTGTCGGCCGGACAGTGCCGCCATCGGCACGCCGGCCCCCGGATGTGTGCTGCCCCCCGCCAGATAGAGCCCCGGGACCTTGGTGCGCGACCCTGGCCGGGCAAAGGACGCTTGCCAGCCATGGGAGGCGCGGCCGTAGAGTGCACCGCCGGTTGCCGGGAAGAGCTGTTCGAATCGGCTTGGCGTGGTCGCCTCTGTCGCATCCGGCCGGGCATCAATGCGTAACCCACAGCGCTCAAGCACGCCGAACGTCTTGGCTTGCCAGTCTGCGATCTGCGCGCTGTCGAGACGCCGGGTGTCGCCATTGGCCGGCGCGTTGACCAGCACCAGAAGACGCTCCGCCCCAAGGGATTCAGCCGCGCCCGCTTCGCCGTCGCGCAGACTGGCGCCACGATCCTGCGCGCAGATATAGACGGTAGGTTCCCGTGGGAGTCGGCCTTGTTTGAAGATGTCGTCGAACTCCGCGGAATAATCGGACGAGAAAAAGACCGAGTGGCGCAGCAACGGGAAGTCTCTGGTCTTGGCCACCAGGTTCCAAGTCAATGCCGATAGCGAGCGGTGCTTTGGCAGCGTCGGCGGTGCTGCACGAGCGACGGCTTTGCCCAGCAGTCCAGCGCCGAGCGCGCTGACATCGCTGTTCAGGACGATCGCGTCGGCCGGGATGGGTCGGGCGTCGGCGCCGGCCAAGCGGATGCCGCTGGCTCGGCCGTTGCTGGTCAAGATCTCGGCCACCTCGGCGCCATAGTGGATCTTGGCGCCGTTGCGCTCGGCGAGGCGTGCCAGCGTCACGGCGAGTTGGTGCATGCCGCCATCCACTAGCCAGACCCCCTCCTGTTCCACATGGGCGATCAGCATCAGGGTTGCCGGAGACAAGAACGGCGATGATCCCGCGTAGGTGGCGTAACGGCCAAACAACTGCCGTAGGCGCGGATCGCGAAAATGGCTGCTGAGTGCCTGCCACAGGGTTGAATAGGGTTTGATATGCAGCATCCCGCCAAGGCCGGCGCGGCCGACCCGGCCGGTCAACCCGAGCGGATTGGTGCGGCTGTTGCTGATGAACGGCCCTTTCAGGGTCTGATAGATGCGACGTGCATCTTTGCTGAACTCGAGGAAGCGTTTGCCCTCGTCGCTGCCGGCGAATTTGGCGACGGCATCGGCCGACCGGTCCAGGTCCGCGAATAGGTCCAGGCGCTCGCGCTCGCTCCACGCGTGACGGGCGATGATCTCAGCCTGTTCCAGGCGGAGTTCCGCGTCCAGCGAGGTGCCGGCCTTGGCAAAGAGTTCTTCGAAGACCCAGCGCATCGTCAGCACGGTCGGACCCGCGTCGATGCGCGCGTCTCCGATGGCGACCTCGCGCATCTTCCCGCCCGGCGCCGGCGCGCGCTCGAACAGCTGCACGTCGAGACCGCGCGCGGTCAATTCCACGGCCGATGCGAGCCCGCCGATACCTGCGCCTACGATGACCACCTTCTCAGTCTGGTGCACTGTCTCCCCCCTCTCTTTGCCGGATCCCGCAACGATACACCGGTAGCGAGCCCCTTGGTTTCCAGCTTTAGGTTTTGTTGCGCCGGCGCAGTAGGGCGTTCGGGCGGGATGCTTTGCTGCGCACATGCCGAGACCGGCCGCGTTTGTGGGAGCGATTTGCAATCGCGATCACCGCGACGGGAATGGTCGCGACTGCAAGTCGCTCCCACAGTGCCGAGGGCCACTGCAACTATTCGACAACGACAATCGCTGACAAGCTTGCCAAAGCGGCGATCACAACGCGTCGGTCTGAGGTGAAGCCTCGCAAGGTTCGCCTCCAACGGCAGAATGGCGGAGGGAGCGGGGCATTACGCCCGGCTCACACTCCGCCATTCTTAGGCAACCCCGTGCGGGGCTGCCGACCCGATGGACGTGTCCGCGTTGCGGACAGGCCCTCGGGGATCGGTTCGATCGCTTACCAGGAATACTGCGGCAGCGAGAACACCATCCAATGCACGGCCAGTGCGATGACCAGCACGGCAAACAGGATCGGCATCAGCCAGGTGGCAGGATTCAGAACCAGCCAGACCTTCCAATCGTCTTCAGGATTCTTCGGGCGAGCAATCTGTTGTTCGGCCATGATAAAGCCCTCTTAGGGTTAGGTTGTCAGTAACGTTCAGTCGACGGAAGGCGGTTACTTAGAACCAGGGCTTCCAGGCGATGACCAGAATGTGCGCAACCGCGGCGATGCCGGCGAATGCGGTGTAGGTCACTTTGAACTGCTCGTGGAACTCTTTGGCTTGCTCGACGGTTAAACCGGACAGACTCATGATGTCACTCCGCTAGGGGTTTCAACGGTGCCGCAGTGATCGACGGCGGCAATTAGTAGTGTGGCGGCAGGCGCCACGACAAAGATCTTGCTACTCGGCGACCGCAGGTGCAGGCGCTTCGACGGCAACCGGTGCCTCGACGGCGACGGCCTCTTCCACGCCCCAGCTGTACTGTGGCAGCGAGAAGACCATGGTGTGCACGCCCAGGGCGATGACCAGCACGGCGGCCAGGATCGGCACCAGCCAGGTGGCGGGGCTCACGACCAGCCAAATGCGGTAGTCCTGCTCTTTCGGCTTGTAATTGAAAACGTCTTGGAACATTGCTCAAACCTCGCGGGAGCTAAAGTGGGGAAGCGGTATTAGAACCAGGGCTTCCAGGCGATGACCAGAAAGTGCGCAGCCGCGGCGATACCGGCAAAGGCGGTGTAGGTCACTTTGAACTGCTCGTGGAATTCTTTTGCTTGCTCGACCGTCAGGCCGGAAAGGCTCTTCTGCTCAGCCATGTGTCAATTCTCCGATACGGCGTTGCCGCCTCTGTCGCTTGCCCTGCCGCGGCGGCTGTCTCTGAGGTTGGCCATCGCGACGCTGTGTTTGTCCGGTTGATCCGGGAGGCGTTCCGTTGCCCGTTTTCTGCTCCAGTGGTTGTCATTATAGGCTGACACATTAATATGTCAACCTAGATTTACAAAAAAAAGATCATCGATCCGCCAGCTGGCGGCAGCGGCTGCACCGGCGCTGCGATCAAGGGCGAACGGGAATGCTCCCGAGGGGGTGCGAAGGCGCAAAGTGCGCAAGAGGCGGGTGCTCGGGGTCGGAATCGGGGTCGGGATCGAGTTGCTCGCCACGATTTCGATACCGATACCGATCGTACCGATACCGATACCGATGATCACGACTCGTCGGTCTGAGGCGAAGCCTCGTTAGTGCTTGGCTGCGCGCATGCCGAGACCAGCCGTGGTTGTGGGAGCGATTTGCAATCGCGACCGCCGCGACGGGGATGGTCGCGACTGCAAGTCGCTCCGGCAGTGCTGGGGGTTACTGCAACAGTCTCGGAGGTTCCG
>CAVOSE010000071.1:0-77485 GCA_963698775.1 uncultured Gammaproteobacteria bacterium
GCCGCCTGGATGCGTGCGACGAGGTCCCGCAGCGCGGGATCGGCGGGCACGGACTGACTCATGAGCCAGTCGTAGATGATCTGGTCCTGATAGCCGAGCAGACGCACGAAATCGATACGCTGTTGCAAGGTCAGGCCCGCATAGGCCGATTCGACGAAGCGATTCAGCAGAAGGTCCAACTCCAGCATGCCGCGCCTGCATTGCCAGCGCAGGCGCTCGATCTCCTTATCGAGGTCCATTTCCGCGACCGACCCGTTCACGGACGCGGTAGCGTTCACACCGATTTCTCGAGCATCAGATCCTTGATTTGACCAATGGCCTTGGTGGGATTCAGGCCCTTGGGGCAGACCTCCACGCAGTTCATGATGGTGTGGCAGCGAAACAGCTTGTAGGGGCCTTCCAGCGCATCCAGGCGCTCGTCGGTAGCCTGGTCGCGACTGTCGGCCAGGAAACGCCAAGACTGCAACAGCGCGGCCGGGCCGTGAAACTTGTCCGGGTTCCACCAGAACGACGGACAGGAAGTTGAGCAGCAGCCACACAGGATGCACTCGTACAGGCCATCGAGTTTGTCGCGGTCCTCGGGCGATTGCAGGATTTCCTGCTCGGGCAGCGGTTCCTTGCGCACAAGATAGGGCTGCACGGCGCGGTACTGCTCGTAGAACTGGGTCATGTCCACGACCAGATCGCGGATCACCGGGCGACCGGGGAAGGGTCTCACCTGGATGGGCCGCTTGAGGTCCGCCACCGCCGTGACGCAGGCGAGCATGTTCTTGCCGTTGACGTTCATGCCGTCGGAGCCGCAAACGCCCTCGCCACACGAATGCCGAAACGCGAAGCTCTCGTCCTGCTCCTTGATCACCAGCAGGGCCTCGCGCAACATCATGCCCGGCTGCTCCTCGACCTCGAAGGTCTGCATGTGCGGCTTGGTATCTGTTTCGGGGTTGTAACGGTAAACGCTGATTTTCATGTGATTATTGACTGTCGAGTTTCGAGCTACGCGGTTGGCAGATCCCTAGCGACGGTTTGCCTCAGACCGACGAGTCGGGATTGCCGTTTTGGCAAGCTTGGCAGCGATCTTCGTTGTCGTTGTCGTAGTCAGATCGTCGATTACGATAACGACACCGACGAAGGCAAACTTGACTCATCTGTAAATTTTTGTCGCCCTCAAGCAATTTGGGGGCGCGACAATGTCCTCCCGTCGCGCCGTCGGGCCTGCTTCAATAAACCCGCGCCTTCGGCGGGAAACTCTCCACCGTCAGCGGTTTGGTGCGCACCGGTTTGAAGTCCATACGGTCTTCTTCGCGCAGATACAGGCTGTGCTTCATCCACTGCTCATCGTCGCGCGTCGGGAAGTCGATCCGGGAGTGGGCACCGCGGCTCTCCTCGCGGTGCAGTGCCGACAACAGCGTTGCCATACCCACGTCGACCAAGTTGTCCAGCTCCAAGGCCTCGATGCGGGCCGTATTGAACTGCTTGCTCTGGTCCTTGAGGCGCACCTCGTCGACGCGCCCGCGCAGTTCCTTGAGCTTCTCGACGCCGGCAGTCATAGTCTCGCGCTCGCGGAACACACCGCAGTGATCTTCCATCAGCTTGCGCAGCTCCGCCTTCATCGCATGCACGCTGGTACCCTCACCGGAGCGCTCCCAGCGCCGCAGGCGGGCCAGCGCCGGCTCGACATACTCATCGCGCATGTTGCGATGATTCGGGTTCTCGGCGACGAAGCTGAGAATATCGGTGCCGGCGGCGCGGCCGAACACCAGGATGTCCAGCAGCGAGTTGCCGCCCAGCCGGTTGGCGCCATGCACTGACACGCAGGCGCACTCGCCGGCGGCATAAAGACCCGGCACGACTTCCTCCGGGCCGTGCCGCGCGGGCGCGACGACGCGAGCGTTGCGGTCCGTGGGGATGCCACCCATCGCATAGTGCGCGGTGGGGAACACCGGAATCGCGTCCTTGGCTGGGTCGATGCCGAGAAACACGCGGCAGATGTCGCTGATGCCGGGCAGTCGCTGATGCACCACGTCCGCACCAAGGTGGTCGAGCTTCAGCATCACGTGGTCTTTGTTGGGCCCGCAGCCACGGCCCTCGCGGAGTTCGGTCACCATGGAGCGAGACACGACGTCGCGGCTGGCCAGGTCCAGAGCGCGTGGCGCATAGCGCTCCATGAACCGCTCGCCGTCGCCGTTGACCAGAAAACCGCCCTCGCCGCGGGCACCCTCGGTGATCAGCATGCCCTTGCCGGCGACACCGGTAGGATGGAACTGGAAGAACTCCATGTCCTGCAACGGCACGCCGACGCGCAGCGCCATCGCCATGCCGTCGCCGGTGTTGATGAAGGCATTGGTGGTGGTGCGGAACACCTGCCCGTAACCGCCGGTGGCCAGCAGCGTGGACTTGGCCTCGATCACCAGCAGCTCGCCGGTCTCGATCTCGAGCGCCAGGGCACCAAGGATTGCGCCCTCGTCGTCCCGAATCAGATCGATGGCGAAGTATTCGTCGAAGAAGTGCGTTCTTGCGCGGACGTTTTGCTGATACAGCGTGTGCAGAATGGCATGGCCCGTGCGGTCCGCGGCGGCGCAGGTGCGCGCGGCTTGATCGCCGCCGAAGTCCTGGCTCTGGCCGCCGAAGGCGCGCTGGTAGATCTTGCCGTTGTCGAGCCGCGAGAACGGCACGCCGGCATGCTCCAGCTCATAGACGGTGGGAATGGCCTCGCGGCACATGTACTCGATGGCATCCTGATCGCCGAGGTAATCGGACCCCTTGACGGTATCGAACATGTGCCAGTGCCAATTGTCCGGCAGCACGTTGGCCAGTGCGGCATTGACGCCACCCTGAGCAGCGACGGTGTGCGAGCGGGTTGGAAAGACCTTGGAGACAACGGCCACCCGCAGGTCGGCGCTGGCCAGGCGCAGCGCCGCGTTGAGACCAGCGCCGCCAGCGCCGATAATCAGCGCATCGAATTTTCTGTGTGGGATAGACATGAAGTTCCTCAGGATGGCCGCTCAGGCGATTTGGGCGACGATGATTGCTTGCATGGCCCAGAGCCCGGAGGCCAGGAAGACAAATGCCGTAACGGTGAGCACCGTGACCCGCAGACCAATGGGCTTCACGTAGTCCATGAAAACGTCGCGCATGCCAACCCAGGCGTGGGCCAGCATCACCGGCACGAACAATAGGAGACCAATGGCTATCCAGGGCGTCGTTGCCCAAGCCACCAGCGCGGCATGATCCGCCGGGGCATCGAGCGCGAAACGTAGCAGCAGATAGACGCCGAAGAGGGCCAGATAGATGGCGGTGGCGCGTTGCACCACCCAGGCCTTGAGGCCAGATGCGCGACGACTCATAGCAGCATGCCTCCGCCGACGACGGTCACCAACAAGGCCGCGGAGAGGGCAGTCCAAGCCGTTTTGCGCGCGGTGGGCAGATCGACGCCCCAACCGAAATCGATGACTAGATATCGGATGCCGGCGAATAGGTGGTGCAGTATCGCCCAACCCATGACCAGCAGTGCCAGTTTGATCAGAGGGTGACCGACGAAGGCTGCCGAGGCGGCAAAGCCATCGGCCCCGGACAGTGCCTGCGCGAACAGGAGCGTGAACACCGGTATCGATAGCACCATCAGCACACCACTGACGCGGTGCAGGATCGAGACGATGCCTGGAATGGGCAACTTGATCCGCCAGATTTCCAGATGAACGGGGCGATTTGTTGTCATTATGGTCCTCTGATTCAGTGGTTCCGGCGCGCGGTGGATGGCTCCGCCGACGGGGTCATGTGCGACTGTGACCAAGTAACGGTCAGTCGGTTCAACGCTCGCTGCCGCATCAGGACGGGTCGACACGCCGGCATCGGTTCCGGCTCATTCGGCGCTCGAATCCGCCGACGGGATTGCGGCCAGGTCGCTTTTTGTGCACCGCAGCATCCTATCGGCCAAACGCCGGGATGACAACCACGAGATTGCAATAGTCAAATTGCCCGACGCAAATAGTGCGATATACGGATCCGCGCGATCGGTCGGCACGCGCATCGGAGCCAGAACCGGGAGCGCCGGTTTTCCAACCAGCGCGTGAAGGCTGAGGATTGGGGACGCGTCAGCGATTCGGCAGCCACAACCACCCTAGGCGGTTGTGTCCTAATTCCGGCAGTTGCAGTGGGCGTAGAGACAAGAGGCGAATTCATTCGCCCAGTCAGGCTTCCGTGCGACTGAAGTCGCACCTACCGACTAACAATCCATTGATTTTAATTAGTTATCGAGGCAAACCACCGAGTCTAATTTGTAGCGCCGACTAGAAAGTCGGCGCTCCGGCCAGCGGCTCAGTCGTCGTTGAAGCCGCCGCCGACCAATGCGGCCCGCGGCGATCGGCGCCCGGAGCGCGGATGACGATGCTGCGGCTGGCCCCGCGAATCGGCCGGCTTGCGCCGGACATGCCCATGGCCGGGCTTCGCCGGCGCACGACCGTCGCCAGCATTCTGCGAACTGGACTCGCGGCGGGAAGTCGGCGACGCATCAGCCGGCCTGCGAGCGGCCGCCCTGCCCCGACCATTACCGTCGGACTGCTGTCGCGGCTGCGAGCGACCGCGGTCGTTGCCCCGCCCGCTGCCGCGTCCGTTTTGGATCGGCTCCGCCGGGATGCTCGGGTCGGGCTGATAACCCGGCAGTACCTGCTTCGGGATGTCGCGCCGCAGCAGACGTTCGATGTCGCGCAATAGCCTGAGTTCGTCGACGCAGACCAGCGAGACCGCCTCGCCGGATTTGCCCGCGCGACCGGTGCGGCCAATACGGTGCACGTAGTCCTCGGGGACGTTCGGCAATTCGTAGTTGACCACATGGGGCAACTGGTCGATATCCAGCCCGCGGGCGGCGATATCGGTGGCGACGAGTACGCGCACGTCGCCGCTCTTGAAGCCCGCGAGCGCCTTGGTGCGCGCGCCCTGACTCTTGTTGCCATGGATCGCGGCAGCGCTCAGACCGTCGGTCTCCAACTGCTGCGCCAACCGGTTGGCGCCATGCTTGGTGCGGGTGAAGACCAGCACCTGACGCCAGTCGTTGGCACCGATCATGTGGCTCAGCAACTCGCGCTTGCGGTGTTTGTCCACCGGATGCACGACCTGGCCGATGCGCTCGGCGGTGGTGTTGCGCGGCGCCACCTCGATCAGCTCCGGGCTGTTCAGCAGCCGGTCCGCCAGCCGCTTGATGTCGTCGGAGAAGGTGGCGGAGAACAACAAGTTCTGACGCTGAGCACTTGGCGGCAGCAGGGCGAGTACCCGCTTGATGTCGTGGATGAAGCCCATGTCGAGCATGCGGTCCGCTTCGTCCAGGACCAGGATCTCGACCTGGGACAGGTCCACTGTACGTTGGCCGGCGTGATCCAACAGCCGACCCGGTGTTGCGACCAGGATATCGACGCCACGGCGCAGCGTGTCGATCTGCGGGTTGATCTTGACCCCGCCGAAGATCACCGCGGACTTCATCGGCAGATGCCGACCATAGGTTTGGATGCTTTCCGCCACCTGGGCGGCCAGCTCGCGGGTGGGCGTCAGGACCAGCGCCCGAATCGGCCGCGCTCCACGCCGATGCGTGTCGGCGCCCGCGGGCTTGTCGCTCAGGCGTTGCAGCAGCGGCAGCGTGAAGCCGGCGGTCTTGCCGGTTCCCGTCTGCGCGCCCGCCATGACGTCGAGTCCTTGCAAAATGATAGGGATGGCCTTGCGCTGAATAGGCGTAGGCTCAGTGTAGCCCTGCTCGCTGATCGCACGCAGGAGTTCGGCCGACAGGCCGAGGGAATCGAATGACATTGGGATATGCTCCAGTCGCGCCCTCCCAGGCGCGGCATGCGCCGGCGGGAGTCGGTCCGGGCTGGATACGGGGGATCTAAGCGGGACGCCCGCGTCGGAAACGACGCTTGGCAAACGGCTCAAAGTCTTGCGAAGGTGATGACATCGCGATGGGTGCTGACCGACCGGGCACCCGACCGCGAAAGGATACAACAGAACGCGGAGTCATATCTGATTTTTCTACTAGGTCGTTTGGAGCGCGAGGCCGAACCCTGACCGGCCCGCGCCAGACCGGCGGCTTGCGCAGACCCAATGTCGATGGCACATTGTACGCATGAACTCTGCTGTAGAACTCTACGAAGCGCTGACGTCTGCCCCTGACGATCGCACCCGCGCGCGTCTGATCGCCGAGGCCTTCGAACGCCTCGAAGAACGCTATCCGCATCTGCCCGACCTCGCCACCCAGGGGCATGTGCGCGAATCGGAGCTGCGGCTGCAGAAGGAAATCGAGCAGCTTCGTGGCGATCTCACGAGAGACATCGAGCAGCTTCGCGGCGACGTTTTCATGGAGATCGAACAGGTTCGCGGCGACATCAAGACCGTCGACCTCAGCCTGCGCAAGGAGATCGAACAAGTCCGCGCCGAAATCAAGACCGTCGACCTCAACCTGCGCAAGGAAATCGAACAAGTCCGCGGCGACATCAAGGCCGTCGACCTCAGCCTACGCAAGGAGATCGAACAAGTCCGCGCCGAAATCAAGACCGTCGAACTGACCCTACGCAAGGAGATCGAGCAGGTCCGCGTCGAGATCGTGCGCACCAAGAATGACCTGCTCAAGTGGCTCGTGCCGCTGATGTTCGGCCAGGTAGTCGCCATCGCCGCGCTCGTGAAATTGATCTAAGACGATCTCTGCTGGAAGAGGACGAGGTGATGAGCGGCAAACACATCTGGGTCGATGCCGACGCTTGCCCCAATGTCATTAAAGAGATCCTGTTCCGAGCCGCGGACCGGGTGAACGTGCCGCTGACGCTGGTCGCCAACCAGCCGGTTCAGGTGCCTGGGTCACGTAACATCCGGACGGTACAGGTTTCGGCCGGCTTCGATGTGGCCGACAACTACATCGTGCAGCAGGCCGAACCGGGCGACCTGGTCATCACCGCCGACATCCCGCTCGCCGCCGAGGTCATCGACAAGGGCTGCCTGGCGCTGAACCCGCGCGGCGAGCTGTATACCCGCGAGAATATCCGCCAGCGCCTGAACATGCGCGACTTTCTCGACACGCTGCGCAGCAGCGGTGTCGATACCGGCGGCCCCCCGACGTTCAGCAAGACCGACCGGCAGGCCTTCGCTAACCAGCTCGACCGCTTGCTGGCTGGATAGCCCGCGCGCGCCGACGCCCGGTCACGAAACGCGATGCCTACCTCGCCGTCTGCCGCAGGGGACCGAAGCGCTCTTCCAGTGCTAGCCAGGGGCGCTGTATCCAGTCGGTCATGTAGGCGACACCCGTTGCTGCCAGCACGCGACAGCCATCGCCAGGCAGCAACAGCGGTATCGGTTCGATACCCTCTCCATCTCCGTGCGGGATGCGCGGCCGAAACGCCAGCGCGTTGACCGGCGTGACCCAGTCATCGACGATGTTCATCCAGGGCCACTGCAACCCGAACGGCTGGTCAACGGCGAAACTGATGCAGGGGCCGTCGCTATCCGCGATGGCATCCTGCAAGCCGCGCGTCGCGGTCCACCAGGCAACGGATTTTGCCAGCACCAGGCACAGGATCGCAGCGACGACCAGCGCCGTCGGCAGCATGCCCCGACAGGAGCGCGACGCGAGGGTTCGGACATGCGCGCGGCTCGTCCAGCCGACCAGGAAGGCCACTGCCATCAGCAACAGCGCGACCACGAAGGTCAATCCGGCCTTGAGCTTGATACCCTGCCCCAACAGGAACTCCGTCGACACGACAACGGCCGCGATCAGCAGCAGCGAACACGCAAACCCAAGCATCCAGTCCGCCAGCACCTGGCCCCGCGGATGCCCGATCCGTGATCCGCGCAGGGACTCGTTAACGACTGCCAACAGTGCGCAGACCAAAACGGCACCCAGCATCAGTTGCTGCATGGCGGTCACGGGCAGCAAATAGTGGACCATGCCGGTATTCGTGAGATTGCTGCGCTCGTAGGCATTGGCTCCAATCAGGGTCCAGACCATCCGGACCATGCCGTTGAGCCCGATCCAGAGCGCAAGCCGACGCCAGCTGCGCCGCAGGTCCGGCGCGCGCCAGGCGATGAATCCCGCCGCGGCGGCCAGCGCGAATGCGAGCACAAACGCCATGGGATGCAACGCCAGCAACAACGGCCCGCTGACGAAGGCAAAGATCCGCACCCAGAGCCGCTCCGGCGCCAGGGCCATCGCCAATACCAGCGGCCAGACTAGATACAGTCCACTCAATAGCTCAGAAACGGCGGAGAAGTTCAGCAGCGTCGCAGTGAGCGAAAGCAGCGGCAGCAGCATCAACCAGGGCATGCGCGAACGCAGCAGCAGCCAACAGGCCGCAAGTGACAGCCAGGGCAAGCACTGATAGCTGATACTAAAAACATGCCGCAGCAGCAACGGGTCGGCCGTCAACTGCGTCGCGGCAAACCCGGGCAACTGCGGGAGCAGGGCCGAAAAGCGCAGATTGGGCAACAGCGGCTCGGCGTCGATCGCGAGCTTGAAGAAGTAGTAGCCACCGTCACCGAACAGGGGCAAGCCGACCAGCGCGGCGACCAGATAGGCCCCAGCGATCAGCAAGCAGGGCCAAATCCACCGCGCGGCGAAGCGCGGCGTCGGCGGCCTGGTCGGCGCAGTTGTCTGCGCAGGTTTCGGGACTCATGAGGCGTTCAACGGATACCGAGGAGTTTGTGGGTCTGTAGGCCGAGCCGCCACGCTGGATGCGCCTTGCAGTAGGCGATGGCCTCGGCGGTATGGCCCGCCAAGGCTGGGCCGTCCATCGGCTGTAGGAAACGATGCCGAAAATCCAGCCCAGCGAAGCGTTCCGGCGGCGCTAGCGGTTGCGGAAAGACCAGTTTGAGTTCGTCCCCGCTGGTCTGCGCCAGCGCGGCGTCGGCCTTGGGGCTGACACAGATCCAGTCGACGCCGGCAGGCACCGGCAAGGTGCCGTTGGTTTCCACCGCGATCTCGAAGCCGCGGGCGTGCAGCGCCGCGATCAGCGTCGTGTCCAATTGCAGCATCGGCTCGCCGCCGGTGCAGACCACGTAGGGCCGCACGCCCCGCTCGCCAGCGTTCTCCGGCCGCCAGCGTGACGCCACATGGGCAGCAAGAGACTCAGCGGTCTCGAAACAGCCACCGCCGTCGCCGTCGGTGCCACGGAAATCGGTATCGCAAAAGTCGCAGACGGCGCTGGACCGATCCTGCTCGCGACCGGACCAGAGATTGCAACCGCTGAAACGACAGAACACCGAGGCGCGTCCGGTGCGTGCGCCCTCGCCTTGCAGCGTGTAGAAACACTCTTTGATGCTGTAAGCCATTTTCGGGCGGGGTTCAGGCCGGCAACGCCGGGCCGAGCCGTCCCCAGCACAGGGACGCACCGCAGCCTGGGGTCTGGTGCAGGTCGATGCGCTCCAGGTGCGGCAGATCGCCGGCGACGCGCTCGCGTATCCACAGTGTCAAACGCCCCGGATCGGCGGCCTCGAGTAACGGCAGCTCATCGAGCCGATGGTGATCGAGCTGGGCGTAAACCGGCTTGAACAGCGCCTTGACGTCGCCGTAGTCGACGGTCCAACCCAACACCTGGTCCAGCGGCGCGCTCAAATGCAGGCGCAGCAGATAGCTGTGTCCATGCAACCGCCGCCGTCGGTCCGTATCGGGCGCCCGAGTCAGGCGCAGCGCACTCTCGAAGCGGAGGTCTTTCCAGATGCGATAGTGGCTGCCGTCGAAATGGCAGCCGGCGGTGGCGGTTTCGTAGACGCTGACCCAGGACAGGGCCGGCAGTTCAGGCTTGACACGCTGCCACAACCAATGACACAGCAGTTCGCTGGTGGGATTGTCCAAGCCGGGGATGTCGTTCAGGCAGACATGATCGAGCTCCGCGCCGGCGGGCTGCCAGTGCGCGGCGATGCGATCGAAGTCGATCCCCATATCGGCACCGGCCAGGTCCTGATCGGCATGCAGGATGACCTCGAAGCCATGGCCATGCATGCGTCCGCACGGATGCCCTTCGGGCACGTTCGGCAGCCGATGCGCGGCCTCGAACCGGAAGCGATGCCACAGGTGGGCGTGATCGTCGGCATCCAGGTCCGCGCCGGTGTCCGCGGTGCTGCGAATGCCGACACTGGCCATTCCCGGCACCGCTCCCGGCATGCCTGGGCTGCCCGCCAGCCGATCGCGCACCCAGCGCGCCAAGTTCTCATCGGTGGGCACGGGCAGCTCGGCGTTGAGGTCGGCATAGTCCAGCGGCGCGACGGCCCACGCCAGCGCCTCGTGCAGGGCGTCCGTCTCGGCGCCATCGAACGGCGCCCACCCAGCCGGCAGCTCAGCGCGCAACCGTGCCCTGTAACTGTGCCCATGCAGGCGTCGGGAGCGATGCCCAGGGGGCAAGATCGGCACGCGCAGGGCGGCCTCGAAGGGGGCGGTGGCGGTATGGAACAGCTGTTCGGGCATGGTCGGAGAAAATCGGGGTTCGCGTGGCGGCAAGACAAACATATAGCTTTCCGATTAGCAACGATCTTCCGCGAGGTTCAGTGGCCGACCTACCGACTAACGCATGCCGACCATCGACGCCATCGCCTCTCGCTGCGACCCCGGCATTGAGCCGCATACGCTTCCGCGCCGGGCGCGGCTAGCAGCGGTCAGTGACGATTGGCGCCCGGAACGGCCGATTCGCGAGCCGGAAGCACTCCGCGAAGCCAGTTCCTGAAAGAACGGGCCGAGTCCTCCGGTCGATTGAGCGGGAGCGGCAACGGCGGGGCATTGGTCTATGCTGAACGTTCCTGAGGGCAATGCTGGCTGCTTGAGCATCCTGGCCCAGCATCGGCAATGAGTCCAAACCGAAACCCAACCCACCTCGAGGCCCCAGCTCAATGCAGAAACACCCGATCCTTGCCTGGCCTGATCTGGAGCCGTTGACACCCGCTTATGCCCTCGCCACCGATGTGGACCTGGTCGTCATTCGCTGGCCGGACGAGGATCAGGTCTCCGTGCTCTAAGGCCGCTGCGCACACCGCGGCGCGTTGATGTCCGACGCCCGTATCGACGGGTCGAATATCGTCTGCGGCCTACACGACTGGGACTACAGCTACAAGACCGGCATCAGTTCATACAATCCCGCCGAACGGCTGCATCGCTTCAACGCCTGGGTCGAGGACGATCAGGTCTGGGTGGATGCAGACGAGATTCGCGCCTGGGCGTTGCAGAACCCCCAACCCTACAACCGGGATGCCTATCAGGGTCTCGATAAGGACCATCACGGCGGGCCGGAAGAGCCGCACTACCAATATATCCAGCACCTGGCCCAGCACGGGCTCTCTAAGGTGGGACACCATGGTCGCGTCAGCGCCATGGGTGTACCCCGCGACGAGTTGCCCAAGTGGGAGCAGATTCAGCTCCTGACCGCCCAACTGCACCGGGTGCCGCTGTTGGACGATCACGCGGTGGGCACCGAGATGGTCATCGGCCCCAACGCCAAAAGGCCCTTGATGTTAGAGCGCCCGCTGTTCGTCTCGGACATGAGCTATGGCGCGCTGTCCGAGGAGGCCAAGGTCTCGCTGGCCATGGGCGCGGAGCAGGCCGGCACCGGCATTTGTTCCGGCGAGGGCGGCATGCTGCCCGAGGAGCAAGGCGCCAACTCCCGCTATCTCTATGAATTGGCCTCCGCGCGCTTTGGCTACGCCATGGACAAGGTCAAGCGATGCCAGGCGTTCCACTTCAAATGCGGCCAGGGCGCAAAGACCGGCACCGGCGGTATCCCCATCGGCGTGAAGCTCTCTGCCCAGCACATCGAGCGGGACATCGAGGCCGCACTGCAGATCGGCGTCGACTACATCATCCTCGATGGCCGCGGCGGCGGCACCAGTGCCGCACCGCTGATCTTCCGCGACAACATCTCGGTGCCGACCATCCCAGCCCTGGCCCGCGCCCGCCGCTATCTGGACAAGCAGGGCCGCGGCGACCTGACGCTGGTGATCACCGGGGGTCTGCGACTCCCGGCGGACTTCATCAAGGCCATGGCCCTGGGAGCCGATGCCATCGCGGTATCCAACGCGGCGCTGCAGGCCATCGGCTGTCTCGGTATGCGTGCGTGCCATACCAACAACTGCCCGGTGGGTATCGCCACCCAGAAGCCTGACCTGCGCCGGCGCTTGCAGATCGAGACGGGGGCCGACCAGCTCAACAATTTCTTCCGCGCCTCGACCGAGCTGATGCAAGTGATGGCACGTGCCTGTGGTCATGATCACCTGAACAAATTCTGTATGGACGACCTGACCACCTTCGACCGCGAAATGGCCCATCTCACCGGCATCGGCTATGCCGGTGTGTCTCTGGACTGAGCCAAACCGACCCGATTTCGAACCGATTCCGACCCCATCCCAATCAGGAGCGCTGCGATGGCCGATGCACACCAAGATAACCGGCTGGTTTGGCGTAAAGTGCTGGCTGCTGACGAATTGCCCGAGGGGCGCGTCACGTCGGTGACCTGCGACAAGCGCACGCTGTGCATGAGCCACCACGCGGGACAATACGGTGCGCTGGACAACAAATGCCCGCACCAGGGCAGGCCGCTGGGCGAGGGCTCGATCGAGAACGGTCTGCTGCGCTGTCCCTGGCACGGCTGGGATTATGATCCGATCACCGGTAAGGCGCCCGGCTTCGATGACCGCGTGGAAACCTTCCCGGTGGAGATTCGCGACGACGGGGTCTATGTCGGCCTGCCAACCGTGCAGACCCACGTCAGCACCGTTGGCGACCTGATGATGGAAAGCCTGACCAACTGGGGCGTGAAGCAGGTGTTCGGCATGGTCGGGCACTCCAATCTGGGCGTCGCCGATGCCCTGCGCATTCAGGAGCAAGCAGGACGATTGAGCTACTACGGCATCCGCCACGAGGGCGTCGCCTCCTTCGCCTGCTCCGCTTACGGCAAACTGACAGGCCGGCCGGCCGCCTGCCTCTCCATCGCCGGACCGGGGGCGACCAACCTCCTCACCGGTTTGTGGGATGCCAATGTGGACCGGGCGCCAGTCATCGCCCTCACCGGTCAGGTCGAGACCCAGGTGCTGGGCCCCGGCGCCTTCCAGGAGATCGACCAGGTGGGCGCCTTCGGCAAGGTCGCCCAGTGGTCTCAAACCGTGTTTCACGACAGCCGTCACGCGGAGCTGATAAATCTGGCCTGTAAGAGTGCGATTCTCAACCGCGGCGTCTCCCACCTGATCTTTCCGGACGAGGTGCCCAAGCGGGCGCTGCCGGAGCCCACCACCGCCGGCAGCCCCGAAGGCCGACTGCCCTCACGCGCCATCAGCCCGCCCGCCGACGCCTTACAGGCCGCGCTCGACCTGCTACGCGCCAGCAAGCGGCCGGTGATCGTGGTCGGCCACAGCTCGCGGTTCCAAATGGAGCCGGTCGTCGCGCTGGCGGAACAGCTCAAGGCTCCGGTCATCACCACCTTCAAGGCGAAGGGCCAGATTGCCGATAGCCATCCGCTGGCCGGTGGCGTGCTCGGACGCAGCGGCACGCCAATCGCCAGCTGGCTGATGAACGAGTCCGACTGCCTGCTGGTGTTCGGTGCCAGCTTCAGCAATCACACCGGTATCTCGCCGAAGAAACCCACCATCCAGGTGGACTTCGATCTGCTGTCGCTGGCCAAATTTCACGCCGTCGACGTGCCGGTCTGGGGCGAGATCGGCGTCACGGCCCAAGCCCTCTCGAGCGCCCTTGCGGGCCATTGCGGTACCCAAGATCAAACTGGCGGCGTGGCGGCGCGCTGGGCGATCTGGCGCGAAGAGAAGCGCCGCCGCAGCCGCGACGACCGAGGTCAGGGGCTGAATGCCGCCATGGGTGCCTGGGCTGCCACCCAGGAAGACGACCCAGCCTTCAAGGGCCGCCAGGTCGTCTCGGTATCCGGTGACGGTGGCTTCGGGCAGCGTGTAGCCTGGATGCAGCGCAGCGAAATCCAGGTTTCCAGACTGGTGGCAGGCTTGAGGTCGCCGAGTCCCGGATTACGCTTCGCTTCATCCGGGCTACGTGCTGCCCGCGCTCCGACTGGCGAATTGGCAGGCGACTCGCGATATGCTGTATCAGCGTGTAGCCTGGATGCAGCGCAGCGAAATCCAGGTTCAGCCTACCGGGGCTCGCCGAAGTCAGATTCGGAGAAGGACTCCGGTGCCGTGCCCCAATCGGCGGCGACCCAGCCACGTCGGATGAACCGATGGATCGACGAGTACGGCCAATCCGCCGCACGGCCGCTCAGCCCGTGCTTGACGGGATTGTAATGCGTGTAGTCGACATGGGCCTGCAGGTCTTCCTCGTCCCAGATGGTGTGCTCCCAGAAGCGGCGCTGCCAAAGACGGTATTCGCCGCGTCGGTCCTTCGGTATCGCGTAGCCGGATTTGACCAATGACCGCGAGAACGCGCTCTTGATCGCGCGCCAGCGACCGGAGTAATCCGCGTCACCCGCCGGCAACGTCATGACGGCGTGCAGGTGCTCGGGCAGAACGACGATGGCATCAATGGTGAAGGGCCGCTTGCGGACAACGTCCTTGAACGCGGTTCGCAGCAGATCGATCTGCTCGATCAGAATCCGCGAGCGCCGATCCCGCAGCGTCACCGTGAAGAAGTAAGTTCCGCCCGGGACGTAGTTGCGGCGGTATGCGACCATGACCGACCCCTTCAATTCCAAGACAGGTGTACACCCAAGCATAGCCCGCAGTGATCCTGGGGACCGCACGGGTTGAATAGCGTGTAGGGCGTAGCCTGGATGCAGCGCAGCGAAATCCAGGTTTCCAGACTGGTGGCAGGCTTGAGATCGCCGAGCCCCGGATTCCGCTTAGCTTCATCCGGGCTACGTGCTAAATGCTGTTGTTGGACGGAGCCGCTACGCGGAGAAAGCCCCTGCGGCGTCGTCGCCCTTAGAATGTAACCTCAGGGGTCGGGGGTCGGGTCTTGCTTCTTGCCTCCCCCTCCCGCCGGCCCCTGGTCGCGAGGCCGCGTTTTGGTGGAAGGCCCATCGCGCCTTCACGCTTGTCGGGTTGGCAAGTCTGGGTAGCTTGGAGAGCAGGCCCTAACACCCGTCGATCAGGGTTATTCGATTGCCGCCACGCGCGTTTCGCGATGCCCAAATAGCCGGACCATAGCGACCAGAGCGAGCCCTCCCTGATCAAACGGTGACTACCATACTGCCGCACAGTCTGCATCTCGGCCTTGAGGCCGCTTCGGCGCGCCGCAGTCTCGGCGATGGCTTCTCGCAGCCGCGCCAGCGCCGCGTCAAACTCGGCGCTGGCCGGGTCGGCTTAGGAGAGTTGGGACATGGTCTCGATCTCCGTTGCATTCAGCCTCCGAGAATTCTTGCACATTGCTGTCCGCGCGACGGCACAACTCGCTGCCTGTCGGCAGCGGTCCAAAAACCATGCGCGTTGTCTGGTTCACGACAAGGGAACAAGGTATGCCCGAGGACGACGACCGGGTCGGCGCATGCATATTGAGCGTCGCGACTGGAGCATGGCGCCCCCATGCGGCCGCGATTACCCGAGCAAATTCAGCCGCTTGAACCACTGATCCCACGATGAGACGCCGATTACGATCGGTGCGGCGGCGCATGGCCGTTCCGGCCTGGTGTTGTCGGCCGGCATCCTTGGCGCGGCTCTTGCTGCCGCTTTCGCGTCATTGTCGTAACGGTCACCATCAGCTCCCGCGGGAGCCACACGCGTTTCACGGGGGTAACATGAGCCAGACTGGGAACCAGATTGGGAGCCAGATTGGGATCTTTTTCGGCACGGATTCAGGCACCACCCGGCTGATCGCGAAGAAGATTGCGAAGGCGATCAAGGCCCGCCTCTGCGAGGGGCGGACCGCGAAGCCACTGAATGTCAACCGCTCGACCGGTGAGGATCTGCTGGTCTACAAGGCGCTGATCCTCGGCACGCCAACCTATGGGGAGGGCGTACTGCCGGGACGGGATAACGGCACCGACGAGGCTGCCTGGCTGGAGTTCTTGCCGCAGCTCGACGGTAAGGACTTCACCGGCACGCGTATCGCGCTGTTCGGGCTCGGCGACCAGGAGAAGTATCCGACCCACTTTTGCGACGCGATGATGGACCTGCATCGGCTGTTCAGCGAGGCCGGCGCCGAACTGGTCGGCGGCATCGACGCCAGCAGCTTCGAGATCAAGCGCTCAAAGGCCGTCGTCGACGGCCGCTTCGTGGGTTTGGCGCTGGATCAGCACCTCCAGCATCTGCTCACCGACGAGCGCATTGACGCCTGGCTGGATGAGGTGCTACCGCTGTTGCTGGAGGTCTGCGACGAGCCGGCGATCGCTTAGCGAGCAACACATTGTTGCCCACAGCTTTTCCGCCCGACCCATTGTCGCTGCGGCCAGCTGCTTTTGACGTCCGGATGCGGCTAGCCCTGCTCAGCCGCCCTCCACCACCTCCCTTAGCAGCCGAAATAGCTTGCGCGGGGCATCGGGCCTGCCGCGCTCGCTGTCGCGCTGGGCGGCACGCACGAGGGTGCGCAGTTGTTGGCGGTCCGCCGCCGGATGCTCGTCGAGGAACTCCGTCAGCGCCGCGTCGCCCTCGTCGATGAGTCGCGCGCGCCAGCGTTCGAGCTGGTGATGGCGGGTACTGGCCTCGCGCGCCCGTTCGTCGCGGGCGGCGAGCAGGTCCTGTAGCGGCTCGGTGTTCTCGCGCGCCAGGCAGTTGGCGATGCGCTTGAAGTGCCGGCGCAGCGCGCGGCGGTCTTTGATGCGCGCCGTCTCATCAATGGCGATCCAGGTGGCCTCGCCTAGCTCCAGCCGCTCCAGTTCGCTTCGGGGTAGCGACACCAGCTGCTCGGCTAGGGTCTGCAACGCGTGCAGGTCGCGTTTGACCTGGCTCTTGCTCGGGCCGTCGTAAAGCTCGGCGTCGGCCTCATCGCTCGGCGCGTTCTGCGGGTCGATGGGGTTAGTATTTCGGTTAGGGTACATGGCAAGTTCTGCGCATCGAGTGAGTCGACGGTCGTGGTCATGACGGCTATCCGCCGATCAAGCCTCCCTGTCTGAACAGCCCACGGAGATGATAATAGACACGGCCGAGCCATTCGTGGGTGGCGTAATAGCTGATCTGAAACGCCGAGGCCTGAGGCAGCCAGGCCTTGTACCGGTCGCGCCAGCTCTGGCCGGACCGGTCGACTGGGCGATTGATAAAACCCGTCGGCGCCGGCACGACCTCGACCCCGGCCAGCTGGAATGCCTCGACGGCTCGTGGCATGTGCGACGCCTGAGTCACCAACAGCACTCGCCGGATGCCGTCGGCACGCAGCATCGGCTCGGTCAGCGCGGCATTCTCCCAGGTGGTCCGACTGTTCCGTTCCAGTCCGGCCACGGGAACGCCGAGCTCATCTTCCAGCACGCGCACCATCGCCGGACCCGGTGCCTTCTCGCCGGCACCACCGCTGACGTAGACCGGCAAACCGGTCCGACGCTGCAGCCACGCGGCATAGCGCAGGCGCAGCAGACTGTTACCGTCGACGGTGTGCCCGCCGTATTCAGGGCTCGACGCATAAACGCCGGAGCCGAGCACGACGATCGCGTCGGCGTCCAACGCGGACAGCTGCGCAGGTACCAACGCGGGATAGCTTTCGAGGGACCCGATCATCCTCGCGGCAACGCCCGGCAGACTCATGGCCAGCAACACCGACCAAGCGACGAACAACAGCAGACGCCCAGCGGTGCCGCGTACCAGAAAGAACGCGCCCGCCAGCAATAGCAGGATGATACCCGGGGGCAGCAGCAGTTGTTTGATGATGGTGTAGGCTTCGATCATGAACCATCCTGCTCTTCCGCGGCTAGGGCAAGGTAGCGAAACACCAGACTGGGCAGGATGGCGATAGCGGCCACGGCCATCAAAGGCACCGCATACAGGGCAATCCAGACGCCGTTGCGACGGGCGATGACGGTGAACAGCCAGAGCGCGAGGGCTCCGGCGACGATCAACTTCACCAGAGTACCTGTTTGAGTCGCGGTAGCAGTCGCGGCGATCTGCGCGAAACCGCCTTGCCCATCCGCCGCTGCGGAAAGCGCTGACAACAGCAACAGGTTGACGACCAACATTAGCGCGGCGTTTGGCAACGAGAAGGGCTCACTACCGGTTCGACGCACGCAGACGCGGTTCAGCGCGTAGACGGACCAGATCACCGCCATGAACAGCGCGAACGCAAGCACCAGCCAAATCGCCGTCATGCCGATGATCCGCGATCGCCGATGGTTTCGCGGCGGCCAGAGTCAGCCACCGACGACTTCGCTGGCCTGCTGGTCGGCGTGATAGGACGAGCGCACCATGGGTCCGCTCGCGACATTGGAAAAGCCCATGGCCTCGCCGACACGGGCCAGTTCATCGAACTGGTCCGGCGTCCAGAAGCGACGCACGGGCAGGTGGTCGCGGCTGGGCTGCAGGTACTGGCCCAAGGTCAGCATGTCGCAGCCGTGGGCGCGCAGGTCCCGCATCACGGCGCGCACCTCGTCCTCCGTCTCACCGAGCCCCAGCATGAGACCGGACTTGGTCGGCACCAAGGGGTGCAGGGACTTGAAGTCACGCAGCAGGGCCAGGGAACCGGCATAGTCGGCCCCTGGGCGGGCCTCGCGGTAGAGTCGCGGCACCGTCTCCAGGTTGTGATTGAAGACGTCGGGCACCGCCTCGTCGGTGAAGGCGGCCAGCGCGATGGGTTCCCGACCGCGAAAGTCCGGCACCAGCACCTCCAGCTTGGTCGCCGGACTGCGTGCCCGCACCGCCCGCAGGCAGTCGGCGAAGTGGTCGGCACCGCCATCGCGCAGGTCGTCGCGATCCACCGACGTGATCACGACGTAGCGCAGGCGCATCTTTTCAATCGAGCGCGCGAGCTGTTCCGGCTCGGCCACGTCGACCGGCTGGGGTCGGCCGTGGGCGACGTCGCAGAACGGACAACGCCGGGTGCAGACATCGCCCAGGATCATGAAGGTCGCGGTTCCGTGGTTGAAACACTCGCCCAGGTTAGGGCACTGCGCCTCTTCGCAGACGGTGGCAAGCCCGGACTCGCGCAGCAGGCGCTTGATGCGTGCGACGCCGGCACCGGTCGGCGCCCTGGCGCGAATCCAGGCCGGCTTGCGCGGCATCTGCAGCGTCGGCTCCACCTTCACCGGGATACGCGCGACCTTGTCGCGTCCACGCTGGTGAGTATCGGGCGTCAGCCGAGAAGGGGCATTCAGTGGAGTTGACTCATTCATCCGGCGGTTGGCTCCAATCGGGCGCACTTGGGTGTTAGGGTTTGGCGGAAAGCGTCAGTTTGAGCACGCGAACAGCGCTTGCGCCTCGATCGCAAAGCCCGGAACCGTGGCACTGATGGCCGTTTGCCCAACCGGGAACTCGACCAGGTGATCACCGGGCAGGCCGAGAAAGTCCTCTTCACCCCAACCGCCCTGCGGTGGGAACAGCCTGGCGACGTCCCATGCAGGCTCTCGGCCATCCGGCAGATCGGTTGCAGTGGGATGGTATCCGGCGTGGGCCGTTGGTCAACTCCGGCAATTTGATTAAATGGATGGTAACGTGAAAATCAGAAATTCGCCGAACTGGGCGGGCGGGGCGGCAAGGGATGCTGCAAGACCTCAGACCGGCTGCCTACCCGACCGCCAAAACTGGAGGTAACCGATGCGACGTTCGACAGGTCTCTATCTCCTGCTACTGCCCCTGCTGTTTGCCAGTAACGCAGGAGCGCGGGAGTTCGAGGGCCACGCCATCGTGCGCAGTGATGGGTCACTGTTGATTAAGAATCGCGTGGTGCACCTCTTTGGCGTCTATATGCCGTCGACCAATCGGCAATGTCGCTCCTGGATCAGCCCGGTGCGCTGCGATGAGCGCGGTGTGCTGGCGCTGGACTTCTTCGTGAAGGGTTTCATCACCTGCTTCGAACGATCGGAACGTTCAGACGGCAGCATTGACGCTACCTGCTACCGCGACCGCAGCAGTTTCGACCCGGGCACCGATCTGGCCGCGTACCTGATCGAACGTGGCTGGGCGCTGGCGCGCCCGGAGGCGCCATTCGAATATCACGCGATGGAGCGCGTTGCGCGTAACCAAGAGGTCGGCGTCTGGGGCTGGCAGGTTGACTCCGTCACGGCTCCAAGACGATGAAGACGGGTGTGCAGTGGCGACGTTCGACAGTTGCTCACCAGCGTCTCAGTCGTCGTCTGCCCCGTCAGGGTCCAAACGCAACGATACCGAGTTGATGCAGTAGCGCTGCCCGGTAGGATGAGGTCCATCCGGAAAAACGTGCCCGAGGTGTGATCCGCATCGGCTGCAGTGCACCTCGACCCGCATCATGCCGTGGCTGTTATCCTGCGTAACGCCGACCGCCTCCACGTCGGCAGGTTGCCAAAAACTAGGCCATCCGCTGCCGGAGTCGTACTTGTGCTCGGAGCTGAACAGCTCCTCGCCGCAGCCGACACAGAGATAGCGGCCGGGCGTCTTGGCATCGTGGTAAGCGCCGGTGAAGGCAGGCTCGGTGCCGTGCTCGCGGCACACCCGGTATTGCTCAGGCGTCAGCTGCTCGCGCCATTCGGGATCCGTCTTTTCGATCTTGTCAGTCATGTTCGAAGCTCGTGCTGGGCCCGGCGCATTGCGGTTTGTTGAGGCAGTTTCGCCGGCACCGTTATACTTTGGCGGTTTACTCCGCGACCCCTTCACGCCATCCTGCCGCCAAACGGCCTGATCAACATTCGGAATCGCCATGACCTATCGCTCCTTCCAACCGCCCGTTCGTACTTTAATGGGGCCTGGGCCTGCCGATGTCCACCCGCGCGTCCTGGCTGCCCTCGCCCGCCCAACCATTGGTCATCTCGACCCAGCATTCGTCGGCATGATGGACGAAATTAAGGCCCTGCTGCGGACCACGTTTCGGACTCAGAACGCCCTGACCATGCCGATTTCTGCCCCCGGCTCCGCGGGCATGGAGACCTGCTTCGTCAATTTGGTCGAGCCCGGCGACAAGGTCATCGTCTGTATCAACGGCGTCTTCGGCGGGCGGATGAAGGAGAACGTCATTCGCGCCGGTGGCGAAGCCGTCTGTGTGGAGGACAGCTGGGGCCGAGCCATCGACCCGAACAAGCTCGAAGAGGCGTTGCGCGCGCATCCGGATGCCTGCATCGTCGCTTTCGTGCAGGCCGAGACGTCCACCGGTGCCAGCTCGGATACCCAAACCCTGGTCGAGATTGCCCACCGCCACGACTGCTTGACCATCGTCGATGCGGTGACCGCCCTCGGAGGCTCGCCACTGGAACTGGACGCCTGGGGCGTCGATGCCGTCTACGCCGGCAGCCAGAAGTGCCTGTCGTGCACGCCAGGACTCGCGCCGATCAGCATGAACGAGCGTGCGCTGGCCAAGGTCACCAGCCGAGCCACGCCGGTACGCAGCTGGTTCTTGGACCTAAACCTAGTGCTCGGCTATTGGCACGGTGATGGCGGCAGCAAGCGCAGCTATCACCATACCGCCCCCGTGAACGCGCTGTATGCCCTGCATGAGTCGCTGCTGATGCTGGCCGAGGAAGGTGTCGAGGCCGCCTGGGCAAGACATCGGCACAACCACTTGGCCCTGCGCGCGGGGCTCGAGGCCCTGGGACTCGAGTTGGTCGTGCCGGAGGCGGAACGACTGCCGCAGTTGAATGCGGTGTCGATCCCAGGCGGCATCGACGACGCGGCTGTTCGGGGGCGCTTGCTCGGAGAATATGGGCTGGAGATCGGTGCCGGGCTCGGCGCGCTAGCGGGCAAGGTCTGGCGCATCGGTCTGATGGGCTGGTCGAGTCGGCCGCAAAACGTCCTGTTTTGCATCAGCGCACTGGGCACGGTGCTGAACGACATGGGCGCAGGGGTGGAGACCGGTACCGCGCTCGACCGCGTTCAACAGGCGTTGAACGCCTGATCCCCGCATTGAACGGAATCTGGAAGCGCCGCACCAAGGTACGGGGCAAAGGGTCTGGACGGCGAGGCCGCAGCCTGCTGCCGCGCCTGATCATGGCCGTTGCCGCGGTGGGCTTGTTTCTGCTCAGTTACCAGTGGGGCAATCAATACAAGCTCGGCGCCGACCGAGCGCCAAGCCTGTCCGGTGTGTTGATCCGGCCGCCACAGCCCTTGCCAGATGTCGTACTCAGCGACAGTAGCGGCGCACCCTTTGGTCGTGCCGACCTGCTTGAGCGCTGGAGCCTGTTGGGGTTCGCGCCGATCAACAGCGCCCGGGGTCATCGCAGCATCGCGCGCCTGGTGGAGATCTACAACCGTCTGGCCGATCAGCGCGAGTTGCGTCTGCAGTTGCGCCTGTTGCTGGTCAGTAAGGACTCGATGCCGCGGCTCGCTCGCGACTTCGAACGCTTGTCGCCTGCCATTGCCGTGCTCGGTGGCGAGCCCGACCAAGTGGAGCAGCTGCAGGGCGCGTTAGGCGTCGAACCGCAGGCGACAGGCACGGCCCTGCCGCAGGAACTGCCACCGCTATTCCTGATCGACCCAGAGGCTCGGCTGGTCGTGGTGTTTCCCGCCTCCCAATCTGCGGCCACCGTCGCCAAGGACGTCGCCGCGCTCGCCGACTGGCCTGGCCGGTCAAGTACAGCCCCATGAACGCGAATTTCAATGCACGATCCGCAAAACAACGGCGGCTCCCCGCTGAGCATCGCCCAACGTCTGTTCGTCGGGCTGCAGTACATACTGCCCCAGCACCTGCTGTCGGGGCTCATGTTTCGGCTGACACGCCTGCGCATGGGGCCGTTGACGAGGCTCGCGATCCGCGGTTTCGTACGGGCGTTCGACGTCGACCTGAGTGAAGCGCAGGCGCCATCGCCCGACGCCTATGCGACCTTCAACGCCTTCTTCACCCGGGCACTGCGCCCCGACGCGCGACCGATTGATGCAGACCCTGCTGTCGTCGTCTCTCCCGTCGACGGGGTGGTCAGCCAGATCGGCGATATCGAGTCCGGCCGCATCTTCCAGGCCAAGGGGCGAGACTTTGGTTGCAAAGAACTGCTCGGCGGCGATGCCGAGCTCGCGAGCCGCTTCAACGGTGGCGCCTTCGCGACGCTCTATTTGTCACCACGGGACTATCACCGCATCCATATGCCCTGCGAGGGAAGTTTGCGATCCACGGTGCATATTCCAGGCCGGCTGTTCAGCGTGAACCCCACCACCGCCGCGGCGGTGCCGGGATTGTTTGCGCGCAACGAACGCGTCGTCTGCCTGTTCGACACCGCCCTGGGCCCGATGGCGGTAGTCCTGGTCGGTGCAATCTTCGTCGGCAGTATCGAGACAGTCTGGTCCGGCCGCATCACGCCGCCACGCGGCAGCAAGATCTCACGGATAGAGGCTGGTGATGAAGCCCAATCACTGCCGCGCGGCGCCGAACTCGGGCGCTTCAACATGGGCTCGACCGTGATTCTCCTGCTGCCCCCAGACAGCATTCACTGGAACCCGGGGCTGGCACCAGGTGCCGCGGTGCGCTGCGGCAACGCGCTCGCGCTGCCGCAGCGCTGATCAGCTTCGCTATTAACGCATCGGCGGCATGGGCGAGAACTGCGGCGCCCAAACCGGTATCGGGCGGCTCGGTGCCATCGCCCGCGGTGCCACTGGCACGATGAAGGTGCCAGGTGGGGAGGAGTCCGTGTAAGGAACCATTCGGGGCGCTGCCATCATTGCCGGTTGAGGAGCGGGTGCTGCAGGGGTTTCTACGATGGCCGGCTCGGCTGGTGCTGCGGGTGCGGCTACCTCTGGTGCTGCCGCGGACGGCGCTTCCACCGCTGGCGCTGCATCGCTAACAGGCGTAGCAACGGCTTGTGCCGCCGGCGCCGCAGCTGGCGCTTCGTTAGTCGTCTCGGTGTCTACGGCTGGAGATTCGGCGACCGTCGGTTCAACCGCAGCAGGCTCAGCGGGTGCTGCGGTTTCAGCTGCCGGAGGCTCAGTGGATGCTTCAGTAGCTGCCGTCTCAGCAGCTGCGGCCTCGACGGGGGTTTCCGTCGCTGCCGTCTCAGCAGCTGCAGGCTCGGCGGTGGCTTCCGTAGCTGCCGTTTCAACCGCCGCCGGCTCAGCGGGGGCTTCAGCGGCTGCAGGCTCCGCGGGGGCCTCCGTAGCGGCAGGTTCAACCGCAACAGTCTCGGCAGCGGGCGCATCTGGAGCGGGTGCTGCTTCGACCGGCGCCGGCGGCGTTGTCACGGAGACGCTTCCGATTGGCGCCAGATTCGCAGCCAATTGTTCCGGCGAAACATTGCCCGCGTCATCACCCCGCCCCCCCAGCAGCGCGTAGCCGGCGCCGACGATCAGAAATACGGTCACTCCCTTGACCGCCAGCGTTCCGATGTTATCGGTTGGCAGTTCGCTGAGCCAAGACGTTATCTTACTCACAGTGTTTACCTCTTAGTCTACAAAAATGCTAATGCGGTCCGTTGAGTATCGCGCCGGAAGCGAGCCCCTCAACGGCGATCCGAATTGTCTTGTCGCAAGCTTGCGCAGTGGCGACCGCACGTCATGCACCGCTCGACGAAGTTTGTCGCGACGCAGACCACAAGGGTTTCGCATCACAAACCCTACATCCAGCGGCTTAGTTGCGGACGCCATGATACGGAATTCACCGCAAACTTGCGGCGAATTAGTTCTCCATCGATGGCCACAGATCGATCAGGTCGTCAATTTGAGTCGTCGCCGGCAGGCTATCGCGACGGCTTCAGTGCGTGCCCGGGTTTCCGGGATAGACCCCATGATCAGCAAGCCATTTCACGTCCAGTCGCCAGTCAACCCGGCGCACATCGGGCTGCGCCATTACCAGTCCCTGGGCCCGTTTCTGATGGTCGATCAGGTCCTGTTGGGCCGCAATCATGGCGGGGTCGTCCTGGGCCTTGCCCGCGAGATCCGGGCGGACGATCTCCAAAAACCGCATCGCAGGGACATCGAATGATCTCGGTGTCGACAGGATCGCGACGCCGTTGTCCAAATCTACTACCCGGAACTGGTAGACATAAGCCGAGAGTTCAGGGTCGGACTCCAGCCCCTCATTGATCTCCCACACCCGTGGCTGCCAGATGGATGAGAGCCACCAGGCCAGCAAGCCGAAGACGATTGCGCCAAGCAAGATACTGTAGTTACGTGTAAAGCTGTCCATTATCATATTCTCCACCGCAAAGGGGGAAGCGGCCGACGATCGGCCGCAACAATGGTTCCAGCTTCGCGCGATCACCGACTAACGCGCCATGAAAATGGTCAAGCTTGTGGCCCGCGATAGGGCGCGGGGATGCTCTTGTGACACCCCAGGTTTACCCCTAAGGTTGGCGCCCAGCGATCAGACAAAATAGGCGCCCGGCGCTGCGCCGGGCGACCCGCTAAGGGGCGTCAGCCCTTACCGCTACCAGTGAACTTGGAGCGCGCCTCCTCAAAGGCGGCAAGCCAGGCGTTCCACGCCTTCTCCGTACCCTCCGCCATGGCCTCCCAGGCATCGGCAGCGGCTCCCTGCATCTCGGAATAACGCGCCATTGCCTCTTCCCGCATTTCGCGCATGTTGTCGATCTGTTTGCGGTACTGTTCCTGCACCTCCGCCTGAGCATTGGTCTGGGCCTCTCTGGCCTTTGCCTCCAGGCGGTCGATATCGGCATCCCATTCGTCGAGCTTGGTCTTGAGCTTGTTCAGATAGTCTTCACGACTGGACATGTGTTGTTTACTCCGTCGGTCGGTGGTGGATAGCCGCAGCACCAGCAGGGATTCCGTCTGGCCGCCGCGACCTCGCCATTGTAGGCTAGCAATCTCTCGGCGCGGTATCTTCCATGCGATGTCCGCAGACGCCTGCGCGGGCGCTCTCTAGCGCCGCCTTGCCGAATCTTGCTGTTCGAGGTCTCAGGAGCCCGACGATGAAGAAGGAAATGATCAACAAGTCCGTCTTGCTCATGCTGGTGGCGGCAATTTCACTGCTGTTCTTGGCCATGATCAAGCAGTTCCTGCTCGCCATCTTCATGGCGGGGCTGTTCGCGGCCATGGCCAGTCCACTCTATCGGCGCCTGACCGAAGCGTTCGGCGGTAACCGCTACGCGGCGTCATTCATGACCCTGTTGCTGCTGCTGTTTATGGTCCTGATCCCGATCTTGCTGCTGGCGGGTATCTTTATCGGCCAGGCGATCGACGTCGGCCAATCTCTGGTGCCAACTGCCGCCAAGTACCTCAAGGAGCCGAGTGCGCTTGCGGACTGGCTGCACGGGCTGCCCTACTGGGACAAGTTGATGCCCTACGAGGACCAACTGAGGGCGAAGGCCGCCGAATCGCTCGAAGCGGCGGGGACCTTGCTTGTCGGAGGCCTATCGTCAGTGGCCGTCGGAACCGCCAACTTCCTGTTTATGACCCTTGTGTTCTGTTACACGCTGTTCTTCTTTTTGCTTGACGGCAAGAAGGTAGTGGATGCAATCCTTTACTACCTGCCGCTAGAGGACAGTGACGAACGCCTCATGCTGGAAAAGTTCACGTCCGTCACTCGCGCGATGGTCAAGGGCACATTGCTGATCGGTCTCCTACAGGGCACGCTGGCAGGCCTTGCTTTCGCCCTGGCGGGCGTCAACAACGCTGTGTTTTGGGGCACGGTGATGGCTGTGCTGTCGATCGTGCCGGGCATCGGCTCGGCCGCAGTCTGGGTGCCGGCATCCGTGATACTGATGGCTCAGGGCAGCCTCGGCGCAGGCATCGGACTCTTTGCGTTCTGCGCCCTGGTGGTCGGCAGTATCGACAACCTCTTGCGGCCGATCTTGGTCGGCAAGGACACCAACATGCACGAGCTGATGATTTTTTTCGGCACCCTTGGGGGGCTGTTCATGTTCGGCATGAGTGGATTGTTGATCGGTCCCCTGATCGCATCCCTGTTCCTGACGATATGGGACATCTACGGAGTAGCGTTCAAGGACTTTCTGCCGGCGGTAGGCATCGCTTCCGATGCGCTCGCCGAGAAGCCGAAATCTGACCCAGATGCGACCCTTTTCCATGAGCAAGATGATGCTGCCAAGGAACAAAAGGCTCACGCCACGAGGCCAGACAGCGACCAAACAAAACCTAAGTAAGGCGCTCGAGGAAAGAGGTTCAACTCCGGCAGTTCGAACGTACGCCCTACCGCTCGGCACCGCGCCGCCGGCGGCGGCCTTTGGACCCACATCGGCCTAAGCCGCCGATTCAACACCCGCGAGGACCAGCTCCAGATCGGATAGATGCGCCCAGATGATGCGGCTTGGTATCGAAAAGCGCATTCTTTGATGGTTGCTGGGCGAGTTTGCTCGCCCAGCGACTGCCTGCCGGGCGACTGAAGTCACACCTAAGAAGCGTTTGCGGAAGGTGCGGAACCTATTGATCTCGCGACCGATTACACGCTCCCTATCGGACCTAGGATCACAGCATACCGAGTGTCAACAACGCCTCATCGGACATGTTCGCCTGACTCCAGGGCGGATCCCAGACCAGCTCAACGTTGATTTCACCAACACCTTCCACCTTCTCGACGGCGTCCTTGACCATGACCGGCATCATTCCAGCCACCGGGCAGGCCGGCGCTGTCAGGGTCATGTCGATGTCGACGTCACCGTTGTCGGCGATGTTGATGGTGTAGATCAGGCCAAGGTCATAGATGTTGACCGGAATCTCGGGATCGTGGACTTGGCGCAGCGCCGCGATAATGGGCTCACGGAGTTCCTCCGCTGTCATCTGTTCAACCGGATGGTCCAAGGCCGGCTCGGTCATCGCCTCCGCACCGACCTCATCGCAATCGATGCCCTGCTGTTCGTTGGCACCGAATCCGGCGAATCGCGCAAGTCTATTCATTGGGCAACCACCTTGACTTGTGCCGGGCCGATCAGGCCCGGGAATGTTGAATGCAAGGGCGAACACCTCCGACGCATGCCGGTTACAAAGGCGACCGCTCCAGCCGCTGGCCGACCTGCTCCGTCACGTACTGTCGCAACGGCTCATTGCCCAGGGCGTCGATGATCTCGCCCGCAAAGCCCAAACAGAGCATGCGCCGCGCGAGTGTTGCCGAGATCCCTCGGCTGCGCAGGTAAAAGAGCATCTCCGGCTCGATTTGCCCAACCGTCGTGCCATGGCTGCACTTGACGTCGTCGGCATAGATCTCGAGTTGCGGTTTGGTGTCGACTTCCGCGCTCTGCGACAGCATCAGGTTACGATTCGACATGGCCGCATCGGTCTTCTGCGCATCTCGGGCGACATAAACCAAGCCGTCGAACACCGCCTTTCCCCTGCCGTAGAGGATGCCCTTGAAGTTCTCTCGACTACTGCAGTTCGGTAGCCCGTGGCGGACGTCCAGGTGGTAGTCGATGAGTTGCTTGTCGCCGGCCAAATAGAGGCCGAGTAGCTCGCACTCCGCGTGTTCGCCGCTGAAACGCACGGTGAGGTCCGTTCGCGCCCAGGCACCGCCGAGGCCGATATTGACGGCGACATAGCGGCTGTTGGCACCCTGACTCAGGTAGAGACCGGTGATGTGGAAGGCGCTCGGACTCTCCATCTGCACTCGCCGATGCTTCAATACCGCGTCGCGGCCAAGGGTGATCTCCAGCAGCGAATTGTTGCAATACAGCGATTCGCCGAGGCTGACGTAACGCTCGATCAGCTCCGCTTGGGCGCCATCGGCCAGACTGACCAGATGGCGCGGTTGGGCAACGCGGGGCTCGTCCATACCGACCGAGAGGTGGATCAGTTCGATTGGGCGCTGCAACATAGCGCCGCGCTCAAGCAACATCACCAAGCCGTCGTCCATCGCGGCGGTGTTCAGCTCGGTGAATAGGTGACCATCCTCGCTGGCGACCTGGTTCAGCAAACCTTCCAGAGCGTCCGAATCGCGTTCCAACGTCTCCCGCAGGCTGCCGATACGAACGCCCGCGGGCAACTCGCCAAGCTCCGACAGATGGGCGGCGAAGCGGCCGTTAACGACGACGATGCGGTGGGCGTCGAGTTCCGGGATCAGAATGTCATCGAGGTCCTCTGCAAGCAGGGCTGTCACCGGCTCGTCCACCGGCCGAAAGCCATGCTCCATCAGTGTCCGCAGCCCAGTGTAACGCCAGTCCTCGCTCTTCGCGGTTGGCAAGGCCTGTTGCTGGACCCGCGCCAGCGCGCCGTTTCGCACAGCGTCGAGCCATTCCGGCGAGGCACCGACGCCGTCGTCGCCCAGGGCCCGCAGCCAGCCGGCGAAGGCGTCGCCGGCGCTCCGGCTGCTCGGCGCGGCCGCACCTTTGGAGACTGCCGCACTCATGCCGCCTCCTCGCCTAGGATCCAGCCATAGCCCTTCTCTTCCAGCTCCAAGGCCAACTCCTTGCCGCCCGAACGGATGATGCGACCCTTGGCCAAAACATGCACATAGTCCGGCTGGATGTAGTCGAGCAGCCGCTGATAGTGGGTTACCACGACCATTGAGCGCTCAGGGCTGCGCAGCGCATTGACGCCGTCCGCAACGATACGCAGTGCGTCGATGTCGAGCCCGGAATCGGTCTCGTCCAGGATCGCGAGTTTCGGCTCCAGCATGGCCATCTGGAAGATCTCGTTGCGCTTCTTCTCACCGCCGGAGAAGCCGAAGTTGACCGGGCGCTTCAGTAGACTGTCGTCGAGGTGCAGGATCTTGAGCCGCTCTTTCATCAGCCGCATGAACGACACCGCATCCAACTCCGATTCCCCGCGGGATTTGCGGATGGCGTTCAGGGCCGCTTTCAGGAAATACGTATTGTTGACGCCAGGCAGTTCCACCGGATACTGGAAGGCCAAGAAAAGTCCGAGGCGGGCTCGCTCTTCGGGCTCCAACTCGAGCAAGTCGGTGCCGTCGAAATCGACGCTTCCTGCCGTGACCTGATAGCCCTCACGGCCTGACAGGACGTGGGCAAAGGTGCTCTTGCCGGAGCCGTTCGGCCCCATGATGGCGTGCACTTCGCCGGCCCCAATCTCCAAGTCCAGGCCCTTCAGGATCTCTTTCTCTCCTACATTGGCCTTCAGGCCCTTCACAGACAACATAGCAATGACTCCGAATACTTCGTGAGGCGCCTGCGGCGCCTTGGCTGTTCGTGCCGCCGACTTAACCTGCCGTCTGGGCGCGGCCTCGGCGAACCGTGGCGGTCGCGCTAGAAACCGGGTCGGCTATTGGGTTGCCAACCCGTGCCCCCGCCATGCAGCGGGCGGCACGCTAGCGCTCTAGCCGACGGCGCCCTCGAGACTGATACTCAGCAGCTTTTGCGCCTCGACGGCAAATTCCATGGGCAGTTCGTTGAAGACCTCTTTGCAGAAGCCGTTGACGATCATCGACACCGCGTCCTCTTCCGAGAGGCCACGCGAGCGGCAGTAGAAGAGCTGATCGTCGCTGATTTTCGACGTGGTCGCCTCATGCTCCATCTTCGCGCTCGGGTTCTTGACCTCGATGTAGGGGAAGGTGTTTGCCGCGCACTTGTCGCCAATCAGCAGGCTGTCGCACTGCGTATGGTTGCGGGCACCCTCGGCCTTGCCGGCGATGCGCACCAAACCACGATAGGATTGCTCGCCGTGCTGGGCCGAGATGCCCTTGCTGACAATAGTCGAGCTGGTATTTCGACCCAAGTGGATCATTTTGGTACCGGTGTCCGCTTGCTGACGGCCCTTGGTCACGGCCACCGAGTAGAATTCGCCCACGGAGTTGTCGCCGCGCAGGATGCAGCTGGGATATTTCCATGTGATGGCGGAGCCGGTCTCGACCTGAGTCCAGGAGATCTTGGAGCGTGCGCCGCGACAGTCGCCGCGCTTGGTGACGAAGTTGTAAATCCCACCGACGCCGTTTTCGTCCCCCGGGTACCAATTTTGAACTGTCGAGTATTTGATCTCTGCATCGTCCATGGCGACGAGTTCGACCACTGCCGCGTGCAGCTGATTTTCATCGCGCTGTGGCGCCGTGCAACCTTCCAAGTAGCTTACATAGCTGCCCTCTTCCGCGACGATCAGCGTGCGCTCGAACTGCCCAGTGTTGGCAGTGTTGATGCGGAAATAGGTACTAAGCTCCATCGGACAGCGCGTGTTCTTCGGCACGTAGACGAAGGTGCCGTCGGTGAAGACCGCGCAGTTCAAACCCGCGTAGAAGTTGTCGGTCGGCGGAACAACCGTGCCGATGTACTTCTTCACCAGGTCTGGGTACTCCTGGAGCGCCTCGGAGATGGAACAAAAGATCACGCCGGCATCAGCCAGAGTCTTACGAAAGGTCGTCGCTACCGAGACGCTGTCGAACACGGCGTCTACTGCAACACCCGCCAAAGCCTTCTGCTCCTCCAGGGGGATGCCGAGCTTCTCGTAGGTTTCCAGCAACACCGGATCGACCTCATCGAGGCTTGCCAGCTCTTTCTTTCTTTTCGGCGCTGAGAAATAGGAGATCGACTGGAAGTCTATCTCCGGGTGGTGCACCGACGACCACCGTGGTGTGGGCATTTCTAGCCACTTCCGGTAGGCACTAAGGCGCCACTCAAGCATGAACTCGGGCTCGCCCTTTCGTGTCGATATGGCACGGATCACGTCCTCGCTCAGGCCAGGTGGCAAGGTGTCAGACTCGATCTCCGTGACAAAGCCGTGCTCGTACTCGGATTTGACGATGTCGTCGTAGTCTTGCGCCGCGCTGGCACGGACGACGTCTTCTGGGGTTGCGCTCATCGTTGGCTCCGATTAACTGAGTGCTTTACTGGGTTATTGTACGACGGCGAGGCGCGGATTCAAGCCCCAAGCACCTATTCTCCGCCATCAGATCCCACTTTGTACTGCGTTAGATCATTACCGGCGGCACCGCTTTCAAGGGCCTCGACGATGTTGCGCATCAAAACGGGGTAGTTGCAAATAGCAATTGTTCGCATTAACATTTACGGAGCAATGCCGCTGTCGACGCAGCACAGCCCCGTCAAAACGCTCACCGATGAGGAGAATCCCCGCGTGAAACTAAGCCTTCGTCCATCACTGATGCCTATCACCACCTTGCCTGTACTGGTTGCCGCCTTGTCTCTGACGCTGCCAAGCGCGCCCGTGTTAGCGGCCGACGAGGTGAACCTGTACTCGGCGCGCAAGGAGGACTTGATCAAACCGCTGTTAGATCGTTTCACCGCTCAAACCGGCATTCAGGTCAACCTGGTCACTGGAAAGGCAGACGCCTTGCTACAACGCCTGCGCAGCGAGGGCGTCAATAGCCCCGCCGATCTGCTCCTGACGGTGGATGCCGGCAATCTGCATCGGGCCAAAGAGGCGGGTGTCACTCAGGCCATCGACTCGACCGTCCTCGATGCCGCGGTCCCCGCCACCTATCGTGACCCCGAGGGACACTGGTTCGGCCTGTCCCTGCGCGCTCGCCCGATCCTGTATGTCCGCGACCGCGTCGATCCAGCGGAACTGACCACCTACGAGGCGCTCGCCGAGGCGGACTGGAAGGGTCGCATCTGCATCCGTTCGTCCAGCAACGTCTACAATCAATCCCTCGTCGCGGCCATGATCGCCGCGGATGATGCCGCCGCCACCGAGGCATGGGCAAAGGGCCTCGTTGCAAACATGGCGCGCCCACCTAAGGGCGGAGACCGCGACCAAATCAAAGCTGCCGCATCAGGTCAATGCGATATCGCAATCGCCAACACCTACTACCTCGCCGGTATGCTCAAGTCGGACGACCCGGCGGAGCGTGAACCGGCGGCGAAGATGGCCGTCTTTTGGCCCAACCAGCCCGGCCAAGGTGACGGCCGCGGCGTCCATGTCAACGTTAGCGGCGCCGCCCTGACCAAGGCCGCGAAGAACAAGGAGGCCGCTATCCAACTCATCGAATTCTTGACCGCGCCAGAGGCACAGGCCTGGTACGCGGAGGCCAATGGCGAATATCCGGTCCGCGACGACGTCGAGATCAGTCCGGTACTGGCCGCATGGGGTGAATACAAAGCAGATGACCTGAACCTCTCCCGGCTCGGCGCCTTGAACGGCGACGCGGTGCGCATCATGGACCGCGCCGGCTGGAAGTAACGCGGACACCGGTAAACGCCGGATTGGCAACGCTGGACGTTGGCGGCTCGGCACCGCGGTCAACGCGAAGACATTGCTTAAACGCAAGGGCCGCGCCGCGAGTCACCAAAGCCGACCGGGGCAAACATCGTCCCATCGCCAGACTTACCCGTTCGTCACCTGGCGCTCGTGATCTGGTGCGCTTATCTCGGGAGATCTTAGCCGAAACCCAATGCGACGACCACGCCGTCGCCACTGCAAGCCGCCACGCCCTTGCTGATTTCGGTCAGCGGTTGCGGCAGCTCGGCTTGAACGGGTGACGATTGCGGCGTAGCCTTCGCCGAGCCCGGCGCGTACCGAAATGCCAAGTCGCGACGGTCGATGCGTCACGTCCCCTGCCCCTATCGCCGTCCTGAGCCGATGCCAGAGTCCGCGCCCACCAAAACTGCCCGGCCCTTGGTCGATGACGACTTGCCACCAGAGGTCATTGCCATCAGCGGTCCCTACGAGGGCCTACGTCAGAGGAGCTCGCCGAGCAAGGACGCCCGCCTGGTGCGGCGACCCATGCTTTGCAGCGACTGCGGGGTGCGGGACAGCGCGCTGAAGCCGCTGATGCCGTTCGGATTGCTGGGGCGGGCGCTGAGACACTTGCTGGCGCGAGCATCGACAGTGATCGCGTTGTTGACAACGCTATGGACCGCGGATGTCCTGGCTGGGCTCAGCGCGGAGTTGTCCAGCACCAATGTTGCCGCAGGTCAGCCTGTCATTCTGACGCTGACGCTCACCGGTCCGGGGCAGCCGGCCCTAGACCTGACTGCGCTGGATCAGGATTTCCAAATCACCAACCGCGGTACACGCGAGGAAGTTAGCATCGTCAATGGCCAGCGACGCGAGCGACGAGAACTGCGTCTGACGCTGATGCCACGGCGCACCGGCATGCTGACAATTCCGGCGCTTCGCGCTGGCGACGAAACGACCAGTCCCATCGAGTTGCTGGTGGCGGCGACCACCACAACGAACTCCACATTGCTGCTGCCGACAGCACAAACCGCGGCACCGGAGCCGAGTTCGACGCCCCCCCCGTCGCTGTCGGTCGAGGCGAGCATCGACCCGAAACGGGTCAGGGTCGCACAACAGCTGCTGCTCGTGGTGCGCGTCACATCATCTGATACTCAACCCGCGGGCAGGCTGCATGAACCCAAGATCGACAGCGCACGCGTGCTGCCGCTCGGCGAGGATCGACGCGCCGAGACGACGACCGACGGGGAGGCGCTACAGGTCTACGAACGGCGCTTCGCCGTCTTTCCGTCGGTTGCCGGGACACTTGAGATCCCACCGCTGCGCTTCGACGCCTGGCGCGTTGCGGGCGGCAATCCGCTGCCGTTCGACTCTGACGCACTCGTCGCCCAGGTTGAGCCGATCCCCGGCGGCGCTTACCTCCAGGCCGAACAGGAAGCGGACAAGGGCGCGCAGCCAAGGACCGACAACAGAGCCGCCGCCGCGCGTGCCGAGGGCGACAGGCCCTGGCTCCCGGCGAAAGCCCTGTCGCTGACCGAGGCGGGTCCGCCGATGGTCCGCATCGCGCCGGGTCAGGCGCTGGAGCGCATGATCACGCTCCGTGCCGAAGGGGTCATGGCAGAAGACCTACCGACTATCCCGCTGGCGATCCCGTTTCAGCTACGCATCCGCGATGATGCGCCACGCCTATGGAACGAGCGAACCCCAGAGGGTGTCATCGGCTACCGCAGCGAGCGTATTCTGATTGGCACGGCAGAGGAAGGGATCTACCAACTCCCCGGAGCGAGCATCAACTGGTGGAATACCGGTACCGAAGAATGGCAGCAGGCGATGCTGCCGGACTGGACCCTGACGGTGGCGCCTTTCGCGTCCGCGGATCGTCGCCCGGCTGCGATCTGGAGTCGGCCTGAGACGGAAGGCAGCAACGCGGCCACCGGCGCACCGGCCGATGACCAGACTCGAGCAGCGGACTCGGGCGAGGCGAATGACTGGCAACAACGCTGGGCACGAACCCCACCCTGGATGAAGGCGATCGGGACCGGGATCGGCATCGCGGCCGTGATTCTGTTGCTGCGGATGCTCGCGCAGCGTCGCGCCGAACGCCCGCCCTCCGGAAAGCACCGGACCGAGGCGAGCGGCGGTGGTCAGGTGCTGGACCTACCCCAAGACAGCACCGGAGGGACATCCGGCAACATACCGACTCCGGAGGAACTGACATCGCAAACACCGCGGGCCGCGGCCGTGGACGCGGTGGAGCAGGCGTATCGCACGGGCAACGCGACCGCCGCTCGGCAGGCGCTGCTGCACTGGGCGACGCTGCTCTGGCCAGCCGCGCCGCCGACCAACCTGGCGCAACTGGCGGGTCGCCTGGAGCCCCCGCTCAGCGATGACATTCTGTTATTAGAAAAGGCCTTCTTCAGCCCGCGGCCCATCGATTGGACGCAGGCGCCGGCCTGGACTCGGCTCGAGGCTGCGGCCGTTAGCATTGCTGGCGGCGCCTAGACCCGCAACTCCGGCGCTTAAGCCGGACCCAGCGCGGCCAGACGCGCCATCGGCAGCTGGATCATTCAGACCTGGCCCAGCAGGTTCTTCAGGCCTGGCCCAGCAGGTTCTTCAGGCGCTCAATCTCCTGCTGCGCTATGACCTGTTCAGTTGCGTCGTATTGGACGCCAAGGTAGTAGATCACCTTGCCGTCCGGATCGAGCAGCGGACGGATGCTGAGGCGGTTATAGAACAATCCCCCGTCCTTACGGTAGTTGCGCAGGGTTACTGCCACCGGGCGATGCGACGCCAGCGCGGCGCGTATCTCATCGATCTCGGGCTGCGCGCGGTCGTCGCCCTGCAGAAAACGGCAATTGCGCCCAACGATCTCGTCGCGGCTGTAGCCAGTAATCCGCATGAAGACCTCGTTGACGTAGACGATGGGATTGTCCGGGAGGTCTGGGTCAGACAGGGTCACACCGTTGACGCAACTGTCGAGGATCTGCGCCAGGACCGATGGAATCATTCCAGTATCTTTTTCAACGACGAAGCTCATCGCATCCTCCGGTCATGAACAATGCGTCTCAGTCTTGTGGCCTTGCAATTGGGAACTCGCGCTCAAGCGCGCGCCGACTCGGGCTGACATTCCGCTTCGATCAGGCGCTTCAGGTTGCGCACCGTGCGCTCAGCGCCGTCCTGAACCGCGATTCGAATCAGTTTCTCGAACGGCCTCATCATCAGATCCACCCGGCGCAGCTCAAAGGTAAAGGTCAGCCGTGTGCGGGCATCGCCCGCATCGAAGCGGTAATCGACCAAGAAGGGAAAGGTCGTACCCTGGAACGTCAGCCGCTTTTGCGGATTCATCTGCGTGATTTTGAAGGTAGACTCCGTACGCCGACCCTGGTCTACCCGAACTTGTCGGGCCAAACTGCCGACCTGCAAAGGACCGCTGGATACGATGCGCAGTTGCTTCACCTCGGGTGACCAGCGTGGATAGTTCCGCGCAAAATCTTCGGCGATGAATCGATAGACACATTCCGGTGCGCGCTGGATCTCGATGCTGGCTTGGGCCCTAACCACAGTCCCCTCCTAATCTCGCAAAGCAGATGCTGGCGAAGCGGATTCTCGCAAGCCACCCTCACATGTTACACAACCATGGCCTAGTGCGGCATCCGAAACAGCGGGCCTCAACGCCTCGTCTCGGTACCAAAACAGCCTCGCCAGGGCTCAACCCGACAGGTGGTTCCTGGGTGGCGTATGAGGTTCGGAACACGCTGATCTATGAATAACACATCGACACCATCAACCTCCGCACAGGGGGCTGTCATGCCTCGTATCGAGAATCTCTACGATCTCGTCACCGGCGACGAGGACGCCCGCGTGTGCAAGGATATTCCGCCAGCGTCCTGCAATGATCAGCCCCGCAACTTCTTTGCGTATTTGGGGGCAAATCTGCTAACAAAAGTAGCCGACGAGCTGTGCAGCGCCAAATTGATCCTGCCCTGGCTGCTCGGCGCCCTCGGTTCACCGGCGGCGCTGGTGGGTCTGTTGGTGCCCATCCGCGAGGCCGGCGTATTGCTGCCGCAACTCGCGGTGGCGGCGTACATCAGGCGACTGCCACTGCGCAAGGGCGTCTGGATTTGGGGCTCTTGGCTGTCGGCGGCATCGCTGGCCATCATGGCGCTGGCGGCAGCGACGCTGTCGGGGGCGACCGCGGGCTGGGTCATCGTCGGCCTGCTGGTGCTATTCAGCCTAACGCGCGGGCTCTGCTCGGTGTCCGCCAAGGACGTGCTCGGCAAGACCATCTCCAAGGCCCGTCGCGGCAACCTGATGGGCCTGTCGGCGGGCATCGCCGGCACCCTCACGTTAGCGTTGGGCCTGTATCTGCAACTCGCCACCGGCAACAAGACCGACATCGCGGTGTTCGTCGCCCTGCTCGGCGGCGCGGCGCTGTTGTTCGCGCTGGCGGCACTGGTATTCCGATACATCGCGGAGCAACCGGGCGCGACCGAGGGCGGTGGAAATGCGCTGGAAACGGCCATCGACAGCCTCTCGCTGCTGCGCACCGACCTCCAGTTCCGGCGCTTCGTGCTGGTTCGTATTGCCCTGCTCAGCGTGGCACTAGCACCGCCGTTCTACGTCTTGTTGTTGCAAAGCGGCAGCGACGGCGAATTGACCGGTCTGGGGCTGCTCATTATCGCCAGCGGATTGGCGAGCAGCATCAGCGCGCCGATCTGGGGACGGCTCAGCGATCGCTCGGCGCGAACGGTGATGGTGCTGGCGTCCGCGGCAGCCGGGCTTGTCGGCTTGCTGACCTGGCTGCTGGCGCGACTCGACGCAACCTTGTTGCAGGGGCCCTATTTCTTCGCGTTGCTGTTTCTGTTGTTGAACATTGCGCATGCCGGCGTACGCCTGGGCCGCAAGGTCTACCTGGTGGACATGGCGACCAGCGACACGCGAGCGGCGATGGTCGCAGTCAGCAACACCGTCATCGGCATTGCCATGCTGGCCGGCGGACTCATCGGTATCGTTGCCGACCTGTACGACGCGGCAGCCGTCATTCTGGTACTGGCGATCGCCTCCCTCGCCGCCGCGTTGTACGCGCTCAGCCTCGCGGAGGTATCAGAGCCCGCTTGAAAACCAACAACCTAAGTCCGGCCCCCTGTTGCGCGCTACAATGCGGTGCGTCACTGCTTCAGGTCACGCACCAGATCCAACAGCGCGGGCTCATCCCATTCCCGCTCTCCCTGGGCGCGATAGACCAGCCGACCCTCTGGGTCGACGACAAAGGTCGTCGGCAGGCCGTTCATGGGCCAGCTTTGGGTCACCTTCGAGTCCAGGTCCATGGGAAGTGGAAACTCAACTTTAACCTGCTCGGTAAACCGGCGGATGGTATCGGCATCTTCGCCGACATTGACCGCAACGATCAGAATGCCGTCGTCTTTGACCTGCTCCCAGGCGCGCTGCATCGACGGCATCTCGGCGCGGCACGGCGGGCACCAGGTAGCCCAAAAATTCACGATCACCGGCTTGCCGCGCATGTCCTCTAGACTGTACCGCTCCCCGCCGGGTCCCAACAGGTCGAAGCTCGGCGCCTCCGGTTGCTCGGGCATCGGCGTCAGCAACGGCTGCTCTTCGGCGGTCGCGACAGCGACAAGCGTCGCGAAGACCAGCAGTACGGCACCACTGACGGATCGGCTAAGTGACATCTTCACAATGAAAGTTCTCTGTTGATGCGAATGTTGACTTGATGGGAGGCGCAGCAGGGTGGAGTTCCTTATACTGCTACCCTTAGATTAATTCCCCACTTCTATTCTTCCGACACCGCCCCCGCTCCACCAGGACGTCACTGTCGGTCTAGACGCGCCGCCGTATCGACAGCAAGGTAGGCGCTAACAGCACGGGTCATTTGCGCAAGTTTCAATATGGGTTCCACGCGACAGATCTCGACAGCTCCGGGGCGACTGTTATGGCAGACCGACCCCGCCACCTTACCCCGCTGGCAACGTCCGCTGCTGCTACCGGGGCGGATGGTCTATGCGATTGGCCGCGACCTGACACAGGGTTTTCTGAGCTTGCAGGCAATGAGCCTGGTCTACACCACACTGCTGTCGCTAGTCCCCCTGCTGGCGGTCAGTTTCTCGGTGTTGAAGGGCTTCGGCGTGCACAACCAATTGGAGCCGATGCTGCAGCAGGCGTTGGCGCCGTTGGGGGACAAGAGCCACGAGATCACGACCCAATTGATCGGCTACGTGGACAATATCAACGTCGGCGTGCTCGGGTCGGTCGGCCTCGTACTGTTACTCTACTCGGTGATTTCGCTGATCTCGAAGATCGAGCAGGTATTCAACTATACCTGGCACGTCGATCGGCCCCGAGCGCTACTGCAACGCTTCAGCCACTATCTCAGCGTGTTGCTGATCGGACCGGTGCTGTTTTTTGCCGCGGTCGGCGCCACCGCATCGATGCGCAGTAGCCTACTATTTCAGCGCGCCATCGAGTTCGAGCCGCTTGGCTTCCTGCTGGAGAGCGTCGGACGACTCGTGCCCTTCGTGCTGATTACCATCGCGTTTACGTTCGTCTACGCCTTCGTCCCCAACACGCGCGTCAAGCTGCGCTCGGCGCTGATCGGCGCGCTAGTGGCCGGCCTACTTTGGCAGGGGATCGGGCAGTTGTTCGCCACCTTCATGTCGGGGTCAACCAAGTATGCTGCCATCTATGCCGGTCTCGCGATCCTGATCCTGTTCATGATCTGGCTCTACACGGCCTGGCTGATCCTGCTGATCGGCGCCAACATCGCCTTCTATAATCAATATCCGGAATATCTCGGATCACGCGCTCGAGACCTGCGCCTAAGCAACCGGCTGCGCGAGCGGCTAGGTCTCGTGATCGCGGCGCGCGTCGTGACTGCCCACTTCAGCAAGGACCCGCCCTGGACCGCCGACGGGCTGGCCCACGCCGTCGGCATGCCCTTCACCAATGTCCGCAACCTGTTGCGCATCCTGGAGGGCGCGGACGTGTTGGTGCGAACCGCCGATGAACCCGCCCGCTATGTCCCTGCGCGTGCACCGGAAGAGATTCCGCTGCGGGACCTGCTCGCCTTCATCCGCCGCTACGGCGATGACGAGGTGGGAGCGCAACAGCCGCTTGCGACGGCATCCGTCGATGCGCTGGAACAGCGGGTCGACGACGCCCTCGACGCGACGCTCTCAGGCTTGAGCCTGCGTGACCTTGCCATCCCGTCCTCCGAAGCCAGCCCCGCGACCACTCACTGAGGCCCTTTCGCGCTTAGCTCACGGCCTGCTTGCTGCGCCGTCGCCTCCAGCACCAAGCGCACCGGCCGGAACGAGCGGCGATGCTCGCTACAGGCTCCATGGAGCCGAAGGGCATCCAGATGCGCCTTGGTGGGATAGCCCTTGTGGCGCGCGAAACCGTAGTCGGGATGCAGCTCGTGCAGTTGCCGCATCACCTGATCCCGCGCCACCTTCGCGAGGATCGATGCGGCGCTGATGGCAGGCTCTAGCGAGTCGCCGCCGACGATGGCCCGCGCCGGACAGGGCAAGTCCCGTGGACACCGGTTGCCGTCCACCAACACCAGGCTCGGGCAGCATTCCAGCCCCGCAACGGCTCGATGCATCGCTAGCAGCGACGCCTGCAGAATGTTGATGCGATCGATCTCGGCGGCACTGGCCCAGGCGACGGACCAGCACAGGGCCAGGCCCTGGATACGTGGCGCCAACTGCTCGCGTTGCGCCTCGGACAGGCGCTTCGAGTCGTCGAGACCGTCCGGGACCCGTTGCGGGTGCAGGATGACCGCCGCCGCGCAGACCGGCCCCGCCAGCGGACCACGACCGGCCTCGTCGACGCCGGCAATCAGCTCCACTGGCGTGTTCAGGGCGCGATACCCGCGAGCAGATCCATCACCGCGGCCGCTGCCTGTCGGGCCGCGTCGTGTCGCAAGGTCCGGTGGACGCGCGCATACTCAGCGGCGATCGCGTCACGACGCGGGCGATCGTCGAGCAGCGCCAGCAACGCCGGTCCCATCAGGTCTGGGCGGCAACGGTGCTGCAAAAACTCCGGCGCCAATTCCCGGCCGACCAATAAGTTCGCCATGGCCGCATAGGGCACCTTGATCAGCTTCAGCGCGACAACCAACCGATAGGTCAACGCGTTGACCCGGTAGGCTACCAGCATCGGGCGCTTCAACAGCAGCGTCTCAAGCGTCGCGGTGCCGGATGCGGTCAGCACACAATCGGCGGCGGCGATGGCCTCGCGGCTCCGCTCATTCAGCAGCAGACAGCTCAGCTCGGGTGCGACCTCGCGGCGCCGCGCATCGAACTCCCGCAAAAGGCGTTGCGATACCAGCGGCACAACGAACTGCAGTCCGGGTCGACGTTGCGCGCACCACAGCGCGGTCTCCAGCATCGGCACCGAAAGGCGCGATACCTCACTCATGCGACTTCCCGGCAGTAGCGCCACCACCTCGCCGACCGCCGGAAGTCCGAGCCCAGCCCGAGCCGCCGCGGCATCGACCTGCAACGGGATCTCATCCGCCAACGGATGGCCGACGTAGCGGGCGGGGATTCCATGTTCACGCAAAAAGGTCTCTTCGAACGGGAACAGGCTAAGCATGAGGTCAACAGCCCGACGGATTGCCTTCACACGCCCGGCACGCCAGGCCCAAACGGTAGGGCTGACGACGTGCACCGTCGGCACACCGGCTTGGCGCAAACGTGTTTCGAGCCCCAGATTGAAATCGGGCGCATCAATGCCGATGAGCACATCGGGCCTGTTCGCGGTGAAATGGCGTACCAAAGTGCCGCGCAGGCGCAGCAACTCCGGCAACACCTTGAGCACTTCCACGAGCCCCATCACCGACAGACGCTCCATCGGGAACAGGGTTTCGCAACCCTCGCGCAACATCTTCGGTCCGGCCACGCCGACGAAACGGGCATCCGGTAAGCGCTCTTTCAGGGCACGGACGATGGAGGCGCCCAACTGGTCTCCGGACGGCTCGTTGGCAATGATGCCAATGGTGGGACTCACCGCACGATGCTGCGGGTGCTGTCCGCGACGAAATCCGCCATGCAAGCGAGCTCTGGATGGGTTTGGGAGAGTTTGCGGATTTCGAAGATGGCCTCAGAGAGTTTGAGCCCCGAGGAGTAAAGCAGACGATACGCGCGCCGGATGGCGGCGATCAACTCGTTGCTGAACTGACGCCGGCGCAGCCCCTCGGTATTGACGCCGCGGGGCACGGCCGGATGTCCATCGATGATGATGAAAGGCGGCACGTCCTTGCCGATCACTGATCCCATCGCGCTAAAACTGTGGGCACCGATGCGGCAGAATTGATGCACGATGGTGAAACCGCCAAGAATGGCCCAATCCGCCACCTGGATGTGGCCACCCAAAGATGCAGCGTTGGCCATGATCACGTGGTCGCCAATCACACAATCGTGGGCGACGTGGGTGTAGGCCATGAACAAGTTATCGTTGCCGATGCGGGTCTCGGACTGATCCTGGATGGTACCCCGGTGTATGGTGGCCGATTCGCGCACAACGTTGCGATCACCCAAGATCAGCCGCGTGGGCTCGCCGTTGTATTTCTTGTCCTGCGGCTCTTCACCGACGGAGGCGAACTGAAAGATTCGGTTGTCTTCGCCAATCTCGGTTGGACCCCGGATGACGCTATGGGGACCGATCCGCGTACCGCGCCCGATACGCACATCCGCGCCGATGACGGCGAACGGACCGACCTCAACGTCACCCGCCAGCGAGGCCCCTGGGTCGACAACGGCGCTTGGATGGATCAAGGATTAGAAGTCCCGAGCCGTACACATGATCTCGGCACTGGCAACGACCTTGTCATCGACCCGAGCCTCTCCGGCAAACTTCCAGATGCCGCGCTTTACATGCAACACGGTGACTTCAAGGAACAACTGGTCGCCGGGTTCCACCGGCCGCTTGAAGCGGGCCTTGTCGATGCCTACAAAATAGTACAAAGACTTCTCGCCCACCTCTTCCGGGCGCGACGCCATCGCCAACAGCCCTGTTGCCTGGGCCATCGCTTCGACGATGAGCACACCCGGCATCACCGGGCGGATTGGAAAATGCCCGGCGAAGTGAGGCTCGTTGAAGGTCACGTTCTTCAGCCCCAGCAACCGCTTGTCCGGCTCGAATTCCAACACCTTGTCGACGAGCAAAAAGGGATAACGGTGCGGCAACAGGCTCAGCACCTTATGAATATCCATCGTTATCAAAGCCGCCTCCAGCGACCCGAGCAGAGACCGGATCGTTCTGATATTTGTCGCATCACCGTGCATCGGCCCGTTGCCGACTGCGTTGGCGAACCGTCTGGCGACGGAGCCCGCTGCAGTGAGGGCAGGCAACGAAACACCCCCTACGGATCTTCACTCGCCCTTCTTCTCGGGCGGTGTGGTTTGTCTTCCTAGTTGCTCTTCCAAGCGCTTGACGCGCTTGGTCAACTCATCAAGGTGCCGGAAGCGCGAGACATTCCGACGCCAATCGCTACTGGGCATGGCCGGAATGCCGCTGCTATAGACACCGGCCTCGGTGACGGAACGTGTCACCATCGCCATGCCCGTAAAGTGCACATCGTCACCGATCGTAAGATGGCCGGCCATCCCGACGGCGCCAGCGATGGTGCAGTTTCGCCCGATCCGCGTAGAGCCGGAGATGCCGGAACAGGCCGCCATTGCGGTATTCTCACCGATACTCACGTTGTGACCGATCTGAATCAGATTGTCGATCTTGACACCATCGCCGATCACCGTGTCGCCGATCGCCCCCCGATCCACAGCGGAGTTGGCGCCAACCTCTACATCATTGCCGAGCCGCACCCGACCCAATTGCTGGATGCGTACCCAACGATCCCCATCCTTCGCGAAACCGAACCCTTCACGACCGATCACAGCGCCGGGATGAAGCAACGCGCGTTCCCCGATCAGAGTGCCTTCGCAGATCGTGACCCGGGCAACCAGCCTGCTATCCGCACCAATGCGGGTGCCGGCCCGAACGATGCAGCCGGGGCCCAATTCGACCCCGGGGCCGATTACCACGCCTGACTCAATGACGCAGAGCGGGCCAATGGAGGCGGTCGAGTCGATCCTGGCACTGCCGTCGACGACCGCGCTGACATGGATGCCGGCGACCGCGCGCGGGCGCGGATGCAACAGCTCGACAGCGTGGGCAAAGGCGAGGTACGGATTTTCGACGACCAAGCGCGTACAGGGTGCCTGATCCGCATTGGCGGCGTTAACGATCACCGCCCCGGCCTTGGTGCCGCGCAAGCGCTCGCGGAACTTGGCCACCGCCATAAAGCTAAGACTGCCGGCATCCGCGTCGTCGAGTTCCGCAACGCGAGATAGAGGGCAGTCAGGGCCGAGCAGGTCGGCACCGATCGATTGCGCGATTTGGCTAGCTAACAGCATCAGGCATGATTCTTCTGCATTGTCATTAAGCCGTCGCTAACGCGCTCACCTAGGATCAATAGCCGCCCCGTCTGGTGCGAAATTCCCGACGCCCGGCCTTCACACCAGTTCTCCATCGCTGATCGCGCCACCCGAATTCACGGGTGCGGGTCGGCACAGAGGCAGGGACGGTCATGCCGGCCGCAGCTTGGGGCGCCGGCACTAGGCCGCAGACTCAGCGCTTTTCGAACTCCTGCTTGAGACGATCGACGACCTCACCCGAGATGTCCACGCGGGGGCTGAAGTACACCAGCCCCTCGCTCAGAATCACATCAATCCCCTGTTCCTTGGCAATCCGCTGCACCACCTCCTCGACCTGCTTCACCAGCTTGGTTCGCAGTTCGGTCTGGCGCAGCGCGAAATCCTCCTGTAGCTCCGCCTTGGCATAACGCAGCTTTCGCTTGCGGGCGCGAATATCATTCTGCAGCCGCTTGGCCTCCTCTTCGCTCATCAAGGCACCATCGCGCTCCAACTGTTCGGTGAGCCGATCGACGTCGCCCTGTTGAGTCAGCAGCTCCGCCTCCCTGTCCTTGACCTCCGCACTCAGCATGGCCCGCGCCTCCTCGTACTGAGGGGATTCCTCAACGATACGATTTGGGTCGATCACGGCAACCGTGAACGCCGCCGTCTGCGCCGCCGCGAGCGTTGACAGAAAGAGCAGGACCGCAAGGAGCGACAGGCTACGCCGGGGAAGTAAAGGCATATCAGAAGTTCTGGCCAAAGGAGAATTGGAAGACCTGCTCTTCGTCCTGATCCGTCGCGTTCAGTGGATAGGCCACGCTGAGGGAGAGCGCCCCCACCGGAGACAGCCACTGCGCCGACAGACCGGTGGAGTAGCGCAGCTCACCGAGGTCGAAGCCGGTCGGCGCCACCAGGTCGGTGGGCTCCGTCCACCACACATTACCGAAATCCAGGAAGGCGCCCAAACGCAGCGTCTTTTCGAAGTTGCCGCCGATCGGCGGTGGCGCATACAACTCCAACCCACCGGTCAGCTTCACATTACCACCAACCGGGTCTTCTTGACCGGGAGTGGTCTCACGCGGACCCAAGGTGTTGGCCTTGAAACCGCGCACGGTGCTCGGTCCACCGGCGTAGAAGTTCTCAAAGAACGGTAGCGCCTCGGTACTGCCATAGCCCCCGCCATAGCCCGCATCGGCCTTCATCGCCAGCGTAAAGCGCTGCGTCAGCGGAACAAAGTGGCGCCCCCGCCAGGTGAACCGGTAATACTGCAAATCGCTTCCGGGGACCGCGATCTCACCGAAAATGCTTTGTAAGGTGCCTTTCTTGGTGAATACGGCGGTATCGCGGGTGTCATTGACATAGCTGAGCGTCAAGAAGACATCGTTGAAATTCTCGCCGTTCTCGGCAACGAACTCTTGCGCCAGATCCGAAAACTGGCCAGCAAAGAAGCGCGTGTTCTGAAAGTACATCCCGAGGCCGGCGCGCGAGGTATCAGAGATCGGCAGTCCGAAGTTGACCGCTGCTCGTCCGACGTCGGTGGAGTAGTCAGCACCGATGAGTTGATCGAAGTCTGTGGTGCGGTAACTGAGGTCGAACCCGCGACTGATCCCGTCGATGGTGTAGTAAGGGTTGGTGTAGGCGAGCTGGTAAAACTGATTGGTGCTGCTGGTGTTGAAAGCAAAGGCGACCCGCTTGCCGGTGCCGAGAAAATTTGACTGACTGATGCTAGTGTTGAAAATGATGCCATCCGACTGCGAGAAACCGATACCCGCCATCAGATTGCCGGAAGGCTTTTCCTTGACCGTCACGTCGACGTCCACCTGATCCGCGGACCCCGGCACCGCCGGGGTTTCAATGTTGACGTCGTCGAAGTAGCCGAGCCGCTGCAACCGCTCCCGTGAGCGTTTGACCAACGCGGTCGAAAACCAGGCGGTCTCGAGCTGGCGCATTTCCCGACGCAGCACCTCGTCTCGCGTGCGGGTATTGCCCTTCATATTGATGCGGCGAACATAGACGCGCTTGCCAGGATCGATGAAGAACGTCACCCCGACGGTCTTGTTCTCTTTGTCGATTTCCGGCACGGCATTGACGTTGGCGAAGGCGTACCCCTCGTCGCCGAGCAGACTCGAGACACGATCGGCGCTCTCGGTAGCGGCCTTTCGCGAGAAGACCTCACCGCGGCGCATTTGAATCAGCGGGAACAACTGCGCCGCCGGAACCGATGGTTCGCCGGCAAGTTGGATATCGCTGACCCGAAACACGTCGCCCTCGTCGACGGCGATGGTCACGTACATATCCTTCTTATCGGGACTGATCGTGACCTGCGTGGAGGTGATCTGAAACTCGATATAGCCGCGATCCAAGTAGAACGACCGCAGCGACTCGAGGTCACCAGCCAACTTTTGCTTGGCGTACTGATCGTTCTTAGAGTAGAAGGACAACCAATTGGTCTTGCCCAGTTCGAAGTTCTTCAGCAATTCCTTCTCGGTGAAGGCCTGATTGCCGATGATGTTGATCTGTTTCAAACGCGCGGTCAGACCCTCGTTGATCTCGATGCGGACCGCCACACGGTTGCGCTCCAACGGCGAAACCGTGGATTCGATTCCGACACCATACTTTCCAGAGCCGAAATACTGACGCTGGAGTTCCTGCTCGATGCGATCGAGAATCGACGGGTCAAAGACGCGACCTTCGGCTAGGCCGACCTCCGCGAGCCCCTCTTTAAGCACCTCCGTGTCGAGGGACTTGTTGCCGACGAGCGTAATCTCAGCGACCGCCGGGCGCTCGCGCACCACGATCACCAGCACATCACCTTCGCGCTCGACGGTGACATCGTTGAAAAAGCCGGTGCCGTAAAGGGTACGAATGACGTCGGCGGTGATGTTATCGCTAACGACGTCGCCGATCTGGACGGGCAGGTAGTTGAACACTGTTCCGGCGGCGATACGTTGCAGGCCTTCGACCCGGATGTCGGTAACCTGGAACGCCTGCGACCGAACCGAAAACGGCAGCGTCAGCAGCAACGCCATGAGAACGAGCTGCACCAACCACCTGTTTAAAAGGCATTCCTTCATCGCCAAGGTACCCCCGCGGGACCAGGCTTAGACTGCTGGCCGCGACACGCTAATAAAGCGCACGATTATAAGGTATCCAGGTCGACTAGCCCAGCAGTCGAGCGATATCCACGTAGAACGCAAGCGTCATGAGAGACAGGATGAGCGCGAGACCGACACGCTGCCCCAGCGCCTGCGCCGCCTCGGACAAGGGCTTCCCGGTCACTGCCTCGATGCCGTAGTACAACAAGTGGCCGCCGTCCAACACGGGGATTGGCAGCAAATTCAGCAGCCCGAGGCTGACGCTGAGCAGGGCGAGGAATTTAACAAAGGGCTCAATACCGTAACTCGCAGTCTTGCCCGCGGTGTCAGCGATGCCAATGGGGCTGCTGAGGTTTTGCACGGACGCGGACCCAGTCAGCATACGCCCGATGATACGCAAGGTCAGCACGGACAGGTCGCCTACGCGCCGGGTGGCCTCGAACAGGGCGTCGAACGGGCCATAGCGAACAGTTGCTTCGAAGGGCTCGAACAGTTCGGCCGGTGCCGAGGGTCCTGCACCGATGCGCCCGATGGATTGGCCTTCAACTTCAACGGACAGAGGCGTTACGCGAAAGTCGACGACGCGCCCTTCGCGCTCGACGTCGAGCCTCAGTTCGGTCTCCGGTGCATCCCGCACTGCCTTGACCAAGTCCAGCCAGGTCTCAACGCCGACGCCGTCGACGCTCAACACGCGGTCACCAGGGCTCAACCCCGAGCTTGCCGCCGGCTCGCCTGGGACCAGTTCGCCGATCACCGGCGGAATCTCCGGTGATGCGCTGTCCAACCCAATCATGGCGAGGAAACCCCGACCAGGATCGAGGGCGCCCAGGCGCGCGCCGGAAAGGATGCGAACCGTCTCGTCCCCATTGGCGGTAACGACACCGACGGCAACGTCATCGCCGTCAAGCGACGCGGATAGAAGCGCAAACCAGAAGCTGCTCCACAGCGGTGTTTCGCGACTTCCGACCGAGCGCACCAGGTCTCCCGGTTGGAATTGTGCCTCCGCGGCAATGGAGTCCGGCGCCACCGTGCCGACTTCCGGACGCAGGCCCGATTCCCCGGCGATCAGGATGCCCCAGTACGCCAGGATGGCGAACAGGAAATTGGCAAGTGGGCCAGCCACGACCACCGCGCTGCGTTTCCAAAGCCTCTGGTTGTTGAACGCAAGGTGTCGCTCGCTGGCAGCGACCTCTTCTTCGCGCTCGTCGAGCATCTTTACGTAGCCACCGATTGGCAAGGCAGCGAGTACGTACTCGGTGTCGTCGTTGCGACGACGCCAGGTTAGCAACGGACGACCGAAGCCGATGGAAAAGCGCAGGACCTTGATCCCAAGCTTACGTGCCACCCAGAAATGACCAAACTCGTGCACGGTCACGAGTAGCAGGATCGCGACCAGGAAGGCGCCGATTTTTATACCGAGTTCTAACATCGTGCGCTATGCGACAAGGGCGGCGACGGATTGTTCCGCAACCTCCCGCGCTCGACGGTCCACGTTAAGGACATGCTCGAGCCCGGACAGGTCCACTGGCTCCGCTGGCAATGCATCCATGGTTCGTTCGACAACGTTGCCGATGTCGGTGAAGCCAATGCGCCGCTCAAGAAATGCCGCGACGGCGATCTCGTTGGCGGCATTCATGACCGCCGGCGCGGTGCCACCCTCGGCGGCCGCCCGATAGGCCAGGCGCAGACAGGGGAACCGCTCCGGCGCCGGCGGCTCGAAATCGAGCCGAGCAATGTCGAACAGATTCAGCGGCTCGACGCCGGCGAAGATCCGCTCCGGCCAACCCAGTGCATGCGCGATGGGCGTACGCATATCGGGATTACCCAGCTGCGCGAGCACCGAACCGTCACTGTACTGGACCATTGAATGAATCACGCTCTGGCTGTGGACGACGACCTGGATACGCTCCGGCGACGTGTTGAACAGCCAACAGGCCTCGATGATCTCGAGACCCTTGTTCATCATAGTCGCGGAGTCGACCGAGATCTTGCGGCCCATGCTCCAGTTCGGGTGCGCACAGGCCTGCTCTGGCGTCACCGCGGCCAATGACTCCACCGGTGCATCGCGGAATGGCCCCCCGGAGGCCGTGAGCAGGATGCGCTCGACCCCGGCACGTTGCAGCCCAACACCATGATCGGGAGGCAGACATTGGAAGATGGCGTTGTGCTCACTGTCGATGGGCAGCAAGGTTGCACCATTGTCCGAGGCAGCGCGCATCAGGATGGCGCCTGCGACAACCAACGCCTCCTTATTGGCCAGCAAGAGTCGCTTGCCGGCTCGAGCCGCGGCCAGGCTCGACATCAGACCCGCTGCGCCGACGATGGCCGCCATGACGTAGTCGACCTCGGGCAATGACGCCACCCTGTCCAGCGCCTTCGGACCCGACAGCACCTCCGGCGGAGCCGCCATGTCCGACAACACGTCCCGCAGCTCGGACGCCGCGCGCGCGTCAACCATCACAGCGTATAAGGGCTGCACGCGTCGGCACTGCTCCGCCATCCGCTGGACACTCCCGTTCGCAGTCAATGCGATGACCCGAAAGCGACCAGGATGACGCTCGACCACGTCCAGCGTGCTGACGCCGATGGAGCCAGTGGAACCGAGCACGGCAATACCTTTCATAAACCTCTCCCCAACCAGAGTAAGCCAAGCGTGAAAAACGGCGCGGCGGCCGTCATGCTGTCTATGCGGTCGAGCACACCGCCATGTCCAGGAAGGATGGAACCGGTATCTTTAAGCCCTCGACGACGTTTGAGCAGACTCTCGTAGAGATCGCCAACGATGGAAAGCGCCACGGTCAGTGCGCATAGCAGCACCAAGAGCAGACCGCGACCAACCGACAAGTGGAATAGCGCGACCAGCACCAAACCCCAGACGCTCGCGCCGATCAGCGCACCGTACACGCCAGCCAGGGTCTTGCCCGGACTCAACGCGGGGGCAAGCCTGCGGCTGCCCCATCGGCGCCCCGAAAAATAGGCGGCCGAGTCAGCGATCCAGATCAGCATCATCAGCGCCAGGACCAGCCAGGGACCATTGTCGGCGGCAGCGTGTAGACGCACAATGGCGATCCATGGGGGCAACAGTACGATCAGCCCGATCGGCACCAGCGTCAACGTCAGCCCATCGCTGGGCTGGACGTTCCGAATGCGGGACAAGGTGAAGGCGGTGACGACCCACCAGCACGCAGCGACTGCGAGCAGCGGTGTATCCCAAACGGACGGCAGAACATACCAGAGCAACAGCATGCATGCCCCGATTAGACCGACGTAGAACCAACGCCAGCGACGCCGGCCGACGCCCACCAAGCCCGCCCATTCGAACGCGCCAACACAAATCACCCCGGCAATGAGCATTGCGAAATAAGGTGTCGGCAACAGCAAAATCGCAACGATGCTCAACGGCGCCAAAACGCCTGCGGTCACCAACCTTTGCTGCAGGGGGGTGATGCTCCTCGAGGACTCCGACTCGGTAGACACAGGTTGGCTTTACGCGGTTGGTGGGGGCGCCGTTTATCTAGACGCCGTCTGCTCAGGCACTGGCCTGGGCGACGATCTGCTCTCCGGTCAGCCCGAAGCGGCGTTGGCGACGCGCAAAATCGTTCAGTGCCGCCAGATAAGCCGCGGCATCGAACTCCGGCCACATCAGATCTGAGAAGTAGAACTCGGCGTAAGCGGACTGCCAAAGCAGGAAATTGCTGATGCGCTTCTCTCCACCGGTGCGAATGAAGAGGTCGGGATCAGGCACCTCGGGAAATGACAGGCGCGCGGAGATGGCTGACTCATCGATGTCTTCGACGCGTAGCCTACCGCCGGCAACGTCGGCCGCGACGGCACGCGCGGCTTGAGTGATATCCCAACGACCGCCATAGTTTGCGGCCACCTGGAGGACGAGTTTACGGTTGCCACGGGTCGCCTGCTGGGCGTTTTCGAACTGCGACTGCAGTCTGCCCGAAAAGGCCGACATGTCGCCGATGATGCGCAGCTGCACCTCATGCTCGACCAGCCGCTTAACTTCGATCTGCAGCGTGCTCATGAACAGCTCCATCAACACGCTCACTTCGCTGGGCGGCCGACGCCAGTTCTCACTGCTGAATGCGAACAGCGTCAGCACCTTCACACCACAACGCAGGCTTTCCTCGACGACCGCGCGCACGCTCTTGGCACCCGCGCGGTGACCCGCGGTACGCGGAAGACCCCGATGCCGCGCCCAACGGCCGTTCCCATCCATGATGATGGCGACGTGCTCCGGCACCCGCTTACCCGCGTCTTCTCGATCGATGCCCGAACTATTGCTGGCCACTGGGTTTTGATCCGCTGCTGCTGAAACGGATCAGATGGACATCAGGTCCGCTTCTTTCTCCTCGAGTATCCGATCGACTTCCTTCACGAACTGATCGGTGAGCTTTTGCACGATTTCCTGCCCACGACGCTCATCGTCATCCGAGATGAGTTTCTCCTTCACCAACTCCTTCAGCTCGTTGTTCGCGTCACGGCGAATGTTGCGCACGGCCACGCGCGCCTGCTCGGCCTCATGTCGCGCGATGCGTTGGAGGTCGCGGCGGCGTTCTTCCGTGAGTGCCGGCATCGGAACACGGATCACTGTGCCCGCGGTATTCGGATTGATGCCGAGGTCGGACTGCATGATCGCCTTCTCCACTGCCTGGACCATGCCCCTGTCCCAGGGTGTGACCGTCAGCATACGTGCGTCCTCGACCGCGACATTAGCCACTTGGGAGATGGGCACATCGCTGCCGTAATAGGACACGCGGAGATGATCGAGCAGCGAAGGGTGCGCCCGACCGGTGCGGATCTTGGCCAATTCGTGACGCAGCGCTTCCGCGCTTTTGCCCATTCGTTCGGCCGCATCTTTCTTTATGTCGTCGATCATCGTTAATTTCCGGGCTCCACCAGGGAACCGATATTCTCGCCGGCCGCGACACGCACGAGCGCACCGGAATCGTAAATATTCATGACCCGCAGCGGAATGCCGTGGTCTCGACAAAGCACGATGGCGGTTGCATCCATGACTCCCAGCCCCTCGGCGAGTACCTGATCGTAACTCAGCCGCGCATAAAAACGCGCGGCCGGGTTCTTGACCGGGTCATCGGAGTAGATTCCGTCGACCTTGGTGGCCTTGATCAGGAGATCGGCCTTGATTTCCGCCGCCCGCAGGCTCGCCGCCGAGTCGGTGGTAAAGAATGGATTGCCGGTACCTGCCGCGAAGATGAGGATCCGCCCCTCCGCCAAAAGGCGCATCGCCTGCCGGCGATCGTAAGGTTCACAAACTTGGCCGATGGGGAACGCGGACATGACCTGTGCGCCCACATCGATGCGCTCAAGCGCATCTTGCATCGCCAGCGCGTTCATGACCGTGGCCAGCATGCCCATGTGATCGCCCGTGACGCGATCCATACCACGGGCGGCCAGACCGGCGCCGCGAAAGATATTCCCTCCTCCTATCACGAGGGCGATTTCGGCTCCCCCCGCGGCACATTCCGCCACTTCGGCCGCGAGCCGATCGAGCATTATCGGGTCGATACCACAGTGCGCATCGCCGAGGAGCGCCTCGCCGCTCAGCTTGATCAGAATGCGTCGATGAACTGCTTCACTCACGGGACCCCGGCCTCGTCAATGTCGGAATATTGCGCCTAAGACGGGACTCGATCCATGTCCATATCAGACCGTCGCCGATCAGGCGCAAATTGGCCCAGATTCGGCTGACGTTCAGACCTAGAGCCCGGCCTGCGCCTTCACTTCGTCGGCGAAGTTCTCGGTCTTCTTCTCAATGCCCTCGCCAACCTCCAGGCGGACAAAGCGTACCACGCTCGCGTCCGCCTGTTTGAGCAGTTTCCCGACCTGTTGATCCGGGTCCTTGACGAACGCCTGACCAAGCAAGGTGACCTCCTCCATGTATTTGCGCATGCGGCCTTCGATGATCTTGTCGACGATGTTCTCGGGCTTGCCGCTCTCCAGGGCCTGCGCACGGAATATCTCGCGCTCCTTCGCCAGCGCTTCAGCCGGCACTTCGTCGGCACTCACGCAGACGGGGTTGCTGGCGGCGATGTGCATGGCAATGTCGCGCCCCAGGGCCGCGTCGCCACCGACCATCTCCACCAACACGCCAATGCGCACGCCATGGCGATAGCTGTGGATCGCACCCTGCGCATCATCGAAGCGCACCAGTCGCCGCAATTGAACGTTCTCGCCCACCTTGCTAATCAGCGCCTCGCGCGCCACGTCAACGGTGACGTCCTCACCCGCGGCGATCGGCTGCTGCGCTAGGGCGGTGGGGTCGGCGGCATCACTCGCCAAGGCTGCATCGGCGACCGCGCCGGTGAACTTGGCAAAGTTTTCGTCCTTCGCAACGAAGTCCGTCTCGCTATTGATCTCGACTATCACGCCGCGGCGGGCATCGTCGCTGATGCGCAGCTCGATGGTGCCGTCGGCCGCGATTCGGCCCGCCTTTTTCGCCGCCTTCGCTTGACCAGATTTGCGCATGGCCTCAATGGCTGCATCAATGTCGCCATCGGTCTCTACGAGTGCCTTCTTGCACTCCATCATGCCCGCGCCTGTGCGCTCACGCAGCTCCTTGACCAGGGAGGCTGTAATGGCCATGAGTAACTCCAGAATGATTTGATGTTTGCTAATTCGAATGATTCAGTAGGCGCCGATGCCAGCAACTGAGCGCCTGCATCGGCCCCACGACGGCTGCGGCCCCTTAAGTGGCCTGAGGCGCGGACTCTGGTGCGACTTCAGGTGTCGGCTCGGCCGCTGGTGTCTCGACACTCTCGATGTCGGGCAGCTCGTCTGCCAACATCTCCGATCGGCGCCCACCAGCCATCGCGGCGGCGGTCTGGCGACCGTCGAGGATGGCGGAAGCAGCACCCTCGATGTAGAGACGCACAGCGCGAATCGCGTCGTCGTTACCGGGAATCACGTAGTCGATCTTGCTCGGATCGTTGTTGGTATCGACGACTCCAACGACAGGGATGCCGAGCTTGTTTGCCTCGGAAATGGCGATCTTCTCGTGACCCACATCGATCACGAACATCGCATCCGGCAGACCGTCCATGTTCTTAATTCCACCGAGGCTGCGCTCGAGTTTTTCGCACTCGCGCTCCAGGGTCAGCGCTTCCTTCTTGCCGAAACGATGAATAGAGCCGTCTTCGAACATGGCCTCCAGCTCCTTCAGGCGCTGGATGGACTGTTTAACCGTCTTGAAGTTGGTCAGCATGCCGCCGAGCCAACGGTGATTGACGTAGGGCATGCCGCAGCGGCTCGCCGCCTCGCGGACCGCATCTTGGGCGGCACGCTTGGTGCCAACGAACAGCACCTTGCCGCCGTTTGCGGACAGCTTGCCGAGATAGTTGGCCGCGTCCTGGTACAGCGGCAGCGTCTTTTCGAGATTGACGATATGGATCTTGTTGCGCTGGCCGAAGATGTAAGCGGCCATCTTCGGGTTCCAGTAACGGGTTTGGTGACCGAAATGGACACCAGCCTGCAGCATCTGCCGCATGGATACATCACTCATTGGTTTTTCCTCAATCGGGTTGAACCTCCACGCGTCCCATGTCGCAACCCGCAAGCGGGCACCCGGCAACATGTGTCGACACGTGTGTGGCGTTAATGAAGGTCGACGACCAAAAATACTGCCTAAACATCCCCATCGTCCCCGCGCATGCTATGGCTGGGGTCGCGGCGATGGCGGGAGATCGCACCGCTGCCTCCGGGGCAGGCGCCTCGCCTCGAAACGACAACCGGCTCAAACCCGCACGCGCAAGCTTACACATGTAGGCTGTTGCAACCGCGGGAGATCGTCGGCAGATTGAAGTCGCCGGCAGGTTGTGGCCAAACGTTTGCCCGACCACGCCGCTTTTTATAACATGGTGGGTCACCCACGGGCAATTGCGAAAGACAGCTGCACGCATTCTTGGAACCGAGAGACGGGCACCCACACCGTCCGTTCGCAGGCCCCGGAGACGCCAGCCATACAAGCGGAGGCGATTAGCCGAGCCCCACCCTTCGCGCCCCTATCAGCCCAGCCCCGTCACACGAAGTTATGAGCATTACGATCAAAAGTAGCGACGAGATCGACAAGATGCGCGTCGCGGGACGCCTGGCAGCCGACGTACTGGAGATGATCGGCGAACAGGTGCGACCGGGCGTCACCACCGACGAACTCGACCGTATCTGCCACAGCTTTATCGTCAACGAACAACGCGCCACGCCGGCGCCGCTCGATTACAAAGGCTTCCCCCGCTCGATCTGTACCTCGGTCAACAATCAAGTCTGTCACGGCATCCCCGGCAACAAGCGCCTCAAGAAAGGAGACATCGTCAACATTGACATCACCGTCATCAAGGACGGCTTCCACGGTGATACGAGCAAGATGTTCTTCGTCGGCGAACCTTCCGTTATGGCGCGCCGGCTCGTGAGCGTTACCCAGCAGGCCCTGCGTATCGGCATCGCCCAAGTTGCCCCAGGGGCCACCCTCGGCGACATCGGCCACGCCATTCAGACGTTCGTCGAGGGGCACAAATTCTCGGTCGTGCGTGAGTACTGCGGACACGGCATCGGGCGCGAGTTTCACGAAGAACCACAAGTGCTGCATTACGGTTCGCCCGGCGACGGCGTTGTGCTTCAGCCCGGCATGTGCTTCACGATCGAACCCATGGTCAACGCCGGCAAGCGGCAGGTCAAACTGCTTCCGGACGGCTGGACCGTGGTCACCAAAGACCGCAGCCTGTCGGCGCAGTGGGAACACACGATCCTGGTGACCGATCAGGGACACGAAATACTGACCCTCCGCGACGAGGAGCGCGAGCCCCCTCTCGCCGCATGAACGCCATCATCGCTGACACAACTGCAGTACAGGACCTCGATGCAGATCTGCTGATCCACGCCAACTATGCCGATGCGCTGGCGCTGTTCAAGCAGGCGCTGAAAGAGTCCAAGCTGAACCTCTTCCGGCGTTTTCAGGAGGGTGCGCCGGTCGCAAACCTGGTTCGCGAGCACAGCGCACTGGTGGATCTGTTGGTGACCTGCGCCTGGTATCGGTTCATGCCGCCCGACGAGCCGGCTGCCATGGTGGCGGTCGGCGGCTATGGCAGACGCGAGCTGCATCCCGCCTCCGATATCGACCTCATGATCCTGCTGGAACCCGATGCCGTTGTGCGCGTCGGCAACACCATCTCCGAATTGGTCACATTCCTCTGGGATATCGGGCTCGAGATCGGGCACTCCGTTCGGACGGTGGCGCAATGCCGCGAACACGCCGAGGCCGACGTCACCGTCATCACCAATTTGATCGAGGCACGACTGATCACCGGCGACAAGGGGCTGTTCGACGCCATGCGGGAGGCGATTGGGCCAGACAGCATCTGGCCCAGCGACGCATTTTTCGAGGCCAAGTGCAAGGAGCAGCTGACGCGCTGGCGGAAGTACGGCGAAACCGCTTACAACCTGGAACCCAATATAAAGGAAAACCCCGGCGGCCTGCGTGACATCCAGATGATCGCCTGGGTAACCAAGCGCCACTTCGGCGCGGACTCCCTGCACGACTTGGTCGAGCACGGCTTTTTGACCGAAGCGGAATACCTCGCGCTGATCGAGGGCCAGTCGCTTCTATGGCGCATCCGCTTCGCGCTCCACCGCCTAAGCGGGCGCCGCGAAGATCGACTGCTGTTCGATTACCAACGGACGCTGGCCGATGAGTTCGGCTTTTCTGACCACGGCGACAGCCTCGCCGTCGAACAACTCATGCAGCAATATTACCGCACGGTGATAGAGCTGAATCGGCTGAACGAAATGCTGTTGCAGCTGTTTCAGGAGGCGATCCTGCTGCACGATCAGATCGGCCCGCCACAACCTATCAGCAAGCGTTTCCAGAGTCGCAGCGGCTATCTTGAGGTCACCCACCCGAAGGTCTTCGAGCACCGACCGTTCGCGTTGTTAGAGGTATTTTATGTGCTACAGCAGAATCCACGGCTCAAGGGCATCCGCGCCAGCACCATTCGCCTGATCCGTGAAAACCGCCACCGCATCGACGACGACTTTCGCGAGGACCTGCGCACGCGCAGCCTGTTCATGGAGATCGTGCGCTATCCGCGCGGTCTGACGCACGCGTTGCGCCGCATGAACCGCTACGGGGTTCTGGCCGCCTACATCCCCGCCTTCGCCAATATCGTCGGACGCATGCAGTATGACCTGTTCCATGTCTATACCGTCGACGAACACACGCTGCGGCTGCTGCGCAACCTTCGCCGCTTTACCATTCAGGAGCACCACGGCGAGTTCCCTTTGTGCAGTGCCATCGCCCAGCGTATCCCCAAGATCGAACTGTTGTACCTGGCAGGACTGTTCCACGACATCGCCAAGGGCCGCGGTGGTGACCACTCATTGCTCGGAGCGCGCGACGCCTGGGACTTCTGTCAGTTGCATTCGCTCAGCGAATTCGACAGCCGGCTGGTGGCCTGGCTGGTGGAACACCACCTGCTGATGTCCATGACCGCACAGCGCAAGGACATCTCCGACCCAGGCGTTATCCAGGCGTTCGCGGAGCAGATCGGCGATAGCAGCCGGCTGGATTACCTCTACCTGCTGACGGTGGCCGACGCCCGCGCCACCAATCCGAAGCGCTGGAACTCCTGGAAGAATGCCCTGCTCCGCGACCTCTACCAAGCGACCCGCCGCAGCCTCAACCGAGGCTTGGACAATCCTCAGGCGCAAGATGACATGGTGGAGCAAAAGCAGCGCGAGGCAATGCGGGCGCTCGCCTTCGAAGGTATCGACGCAGAGGAATGCCGCGATCTATGGAGCCGCTTCGGCCTAGAGTTCTTCGCACCCAGTTCACCAGAGGAGATCGCGTGGCAAACCAAGCAGATGCTGGATGCCGATTGCCACGACCTCCCCCTCGTCGTGATCCGCCCCGTGGCATCGCGCGGCTGCAGCGAAGTCTTCATCTACAGCCTTGACCAAAAGAATCTGTTCGTACGCATCACCGCCCTGCTCGATCAGCGCGCATTGAGCATCATGGACGCCCGCATCACCACCACCGAGGATGGCATCGCGGTCAATACCTTTCAGGTGCTGGGCCCCGACCACGCTCCCATCGAGCAGGGGCGGGAAAGCGACGAACTGCGCGATCTGCTACTTCAGACCCTCGGTGAGCACGACGACAACGCCTTGCGCGTCAGCCGGCGACTACCCCGGCAGCATCGACATTTCCCCACCGAGACCCGGGTCAGTTTCACTGAGGACATGCGCAATCAACGCACCATGATGCGCCTGACCACGCTTGATCGCCCCGGCCTCCTCGCGGAGATCGGCGCGGTGTTCGAACAATGTGACATTCGTCTGCAAAGTGCCAAGATCGCCACAGTCGGCGCTGACGTCGACGATGTCTTCTTCATTTCCACGCAGGAGGCCACGCCGATCACCTGCGAGGCTGCATTGACCTGTCTGCGCCAGGAGATCCACAAACGTCTGGAGACGCCCAATCCGTCCTGAGCGTCGTATCCCTACAGAACGGGACGGGGATGCGATGGTGGTGTGAGTCGGTCGAATGCCGCATTGGCGATTGACGACGCGCGGCTTGTGGCCTAAAACAGTGATTAACCAGATACTAAATTCAAGCGACAGGGCGCAGATGAGCAGGACTCCGGCACGGTTACGACTGTCGATCCTATGCGGCGCGGCACTACTGCCCACAATCCCCTTCGGCGCCACACCTGCCGGCGATCCACAGACAACGGATTGGGCGCGTCCAGCTCAGCAATCGGGTCCCCAAATCCCGCAAACGGGTGGCGATACCGCGTCAGCCGCGGTCCCTCGGGTTCCGCGCTGGCTCGATGAGGTGCGCAGCCAACGTCGAGCACTGCAAGAGCAGCGTCGCGCGCAGCGCGATGCACGTCGACGCGCCATCGACCCGGTCGGCGCCGCCCAGTTCGGGGCGCGCGAGGATGCATTCCTGCGCAGGCGGCAGGAGAGGCAAGACATGATCGAGCAAGACCGTCGCTCGTTCCTAAACCAGGGGCCCTGGTCCACACCGTGGCCACCGCCAAGACCCGCTGTCCCGAGCGGCGAACAGGGGGAGGTACCGACAACACCCGATGCCGAATCGCTAGACTGGGACAACGGCTGGTATTTTCGAGGCTGGTGATGCCACCCAACAGTCTAGGCGATTGCCGGAAAATCTCATACCAGATGACGCCGGATTGAGGTTCGATACGAGATCTAGCAGAAATCGCCTTAAACGCGAACCCCAGTCACATCACCTCGATGAACTCGAGCGCGTTTGCGTCCGGGTCTCGACAAAACAACGCTCGACGCCCGGAGCGGCTGAGGCTGTAAGCGATTCCTGCCCGCGACAGGAGGTCCGACAACTGATCCAGGTCAGGAACGGCCAGGGCTAAGTGGCGATCACGCCCCCCGTGCGCTGGTCTCTGTTCGGTTGGATCCGGGTTCGGCAGTTCCAGTAAGTGGATTTGCTGCCTACCGAGCCGCAGCCAGGCGCCTGGGTAGCCCAGATCGGGCCTCGATGCATCGACAGATAGGCCGAGGAGATCTCGATAGAAACGGAGAGACCGGCTCGTATCGGCGACGATCAAGCTGACGTGATGTATTCCAGCAATCAGGGACAAGCGGCTTCTCCGGGTCTCATCTGATCTGAGGTAGACGGCGCTCTTTGGCGACGCTGACCAGCGATCGGGGGCATTTTGCATGGCGCCCGGTTCTGGGACCGGGCACGCGTGGCTCGCTTCGGTTCGCGATTCGTCTGATGCCAACAACGAATGTTAGACTGGTGGATTGGCAACCTGGCGTGCGCCCGAAAGAACAACGACGCGAGACAATGTCGAACACGCACAGCGAAATTTCCAGCGTCCTCTCCGTAGATACTAACCGAATATTGCATGGTTTGGAGCGTGTCACCAGCCTGATGGTGGATGCGCGTGATCCACGTGACGCTTTGGAACGCATCGGGCTCGTCCTCACCGAGGTCCTGCGCGCCAACCGCTGGTCGATCATGCTGAAAACCGAGCTGGATGTCATTCGCATCAGCTTGGCGAAAGGGCTGCCAAGGCATGTGATCGATCAGACCTGCGTCCAACGATCGATCGCATTCAGGAGACCCAGTCGACGGGCTTACCGCTGGGCATGTTCGAAAATCAGCGCTACGGCGTGGAAAAACTGCACATCCAATCCGGCGATCTGCTGGTGCTATCGACCGACGGCATCGCCGAAGCGACCAACCCGAGAGGCATCCCCTTCGGACGGGAGCGGCTGAAAGATGCGGTCCGGGAGCTGTGGGAGCATCCCGCGGAGTACATCGCGCAAGACATCAAACAACGGGTTCTGGATTTCTCCTACCCCCAAGCCTTGCAGGATGATCTTTCGCTCATTGTCGTCAAGATTCTCTAGCAACAGCGAAACATATTGAACTCCCGAATGAACCCGAATCTGGATCGACTGCAGCCCTACCCGTTCGAGAAGCTCGCCGCCCTGAAGCAGGGTATCGAGCCGCCGGCATCGCTGTCGCCGATCGCATTGTCGATTGGCGAGCCGAAGCATCCCACGCCGTCCATCATCGGCGAGGCGCTCCTCGCTCACCTGCATCAGCTTGCAGTCTATCCCAACACCCGCGGCCTGCACCTATTGCGCGAGGTCATCGCACAATGGCTGACGCGCCGCTACCTTCTACCCGCGGGGGCACTCGATCCGGAGCGACACATCCTACCCGTCAACGGCACGCGCGAGGCCTTGTTTGCGTTCGCCCAGGCCGCGCTCGACCCAAGCAGCGAACCACTGGTCTTGATGCCCAACCCGTTCTATCAGATTTACGAGGGCGCAGCGCTGTTGGCCGGTGCCAAACCCTGGTACCTGCCCTGCTCCGCCGAGCACGGCTTCGTGCCTGACTTCGACGCCGTCGACAACGCGACCTGGCGACGCTGCCAGCTGCTTTTCCTTTGCTCGCCGGGCAACCCCACCGGCGCCGTGATCGATCAACCGACGCTGATGCAGCTGATCGCCTTAGCGCACGAATACGATTTCATCATTGCAAGCGACGAGTGTTATGCCGAGATCTATCTCGACGAAGCGACGCCGCCGGTCGGCCTCTTGCAGGCCGCCGCGGCGATGGGCCACGACGACTTCCGCCGCTGTGTGGTCTTCCACAGCCTGTCCAAGCGTTCAAATGCGCCGGGGCTGCGCTCCGGTTTCGTCGCCGGAGACGCGACAATTGTCGAGCGCTTCTTCGCCTATCGCACCTACCACGGCTGCGCAATGCCGTTGCAGCATCAGCATGCCAGCGCCATGGCTTGGGGAGACGAAGCGCACGTCATCGAAAACCGGCGCCTGTATCGGGAAAAGTTCGACGCCGTCCTCGACATCCTCAATGGCGTGCTCGACGTCGAGCGACCAGCCGCCAGCTTCTACCTCTGGCCGCGCACGCCCATCATCGATACCGCATTCGCCCGCGGCCTGTTCGCCGAACAACATGTGACCGTACTGCCAGGCAGCTTCCTGTCGCGCCCAGGCGATGGCAACGACCCAGGTGCCAACCGCGTGCGCATGGCGTTAGTACCACCGCTGGATGAGTGCGTCGACGCGGCACAACGCATCAAGGCATTCTGCGCGAGCCTCTGACAGGCCCGCGACCCACTGCTAAACAACCCCCGGAAAGACCACAATCCCAAGGAGCCGATCATGTCCGACAACCAAGCCATCATCGACAAGGCCTTCGAGCGCCGCGCCGATATCACCCCCCGCAACGTCGAGACCCTGGTCCGCGACGCCATCCTCGACACCATCGAGCGCCTCGACCGCGGCGAGCTGCGGGTGGCCGAGAAGCACGACGGCGACTGGGTGGTCAACGACTGGATCAAGAAGGCCGTACTGCTGTCGTTCCGGATCGAGGACAATCAGGTGATCAAGGGCGGCTTCACCAACTACTACGACAAGGTACCGTCCAAGTATGCCGACACCAATTCGCGTGAACTCCGCGACGGAGGCGTACGCGTGGTACCGCCAGCAGCGGCGCGCCGCGGGGCCTATATCGCGCCGAACTGCGTGCTGATGCCCTCCTATGTCAACATCGGCGCCTACGTCGATTCCGGCACCATGGTCGACACCTGGGCCACGGTGGGCTCCTGCGCCCAGATCGGCAAGAACGTGCACCTGTCCGGCGGCGTCGGCATCGGCGGCGTGCTCGAACCGGTGCAAGCCGCACCGACCATTATCGAGGACGACTGCTTCATCGGCGCACGTTCGGAGATCGTGGAAGGCGTCATCGTCGGCCAGGGCGCGGTGATTTCCATGGGCGTCTACGTCGGCCAGAGCACCAAGATCTACAACCGGGAGACCGGCGAAATCCTCTATGGCCGCATCCCGCCCGGCGCCGTCGTGGTCCCCGGCAGCCTTCCGTCGAAGGACGGCAGCCACAGCCTCTACTGCGCCGTCATCATCAAACAGGTGGACGAGAAGACCCGCGGCAAGGTCGGATTGAACGAATTACTCCGAGATATCTAGCGAGGCGCCACGTCCGACGGACGAGTCGTGATCGCCGCTTTGGCAAACTTGGCAGCGCTTATCGTTGTCGTTGTCGTTGTCGTAATCGACTATCCGACTACGACAACGACGAAGGCAAACTCGACTCATCTGTATGCATTCGGCGCCCCCAAGCAATCTAGGCCGCTGGAAGTCAATAGACACGGCGCTGACACCCTCGACCAACTACGCCGCCGCGGGGGCAGGCACGGAGCCCTGCCCGCCTGATCCCCGAACACCTGTTATACGATCCTCGCCAGCCATGACTTTATTCGGCATCCCCAACTGCGACACCATGAAAAAGGCCCGTCAGTGGCTCGATGGGCATGGCATTGCCTACAGTTTCCACGACTACAAGAAGGCGGGTCTCGACGAGGCCGTACTCCGGGCCTGGGTGGCGGAACTGGGTTGGGAGGCGTTGCTCAACCGGCGCGGACAGCTATGGCGCAAGCTCGACCCGGCGGTGAGAGAAGGCATGGATGAGACCAGCGCGATCCGGGTCATGTTGGCGACTCCGTCCATCATCCGTCGGCCGGTGCTCGATACCGGCGAACGGCGCCACGTCGGCTTCAGCGAGGCCGACTACGCGGAGATCTTCGCCCAGTGACCCACACCGAATCACCAACCCTGGAACTCGCCATCGACCTCATCGGTCGGGCGTCGGTCACACCGGAAGACGCAGGCTGCCAGGCACTCATGGCCGAGCGTCTGGCCCGCTTGGGCTTCCGCATCGAGCCCATGCGCTTCGGCGAGGTGAACAACCTCTGGGCGAGACGCGGCAGCGAGGGACCCCTATTCTGTTTCGCCGGCCATACCGACGTGGTCCCGCCTGGTCCTCTCGACCAATGGCGCTCGGCGCCGTTCGAGCCAGAAATCCGCGGGGGTCTGCTCTACGGCCGCGGCGCCTGCGACATGAAGGGCTCCCTCGCGGCCATGGTCACCGCGACCGAGCAGTTCATCGCCGACTGGCCGGATCACAAGGGCTCAATCGCCTTCTTGATTACCAGTGACGAGGAAGGCCCGTCAATTGACGGCACGGTGCGCGTCGTAGAGGCGCTCACCGCGCGTGGCGAAACCATTGATTATGCCCTCGTGGGCGAGCCGTCGAGCCGTGACCGCCTAGGGGACATCGTTAAGAATGGGCGCCGCGGGAGCCTCAATGTCAACCTGATCATCCGCGGCAAACAAGGACACGTTGCCTACCCGCACCTCGCGGACAACCCCGTGCATCGAGCGTCCGCCGCCCTGACCGAGTTGTGCGCTGCGCACTGGGACCAGGGCAACGACTATTTCCCACCCACGAGCTTTCAGATCTCGAACATCCAGGCCGGCACCGGTGCCGAGAACGTCATCCCCGGTGAACTCCACGTGCGCTGCAACTGGCGTTTTTCCACCGAACTGACACCGGAGATCATTAGACAACGTACCGAATCGATCTTGGACCGCCATGGACTCGACCACGAGGTTCAGTGGCGCCTGTCCGGAAACCCGTTCCTGACTCCCGCCGGCGCATTGGTCAGCGCCGCCCGCGACGCCATCCAAGCCGAAACCGGCGTCGAAACCACGCTGTCAACCAGCGGAGGCACCTCCGACGGACGCTTCATCGCCCCGACCGGCGCCCAGGTCCTGGAACTCGGTCCAATCAACGCGACCATCCACAAGATCAACGAATGTGTCGGCGTTGACGAACTGAACCAGCTGTCGGCCATCTACCACGGTATTCTCACCCGGCTACTAGCCTAAGTAGCCGACAGGCCCAGGGAGGCTAACAGGATCGATGCACACCGACTGGGGAAGCGGGCCGCCGCGCCGGAGTGGATTCATGCCCGACCGGCATGGTCTGGAAGCACAATATTCAGTTCCAGCACTTCTTGGTTGCCTTCCTGCTCGTAGTTGACCGATACGGAATTCATATCGACCTCGACATACTTCTTGATGACCGCCAGGATCTCTTGTTCAAGCTTGGGCAGGTAGGACGGGCGATCGCGCGCCGAGCGGTCGTGTGCGACCAAGATCTGTAAACGCTCTTTGGCCACGGAGGCCGTACCCTTGGAGCGTCCGGAGTTGCGGAAATAGTCAAGTAGGCCCACGCTTTACCCTCCGAAAAATCGGCTTAAGATGCCCTTCTTCTCAGGCTCCAGGAACCGCATAGGCAAATCCTCGCCCAAATACCGTGAGACCATGTCCGCATACGCCTGGCCAGCGTCGGAGACGTTGTCCAGAATAACGGGGATACCTGCATTGGACGCATTCAGCACCGCCTGGGAGTCCGGAATCACGCCCAGCAGATTCAGCGACAGGATCTCTTGCACGTCATCGACACTGAGCATTTCCCCGCGGGCGACACGGTCCGGCACATAGCGGGTCAGCAGCAAGTGCTCGCGAATCGGCTCGGCATTGGTCTCGGCGCGGCGGGACTTACTGGCCAAGATGCCCAGCATCCGGTCGGAGTCACGCACCGAGGAGACTTCCGGATTGGTCACGACCACGGCATCGTCGGCGAAATACATTGCCATGGTCGCGCCGTGCTCAATACCGGCGGGCGAGTCGCACACGACATAGTCATGGCTCTTACCCAGATCCTCAAGCACCTTACCCACGCCCTCGACCGTCAACGCATCCTTATCGCGGGTCTGCGAGGCCGGCAGTACATACAGGCTATCGCAACGCTTGTCGCGAATCAGGGCCTGATTGAGATTGGCCTCACCGTTGATGACGTTGACCAGGTCATAGACCACGCGCCGCTCACAGCCCATGATCAGATCCAGATTGCGCAGGCCGACATCGAAGTCGACGACCGCCGTGCGATGCCCGCGCTGCGCCAGGCCCATGGCCATCGCCGCCGCCGTCGTAGTCTTTCCCACCCCTCCCTTGCCTGAGGTGATGACGATGATTCTGGCCAAAAGCTGTTCCCCCAAATCTTCTAACAATTAGTTCAGTTACCTGCGCGATGGGAGACAGCAGCGGTTGAAAACCGCCGCTTCCGCTTCCGCGCTAATGATTGGCCGCGTTGGCCAGTCAACCGGCATCGCCTCACAGGGGCTCGATCCTCAGCACGTCATGATCGAGGAAAACCTGCACCCGTTTTCCTTTCAGGTCCGCGGGGATGTTCTCGCTGACGCGATAGTGGCCCGCCACCGATACCAACTCCGCCCGCATGTCCTGACAGAAGATCCGCGCGTTCAGATTACCCTTCAGACCCGCGATGACACGGCCACGCATGGGCGCATAAATGTGAATATTGCCGTCCGCCATCAGTTCCGCGCCGGAACTCACCGCCGCGACCACCGTGAGATCACCGCCGGAGGCATAAATCCGTTGACCGGAGCGCACCGGACGATCGATCAGCAGCGAAGCGCCGACATCAGCCTCCACTGCATCGGTCGCGGGTGCCTGCCGCACCGGGGCGGGGTCCGGTGCCACCGCGGGCCGTTGTTCGACCTGCTCGGCGGTGCTCGCGGCAACTCGCTGTCGCGGCTTATGGACATCGCTGAAAATCGCGAGCTCCATCGCCGCTGCGGCCTCATGCTGGGCGGGATTCCCGCCGCGCACGCCAACCGGCATCATGCCCAAACCACGCAGCAACCCCACCAACTGCGGAAAGCCGACATCGGCGTCGAAGTCCGACAAGGCCGTCAGATCGATGACGACTGGCGTATTGCGGAAAAAGCCCGGCGCCTGAGACACCTTTGGTACGAGTTCGCTTTCCACCGCGTCCATATCCAAGCCCAACAGGCGAAGCACCGGAAGTGTAAACGCGGCGGCCTTGAGTTCCAGAATCGGTTGCTCGAGCACCGATCGTTCCGGAGCCGGATCGTCGGCCGATGCGCCGACGCTCGGGGAGGATGAATACGCAGACATCTGTGGTGGAGAGTTCCGTCGATTTTTGGACGCGGGCACGATCAATCGGGGCATGCTAACGCCTTCGGAGCGGCACGCATAGCGCGGCAGTTCGGCACGCGGATCGGACCGGAGGCAACCGCCGGCGACCCACGCCGCCTATCGATCACCACCAAGCCATTGTTCCGGAGGTCATTTACCCAGGAGGCCATTGCAGGGGCCGGCCGCCGAGGACATGCACATGCAGATGGTATACGGTCTGACCGGCGCCCGCATTGCAGTTAATGATGGTGCGATACCCGGCGGCGGCGATTCCCTCCTGTTCCGCCACCTTGGCCGCCGCCAACAGCAGCCGGCCGATCAGTTCTGCGTCGCTGTCATCGGCATCGTTCAGCGTCGGGATCGCCTTGCGCGGGATCACCAGGACATGGGTCGGCGCCTGCGGACTGAGGTCGCGAAAGGCAACCACATGCTCATCCTCGTAAACGATATCCGCTGGCACCTCCCCAGAGGCGATCTTGCCGAAAATGGTGTCCGACATTGTGGGTCTCTCCTCGTCAAGCGTTGAGTCGATACGACCGTGAGCGGCGCCGAATAGCCGAGTCCCTGCAGACAGGCAAGCATCGGTGGCGTCGCGTCGGCGCGGTCATCAGAAACCGGTGCGCCCGGCAAAGGCATGGGCCAGCGTGCCTCCATCGACGAACTCTAACTCGCCACCCAACGGCACGCCGTGGGCGATGCGCGTGATACGCACGCCGCTGCCTTCAGCGATATCTGTAATGTAGTGGGCGGTCGCTGAGCCCTCGACGGTGGGACTGATGGCGAGAATGGCCTCGGTCACGACACCGTCGTGCAACCGCCGTTGCAGTTGGTCGAGGCCCAGGTCGTCCGGGCCGATGCCGTCAAGCGGCGATAGGCGGCCGCCAAGCACGAAATAGAGGCCCCGATAATCCGTTGCCTGTTCGATGGCGACGATATCGGACGGCTGTTCGACGATGCACAGCAGCCCGCGGTCGCGATTGCCGCCTGAACACAGACCACAGACCTCTCGTTCGCTCAGCGTCCGACAGTCGCGACACTGACCAATGCGGCGCATCGCTTCCGCCATCACCTGTGCCAACCGGAGACCGGCATCGCGGTCACGCTCCAGGAGATAGAACGCCATCCGCTGGGCGGATTTCGGACCGACGCCGGGCAGACAGCGCAGCGCGTCGATCAACTGGTTCAGCAGACTGCGATCAGACACCTGTGTGCCGTTTGCTTGCAGCGCCCCGCGACGGCGTTAAGGCAAAACCAACGCTACGTCTTACGGGACGGCACCGCGCCGTCGACATTAGAACGGCAGTTTCATGCCGGGCGGAAGCTGCAACCCGGCGGTGATATCCGCCATGTTCGCCTGGGTCATTTCGCCGACGCGACGGACACTGTCATTGATCGCCGCCGCCACAAGATCCTCGAGCATTTCCTTGTCGTCGCCCATCAAAGACGGGTCGATCTCGACCCGTTTCACCTCGTGACGCCCGGTCATGGTCACCCGTACCATGCCGCCGCCGGACTCGCCCGTGACCTCTTCCTTGGCCAAGCGCTCCTGGGCGTTCTTGAGATCCTCTTGCATCTTTTGGGCCTGCTTCAGCATGCCACCTAGTCCGCCTTTCATCATGCTACCTCTTTGCTATTCGCGGTTGCGCCGGACGCGAGGTCCGAACGAGTGATTATCGACGCGATCGACGTCGCCGTAGTTATTGTTCGTGCGCCGACGCGGGACCTGAAGGACTCGCTTCCGCGGCACCCCCGGTCGGGCGTATGCTGTCGGGAACCCATTCGGCATCGAATCGCTTGTGTAGCTCATGCGCGACCGGGTCATCGTGCATGGTTTGCTCCGCCTCGGCCTGGCGCTGGGCGTCGCATCGGGCTTGCCGCAATGCCGGCGTCTCCGCCGCTGGCATCTGCGTTTCGATCTCCAACGCGACCTCGCATCCCAGTGCCGCCGAGAGACTGGCGCCCAAGCGCTGCTCGGCGCCGGCTGCTCGAAGATTGCCGACCGCGGGGTTCAGCGCAAGACGCAGATGCTTACCGTCCCAATCGACGAAGGCGCAATGCTCCGCGAGCTGCCGAGACAGTCCGCCGATTGTGAGTGACCGGACCAGCTGGTGCCAGTCATCCGCTCCGCTGAGCGCGTTCGGCGTCGCAGAGCGAGTCGACGGTGAGGCCGGCGGCGATGGAGATGGCGATGGCGGCTGTATCGGTGGGCACAACTCAGATCGAGAGGTCGCCGCTGCTGACTCCAGAGGTGTCTCCAGAGACGCCGACCGTGACGCCAACGGTGACGACGGCGTTCGATCGGCCGAAGCGCCAGCACCCTGAGCCTGGCGCCCCTCACCTGCCTCGCCGTTGCTAGACCTCGGTGGACCAGCGTCCAGGTCCGCGTCGGGACGGAACGCCAGCGCCCGCAGCAACACCATCTCAAGACCAGTGCGGGGATCCGGCGCCAACGGCAGATCCTGTTGGCCCGTGAGCATGACCTGATAGAACAATTGGACGTCCTCGGGGGGAACACGGCCCGCTAATGCCGCGAGCCGGTCATGATCTGGATCATCCGCCGACAAGGTCCGAGCAACTTGTTGAGCCAGGGCCAGCCGGTGCAGCAGCTCGATCAGGTCTGTCAACACGCCGCCGAAGTCAGGGGTCAGCTCGGCGATGCGACCCACCTCGGACAGCACCCGCGCGCCGTCGTTGTCGGCCATGGCGTCGAGCAGATCCAACGTTAGGTCGCCGCTGCGCGTTCCAAGCATGGCCCGCGTGTCACCGGCGCCAACCCGCCCCCCGCCGAAGGCAATAGCCTGATCGAGCAGGCTGAGCCCATCCCGCATACTACCGTCGGCGGCGCGCGCCAGCAGCGCCAGCGCGACGTCGTCGAAGTCGATGGTTTCGGCCTTGAGCACGTGCCGAAACCGATCCCGGATCTGCTCCGGCAACAGCCGCTTGAGATTGAACTGCAGGCAACGAGACAGCACTGTCGCTGGCAGTTTTTGCGGATCTGTCGTTGCCAGAATGAACTTGACGTGCTCCGGTGGCTCTTCCAGCGTTTTCAGCAGCGCATTGAAGCTGCTCGTCGAGAACATGTGTACTTCGTCGATCAGGTACACCTTTGAGCGGCCACGCACCGGCGCGAAGGGGACGTTGTCGAGCAACTCGCGGGTCTGATCAACTTTGGTTCGAGAGGCCGCATCCACCTCAATCAGGTCGACGAACCGTCCCTCATCGATCTCACGACAAGCGGAACACACCCCGCAAGGGTTGGGACCTACCCCTTCGTCGCAATTGAGCGTTTTGGCCAGGATCCGTGCCAGCGTGGTCTTGCCGACGCCACGGGTTCCGGTAAACAGGTAGGCATGATGCAGTTGCCCTCGCTGCAACGCGTTGACCAGTGCCCGGACCACATGCTCTTGGCCCACCAGGTCAGAGAAGGAACGCGGACGCCACTTGCGTGCCAGAACCTGGTAGGTCATCGATGGGTTAGCGGAGTCTCACAGGGGGGAAGGGCATGTGCGGCAGTGTAACTCAGCCGGAGTGACACCACCCCGTTGGAGCCGCGCCAAGCCGACCGAACTTCGCCTCGTAGCGCCAAGTGCATTGCCGTTACTGGATCCAGCGATGAATGGCCCATCGGCCAACGGATCGCTTCGAAATTGGGCGGCGAGCCGCACCAGCCACACCCCGGCACACACGTCCACCGCTGCGGCTGCTCCCTTCCGGGCCTGACCGGATTCACGGTTTTGCGTTGCGAGGGGACCGGCGCGGCCCACCATTGATCGGTTGCTTCGGGTTACCGAAGCGAGGCGAGCAAAATAGCAGAGCTGAAATCATCAGACAAGGCAGATCGCCCCCGCGGCGGCACATCTCAGTTATCCTATCGTCCCAACGATCCAGTAATCGCGGCCTCACCCGGCCCCCAACGTCGATAACCGCCTAGGCAACCGAACACCTCGCCGCCGCGAGGCCCATACGACGCCGACAGGGAACACCATGACCGAGCGAACAGCGCGCATCGCCATCAGCATTACGAATCCCGTGGCGCAACAACTCGCGGTCACCATGTTCAGCAGCGCGGGCGCTCGCGTGGATGTCTTCGAGAACATCAAGGAAATTCTGGATGTCGCCGACACCATCCAGGCGATCGTGTTGGGATTGGACGCGTTCCCCGACGAGACCCTGGAGGCCCTCACCTCGCTGCGCGAACGGCTGGCCAAGCTCCCCATCTATGTGATCACAGCCGCCGCCGGGCAGCGGCATGCGAAACGCGCACAGCTTCACGGCGCCACGCGCGTTATCCCTTACGGCGAGTTGGAGCAACAGATCGAGTCCTTGGTACAAGAGATTGCTCAAAGCAGCGGCATATCGAATGCGGATGTCCACCCGCCAGGATGGGTCCCTCCCAGCCGCGATCAGGGCTACGATGTCGAGTCGATGGACCTCAACGACTGGTTGTCAAGCCCTGAGAATCGACGCCTGCTAGGCATGCGAGCGGAATCCATCAACGACAACTCGGCGACCGCTACCACTCGTGCTACCCCGCAGGCTCACCCCCATCGGCCTGAGCCCGGCACCCACAGGCCAAGCACCGAATCGATCGCAAGCACTCCCCCGCGCCAGGACGAACAGACCAAGACACCGCCCACCGCGGCCACGACCCCAGGAGAAATCGCTGACGGTGCAAACTTTCAACGGATCGTAGAAGCGCAACACCAGCACGACCAGCAGAACGCTGCGATCGCAGAAGACATCCTGCAGCGCGAGCAAGACATCCGAGCAGAGCTCAAACGTGAATTCTTGCAGGCTATTAGCGAACAAATCGCTACCAGCGAGGCAAAGCTGATCGAGCGGATCGACCAGAGTCTGGCGAACACGACACGGGACAATGCCCTCGCAATCCGCAAGGTCAAACTGATGGCTGGGGTGCTGGCCGCCGCCGCGGTCCTGCTCGTCATCGCCGCCGTCGGCGGCGTTTGGGCACTAGGGGCTTTTTGAGGTAGCGCTTCCGATCCGACGGTCTACAGGCAGTCTACAGGCAGTCAACAGGCTGTGACCAGCCAAAGGCAGCGTTCAGGAGCCGCCCATTAGCGACAGGTCACGCGGCACAACACGGGCTAGAATTTGCCCTTGCATCAACATCCCCCATCACAGCCAAGTTCAACGAGGTTACCCATGTCAACCCGGCCACTGGCCACCCTGCTGCTGCTCGGCATCTGCGCCCAACTGACTGCCCAGCCCGTTGTCCAACCCGAACAGCCCGCGCCGCTCGTGGACGGCCTGACCGAACGGGCAACCGAACTTTGGCAACAGTCCCAGCAGCAAGCGGGGGAACTTTGGCAACGCTCGCGGGAGAACGCCGACGACTGGTGGCAGCGCTCCCGCGACGCCACCCTCGGCGCCTGGGAAGACGCGCGCGATTCACTGACACCGCAGGAGGCCGATGCCTTTGGCCAGGTCTGGACCAACGTGGTGCCGAAGCTCGAACAGACCGTCTCCCTGGAAGAGGCCCAACGCGACCTCCCGGACCGAGCCTGGTTTCGCCGCGACAAGGCCGATGCCGAGGCGGAGATCAACCAGCTGTTGAACGAGTCGGTCGCGATCCTGTCCACGTCGCCGATGCAGCGCTACCGCGATGAGATCCAAGCCTTGGAGCAACGCATCGAGGCCGCCCACGCCGACATCGACGCCTATCGCAAGGACCGCGTGGCCGCGCCCACCAAGTCGCTCACCGCCAAGACGGTCGAAGATTACGATCGCCTCATCGACGAACGCGAACAAGACATCGGCCGCTACCGCGCCGAACTCGACAAGATCAAGAAGGAATTTGCCGCCGAGCTGCGCGCAATGGGCCTGGAGCTCAGCGACGAACAGGTCGAGTTCTTGCTCTCCACGGTGATCGGCGACAACATGGTCGACCTCGGCATCGTCTTCGACAACGTCAAGGCCATCACGGTGCAGTTGGAGCAACTGGTGCGCGACAGCGGCGAAGATATGCAGAGCGCACGCCGCTACTATGGCATGTACGTGGTGCTGCTGCGGGCGCTGAACCGCATGCACCTGGACGTGGAACAGGCCATCGAGCAGCGCTACGTGCCGCAGATCAACGACATCGCCCGGCGCGCCGACGCCCTCTCCGACGAAACGCGAACCTTGGTCCGCCAACACCCGGAAAAGGCCACGGTGCTGCAGGCCAATCTGGATGCACAGCGGCTCACCATCGAGGCCGCCGGCGTCTACCGAGACTATCTCAAGCAGCAGGCGGCGCAGGTACGCGCCGCCCGGGTGGCACTGGAAGAAGACATCGCGACCGCTTGGAACACCTACGAGACGGTGCGCGTCTCCGGCGAGTTGGTTGACCTGGTCAAGTCCAGCCAGCAGTTGCTCGACGGCCTGCTCGACCGCCAGGTGCCGGCGCTGCGTCCGTTCCAAAACCTGGAGATGCAGCGCGAGTTTGCTAAGCTGACCGAGCAGCTGCGCGCGGCCAATGACTGAGACGACCGGAGCCGCGATCTGACCGAACCCGCCCTGGAGGTAACCCCATGCCCGAGGACATCATCGGCCGCTGCTGGCAGTGCGGCGCCGACCTGACCAACGTCGATTTCGGTCGCGAGACCAACTGCCTGGGCTGTGGCAAACCGACCCGCTGCTGTCGCAACTGTCGCTTCTTTCAGCGCGGCCGACCCAACGACTGCATCGAGCCGATGGCCGAGCAGGTCGCGGACAAGCAACGCGCCAATTTCTGCGGCTTTTTCGACCCGTCGCCGACCGCTATCCAAGACCCCATCGGATCATCCGGCGACGCGCTGCGCCAGGCCGCCGACGACCTGTTCAAGTCTTAGCCTCGCGCGTAAACCAGACCGCCAGAAGCGTCGCGGCCCCCGCCAGCGCCAGCAGGCCGGCGCCGATCCACGGGCTGCCCAAGGATTCCGGCGCGATCAGCATGGTCAGTCCCAGGCCCAACATCATCACACCCGAGAGCAGCTTCAGCACCCTGCCCTGTCGCTCAGTCAGTTTGCGGGCGCCCAGCGTGAACGTGAACACCAGCACGATCGCGAGCAGCGGCAGCACGTAAATCAGGTTGTAGAGGGCCAGATAGCCGTAGTAGCCCCAGCCGTTGAGCCCATTGAGCGTCAGCACGCGGGTGTAGACCATCGGAAATCCGGCCGTGCACAGCAGCTCGTAGCTGTTGGCCGCCAGCGCCAACACGACGGTGCCGAACAGCACGGTCGCCAGCGACTCCGCGCTCAGCAAGCCGCGCATGCGCCGATACAGCCCCGGCTTGGCCTGCTCCGGGATCGACAGGCTCGGGCCACGCTTAAACAGGAAAAAGTCCTTGACGTTCAACGCCCCGATCAACAATGCCACCAGACCCGCGATGGTTGTTACCACCGGCGCACCGCCGATCACCAGGAACAGGTTCAGCCAGGCTGCCATGAACAGGAAGTAGACCAGCCCGGAAAAGGACACAAAGGTCAGCCCCACCAGCAACATCCGCGCCCGACTGCGGGCATGCACCATCAGGCTCAGCAGGAAGAGCAGCACAAAAAAGGCACAGGGATTGAAGGCATCGAGACCCGCGATCAGCAGCGTAAACACCGGCAGCGACAGGCTGTGCGCATCGATGTCACCGAGCACCGGCACCCGCAACGACTCATCGCCATCGGCGGTATCGGCGCCGGCTCCGGTTTCCGGCAGGGCTGACGAGACCGGCCCGCCGACCGCGGTCGGCAAAGCGGAAGGCACTGCTTCGATGGGTCGGCACAGCTCAGCGAGATCGCGCAACTGCTGACCCATGCCGTCGGCGTCGTCGTAGCCGGTCAACATGCGTCCGCAAACAAAGAACGCCGGCACCGAGCGCGCATCACGCCCGAGCTTCTCGGCCATCTCAATGTACAGCGCCACGTTCGCGCGATCGCTGGTGAGTTCGTGGGAGTGCAGCGTCAGCCAGCTGGAGTCGCGTGCCAACCCCTCGACGAAAGGCAGCGCCTGGCGACAATGGGGACAGGAGCGCGACCAGAAGAAGTACAGATTGACGCGTGCCTCGGCGGTGCCCTTGCCGGTGACCCAGTCGATGTCGGCGGCCCCTTGCGCAAGCGCACCGCCCGCCCAGGGCAGACCGAACAACAGACCGCAAAGCAGCAACGCTGCCGCGGGTCGGCCGAAAACACGGGAAGATGGGTGCATGAGACTCCTCGTTTCAGGCTTGTCTTTTTCGCATAGTCTCGCATCTCCTCCAAGGGCAATCGTCAACGCGAGCGTCCCCAAGGATGCTTCAAGCGCCCTGCGCAAAACAGGGGCGGCAGCGGCGCTTGCTCAGCCGCCGCCGTGAGACTGATACCAACCGCGTTCTCGTCGAGGTGAAGTCATGAGCAGGACCGCGACAGCCTTGCGCTCCGTCGCCGACGACCGGGCCGTCGTCCGGCGGGCGGCCGACCTGATGCGGCGGGCCCCACGCCCGCTGCTACTCGACTGTCGCGTCCAGCACTACGGCTGGGGTGACCTGAGCTTCATCCCAGCGCTGATCGGACAGGCCAACCGCGCCCGGCAACCCTTCGCCGAGCTCTGGATCGGCGCTCATCGGGATCTACCCTCGATTGCCTGGGTCGACGGCGATTCGGTCCCGCTCGACCATCTCATCGATGCCGCCCCCGAGGTACTGCTCGGTAAGGACGTGGCGGCCGGCTTCGACGGCAAGCTGCCCTTCTTGTTCAAGGTGCTCGCGGCGCGGCAGCCCCTGTCGATTCAGGTGCACCCCAATCTCAGCCAGGCACGCGCCGGATTCGATCGCGAAGAGCGCGACCGTATTCCCATAGACAACGCCAGGCGCAACTATCACGACCGTAACCACAAGCCCGAATTGCTCGTCGCGCTAACCGATTTCTTTGCCCTCCAAGGCTTTCGGCCCCTACCCGAGGTTGCAACACTACTCGCGTCCACACCGGAGCTACAGCCGCTGGGCGACGTGCTGGGACGGTCGACCCGCGGGCTCGACGGCCTGTACCGACATCTAATGTGCCTACCCCAGCAGGCGGTCAACACGCTGCTCGACCCCCTCTTGACCCGACTCGAGGCCGCGCACCGCAAGACCAGGTTCCAGCGCGACGACCACCGCTTCTGGCTGCTGCGCGCCGACCGCCTCTTCTCCCGCCCCGGCCGACGCGACCGCGGGCTATTTTCCACCCTGCTGTTGAACCTGATTCATCTCCACCCCGGGCAGGCCCTGTTCCTGCCCGCCGGCGAATTACACAGCTATTTGCAGGGCGCCGGCATCGAACTGATGGCCAACTCCAACAACGTACTGCGCGGGGGACTGACGCCAAAGCATATCGACGTCGACGAGTTGCTCAGCGTCGTGCGATTCGACACCGGTCCCGCCGCGATCATCGAGCCGCGGGTGATCGACTCAGCGCGCGCCTGTTATCGGGTACCAGCGCCGGAGTTCGCGTTGGAAAGACTCACACTGCGCGCAAAAAGCCAGCAACGACTGCCGGATGCCGGCATCCGGCTCGGATTGATCCTGGAAGGCAGCCTTGAGATCGACGGCAACGGCGAACGGCTGCGACTGAAGCGCGGGCAATCGTTCCTGATCCCCGCGCATTGCGGAACGACCCTAAACGCCCGATGCGACACGCGCCTCTATGTCGCCACCGTGCCAAACGACAACGACCCCTGGGGTGGCAAGCCCGGAGCAACAGCTGATGGCTGAAGAGGGGAAAGCTCGCGCAGACGCAGAGGCGCAAAGGGAAGAAAGAAAATGGGTCGATTAAACCAGCGCAATACCCCCTAAATTTCTGTCAATTATCTTCTATTTTCCCTAGTTCTCTCTTCTTCTCTTACCTTTTTCTCTGCGCCTTTGCGTCTGCGCGAGATCTCTTTCTCCCGGCTCTACACGCCGCATTCGTCCCAAATCGCTCATCCCGTTGGGCACATACGCACCTCGTAGCGCCGCTCCGGCCCCGCCAAGCGTGTGATGTCGCCGCTGCGCAGCGGGAAACGGCCATCGGCGCGGTCCTGGAAGAACAGTTTCAGGGATTCGTGGATCACCGGGAAAGCGATCTGCTCCCAAGGGATCTGCGACTGATCCAGCAGCTCGGTTTCCAGGCTCTCGCTACCGGGGCCGAAGTCCAGGTCCAACAGACGACTGCGGAACAGCATGTAGACCTGGTTGATGTGGGGCAGATTGAACAGCGCGTAGAGGGCGCCGACCTCGACCCGCGCGTTGGCCTCCTCCAGTGTCTCGCGGGCGGCGCCCTGCTGCACCGTCTCGCCATTCTCCATAAAGCCGGCCGGCAGGGTCCACAGGCCATAGCGGGGTTCGATGGCCCGCTTACAGAGCAGGACGCGGTCTTCCCACTCCGGGATGCAGCCGACGACGATCTTCGGATTCTGATAGTGAATAACGCCGCAGGCGTCGCAGACGTGGCGGGGCACGTTGTCCCCTTCCGGCACCCTAACCGTGACCGTCGTGCCGCACTGGCTGCAATAGTTCATCGCCGCAAATCCTCTGCGATCTGCTCGATCGCGTAAAAAGTGTGGGACCGATCCCGACCTCGGCGACCGGTTTGCGCAAGCGAA
>CAVOSE010000072.1:0-112591 GCA_963698775.1 uncultured Gammaproteobacteria bacterium
CGATGGGGCAGTATTGCCTGCATGATCGCCACACAGGCCGCCAAGCTTTCGATGACACCTTCGCTGGTCTATGCTGTCGGGTATGCAGACCGACCACCCGATCTATCTCTTCCTGCGCACCGGCCCGGAGGCCTTCCGGGTGCTCACCGGCGGCCTGCAACTCGTCGGCGCCTATCGCTTCTGCTCGCTGACGATCAAGGGTCTGGAACGACGCCTCGATGGACTGGTCGAGCCGGACGGCCACGCGGGGCCGGCCTACGTGGTCGAATTCCAGGCTCAGCCCGTGGCCAAGGCGCTGTACAATCTCAACACCAAGATCGGCCTCTACGGGGAACAACATCCCGAGCGCGAAGTGCTAGGGATCGCGGTCTTTCTGCGCGCGGCCGACGTGCCGGACCGACCCCGCTGGGTGCATGCGCAGGGCTCGCCGATTCGAACGCTTTCGCGGCAAGACCGCGCAGGAGATCTGGACCATGTTGAATCTGGTGACCCCGATCCAAGAGACGAAGGCCTATCAATCCATCTTCGCCGAGGGCAAGGCCGAGGGTAAGTCCGGGACTCTGCGGCGTCAGTTGACCCGCCGCTTCGGCGCGTTACCCGCCTGGGCGGCACAGCGTATCGCCGCGGCGCCCGAGGCCCAGCTCGATGCCTGGCTGGATGGCATTTTCGATGCCGCCAGCGTTGCGGATCTGCTCGGCGACGAGGCCGGGAGCCATTGATTCTGATCGTCACGGCGCTCCAGAGACTGGGCAAGAAATCCCCGTAGGCTGGGTTGAGGAACGAAACCCAGCATTGTCAGCGCCGTACCTCTTGAAAGCTGGGTTTCGCAAGCTCAACCCAGCCTACGACGCCACGTCACATTGGCATGGTATCGACGAGTTGCACAGTCTCTGCGCGCTACCATCCGACGGGGAGAGTTGCACGGTCTGCTAGGAGGCGGATGCGTCGGCCCGCGGAGACGGCTTAAACCGAGCCTTGGCTCGGTTTTTTGGTTTCTTGGCCTTGCTGACGGTGTCGGCCACGCCCGCACGGCACCTAAAATTGGTTAACATGCGCGCACTGATGCAGGAGTGGCCATGCGCGACCTACTCGACCCCACCAACGACTACGTCTTCAAGCGGCTGTTTGCCGAGGCGCCTGAGCTGCTGGTGGCGCTGATCAACGACCTGCGCCCCGATCTGCCCGACATTGCCTCGGTGGAGATCCTGAATCCCAACATCGAGCCCAGCGAACTCACCGGCAAAAGTATACCGAGCACACGTGGGTTTTTCGCCGCATTGCACGCCCCGCGCACGCCGGGGCTGCGTTGCGCCTCCTCGCCGTAGTGGCCGCTACGCCTCGTCGGCGCGCCTTGCCCCGACGCACGCGGGACGCACCCTGCTTTCCGGAAAACCCACGTGCGCTCGGTATCCATCATCCTTTACGTGCTGGCTCGGGATACTGATGGCCACTGCGACACTATTGAGGTGCAGGTACGCCGTTACGGTGTCTGGCACAAGCGCGGGTTGTTCTACCTGGCGCGCACGCTCGGGCGGCCAGCTGAGTGCCGGCGAAGACTACCAGGAGCTGCGGGCCTCGGTCGGGCTGCATCTGCTCGACTTCGACCTGTTCACCGCCACCGAAGGCGAACGCCAGCAGGCCGTCTGGCGCTTCGAGATGCGTGATGAACGCCAGCCGACGGTGTCGCTGGGGAACATCCTGCAGATGAACCTGATCGAACTCAACAAGGCCGATCGCCTCGGTCTGTCACCCGGCCCACTGCGCGCCTGGATGACCTTCTTCAAACACTGGCAGGAGGAACGCACCATGGCCACGGTCACCCACGAACCGGTCAAGCAGGCAATGAACCGCATCCGCGAGCTCAGTGCCGATGAGGAGGCGCGCCGCCTGGCGTTCGTACGCGAGCGGGCGCTGCACGATGAGGTGTCGTTTTTGAATGAAGCGAAGCGGGAAGGGCGCGAAGAAGGGCGCGAAGAAGGGCGCGGAGAAGTTGCTCAGAATTTGATTAAGATGGATCTGTTGACTGATGGGCAGATTGCGGTGGCGTCTGGGTTAACGGAGGCAGCAGTTAAAGCGCTGCGTGATGAACTGAAGCATTGAGGTGAGTACGTGCTTGCAAGCTTAACCTTCCTGGCCTGGGGCCCGGCTTGCCGGCCGGGACGACTCTCATGTCTGTTCACGACCCTGGGTGGCGGGGTGAAGGGGCGGCTCTGCATAAACCCGGTGCATGACCCCGGTACGGACCACGGTTTCGGGGCGATATCACCAACGGACCCTCAATCGGCTACACTCGTCGCATGGTCAACACCAGCACCCAATCCTCATCCAGATTCGCCAAGAAGCGACCACGATAGTCCCTGGAAGGAGGCACTCGAGCGCTTCTTCCCGGAGTTTCTCGCGCTGCTGTTCCCGGCCATCCATGCTGAGATCGACTGGTCCAAAGGGGTTCAATTTCTCGACAAGGAATTCCAGCAGATCGTGCGCGAGGCCAAGACCACCCGGCGTTATGCCGACAAGCTGGTCGGTGTCACTCGACGCGATGGTTCTGCGGTGTGGGTGCTGATCCATGTCGAAGTGCAAGGTGAGCCGGAAACGGCCTTTGCTGAGCGGATGTACACCTATCACTACAAGATCCGCGACCGCTATCAGGTGCCCGTGGCAAGTCTGGCCGTGCTGGCCGATAGCGATCATGGCTTTCGCCCCCAACAGTACAGCGCGGCGCTCTGGGGCTGCCGAGTTGACTTCCGCTTTCCCATGGTGAAACTCCTCGACTACGCTGAGCCGCAACGCTGGGCGGAACTGGAAGCCAGCGACAACGTCTTCGCCCTGGTGGTCATGGCACAGATCCGCGCCAAGGTCACCGACGATGGCGAAACGCTCAAGGGCTGGAAATTCCGCCTCATCCGACTGATGTACGAGCGCGGCGATGAGCGCGCGCTGATCCTGGAGCTGTTCCGGCTCATCGACTGGATGATCCGCCTACCTGCGGGCCTGGAAGCAGACTTTCGCCAACAACTCTATGCCTACGAGGAGCAACAGCGTATGCCGTATATCACCACGGTTGAACAAGCGGGGATTGAGAAGGGCGTTAAGCAGGGCGTTAAGCAGGGCATTAAGCAGGGCGTTAAGCAGGGCGTTAAGCAAGGCGTTAGGCAGGGCGAAGCCAGGACATTGCTGCGCCAGATGGAACGAAAATTCGGTCCTGAAGCGGTCCAAGCGCACCGCGAGCGCATTGAAACCGCGGAAATTGATCAACTGGAGGCCTGGTTGGATCGCATCCTCATCGCCGAGACCCCGGAGACGATCTTTCATTAGGCGTATTGCGGCCGCGACGACAGGATCGTCGTCTGGGTCGTCATCGACGGTGGCAACACGGACCCAGTTCGACCCGGTGCAGACCACCAAGACCAGCGTGCACGGCGCGACCAACATGCTGGGCCTTCTTGGGATCAGGCCAAGCGGGTGAAGGCCAAGCTCTTCCAGGCCTCCAACAGCGAGGTCTACGGCGACCCCACCCTCCATCCGCAACCGGAACACGACTGGGGCAACGTCAACCCGATCGGGCCGCGCTCCTGTTACGACGAGGGCAAGCGCTGCGCCGAGACCGTGTTCTTCGACGACCGCCGTCAGCATGGGCTGCGGGTCAAGGTCGCGCGCATCTTCAACATCGACGGGCGGCGGATGCATCCAAACGACGGACGGGTGGTTTCCAATTTCATCGTCCAAGCGCTCCAGAACAGGCCCATCACCCTCTATGGCGACGGCACCCAGACGCGCTCCTTCTGCTACGTGGATGATCTCATCGACGGCTTCGTGCGGCTGATGGACAGCCCGGACGATCTCGCCGGCCCCGTCAACCTGGGTAATCCGGGCGAGTTCACGATGATCGAGCTGGCCGAGGCCGTGCGCGACCTGACCGGCTCCAGCTCGAGCTCGTCCACCAGCCCCTGCCGCAGGACGACCCCAAGCAGCGCCAACCGGACATCAGCTTGACCCGCGAACAGTTGGGGTGGGAGCCGCGCGTCGCGCTGCGCGAGGGACTGCGCCCCACGATTGCCTACTTTGAGGCGTTGCTGGGGTCGCAATAGATGGCCTCGTCTGCGCCGCCGGGTATCAGCAACCGCTCGTTGCACCTGGCGTCGTTCTGGCCCTTGACATGCAGTCGGTCGGTTTGCAGACTCGGCGCTGGGCTCTTCTGTGATGATGTTGTGATGCAACCCACGATCGATAGCAAAATCCGGGAGGTCACGGATCGGATCGTCAGGGCACTGACACCGGTGCGGGTGGTGTTGTTTGGTTCCTATGTCTGGGGCGAACCCGACGGCGACAGCGACCTGGATTTGTACGTGATCGTGCCTGACCAGTCAGAGCCGGCTTATCGGCTGGCGCGGCGGGGCTACCATGCCTTGCATGGCGTTAACATTCCTGTGGACCTGGTGGTGCGAACCCGCACGGAATCGAAGCGGAATGCGGATGTGGCTTCGTCGTTTGATCACGATGTGCTTTCCCGTGGGTTGGTTCTCTATGGTTAACCACGGGGCTAACGTGGTTGGCGAGTGGATCGAAAAGGCTGAACGTGATCTTGCTTCGGCCTTACGACTGTTGGACGGCACGCCTCCCTATCTCGACACGGCGGTGTACCACTGTCAGCAAGCGGGCGAAAAGGCGCTGAAGGCTTTTCTCGTTGCCCGTGAGCAGCGGATTGCGCCAAGCGGATTCTCGATCACGTCAAGATCGTGCTGCGGATCGACAACTAACCGAGGGCTTCGTGCGGCTGATAGAGGGTCCGGATGAGGTGGCAGGGCCAGAGAATCCGGGCAATCCAGGCGTGCTCACGATGATCGAGCTGGCCGAGGCCGTGCGCGACCTGACCGGCTCCAGCTCCGAACTCGTCCACGAGCCCCTGCCGCAGGACGACCCCAAGCAGCGCCAGCCGGATATCACCTTGGCCCGCGACCAGTTGGGGTGGGAGCCGCGGGTCGCGCTGCGTGACGGACTACGGCCAACGATTGCTTATTTTGAGGGGCTGTTGCAAGGGGAGCAGGTTGGCCTGTCTGTGTAATCGCGGACGGCGATGTCGGTGTCGGATCGGCGCTGGCGTCAGCTGGTGATGAAGACCGAGCCTCGGCTCGGTTTTTTGCTTTTCTGTCTTAGACGAGTCTCACTGCGCATGAAGATTTCCATCGTCACAGCGACCTGGCAATGTGCTGAGGTGATCGGCGATTGCCTGGCCTCGGTGGCAGGTCAGACGTATCCAGCACGCGAGCACATCGTCATCGACGGTGGCAGCACGGACGGCACGTTGGCCCTGCTGCAGGCGCATCGCGATCAGCTGGCGGTGTTGGTCAGCGAGCCCGATCAGGGCATCTACGACGCCCTCAACAAGGGACTGGCGCGCGCCAGCGGTGACGTGGTCGGGCTGCTGCACGCTGATGATCTCTATGCAGACAGCGAGGTGCTCGCCCGCATCGCCGCCGCCTTTGCCGATCCGACGGTAGAGGCGGTCTATGGGGACCTGGTGTATGTCGCGCGACAGGACACCAGCCGCGTGATCCGCTACTGGCGCGCCGGGGACTATGCGCCGGCGCGATTGCGCCGAGGCTGGATGCCGCCGCATCCGACGCTGTATCTGCGCCGCTCGCTGTATGCGCGCTGCGGGATGTTCGACACCCGCTACCAGATCGCCGCGGACTATGACCTGATGCTGCGGATGCTGACGCACCTGGATGGGAACGGAGAAGGGCGGGTGCGCTACCTGCCGCAGGTGCTGGTGCGCATGCGCCTGGGCGGGGTCAGCAACCGCTCACTGCGCCACCTGCTGCGCAAGTCCTGGGAGGACTACCAGGCGCTGCGAGCCAACCAGGTCGGAGGCTTGGGCGCGCTGGCGTGGAAGAATCTCTCCAAGCTGCCGCAATTCGTTCGGCGGGAGGGCGCAGGATGACCATCCGCGACCACGGCGCTATTGCCGGCGCTACTGGTTCCTGTCACGAGCTGGTGCTGGCCCGACGGGCGCTCGCTGCTGGTCGACTATGGGCTATTCCAGGGCGCCGAAGCGGGGCCGGATGGGGCGGGGGCGAAGCGTCTGGCGATTCGCTTCCCGGTGGAGCCGATTCAGGCCCTGGTGATCACCGATGTGCACATCGACCACGTCGGGCGGCTGCCGTATCTGCTATCCGGCGTGGACTGCAAAGCCACTGTGCGCATCGGCGACTACCCCAATCCTGGATGCAGCGCCGCTACCAAAGCTTGCCGGCTGCGATGACTAGGCCGCCGACGGTGGTGATGAAGCCGATTAGCCATAGAAAGTGGCGGTCGTGGCGGCGAATCATCTCGTCAAAGCGGTTGTCGATTTGCTCGAAGCGTTTGTCGACTTGCTCGAAGCGTTTGTCGATTTGCTCGAAGCGCTTGTCGATTTGCTCGAAGCGTTTCTCAACTTGCTCGAAGCGTTTCTCCACTTGCTCAAAGCGCTTGTCGACTTGTTCGAAGCGCCTCTCCATCAGCTCGAAGCCTTGGCGCATGAGGTCGCGCTGGTGCTTGAGTTCTTCTTCGACTCGAACCATGCGCTCGCGCAGCTCGATTTCGTAAACGGCCGGCGGCTTGCCTAGGCTTTGCTCGGCAAGCCAGGTAGCCATGTTGGCCTTGATGAATTCGATGTCTTGCTGGGTCAGGGTCATAGTCGGCTCCGCGAAATCCGTTTCGAGCATTATAGCAAGCAAGCGCGGCCGGACTTTTCAGTGGTTGTGAATACCCTTCGTGGTCAGACCGCGTAAGAACGCGGCGGTGGGGATCGCATTGTCGGAGATGATCGTTCGGCGTTGGTTTCGGTACGATCGGAGGTGTTTGCACATGCCCTCGGAGCATTTTCTACTTACCGCTGCGCTTGGGCTGGAGGCGCCTTGGGAGGTCAGCGATGTCGGCTTCGAGGTTGATGCCGAATCATGGTGATCTGGAACTGTGCCAACACGCTGTGGGATTGTTTGGCCTCGGTGGCCGGACAATATCCCTTGGCGACTGAAGTCGCCCCTACCTCTCGCGGGCGGCTGGAGTCGTTTCTAGTGCGGGGCCGGCTAAGGAGAACGGTGGGTTGACTGTGGCGGCCGATCGGTACCACGATAAGATTGTGCTACGGCAACGGTGCAGGTGTGCGACGTCGCGAGATGGCGGCGGCTGCTGCTCTTGTGGGGGTTGAGTCGATGTTGTTGTCGAAGGTGTTGACTGCCTTGGCGATGCCTCTGGGTGTCGGTCTGCTGCTGGTGTTGGCGGGCTGGCTGATGCTGTTGTTTCGGTGGGCGCTGCTGGGTGGCGGGCTTGTCTTGGCTGGACTGCTGTGGGTCTGGCTTTGGTCAACGCCGACGTTTTCGGGGTGGGTGCGTGGGTCGTTAGAAGGAGACTATCCGCCGTTGGCGCTGGCGACTTTGCCGAACGCCGCTGCAGTGGTGGTATTGGGCGGTGCCGTTGGCGGTATTGTGCCGCCCCGGTTGTTTCCAGATCTGAACGCCGCCGCTGATCGGGTGTGGCACGCTGCGCGGGTGTTTCATGCCGGCAAGGCTCCCTGGTTGGTCGTGAGCGGTGGTCGGTTGCCCTGGCAAACGGAGGAGGCACCGGAAGCGGTGGCGATATTGGCCTTTCTTGAAGATCTGGGCGTGCCACCGGATCGTGTGCTGCTTGAGGCGCGCAGCGGGACGACGCGTGAAAATGCGCTGGAGACGCACCAATTGTTGGATCAGCATGGTATCCGCGGGCCGGTTCTGCTGGTGACGTCCGCGCTCCACATGCGCCGCGCGCTGGCGGCGTTCCGAGCGGCTGGTGTCGATGTGGTACCCGTGGCGACGGATCATGAGGTGGTGGTTCGGGTGTCTCGGACGATGCTGGATTATCTGCCGGATGCTGGCGCGTTGAGCGGGAGTTCTAGGGCCTTCAAGGAGTACTTGGGCTTGTTGGTGTACTGGTTGCGGGGGTGGGCTGCCTAGGAGCGCCGGCTTCTAGCCGGCCGCCGGGCTCGGGAGCATATCGCCGCGGTGTGGGCCTTTAGTGCGGCGATGCGTTTCGCTATGCTCTAGCCATCCTGCCGCACGGGGGCGTTGGTACTTCTAGGCCTCGGTAGGTCATGCGGACAGGTCGGTATACATAGGCTGCTCGATGGTCGACGACGATGATGAAAAGCGAACTTGCGGCGGCGTTTTGCGTGGTTTTGGCAGGGTGGTTTCCGATGGCCGAGGCGGGGGGAGGCTTCGCCGACCCTTTTTACGCGTTCAGCGGGGCAGGGAGGACAGATTTCGAACGAGCGTTAGATTTCGATGGGCGAGGAGGCTTGGTTCGGGTCTCCGAAAAGTCGAGGGAGATCGCGCGTCGTTTGGACGGCAGCGGTTACTATTCCCGGCTGTCGCGGGCCTACAAGGGCTACCCTCATCTGCGCTCCAAGGCCGCTGCACCGCCGCGGGTGGGCACTGGTTCTGCGGGCGTCAATCTTGAAAATCAGCGCCTTTTTCGTTCGAGGCTGCGGCAGATCGCCCGTGCGCATCGGCTCGCCCCAGAATTATTGGATGCGGTGATTCTGGTGGAATCGGCCTACGATCCGGGCGCAGTCTCACCCAAGGGAGCGATGGGCTTGATGCAACTGATGCCCGACACGGCAGAGCGATTTGAGGTCTCAGACGCTTTTGATCCCACCGATAACATGCGCGGCGGGGCGCGCTATCTGCGCTGGCTGATGGACCGGTTCGACGGCGAGCTTGAACTGGTGTTGGCCGCCTACAATGCGGGCGAAGGTGCGGTGGAACGGCACGGCAACCGGATACCTCCATATCAGGAGACGCAGGATTATGTTGCCCGGGTGTTGGGACTCTATAAACGTGCCCAGCCCTGAAGCCTGGCATTTGGTCATCTTCGCAGGCGGTTTCCGAGCAGCCGGATGAGTAGGCTACTGGCCGTGCGATTACGGACCCAGGGGTGTCTTGCCGGCCATCCCGGATGGGGCGCTGCTTGGGTTGCTACGACGCCTGCGACTCGAATTGGAGGTTCGCGTCGGTCATTTTTTTAGATCAGGGGTTTGTGCGCCAGGGTGGGTATGGCTTCAGGTGCGCGGCAGGCAGTGGCTGGGCGAATGAATTCGCCCCTACAGCTGGAGTAACGGCTGGATTTAGGTTGAGCCTTATCGCTTGGATTGCTTGGTATCGGTATACCCATAGCTTGAACCGTACCGGTAGCCGTACCGGTAGCCGTACCGGTAGCCGTACCGGTAGCCTCGGTGCATTTGGATTCCGTTCAGTATCACCCCGCGCACGCTGGCGCCGCCTTGCTTCATGAGCTTGACGCTTTCGTCAAGCTCCGCGACGGAGTTGGATTGGGCCCTTGCGACGAGCAGCGATGCGCCTGCATGACGGCCGATGATTGCGGCGTCAGTGACTGCCAGGATGGGCGGGGCATCGATGACGACATAGTCGTAGTTCTCGGCGCCCCAGCGCAATAGGGTCTCGGTACGCTCATGCATCAGAAGTTCCGATGGGTTGGGCGGTCGTGCGCCGGTGCCGATGAAGTCGAGTTGTCCGGCGTCGATGCGCGTCACCACCTGTTCGCGGGCGACGTCGCCCGCGATGAACTCCGACAGCCCGACGCCGGCATCGATGCCGAGCACTCGATTCAGGTGTCCCTTGCGCATATCCGCGTCGATCAATAGGACTCGCTTCCCGGCCTGTGCGAGCACGAGGGCGAGGTTGACGCAGAGAAACGACTTGCCGACGCCGGGGCTCGGGACCGGTGACGAGCAGGGTCGAATTTCCGGCCTCCAGCAGCAGGAAATGCAAGCTGGTACGTAGACTGCGGATGCTCTCAATCGCGTGGTCTTTGGGTGCGTCCAGCGCAAGTGGGGTGCCACCGGATTTACGCCTATTGAATTGCTTGGAGAGCTTCTCCTGCGCTTCGCTGAGCGGGATGGTGCCGAAGACGGAGATGCCGAGTGCCTGCTCGATCTCGGCCGGGTCTTCGATGCCGTGGCGTAGCTTGACGCGGACGAAAACGATGGCAAGCCCGATGAACAAGCCAAGCATCGTGCTGATAGCAACCGTCTTGCGCAGGTTTGGCGCCACGCGCGCGCCTGGTGGCAAGGCGTAGTCGATGATGCGGGCGTTACCGACGGTGCCCGCCTTGGCGATGCGTAGTTCCTGCATCGCGTTGATCAGCTGGGAGTAAAGGGAGGAATTGACCTCAACGTCGCGCTTCAGGCGCAGCACCGTCTGCTGGGTCTCCGGCAGCGCTTCGGTCTCTTGTTCCAGCTTGGACAGCTTGTCGTTCAGCGTCCCGATCAGGCCGTCGAGGGACTGGATTTTGGGGTGTGTCGGCTTGAAGCGTGCGCGCAGGTTCTCGCGTTCCTGTTGTAGGCCGAATAGCTCGTTCTCGATTTCAATGACCGACGTGAGGACGTTTTCCGTCTCCCGCGTGATGTCAATGGTGCCGTTCTCGCGCAGGAAGGCGTTGTAGGCACCCTCGGCGGCGTCCAGGCGGGCCTTCAACGGGGGCAATTGCTTTTCCAAGAAGGCGAGGGTCTTGTCAGCTTCTTCGCCCTTGCGTTCGACATTGTGGCGCTGATAGTTGTCGAGGATGGCGTTGAGGATGGTGGCGGCCCGCTTGGGGTCACCGGCGGTGAAGCTGACCTGCAGGATGCCGGAGTAGCTTGGGCCTCTCGTTGCGGAGAAGGCGCCGCTGAGTCCGCCCGCCGCGGCCTCTAGGGAGCACCTTGCGCACCACGAATTCGGTGCCTGGGCGGGCCTTGAGCCGTGAGACGAACAGCACGAGATCGCCGCCGCCGGGGAGTTGGGCCTCGGCCCTGGCTGCCGACGGTAGCCTTGCAACAGTTCGGTACCGGTGTCGTCGAGGAGTCGGAAGTCGCCCTCTTGCGCCGCGACCAACGTGAAGGCTGTTCCCAGCAGGGCGTCCGGCACCAGCAGGCTCTGCACCTCGATCTCCTCGCCGCCCCAGGCATACTGATCCATCCCGAACCAGGGCTTTGCGACGCCGGAACCACGATAGTGGCGAGCGATGGCGGCACCGATCCAGGGCTCGTGGCGAGGGTATGCCTGGATGTCGAGTTTCAGTCGTTCCGCGACATCGGCCATCACGGCGCGCGACTTGATGATCTCGATCTCGGCGGCGATGGAGACCGAGCCGCCGAAGACGGCGTCGGACTGGTCGAACTCAAGCAAGGCCGCGACGCCGCCTGACCTGTTTGGTCTCGATCTGCATCAGCGCCTGCGCGGTGTATTGCGGTGGCGTTGAGAAAAACTTGAATAGCCCGACCCCGAGTGCCGCGATCAACACGGCCAGGATAAGCCACTTGTGCTCCCAGGCATGCCAAAACAGCTGCATCGAGATCGCCGCCACCCTCGTCCGGCTCGCGGGGCTGGTAGTCGTATTGGGGCGGCTGCTCGACGATCGGAGGCGACGGCCCGGACACTGAACGGAGAGGAATGCTGTTGGTCATCGGAGAAAGGTTGCTACGTGCTTAGCTGGATGCGCTGGCCTTGATCATGAGTCCGGTGGTCTCGGCTCTCGATACGGCCGTTGGCGAGGCCAATGGGTCCGTCGGACAGCGCGACCCTACGAGGATGTGGTGCTTGCGATATCGGTCCGCTGTGCGGACCGGTTTCCGGGAAATAAATCGGCTCGGCGGGAACGATGACCGGAGGCCTCTGGCCGTGTAGGTCAAAACGGCAAGCAATCAGTTCGAATTGAGCCTGCGCCGTATTGGAAATTGAGGCCCTCTAGGTTGTTGAGGATGGTGGTCGTGGGCAACAGATTGCTCATCACGCGGTTCCAGCGCACGATATCGGCGGCATCGACGTAGACCACGTCCCGCGGCAGAAGCTGGAATCGGTCTGCCAGCAGCATGGCGTCTGGTGACTTCGAGGCCAGGTGATAGATCTCCGGACGCTCGCCGCCGCGCAGGACATAGATCTGGTAGGGATTCGCCGAAATTGGTCGATGTCCGCGGCGTCGCCCAGCGCCTCGGTCAGCGTCACGCGGTGACGGTCCATGAGTTGGGACCCAGGCCGGTTGACGGCGCCGAGCACGAAGACCTTGTCGCCGCTGCGGTCCGGGACGGTGACGATGTCGCCGTTCTGGAGCATCGCGTTTTGACTGGTGTCGCCGTTTTCGTACAGTGCGAGCAGGTCGATAGGACGAGTTGTGTCGCCGCGCGTCAGGGTCACGGTGCTCCGGTCTGCCTGCTCGGTGAAGCCGCCGGCTTGGTTGACCGCCTCGACCATGCGTCATCGGGACGTCCGTGATGGCGACGATGCCAGGCGTGTTGACCTCGCCGACGACATAGACGCGTTGGCTGCGATAGGCGGCAACGCGCACCTCAAGTTGGACGTTCTCGATGACACTGCTCAGCTTCTGCGTCAGGATATTCCTTACCTGGCCCGTGGTCAGCCCCGCGACCTTGACGACGCCCGCATACGGGAAGTAGATGGTGCCGTCTTCGGAGATGAGGCTGCCCGATTGTTCGGCGCTGCGAAACTCGCCGGCCGGAATGGTGAGTTCCGGGTGATCCCAGACGATGACGTTGATGACGTCTCCCGGACCGAGTCGATAGTCCTGATGCACCAGGGGCGCGGAGGGCGGGTTGGGCTGTACCTGCAATTCCTTGTCTTTTTCGATGATCAGTTCCGCGGTAATCGGTCGCACCCTGATGTTGGCTGGTACTTCCCCTGCGGCGTGTCGACCGGCACCTGAATGCTGGATTCACCGGTCATGCGCAGTCTTGTCGAGTCGTTACCGGGCACGATGGCGCAACCGGCCATCTGGAGCGTGGCGGCGTGTAACAGGCAGACGGTGAGCCAGCCGACTGATCGCCGACTGTTGTTCGCCCGAAGGGCTGGGATTTGGTCGGATTCCGCATAGCATCTAATCAAGGGTAGGTGGATGAGGCCGGCTTGTTGTGGTGCGGCGGGTCATCGCAAAGTGATGTGTCTGTTCGGTGGCCGTGGCGCCGGCTGACGCGAGCCGCATCATGATCAAATCCGTACCATCCAGGCGGCGAGTGATCGCTCGATCAGGTCCATTGTCTGCTCGAACAGGGCAAGCTCTCCCCGGTAGGGGTCAGGCACCTGCGATTGGGACCAATGCCCCAGGAGCATCGTCTTGCCGGCCGTGTTCGGTTCGCGGTCGTCGGAGTTCGGCGCGCTGCGCATCTTCCATGACCAGGATTAGGTCCGCCCAGTGCAGCATGTCGCGGTTGACCTGGACGGCGCGGTGCTCGGACAGGTCCAGGCCGTGTTGGCGGGCGGCAGCTGGGCGTGAGGGTCGGCCGGATGGCCGACAAGCGCACCAAGCCCGGCTGAGCGCACGGCGATGGCTCCGGCCGCTGCTTGTCGACCAGGCTGCGCATGGCGGCTTCCGCCATCGGGCTGCGGCAGATGTTGCCCGTGCAAAGTATCAGTATCCGGTCAAACAATGCCTTGCCATAGTCGTTTGCGGACGCCGCTTGTCTTGGTGCCAGGCATAGTCATGCCGCGGAACGGACGCTAGCGCGCCGAAGATCCGCGGTGGATAGGGTCGCGGTTCGCTGGCAGCCCAGGAATTCGATGAGAATCCGGACACGATCCGCCCCAGTCTGTGCCTGGTAAATACCCTCCAAACCCGCGCATGGACCCGAGGTGACAAGCACCTTGTCACCGGCGTTGAAGCGGGGCTGCGGTGGGCGGATCAGGCCGGTTTCAGGGTCGGTATTCCGCTGCAGCTCCGCGATGACTGCTTCAGGCACCGTGGGCATTCGATCACCGAACCGGACCAGGCCAATGGTGCCCAACGTGCTGCGAATCGGCCCGATACTCTGCGTCGCTGTGTCGATGAAGGCGAACAAATAGCTCGGAAATAGGGGCGCGACGACCCGTACGGTCCGCTGGCGACGCGGACGCGACTCGAGGATCAGCGGCAGAAAGGTCTCGTATCCTTGTTGTTGGAGGTTCTCTTGTGCCAGCGCTTCCTGGCGAGGTTTGCTCCGAATCACGTACCAAGCTGTCATGGTCTTCCCTGCATCCCAACGATTTGATATGTCACTCTCTTTGCCCGCTCCTGCCCAGCACCGCTTGCTGCCAAAGCGATAGGCCACCGTGGCAGCCGGTCGGTGCCTGAGATGATGAGTGCCGTGACCGGAGGCGACAGATTCCCGCTGAGCCCGGAAGGTAGTCGGTAGGATGGGTAGTGCGCAGCGAAACCCATGCGGGGTGTCAGCTAAGTCGCTGATTGATGGGTCTCGCTGCGCTCTACCCATCCTACGGTGGGTCGGCTTTCCGGGGATTTCAGGAATACTTGCACAGTCTCGCAGTGCTTACCAATTTCCCAGTCACGATCTTTGTGATGCTGGCTGCCCGAGGCGATGCGGCGGTGGAAGCGGCTGTGTATTTGCTCCAACGCTGGCACTGGACCCCCCTGCGGGAGACCATAAATAACGGAGACATACTAGAGCATGCAGATGTTAAAGCAAGGACCAAAGGTAGGCAACCCAATGAGCTCTGATTTACGGTCGGAGGAAAGCGTTCAGATCCGTACCGCTGATCTGTGGCAGCCGGATGACTCGGCCGCGGTGCTGCTGTTGCTCGACCACTATGCCGCCGATCCCATGGGCGCCGGACGTGCCCTCGAGGCCGAGGCGCGCGCATGCCTCGTGCCGGCGCTGCGGGCGGTGCCGGGGGTCTTGGTGTTGTTGGCGTGGGCAGGCGGGAGGCCGGTCGGGGTCGCGGTCTGCTTCGCCGGCTTTTCGACCTTCCGTGCCCGCGGTCTGTTCAACGTGCATGATCTCGCCGTGTTGTCGGGCTGGCGTGGGCAGGGCATTGGCGGGCGTCTGCTTGCCGCCGTCGAGGCCGAGGCGCGCGCTCGTGGTTATTGCAAGGTTACGTTAGAGGTGCGCGCCGACAACGAAGTCGCGCTGGCGTTATACCGAAGGCTCGGCTACGGCGCCGGTGTCAGTGCTGGCCAGCCGGCGCAGTACCTGTTCATGGAGCGGCGGCTGGACGATTGAGCGGCGGGCTGATACTCGCCCCACCCCACCCACGGGCAAGTGCCGACTGAAGATTGAACTTCGTGGTCGTCGGGGTTATGCTGCGGTGCAGCAAAACTCAGCCGTGCCCGATCAACTCGTCGATGTGCGTGCTAACGCTGCGGCCCAACGCGGACAGGCTGTAGCCGCCCTCCAGGCAGGAGACGATGCGCTCGTGGGCGTGGCGCTTGGCTAGGTCGTGTAGTTGCTGGGTGATCCAGCCGTAGTCCGCCTCGCGCAGGTTGAAGTTGGCCATGTCGTCTTCGATATGACCGTCGAAGCCAGCGGAGATCATGACCAACTGCGGTCGGAATGCCTCGAGGCGCGGCAGCCAGTCGCGCTCCACCGCGGCGCGAAACGCCTGGCCGTCGGTGCGCGATGGCAGCGGTATGTTTATGACATTCGGCGCCTTGGAGTCGGCGCCGGAGCCGGGATAGAAGGGGTGCTGAAAGCTGGAGCCGAACAGGATGCGTTCGTCGCCGGCGACGATGTCCTCGGTGCCGTTGCCGTGGTGGACGTCGAAGTCGATGATGGCGATGCGCTCTAGGCCATAATGGTCCATCGCGTGCCAGGCGCCGACGGCGACGTTGTTGAAGAAGCAAAACCCCATCGCGGCATGGCGTTCGGCGTGGTGACCCGGCGGACGAACGGCGCAGAAGGCGGCATGGTGTTTGTCGGTCATCACCAGGTCCACCGCCAGCGTTGCGGCACCGGCGGCGCGCAATGCGGCGTTCAGCGTGCCGTTGCACATGGCGGTATCGCCGTCGACCCAGCTGAGCACGTCCGGCGCGCTGGGTGCGGCCTCGAAGATCTTGTCCACGTAGTCGGCGTCGTGCACCCGTAGCAGTTGCTCGCGGGTTGCTTTGGGCGCGTCGTAGTGGGTGACCAGCATCTCGATGCCCGAGGCGATCATGCGGTCGCTGATGGCATGCAAACGTTCCGGCACCTCCACGTGGTGCGCGCCCATCTGGTGGTCCTGGCAGTCGTGGTGGGAAATATAGGCAAGGTTCATAGGCTGAGTCTATCCGCGGTCATCGATTTTTTTCTGAGCTTAGCCCGTTTTCGCCCTGGAGGGCAGACCCTGATGCGTCTTACCGATGTCGACCAACTCTTCGCCCCCGAGAATGTTGCGGTGTTCGGTGCCAGCGACCGCGAGTCCTCGGTGGGCGGTATGGTCTACCGCAACCTGATCGCGGGGGGTTGTAAGGGCAGTTGTTACCCGATCAATCCGAAGTGGGAGACGGTGGCGGGGAACCGTTGTTACAAAAATCTCGCGGAGTTGGAGCGCACCGTGGATTTGGCCCTGATCATCACCCCTGCGGAGACGGTGCCGGGAATCCTGGACCAATGCGGCGGCGCCAACGTGAAGGCCGCGGTGGTGCTCTCCGCCGGCTTCGGCGAGCACGGCGAGCGAGGCGCTACCTTACAGGAGCGGTTGGTGGAGGCGGCACGACGCAACCGCATCCGTGTGCTCGGCCCCAATTGCCTGGGCGTGATGAGCGTGTCCTACGGCCTCAACGCCAGCTGCATGAGCACGTTGCCCGCGCCCGGCAAGGTCGCGCTGGTGTCGCAGTCCGGTGCGATCTGTACCGCGATGCTGGACTGGGCGGCACCACGCCAAGTCGGATTTTCGGCCGTAGTCTCGCTGGGTGCCGCGGCGGATGTGGATTTTGGCGACGTGTTGGATTATCTGGCGCTGGATCCGCAGACCAATTGCATCTTGCTGTATGTGGAGGGGGTTCGCGACGCTCGCCGTTTCATGAGCGGGTTGCGGGCCGCGGCTCGGCTCAAGCCAGTGATCGTGGTCAAGAGCGGACGTCAGGCCGCGGGGTCGCGCGCAGCTATGTCACATACCGGCGCCTACGTCGGCTCGAGCGAGGTGTTTCGCGCGGCGATGGAACGTGGCGGCGGCGTGCGTGTGGACCGGCTTTGGCAGCTGTTCGCGGCAGCACAGGTGTTTGGCGCCGGGCGACGCATGTTGGGCAACCGCATTGCCATCGTTACCAATGGCGGTGGGCCCGGCGTGATGGCAGTGGATCGCGCTGTGGAACGTGGTCTGGTGCTGGCGCGGTTCAGCGACGAGACGCGCGCCGCGCTGGAGCAGGGACTGCCCGACCATTGGTCGCACGGCAACCCGATCGATGTGATCGGCGATGCGTCTGCGGAACGTTACCGGACCGCCATCGACGCTGCCCTGGCGGACAACGGCGTCGACGGCGCGTTGGTCCTATTTTCGCCGATGGTCGCCTCGCAATCGACCGCAATTGCCGAGCAGGTGATCGAAGCGGCGAAGCAGACCCGAAAACCGGTGCTGACTTGCTGGATGGGCGAGGCCAACGTCGCCGAGGCGCAACAGCTGTTGGCGAAGAACGGTGTGCCACACCTGGGTTCACCGGACCTCGCGGTGGACGCGATGTCCTACCTGTCGGAGCATCACCGCAACCAGAAGCTGCTGATCCAGTCGCCGGGGCCGATCTCGACGCAGATCACGCCGGATGTGGACGGCGCGCGGCTGATCATCGAAGGAGTCATGGCCGATGGCCGCAAGATGCTGAGTGCCATCGAGGCCAAGGCGATCCTGTCAGCGTTTCGCATTCCCACCACACAGGCGGTAATGGCGCGCAGTGCGCACGAGGCGCTGATGGCGGCCGAGGCACTGAGCTTCCCCGTCGTGATGAAGATCGACTCGCCCGACATCGAGCATAAGTCCGATGTAGACGGCGTGCGACTGAACCTGAACGACGCGCGCAGCATTCGCAGTGCCTTTGGCGAGATCACCGAGCGCGCGGCCAAGTTGCGCCCCGAGGCACGCATCGCCGGCGTGACGGTGGAGCACATGGTGCCGACGCGCAATGCGCGCGAGCTGATGGTAGGTGTGACGCGCGATCCAATCTTCGGGCCGGTGATCAGCTTTGGTGCCGGCGGTACCGATATGGAGGTGCTCGCAGACCGTTCCCTGGGCCTGCCGCCGCTGAATGCCTTCATCATCCAGACGATGATCGAGCACACCCGCGTCGCACGTCTGATGGGGGCCTTCAGCAACATGCCGCCGATGAACCGTCAGGCCCTGTCGAAGGTGCTGCAGCGCGTCTCGGAAATAGTCTGCGAGCTGCCGGAGATCATCGAAATGGAGATCAACCCGCTGATCGGAAACGACATGGACGTGACCGCGGTGGACGCCCGGATTCGCGTCAACTACCGACCGTCGCAGCAGTCGCTGTACGGGCACATGGCCATCCACCCCTATCCCCAGCACCTGATCGAGCGCGTACCGTTGCCGGAGGGGATCGACCTCACCATCCGCCCGATTCGCCCCGAGGATGCGCAGATGGAGCAGGACTTCGTGCGCGGCCTGTCGCCGCAGACCAAGTACTTCCGCTTCATGCAGGCGATCAAGGAACTGACGCCGGAGATGCTGGTGCGCTTCACGCAGATCGACTACGACCGCGAGATGGCGCTGATTGGGGTGATCGAAGAAGACGGCCAGGATATCCAGGTCGGCGTCGCCCGCTACATGTCCCGTCCGGGCGGCGATAGCTGCGAGTTCGCGATCGTCGTCTCCGATCACTGCCGCGGCCGCGGCGTCGGCGCACGGCTGATGCGCTCACTGATGCAGAACGCCCGCGATCAGGGCCTGCGCATCATGGAGGGCGAGGTGCTCACGGCCAATAACCGCATGTTGGCGCTGGTCAAGTCACTCGGCTTCCGCATTCAAACAGATCCCCACGACACCAGCGTGAAGCTGGTGACGAAGATGCTGTAACGGTTCAGGACGGCGCATCCGGCCAGAAGTCGCCGTCCAGCAGCTGCTCGATGCTGAAGGGGCAGGACTCGGGAAATCGCGAGTCCGGGAGCCCTGTTTCGGTGATCGCCCGTTCTCTGGCCAGGGCGTAGCCCTTTGCCACAAGCCCCTCGGCACGGGGTTTCAAGCTCGGGCTGTCCGCGAGGATCTCGTGGATGGCGTGGCGGGCGCTCAATATCGACAGTCGCCAGCTGCGGCTGCGACGCTCGGGCTGGAACTCCCATTTGAGCATGTGCATGACCAGCACTTGCAGGTGGCTGCCCAGCGCTCGGCGCTCGCTCTTGCCCATGTCCTCCAACTCCTCGGCCAGATGCTCCACGTCGATCTCGGTTAGCCGTCGTGCGCGCAACAGCGCCGCGTTGTCCTCGGCCCAAGCGACCAGGTCTACCTCGTAATCGTTGAAGGCGGGTGTCGATGTGGTCGGTGGCAGTGGGTGCAGGTTCGACATGGCTAGGTGTCTTCCGGGTTGCGGTTGCGGACATGCTCGCCGATCGGTCGTGTCTTCGCAAGCTGATGGGTTGCACGCCGACGATTCAGGCTCTATCAGAGCAGACCCCGGCGGATGAGGCCGCAGCTTGCCGAACCGCAACGGATCGGCGGCATCTGACCGGCACGGGCTCAGCTTTTGAGTCACCCCCCGCGTTAACCTCCGACGACGTGAACTTGGGGGGTGACGATGGGGATCAACATGAACGCCGCGACCGCCGGCACGCTTAGGCCGGGCCTGCGGGACTTGGCCGGTGCGGCGGATGCCGCGGCTGACGGCGACGAGCGGCTCGCGCGCCTGCTGGCCGGTCTCAAGCGCAAGTACACCGGGCGCATCACCGGTGAGCTGGCGATGCCGGCGCTCTCCGCGCGCTATCTGGACCTGCCCGCCGACATGCATCCGGACCTGCGCCGGGCGCTGGCGGCGCGCGGACTGGAGCGCCTCTACAGCCATCAGCGCGCGGCCTGGGATCTGGCGCGTGCCGACCGGCACCTGGTGGTGGCGACGCCGACCGCGTCCGGCAAGACGCTGTGCTACAACCTGCCGGTGCTCGATGCGGTGCTCAGCCGCGGCGCCAAGGCGCTGTACCTGTTTCCGACCAAGGCGCTGGCCCAGGACCAAGTGGCGGAACTGGCGGAGTTGAATCGATCAGGGCGTGCGGGTGCGCCGGAATTGGGCGTAAAGGCCTTCACCTTCGACGGCGACACCCCCGGCGATGCGCGCAAGGCGGTGCGCACCCGCGGCGACATCGTGCTGTCGAATCCGGACATGCTGCACCAGGCGATCCTGCCGCATCACACCAAATGGGCGCAGTTCTTCGAGTCGCTGGCCTTTGTGGTCGTCGATGAACTGCACAGTTATCGCGGCGTCTTCGGTGCCCATGTGGCCAATGTGTTTCGACGCCTGAACCGCATCTGTCGCTTCTATGGCAGTGCGCCGCGCTTCATCTTCGCATCCGCCACCATCGCCAACCCGGACGAGCTGGCGTCGAAGCTGATCGGCGAACCGGTGGCGGCCATTACCGACAGCGGCGCGCCCCGTGGCGCCCGGCACCTATTGCTGTGGAATCCGCCGGTGATTGATCCGGACCTTGGCATCCGCGCCTCGGCCCGCTCCCAGACCACGCGCATCGCCCGCGCGGCGACGAGGGCCGGCCTCAAGAATATCGTCTTCGCCCGCTCGCGGCTGATGGTGGAGGTGATCACCAAATACCTGAAAGACGTGTTCGACCGCGACCCGCGTCGCCCGCCGCGGGTGCTGGCCTATCGCGGCGGCTACCTGCCGAGCGAGCGGCGCGGCACCGAACGGGCGTTGCGCGCCGGGCGCGTCGACTGCGTGGTCAGCACCTCTGCGTTGGAATTGGGCGTGGACATCGGCGCGCTGGACGTGGCGGTGCTGAACGGCTATCCGGGCACCATCGCCGCCACCTGGCAGCGGCTCGGACGGGCAGGGCGGCGCAACCGGCCCAGCCTGGGGGTGCTGGTGGCTAGCAGCGATCCGCTGGATCAGTACATGGTGCGGCATCCGGAGTTCTTCCTCGGCCGCTCGCCGGAGCATGCCCGCATCCATCCGGACCAGTTGCTGATCCTGATGGACCATGTGCGCTGCGCCGCCTTTGAACTGCCGTTTCAGGATGGCGACCAGTTTGGTGGCGAAGACCTGAACGAGATGCTCAGCTATTTGCGCGACGAGGGCGTGCTGCAACGCCAGTCCGGAGATGGCGTTGGGCGCTGGTACTGGATTGCCGACAGCTATCCGGCCAATGCCGTATCGCTGCGCTCGGTCGCGGAGGGTAACTTCGTCGTCATCGACATCTCGGATGGCAAGCAGACCATCATCGCCGAGGTCGACTACAGCGGCGCGCCGGGGACCGTCTACGAGGGCGCGATCTATATGGTGCAGTCACAGCCCTATCAGGTAGAGCGGCTGGACTGGACCGGGCGCAAGGCGTTCGTGCGCAAGACCCGCGCCGACTATTACACCGATGCGATCGACTATACCCGGCTCAAGATCCTGGAGCGCTTCGACGATTGTCGCGACGCGCGCGCGGCCACCGCTCACGGCGAGGTGCATCTGGTGCGCCGCTACCCCGGCTACAAAAAAATCCGCTACTACAGCCACGACAACATTGGCTACGGCAACATCGACCTGCCGGATCAGGAGATGCACACCACGTCGGTCTGGTGGCAGGTGCATCCGACGGTGCTCGAGCAGGCCCTGCCCAGCCGCGAGCGGGCCATCGAGGGCTTTCTCGGCGCCGCCTACGCGCTGCATCACGTCGCCGCGCTGCGCGCCATGGCCGAGGTGCCGGACCTGGGCCGAGCCGTCGGCGACGGCCAGGGCAGCTGGTTCGCGGTGCTCGGTAACGACGGTCGCGGCCAACTGCGCGGGCCGAACAATGAGGCCTTGGACCGCGTGCCGAGCGACCGCTTTGAGCCGACCCTGTTCCTGTACGACAACTTCCCCGGCGGGGTCGGTCTGTCCGCGCCGCTCTTCGATGCCGCCGTGCAGCTGGTTGCCGATGCCCTCGGCCTGGTTCAGGGCTGCGCCTGCACCGCCGGCTGTCCCGCCTGCATCGGTCCCGTGTTGCCCGGCGACGAACAGCGTGTCCAAACGCCCAAGCAGGCGGCCCTGACGGTGCTCTCCCTATTGTCTACGCAAGCTGCCACACCATGAGCCAGCCCGGCAGCGCTCCCTTCTGTAGATGCGGCTTTAGCCGCACGGATTGCTCAGGCGTGCGGCTGAAGCCGCACCTACGTCGTATCTGTTCTCTGACCAACGGTCGGATCTCGGGCAATGCCTAGCCTGCGCGAACGCCTACATCGCCTGCGCCCCGATGCGGTAGTCCCTGCAACGCCAGCCAACGCGGAATCCAACAGCCTCGCCGAGCGCCTGCGACGCCTCGATCCGTCACGCCGTCGCGCGGCAAGTCCCCGCGCGCCCGACGAACAGGCGCTGGCGGATCAGCTCGGCGCGATGATCGTCGCCCCCGGGGTGCTGTTGCTGGAGCGCAGTCAACCCCTGAATCGTCGACACGGCCGCTTCCGCCTCGCCGACTGCGCCATCGCCATGCCGAAGTTGTTCGCAGATGCTTCGACCGATCCCGTCACCTGGGCATTCATCGATACCGAAACCAGCGGTCTGGCCGGCGGCACCGGTACCTGGGCCTTCACCTGCGGGCTCGGGCGAATCGACGGTGATCGGCTGTTGCTGCGCCAATGGCTGCTGACCCGGCTCGACAGCGAGCCGAGGATGCTGGCATTGCTGGCGGATGCGCTGTCCGATGTCGAGCTGCTGATCAGCTTCAACGGCAAGTCCTTCGATCTGCCGCTGCTGCAGACGCGCTTGCGTTTGGCACGGCCCGAGATGGATGCAGGCCGGGACGCGGCGAGTCGGCTCGCGGCAACCGCGCACCTCGATCTGTTGCACCCGTTGCGCCGCGCCTTTGCCAGCCGCTGGCCGGACTGCCGGCTGGCGTCCGCGGAGCAGCGTCTGCTCGGTTTTCAGCGCGACGACGACCTGCCCGGTGCCGAGGCGCCAGCGGCCTGGCTGGATTGGTTGCGTCGCGGCGACGGTGCGCGGCTCGGCGCCGTGCTGCGGCACAACCGGCTCGACCTGGTCTCGTTGCTGGCGCTGGTGCCGGCCTTGGTCGCGGTTGAGCACGATCCGTTGGCGAACGGCGCCGATCTCGGCGCCCTGGCGCGTCATCGGATGCGCCGCGGCGATGCCTGCGGCGCACGGGCGCTATTGCAGGCCGCGCAGCCGCTGCTAATGCCGACGGAGCGCCTGCTGCTGGCATCGTTGTGTCGCCGCGCCGGCGATTGGGCGCAAGCGCTGGCGCAGTGGGAGCGGCTTGCCGCGGAGCACGAGCCCACCGCGCTGGAGGCCCTGGCCAAGTACCACGAGCATCGCGGTGGTGACCTGCGACAGGCGCTGGCCCTGGTACAACGCCTGCCGTCGGGGCCGGCGCGTGAGCGCAGGGAACTGCGCTTGTGCCGAAAGTTGAATGAGGTAGTCTCGACCAAATTGCCTCTGTCTTGTTGACGATTTCGATGCCCCGATGCTTAGCAACCGGGCATTCTGGATCGTTAATCTGGGTTTAGCTCGGCTCTCCGCACGTACCATCGGGGCTGGATCGGCATGAATTCTTCGTCACAGGAGCAGGCGATGAACCTTGTGCGATTTCTGTCAAATCGCATACCATCTGACTTGTGTTGACGCCCGCCTTCTGTGTCGCACTGGCAGTCACAGAGCTCGGCCATGCTCCTGCCGGAGCTCCTTGAGGGCGAACGTCAATACGGCGCTATCCGGTACTAGATTTTCCGGCAATCCCTTACTCCGTCACCAACGGCGGGCGCTGCGGCAGTTGAAGCACCGGGCGCGCGTCGGTGAACCAGTGCATCAGCGGCGAGTCGCCCGCCGGCCACTGCCCTTTGAGCCGGTTGTCCGGCGCACTGCCCGTGAACAGCAGATAGCCGTACTTGCCGTAATGCGGCAGCTTGCGTGCCAGGCCCGGCAGGGCTGCCACGTCGCCGGCGGCCACCCAGCCCAGCGCTTGCTCGCCGCGCCGGGCGGTCAGCGCGATACTGGTATTGTCCTGTTCGCCGACTGGTTCGCTGGTCTGGTCCCAACCTGGCAGGCTGACTGCTTGTTGCTCGGTTTCGAGCGCGAAGCCGCTGTCGACGGCGGCCAGTTCCCCGAGATGACGATTCTCCCAGCCGAACAACCAGACGGGTCGGTCGTCGGGCAGTCGGTCGACGACGTCGTCAGCGGCGACTTGCCAGCCCGGATGGCCTTGTTGCCAAGCGCTTGCCAGCGCCTGATAGCCGTCGCGCAGCGGTTGCGGTGCATCCGCTGGTAGCAGCATCAGCCCGGTCTCGGCGCCGAACAGGTTGCTCAGCGCCACCGGCGATTCTTCCGGCAGCAAGCGGCGAAAGGTGTCGAAGCCTGGATCGACCGCGATGCGCACCGGGGCTGCGGGCAGCATGGTATCAAAGCGAGCGCTGCGGCCGTCGAACTCTACCAGCAGCTCGCGGGGTTCTCCGTGCTCGGTGTGAATGACGACCGGTACGGCCATCGGAAAGGGCGCCTCGGTCTGAGCCTGATCGACGCTGCCGCTGACCCGATAGCCGCCGTCGGGCTCGCGTGTCATCGCGACCTGACTGAGCGTTAGCTCCGGCGCGCCGGTGCGCTCGGTCCATGCACGAAGAAGGGTTGCAGATCGCGTTCGCTGACGGTCTCGAAGGCGCCGCGTAGGTCGTCGAAGTCGGCGCTGCGGAATTGGTTGTCGGCGTAGAAGCGTTGCAGTCCGCGGCGGAAGTCGTCGTCGCCGAGCAGCACCCGCAGCATGTGCATGGTCATCAGCATCTTGCCGTAGCCGATCGCCTGGGAGGCCGAGCCGTGTCGGCCGCGGAACGCGGTCAGCGGAAAGTCCTCGCCCTCAAGCACGTAATCGGCGTAGGCCTTGAGCTGGTCGCGACGATAGTCGGCACCGCGGCCGGCGATTTCCTGGTTTAGGTGGTCGGCCAGATAGGCGGTGAGGCCCTCGCTCCAGTTGCCGGCCTGATAGTCGACGTAGACGCCGTTGCCCCACCAGTTATGCAGGATCTCGTGGGGGTAGGAGCTGTGCAGGATAAATGGCAGCCGCAGCACCTGCGAGCCCAGCAGCGTAAACGACGGCATGCCGTAACCGGTTTCCCAGAAGTTCTCCACCAGCGCGAACTTTGCGTAGGGATAGTTGCCAATTAGCTCGCTGTAGCGAGCCAGATAATCGGCGGTCGCGTCCAAATAGCGCGCCGCCAGTGCGTCGTCGGGCAGTCGCAGATAGGCCTGGGCCTCGCCGAACGGGGTGTCTTTTCGGTATAGCTTAAAGCGTGCGGCGCTGAGTTGGATCTCGTCCTGGGGCTGGTCTTCGCGCCAGCCGATACGCACAGCGCGTCCGGTGTCCTGGATCTCGGGGCCGGCCCCCTGGGAGACGGCGAGCCAGTTCGGTGGCAGTTCGACGTCGAGCGTGAAGCGCAGCAAACTGTCGGGCAGGCTCGGATACCATCCGGTGTAGCCGCTGAGGAAGACGCCGTCGCGGTCGATGGTGCCTACGGACTGTTCGCGGCTGCGACCCATGCCCTCACGCACGCGCCGCATGTCGTGCCGAATGCGTCCGCCGTAGCTGATCGTTACCGGTTCCTGGTTTTTCGGCGTCAGCCGGAAGCGCTCCAGGTGCTCCTCGTAACCGATGCGTTCGATCACCGCGTTGCCGCTGATGACTTCGGGCTGCAGCCCCTCGTGCAGCCAAAACATCACCTGTCGCTTGCTTGCCGGCAATGTCAGCGTGTCGGTGGCACGCAAGCTGCCCTGGTCGGGGTCGATGCTAACGTCGAGGGCATGGCTGACGATTCCGTCCTCGCCAACCCCCGTCTCGCTAAGGGCGGGGTGCATGAAGATGGCTGTGATCAGCAGCAGTGAAATGAACTTCGCGAATCGTGGCATGGTCGTTGTTTGCGTCGCTGGTCGGGGATGATCGAACGTGCACAAGAATCTTTCCTGCATCAGCCCCATCATGTAGAGGAACATCTCAGTAATTACAGTGGGTTTAGCATTGAATTCATACATCAATAGCCTCGGGTCTATGCTGCTTTGCCTTGCCGCCAGTGCGGCGATCGCCGGGGATGCGGCCATGCTGCCCGGCACGGACGAGATCAGCGAAACCGAAACCGCGGTGATCGACGCTGCCGCCGTGGCGGACATCGACACGCTGTTGGATCGGCTTGCTGACAACCGCGTGGTGTTCGTTGGTGAGTCACACGACCGCTACGAAGATCATTTGAACCAACTCGCCATCATTGCCGGCCTGCGGGCGCGGGGCAAGGACCTCGCCATCGGCATGGAATTCTTCCAGCAGCCGTTTCAGCCGCATCTCGATGCCTTCGTCGCCGGCGAGCTCGGCGAAGGCGATTTGCTGCGTCAAACCGAGTATTTCGAGCGTTGGCGCTTCGATTACCGGTTGTACCGGCCCATCTTGCGTTTCGCCCGTGACAACGGCATTCCATTGGTGGCGCTGAACCTAGAGAAGGAGATTACAGATCAGGTGGGCGATGGCGGCATCGCGTCCCTGAGTGCAGCCGACGCAAGCCGCATTCCGGCGGACATCGAGCGCGACAACGATGAGTACCGCAACTATATGAAAGCGGTGTTCGACATGCATCCGAAAGGCGAGGATGCGGACTTCGAGCATTTCCTGGACGTGCAGTTGCTGTGGGACGAGGGCATGGCCGAGCGTGCCGCGCGCTATCTACAGGCGCATCCTGACAAGACCTTGGTCGTGCTGGCCGGCTCCGGCCATGTCGAGTATGGTCGTGGCATTCCATCGCGGCTGCAGCGGCGCCTGCCGTTGCCCTCGGCGACGGTGATCAACGGCACGCTGCGTTCGTTCGATCCGAAGATGGCCGACTTTATCCTTTACCCGCGTGAGGTCGCGCTGCCCAAGACCGGGCTGCTCGGTGTCATGCTCGACACCGAATCCGACGGTGAGGGCATCGGGGTGCAGGGCTTCGCCGAGAACAGTGGTGCCAAGACCGCCGGTGTCGAGGAGGGCGATCGCATCGTGCGGGTCGCCGATATCCCCGTCGATGGATATGCCGACATCCGGATTGCGTTGATGGACCGTCTCCCAGGTGAAAAACTGCCGGTGGAGATTTTGCGCAAGCCCTTGCTTGGCGATCCGGAGCGCCTCCAGTTCGAGGTGGAGTTGCATTAGCGTGTGAACCGGGAGCGCCGGTTTTCGAACCGGCGCGTTGCAGGCGGTCGACGGCAAAGAAAGCGATGGTCCCGGTGAACCAAGATTTAGCAGCTCGCGTCGAGCCTCTACTCGCGACTGAAGTCGCCCCTTGTACGCCCAGAGCAACTGCCGGATTACGGGTCAGGCCAACGGGCCCGCCTCCCGGGGCGCCGCGGCATCGACTGAAACATCGTCTCTCTGACTCCTTGCAAAGTAGCGCGAAAATTTCACTTCTATGCCTAAACCCGCGCCCCGCCCCCCAGAACTACTAGCCCCCGCCGGCACGCTGAAAAACCTCCGTTATGCGTTGGCCTACGGGGCCGATGCGGTGTATGCCGGCGTGCCGCGTTACAGCCTTCGGGTGCGCAACAACGATTTTGATCTCGACAATCTCGCCGCCGGCATCGCGTTGACCCACGCACAGGGTCGGCGTTTCTACTTGGCCGCCAACGTCATGCCCCATGGCGCCAAGTTGAGGACCTTCCTTGACGATATGGCGCCCGTGGCGGAGCTGGCGCCGGATGCGCTGATCATGGCCGATCCAGGGCTGATCATGCTGGTGCGTGAGCGTTGGCCGGAACTGGAAATTCACCTGTCGGTGCAGGCCAACACCACGAATGCCGCCGCTGTGCGCTTCTGGCAACAGCAGGGCGTGGCGCGCGTGATCTTGTCTCGAGAATTGTCGCTTGCGGAGATTGCGGAGATTCGTGACGCCTGCCCGGATATCGCGTTGGAGGTGTTCGTGCATGGTGCGCTGTGCATCGCCTACTCCGGCCGTTGTCTGCTCTCGGGCTACTTCAACCATCGCGATGCCAACCAAGGCACCTGCACCAATGCCTGCCGCTGGGAATACCGGGTCGCGCGTGCCGAGGGGCAGCCCGCGTGCGGTGATGGGATGGCCGCGGCGCAGTCTGCCCACGGCGTGCCGATTGCCGCCGATGACCTGCTGCATGCTATGCCGGCGGACGCCAATGCGCGACATCCTGCCGCCGACGAGGTCTGGCTACTGGAGGAGGCGCAACGCCCGGGCGAGTACATGCCGGTGTTCGAGGACGAGAACGGCACCTACATCATGAACGCTCGCGATCTGCGGGCGGTGGAGCATGTACAGCAACTCGCTGCGATGGGCATCGATTGCCTCAAGATCGAGGGCCGGACCAAGTCTCACTACTACGCCGCCCGCACCGCCCGGGTGTATCGCCAGGCGATCGATGACGCGGTCGCTGGCAAGGCGTTCCAACGTGAGTTGCTGACCGAGTTGGAGGGTCTTGCAAATCGTGGCTATACCGAGGGTTTTTATCGCCGACATGCGCCCGCGGAGCTGCAGAACTATACCGACGGCGCGTCGCGTAATCAGCGGCGCATCTTCGTTGGGGAGGTGCTGACGCATGACCCGGCGACGGGGCTGGCCGAGGTCGATGTCAAGAATCGATTCGACATCGGCGACGAGTTGGAACTGATCACGCCGCGCGGCAGCGAGCACTTTCGGCTCGACGCCTTGACAGCACTTGACGGATGTCCCTTGGAGGCCGCATTGGGCTCTGGCTGGCGGGTGCTGGTGCGGATGCCGGTGGCGGACGCAAGCATGGGATTGATTGCGCGTGTGCTGTAGCCCGGGACACCGCATCCTGATGGTGGGGCAAGCTGTGTCGGCCAAACGGGAAACGGCTCGCCTTCTCGGGTATCCTCCGTGGGCAGTCAACCAGCGGCACGACAATGAAAATGTTGCGACATCGCCTGCGGGCGCTGAGCATGACCCTTTGTTTACTCATCGGTGTCTCAGATCTGAACCACGCGGGCGAAGCCGCTGAGCCGGATGAGCCCGCCTTCGGCTTGGTCGAGGCCGATCTCGCAACCATTCAGGCTGCGTTCGACGCGGAAAGCCTGAGCGCCGCGGTGCTAACGCTCGCCTACCTCGATCGTATCGACGCGCTCGATGTCGAAGGGCCCCGTCTCAATAGCTTGATCTCGGTCGATGCCGAGGTTCTGGCTGAGGCGCGCGCGCTGGATGCGGAACGCGCCAAGAAAGGGCCTCGGGGTCCTTTGCATGGCGTTCCCATTGTGGTCAAGGACTCGGTCGACAGTGTCGGCCTGCCGACCACCGGTGGCTCCGCTGCATTGCGCGGGCACGAGCCCTTCTACGATGCCACCGTCGTCGCCCGTCTCCGAGACGCCGGTGCAATCGTGCTCGGTAAGGCGAATCTGAGTGAGCTTCAATTGCCCTTCGGACGCTACGGCTACAGCTCCGCCGGCGGTCAGACGCGCAATCCTTACAATCTGCGCCGCACTCCACATAGCTGTGCGGCCGCAGCGGCGGTCGCGGCAAACCTCGCGGTGCTTGGCGTTGGCACCGATACCGTCGGAGAACTGAGAGGCTCCGCTTCAGTGAGTGCTCTAGTTGGCATCAGGCCCACGCTCGGTCTCACCAGTCGCGCGGGTGTGATTCCGACCGCGCTATCGCTGGATGTGACCGGGCCGTTGGCGCGCTCCGTGCGCGATGCCGCGATCATGCTCGATGTGATGGCCGGTGCCGATGAGGCCGATCCGCGCACCGCCGAGCGGGTGTCTGTCGCGACCTTGGGTTACACCGACGCCCTGGACGCCGACGCGCTCAAGGACGCGCGCATCGGCATCCTTGCGCAGTACAAGGGCGGTAATCGCGAGGTCGATGCTGCATTTCAACAAAGCCTGAAGACACTGAAGGCGCAGGGCGCGGTGACCATTGAGGTCAAACTGCCCGAGGAGCTGGACGCCGGCTGGCAGGACATGCTCGGCCGGGTCCTGGAGACCGAGCTGCGCGATCAACTCGGCGCCTATCTGCGTAACACCGAGGAGGGCATGCCGCACAGCCTGGCGGACCTGCTGCGGATGAGCGAATCGCCCCTGATCGCGGGTTCCGATAGCCCGGTCCATTCTGGCCGGCTCGGCGCTTATCGCAACGCCTTGCAGAGCCCAGGACTCGCGAATCTGACCTATCTCGACATCCTCTCTTACCGCATGCCGGCGGCGCGTGCCGCGCTGCTCGCCTTGTTGGACGGGAAGGAGCTGGATGCCCTGGCCATGCCAACCTTGCTCTGTCCGGCGGCATCACTGCTCGACGACTACGACAGCAGTTATGAATGCGATGTCGACGACCCGGCTCGGACAGCCTACCTCGCATCGGCGACGGGCTTCCCGGAGATCACCCTGCCGATGGGCTTCAGCGAGCAAGGTCTGCCTTTGGGCCTATCGCTGCTTGGTCGTCCCTTTAGCGAAGCACGGCTGATCGCTTTGGCCTATGCCTTGGAACAAGCCGAGCCACACCGCCGGCCGCCGGATCTTGCGGCCGAATGAGCCGCCCTCGGGAGCGCGGGTATCTTGCCGGCCGCGGTGCGAAACCAGACTCAAACTGACTCAGCGGGACCGACCGCGCACACTTCGACCGCATTGTCTTCAATGACCCAGACGACATCGACGTCGAACAGGCGCAGCGCGAAGCGACGTCGCTCGGGGTAGCGGTCCATATAGCCGGGGCGGGGATCCTGGGCGATGACCTGCTCGATCAGTTCGCGCAGCCGCAAGCGGCCGTCCGGGTCATGCGCCGCGATGCCGGCGACCGCCCCGTCGCTGAAGCGGACTGGCCACTGGGTTGCTGGTGATGCGCGTGCGAAGCCGCCGCTGGCCTCCGCGATGCTGTCCGCGTAGGGCACGTAGGGCTTGATATCGAGCACGGGGGTACCGTCCAGCAGATCGACGCCACGTAGCCGCAGCGCCAGACCGCCCGCGGTGCGCTCCAAGCCCTGATGTGCCACCGCCGATAGACCGATGGGGTTTGGTCGGTAGGGCGCGCGGCTGGCGAATACGCCCACCTTTTGACGCCCGCCCAGCCGCGGCGGGCGCACCGTCGGCCGCCAGCCGGCGTCGAGACAGTCTTGATGAAAGACGAACAGCAGCCAGACGTGGGAGAAGCCGTCGAGCCCGGCGAAGGCGGCCTCCTGCGCATAGGGCGGCAACAGTTCCAGCCGCGCCTCGGCCGCATCCACCAGCCGCGGCTGGCGCGGAATACCGAACTTGCCGGTGAACGGAGAGCGGATGATGCCGATCGGTTCGAACTGGAAGGCGGGCATCTCTTAGAAGTTTGAAGTTTGAAGGATTTGAAGGATGAAGGGTGACGGGTGACGGGTTGGCATGCCTGTTGGGGGCCTGTGGCGTATCATTCAGCGGTGTTTGTCTTTGCCGTCCCTTGAACGGAGTCTTCCGTGATGCTTTGTCTGCGTGGTGCCCCCGCACTCTCTGATTTCCGTCTTGCTAAGCTGACCGCAAGGTTACGCGAGGTTGGGCTCGTCGATGTTAGGCTTTTCGCCGAGTTCATGCATTTCGCCGATCTTGAGCGGCCATTGGAGGCCGGGGAACAGCCGGTGTTGGAGGCGTTGCTGCGCTATGGCCCGAGCGTTCCGGCGGAGCGCGACGAGGCCGAGGGTCGGCTGGTGTTGGTGGTGCCGCGGCCCGGCACGATCTCGCCTTGGTCGTCGAAGGCGACGGATATTGCGCACAACAGTGGCTTGACGCGGGTGCGGCGCCTGGAGCGGGGCACCGCCTTCTATTTGTCGGGCGACGGCATCGATGAGTCGATGTTGCAGATCGCCGCGGGCCTGCTGCATGACCGCATGACGGAGATCGCGCTGTTCGACCTGGCCGATGCCGACCGGCTGTTTCGGCAGGCCGAGCCGCGTCCATGTACAAGCGTCGACCTGCTGAGCGGCGGGCGCGACGCGTTGGTGGCCGCCAACGGCGCGTTGGGGCTGGCCCTGTCCGACGACGAGATCGACTACCTGGTCGAGAGCTTCGGCGCGCTGGGCCGCAACCCTACCGATATCGAGCTGATGATGTTCGCGCAGGCCAACTCCGAGCACTGCCGGCACAAGATCTTCAATGCCGACTGGATCATCGACGGTGAACCGCAACCGCTGTCGCTGTTCGCGATGATCCGCAACACCACCGAGCGTGCGCCCGACGGTGTCTTGTCGGCCTACAAGGACAACGCCGCGGTGATCGAGGGCTGGCCGGGCAACCGCTTCATGGCCTTGCCGGACGGCGGTGTCTATGGCCGCAGCGCCGAGCCGGTGCAGATCCTGATGAAGGTGGAGACCCATAATCATCCCACCGCCATCGCGCCGGACCCCGGCGCAGCCACCGGCTCCGGTGGCGAGATCCGCGACGAGGGCGCCACCGGTCGCGGCTCCAAGCCGAAGGCCGGCCTGTGCGGCTTCTCCGTCTCGAACCTGCGGATACCGGGCTTCGAGCAGCCCTGGGAACAGGCGTCGGAACAGGACTGGGGTCGGCCGGCGCGCATCGTCTCTGCGCTGGACATCATGCTGGAGGGCCCCATCGGCGCCGCCGCCTTCAATAACGAGTTCGGCCGGCCGAACCTGGCAGGCTGGTTTCGCACCTTCGAGCAGCGGGTGCCGGCCGTCGCGGGTTCCGGCGCCGAGCATGAACTGCGCGGTTATCACAAACCCATCATGCTCGCCGGCGGCGTCGGCAATATCCGCGCCGAGCACGTCGAAAAGTCCGCGTTTCCGGCCGGTACACCGCTGGTGGTGCTGGGCGGCCCGGCGATGCTGATCGGCCTCGGTGGCGGTGCCGCATCGAGCATGGCCAGCGGCGCGTCCGCCGAGGATTTGGACTTTGCGTCGGTGCAGCGCGCCAATCCGGAAATGGAGCGTCGCTGTCAGGAGGTCATTGACCGCTGTTGGGCACGCGGCGATGCCAACCCGATCCTGTTCATCCACGACGTCGGCGCCGGCGGCCTGTCCAACGCGCTACCGGAATTGGTGCATGACGGGGCCATCGGGGCTGCGGGTGAGGGTACCGGCGGCGGTCGCTTCGAACTGCGGCGGGTGCCGAACGCCGATGCCGGCCTGTCGCCGATGGAGATCTGGTGCAACGAGGCGCAGGAACGCTATGTGCTGGCGGTGGCGCGCGAACGGTTGGCCGAGTTCGAGGCCATCTGTGCCCGCGAGCGTTGCCCCTATGCCGTGGTCGGCGAGGCCGGCGCCGAGCCCCAGCTGACGGTTGCCGATGCGCACTTCGACAACGCCCCCATCGACATGCCCATGGGCCTGCTGTTCGGCAAGCCGCCGAAGATGCTGCGCGACGTGACCAGTAGGCAGCCTCCGGCGCCGGCCTTTTCCAGCGCGGACCTGGACCTGGCGGATGCGGTGCGGCGCGTCCTGCGCTTGCCGACGGTGGCGGACAAGACCTTTCTCATCAGCATCGGCGACCGCAGCATCACCGGTCTGGTCGCCCGCGACCAGATGGTCGGCCCCTGGCAGGTGCCGGTGGCGGACTGCGCGGTGACGCTGACCGACTACGACGGCATCACCGGCGAGGCCATGGCGCTTGGCGAACGCACGCCGCTGGGCTTGCTGGATGCCCCAGCCTCGGGCCGTATGGCGGTGGCTGAGGCGATCACCAACATCGCCGCCGCGCCCATCGCGCGACTCGGCGACATCAAACTCTCCGCCAACTGGATGGCCGCCGCCGGTCATCCCGGTGAGGACGCCCGCCTGTATGAGACCGTGCGCGCGGTGGGTATGGAACTGTGCCCGGCGCTCGGCATCGCGATCCCGGTGGGCAAGGACTCCATGAGCATGAAGACGGTCTGGCAAAGACCCGGAAAGGGTTCCGGCGCGGACGGCGGCGAGCGTCTGGAAATGACCGCGCCGCTGTCGCTGATCGTCTCGGCCTTCGCGCCGGTGACCGATGCCCGGCGCTGCCTGACGCCGCAATTGCGCACCGTCTTTGGCGAGACCGAGCTAATTCTCATCGACCTCGGACGCGGACGGAATCGGCTGGGTGGCTCCTGCCTGGCCCAGGTATACGGACTGATCGGCAACGAACCGCCGGACCTGGACGAACCCGGTCTGCTGGCAGGCCTGTTCAGCGCCATCCAGGCGCTCAACGCCCAGGGCTGGCTGCTGGCCTACCACGATCGCTCCGACGGCGGTCTGCTCGTGACCCTGTGTGAGATGGCCTTTGCCGGGCGCTGCGGCATCGACATCAACATCGATATAGCCCTGCGGCAGGGCGCCGATCCGGTCGCGGCCCTGTTCGCCGAGGAATTGGGCGCCGTGGTGCAGGTGCGCCGGGAAGACGTCCAGCCGGTGCTGGCGCTGTTGTCGGAGCACGGGCTCGGCGACTGCTGCCGCGTCGTCGGTGTGCTTACCGAGAGCGACCGCATCGTCATCCGCGATGCCGATGCGACGCTGCTCGACGCGAGCCGCGCCGACCTGCAACGGTTGTGGTCCGAGACCAGTTGGCAGATGCAGCGCCTGCGCGACAACCCGGACTGCGCCGACGAGGAGCACGCCCGCATCGACACCGACGACCCCGGCCTGCACGCGGCGTTGGGCTTCGATCCGGCCGACGACCTGACCGCGCCGCTGACGGCCGCCATGGTCAATAGTGGCGCGCGACCGCGCCTGGCGGTGCTGCGCGAGCAGGGCGTCAACGGCCAGATCGAGATGGCCGCCGCGTTCGACCGCGCCGGCTTCGAATGCGTCGACGTGCACATGTCCGACATCATCGCCGGCCGGGTCGAACTCACCGGTTTCAAGGGCCTCGCCGCCTGCGGCGGTTTCAGTTATGGCGACGTGCTGGGTGCCGGCGAGGGCTGGGCCAAGACCATCCTGTTCAACCCGCGGGCGCGGGAGCAGTTCCAGGCCTTCTTCGAGCGCGCAGACAGCTTCGCGCTGGGCGTTTGCAACGGCTGCCAGATGCTCGCCAACCTGCGTGAGCTGATCCCCGGCAGCGCCCACTGGCCGCATTTTGTGCGCAACCGCTCCGAGCAGTTCGAGGCCCGCTTCGTGCTAGTCGAGGTGCTTCCGTCGCCGTCGATCCTGCTGCAGGGTATGGCCGGCTCGCGCATGCCCATCGCCGTCGCCCACGGCGAGGGCCGTGCCGAATTCCGCGATGCCGAGCAACTGGCCGCGGCCCAGCCCCTGGTCACCCTGCGCTATGTCGAGACCGCGGGCGAACCGGGCCGGATCGGGGCCGAGCACTATCCCGCCAACCCGAACGGCTCGCCGCTGGGCATCACCGGCCTGACCAGTTTGGATGGCCGCGTCACCATCATGATGCCCCACCCCGAACGCGTTTTCCGCAGCGTGCAGCATTCATGGCACCCGGACCACTGGGGTGAGGACGGCCCCTGGCTCAGGCTGTTCCGAAATGCGCGGGTGTGGGTCAATTAGCCGCTTAGTTCCAACGATTGGTCAACAAACCTCAACCGACGCTGATCGGTTGCGACTATCGCGGCTGGGTCGTGGCTTGCCTCTATGCCTGCCGCGCGGTACATGCGTACGAGACAGCGACTGGACATGACCACGACCAGCATTCGTCTTCCCGATAAGCTGAAGCAGCGGCTAGCCCGCGCGGCCGAGAATGCGGGTCAGACCCCGCAGGCCTTCATGCTGGAGGCCATCGCCGAGCGGGTCAGGGCGGAGGAGCAGCGCAGCGCCTTCCAAGAGGCCGCTGAGCAGCGCTACGTGCGCATCGTCGAGTCCGGTGAGACCATCCCTTGGTCCTCCATGCGCGAGCTGATCATCGGCCGACGCTCTCGGGGCTATGTAGCGCTGTTCGCGCCTTGAAGCGCCAGCAGCGCGGCACCGTAGGCTGCGTCCTGGTGCGCGGCGGTCGTGACCGGTACGCCAAGCATCCGTTGTCTGATGTCTGTCCAGATTGCATTGCGTGCGCCACCGCCGGTGCTCAGGACGCGCCGCGGTAATGGTGCCCCGAGTTCCGTCAGGCGTGCATAACCAGCTTGCTCGATGCGCGCGATGCCTTCGAGCAGGCCCTGGAGAAAGCGGACATCATCAGTGGGGCGCGGTGTTAGCCGCGTCTGAAGAGTCGGATCGGCGATTGGAAATCGTTCGCCCGCCGCCGGCAGTGGATAATAGTCGAGGCCGGATGGGCGTTCCGGATCGATGGCGGCCGATAGCCGTTGCAGCTGTGCGTCGTCGAAGAACTGCCGGAGGACCACGCCGCCGCTATTGGACGCGCCGCCGACTAACCAGCGCTGACCCAGACGTTGGCTGTAAACGCCAAACTCAGGGGCAGACACCGGTCGGTCCGCCACCAGTTTCAGTACTAGCGTGCTGCCAAGACTGGTCACCGCATCGCCCGGCGCGTTGACGCCGGTCGCGATCACCGCGGCCGTGCTGTCTGTGGTGCCGGCGCAGATGGCTGTCCGCGATGCTAGCCCGATCTGTTGTGCGGTCTCCGCGGACAGGGTGCCCAATCGGGTACCGGGCGGATGCACTCGGGGCAACGTGACCGATGCGGGCAGAAGGGCCTTGACCCAGTCGGGCCAGGTCTGTGCCGCTGGATCGAAGCCAAGCTTTAGCGCGTTGTTCCAATCGCTGTCGCCGAAGCGTCCCAGCAGCCGGCCGATGATCCAGTCCGCCTGATGGAGCGCCAGGGCGGGTGCTATCGGGCTTCCGGGTCCTAGCGCGGTCAGATGCAGCAGCTTGGCGAGGCTGGAACTGGCGCCTTGAGCCGCGGATTCGGGCGATGCGACGGCCGCGATGCGCTTCGCCTCGTTGCGGGAGCGGCTGTCGTTGTACATCAGCGCCGGGCCGAGCGCTTTGCCGCGGGGATCGCACAGCAACAGCGTGGCCGATGTGCCGTCGACGCACAGCGCGATGTCGTCGGCGTCGTTGAAGCCCGTGGCGCGCAGCGTTGCGGCGAGTTGGGACAGCACCCGGACGGTTGCGCCCCACCATTGCTCGGGTTCTTGTTCGACCGCGCCGTCGCTTGGCCGCGTCGGCGACGGTAGGGCGGTCTCGGCGGTCGCCACGCACCGCCGCTGGGCATCGATCGCGACCGCACGGCAGCCGGAGGTGCCGATGTCGAGGCCGATGCCCAGCTGGGCGGTCACGGCAGTTGTACGGGCTGCGGCGGGTTCCAGCCGGGGGCGCGATGCTCGACGACGACGCTGGTGTAGATGCCGCCGCGGACGTTGAACTCGGCGGTCAGGCGCATGAAGCGCGGCGATGTGGCGGCGACCAGTTCGGCGAGGATGCGGTTGGTGACGTCCTCATGGAAGGCGCCCTCGTCGCGAAACGACCAGACATAGAGTTTCAGCGACTTCAGCTCCACGCAGAGCGCCTCGGGCACGTACTCCAGCGTCAACTCGGCGAAATCGGGCTGGCCTGTCTTCGGACACAGGCAGGTGAACTCGGGTACCCTGATGCGGACGGTGTAGTCGCGCTCGGGTCGCGGGTTGGCAAAGGTCTCGAGCGTCTTGCTCGGGGCTGAACTCATGTTGGCATCTCCAATAAGGGTCGGCTTGATCGCCGTCGTCGTGTCGGGCCCGAGCGCGGCACCGACGGCTTAAACCCGCCAGTCTAGCAGGCCCTAAGGACCCAGTGCGCGGGGCTGTTTCGCCTGTATTCGGCTGCATGGATTAGGCTTTAGGTCAACCCGTGCTTGTTCGTTGAATTCGCCTTCAGTATCTTTCCGAGATGCGGCTCGAAAAAATCAAACTCGCCGGGTTCAAGTCCTTCGTGGACCCCACCACTGTCCCCTTCCCGAGCAACCTGTCCGGTGTTGTCGGGCCGAATGGCTGTGGTAAGTCCAACGTCATCGACGCGGTGCGCTGGGTTATGGGCGAGAGTTCGGCCAAGATGCTGCGCGGTGAGTCCATGGCCGACGTCATCTTCAACGGCAGCACCGGTCGCAAGCCGGTGGGTATGGCCAGTATCGAACTGACCTTCGACAACGCCGACGGCCGCGCCGGAGGGGAGTTCTCGGCCTTCAATCAGATCGCGGTCAAGCGCCAGGTATCCCGCGACGGTCAGTCCGCCTATTTTCTCAACGGCTCGCGCTGCCGTCGACGCGACATCCAGGACCTATTCCTCGGCACCGGACTCGGCCCGCGCAGTTACGCGATCATCGAGCAGGGCATGATCTCGCGCTTCATCGAGGCCAAGCCCGACGAACTGCGGCTGTTCATCGAAGAGGCGGCCGGCATCTCCAAGTATAAGGAGCGCCGGCGCGAGACCGAGACCCGCATGCGCCACACGCGCGAGAACCTGGAGCGTCTGAACGACCTGCGCGACGAGGTCGGCAAGCAGTTGCAGCACCTGGAACGCCAGGCCGCTACCGCCGAGAAGTACCGCGCGCTGAAGGACGACGAGCGGCGTCTGGAGGATCAGCTGACGGCCCTGCGCTGGCGTGACCTCGACCGCGACATCGGCGAGCGCGAGCGCGTGCTCGGCGAGCATGAGGTGGCGCTGGAGGCCCAGCGCGCGGAACAACGCAGCGTTGAGGCCGATATCGAGGCGTATCGCGATGGCTTTACCGATGCATCGGATAATTTCAACGCCGTGCAGGGCCGCTTCTACGCGGTCGGCTCGGAGATCGCGCGTCTGGAGCAGTCGATTCGATTCAGCAAGGAGACACGCGCGCGCCAGGAGGCCGAACTCGGCCGTGTGCGTCGAGAGCTCGGCGACGCGGAGTCTCTACTCGAGCGTGACCAGATCAAGCTCGCGGAGCTGAACGACGAACTGGAGCGCGACCTCCCGCTGCTGGAGAGCGTGACCGAGCAGTTCGAGGCCGCCGGGGAGCGTCTAGTCGAGACCGAGGTCCGTCTCGAAGCCTGGCAGGGGCACTGGGATGCCCTGCAACAGCAGCTGGCGGGGCCCGCCGAGCTGGCGCAGACCGAGCGTGGGCGCATCAACAATCTGGAGCAACGCCTGCAGCAGGAGGCTCAGCGTGAGGCCCGCGTGGAGCAGGAGTTGGGGCGTTTGGAGACGGCGGAGCTGGAGTCGCGTCTGGCCTCGCTGGAGGATCGCTCCGACGGACTTGATGAGCAAATCGCCGCCGCCGCGGATGAGCAGACCGCCGCCGCCGATGCCTTGCGCATGCTCGATGACGAGCGTCACGCCGTCGCCGGGCGGCTCGATGCCGCGCGCACCGAACTGCAGGCCTGTCGTGGTCGGCAGGCCTCGCTGGAGGCATTGCAGGATGCGGTGCTGGAGGAGGGGGGTGATGCGGTCGCGGCCTGGGTCGCCAGGCATCAATTGCAGGATGTGCCGCGGTTGCTTGACGCCATCGAGGTCGACGCTGGCTGGGAGCGCGCGGTGGAGCTGGTGCTGGATGAATCGCTGGCGGCGCTCTGCTTACAGGATGTCGATGTCCACGCCGATGATCTCGACTGTGGTCCGCTGATGTTGCTCGGTCTCGCCGCCGAGGCCACCGGCGAACCCGCGGCCGACAGCCTGCTCGCAAGGGTCCGGTGCCCCTGGCCGCTGGTGAGTCTCCTGGCCGGGGTCCGCGTGGCCGAGACGACCACTGAGGCGTTGCAGCGCCGCCCAGAGCTCGCCGCCGGCGAGCGGATCATCAGCCGCGATGGCACCCTCGTCGGTCGCGACTGGGTGCGCAGTGCTACCGACGGGCCGCGTATCGCCGGCAGCATCGGGCGCGCCGAGGAATTGCGTACCTTGCAGGCGTCCAGCGAGGAGTTGGAGCAGGCCATCGCCGACCTGGCCGAGCAGCAGGAGGCCTTGGCGGAGCGGCGGCATGAATTGGAGCAGGAGCGTGAGGAGGCGTTGCAGCGTGTCGCGCGGCTGAGCCGCGAGCGCGCCACCCTGGATGCCGAGCTTGGTGCCGGGCGTGCGCGCTTGGAGCATTTGCAGGAGCGCCGCGACACATTGTCCGCCGAGCGTGCGGAGCTGGCCGAGGGCCGCGCCGAGGCCGTGGAGGAGATCGAGACGGCCCGCGAGCGCCTGCACGAGGCCTTGGAGCAGACGGAAGAACTCACCGCCCGTCGCGACGATCTGTCCGCGGCGCGCGAAGCACTGCGGGGCGACGTGACCGCTGCCCGTGCCGACGAAGGCCGGCTGCGCGATGAACGCCAACGCCTGATGCTCGGCATCGAGACCCGGCGGGCATCCCGCGACGCCGTGGAGGCTGCGCTGGAGCGTGCGCAGCAACAGCTCGGTAGTCTCAGCGAACGACGCGACGACTTGCTGGAAGCGTTGGAGCAGGACGCCGAGCCCCTGGCCGAGCAAGGCGAACAGCTGGAAGAGCAGCTCGCGCTGCGCCTGGACGTGGAGGCCGAGCTGGCGCAGGCGCGCAACCGCATGGAGGCGCTGGACCAGTCCGTGCGCGACGGCGAGCAGCAGCGCCAGCGCCTGGAGCAGGCGGTGGCCGAGGCACAGCGGGCGCTGGACGGGCAACGTCTGGAACGCCAGGAACTGCTGGTGCGTCGGCGTACCCTGGAGGAACAGCTCGCCGAACGCGACTGCACCGCGCCCGCCATTCTTGAGCACACCGATGCGCTGGCCACGGCCGATGCCTGGGAGGCCGAGTTGGCGCAGGTGCGCAACCGCATCCAGCGGCTCGGCAACATCAATCTGGCAGCCATCGACGAGTTCAACGAACAATCCGAGCGCATGCGCTACCTGGAGCAGCAATACGGCGACATCAACACGTCGCTAGAGACGCTGGAGGCGGCCATCCGCAAGATCGACCGCGAGACGCGCAGCCGTTTCAAGGAGACCTTCGACCGTGTCAATCAGGGCTTGCAACAGTTGTTTCCGCGCGTCTTCGGCGGTGGTCACGCCTATCTGGAACTGACCGGCGACGACTTGCTGGAGACCGGCGTCACCATCATGGCGCGGCCGCCGGGCAAGCGGAATGCGAGCATCCACCTGCTGTCCGGCGGCGAGAAGGCGCTGACCGCGGTGGCGCTGGTGTTTGCGATCTTCCAACTCAATCCGGCGCCATTTTGTATGCTGGACGAGGTCGATGCGCCGCTGGACGACGCCAATGTCGGGCGTTTCTGCGAGCTGGTACGCTCCATGTCCGATCAAGTCCAGTTCATCTTCATCACCCACAACAAGGTGACCATGGAGATCGCCGACCACCTGATCGGCGTCACCATGCACGAGCCCGGCTGCTCGCGGCTGGTGTCGGTGGACGTGGATGAGGCGGCGCGGATGGTGGCGGCGTCTTAAGGAAGTGTGAAGTTGCAAGTTTGCAGGGTGAAGGGTGAAGGGTGAAGGGTAGAAATCGTACGCCCCCGTTGTACTGTGGGACTGGCCGCTCGCCGCTCGGCCTCATAATCCGCATTGATCGCTTGCAAAACCGCGATGTCTGCCGTTCCCAGTTCGCTGGCGCTGATATACTCTTCTGCGAACACACACAGAGGGTCTAGAACAGAATGGACGCCGCCACACTGCGCCTGATCCTGATCGTCGTCGGAGCCACGTTCCTGGTTGGTATGTACCTTTGGGAGCGACGTCGCGCCGAGGATCGCGACCAGGACCACGGTCGGGAGCATGACTGGGACAACTACTTGGGCGATAAGCGCGAACCGAATCTTGGACCGTTGGACTCGGACTCCGACCACGCGGGCGCCGAATCCGAGCTCGAGCGCGGGCGCGCAGCGTTTTCCGACTCGGGCTGGGATGACGTCGAGCAGGTGTTCGACCCAGCGCGAGCGGAGGGTTCGGTCGACGAACGGGTCAGCGATTTTGCCGACGACGATGCGCCTGGCGAGTTCGATGACGCGACGCCCGCGGCACCCGGAGAGGCATCGACAGCGGCAACGCGCGATCGGACCGATCAGTCGGCGCCGAATCCGGACAAACTGCTGATCCAGCTATTGGTCGTGTCCGATGAGGAGCCCTTGGTCGGTGAGCGCATTCTCGCCGCGGCCGAGCGTGTGAAGCTGGTGCCTGGCAGTATGGACATTTTTCATCGCCAAGCCACCGATGACGTGTTGCGCGCGCCGTTGTTCAGTATGGCTAACCTGGTCAAACCCGGTACCTTCCCGTTCGATGCCATGGACGAGTTCGAGACGCCTGGGGTTGCGCTGTTCGCGCAGTTCGATGGCGACCCGAGCGATCTGATGGTTTACGACGAGTTGCTGCATGCCGCCCGCGTGCTGGCCGAGGAACTCGATGGCGACGTGCAGGAGCCAGGTCGTAAGACCCTGACAGTGGATCGTGCTGGCATCTTGCGCGGCCAGGTCGCCGCGCTGCTGCGACGGCGCCCCGGTTACGACGACGTCGAATGAGCGAGGCTCGTTCGGCTCCTCCGGCGCATGTCTTGCAGCGGGCCGAAACCCTGCGCCACGACCTCACGCACCACGCCTATCGCTACTACGTCCTCGATGATCCTGAGATTCCAGACGCCGAGTACGATCGGCTGTTTCGTGAGCTGGAGGCCCTGGAGGCGACATACCCCAAGCTAGTCACCGCCGATTCGCCGACGGGGCGAGTCGGCGGGGCGCCCCTTGCGGGTTTCTCCGAGGTAGAGCATCGCCTGCCGATGCTGTCCCTGAACAACGCGCTCAACGCGTCGGAAATGCGCGAGTTCGACCTCCGCGTGCGTCGGGGCCTTGGCGTTGATGCAGTCTCCTATTCGGCGGAGCCAAAGCTGGATGGCCTCGCCATCAGTCTGCTTTACGAAGACGGCGTCCTGACGCAGGCGGCGACGCGCGGCGACGGCTTTCGCGGCGAGGACGTCACCGCCCAGGTGCGTACCATTCAATGCGTGCCTCTGCGGCTCCGTGCCGATAGCGGCGAGGTCCCTGGTCTGCTGGAGGTGCGCGGCGAGGTCTTCCTGACGCATGCCCGGTTCGCTGCCATCAATGCCCAAGCCCGCGCCGACGGTACCAAAGTGTTCGCCAACCCGCGCAATGCGGCTGCGGGTAGCCTGCGCCAGCTAGACCCGCGCATTACGGCATCGCGCCGGCTGAGCATGTATTGTTACGGGCTGGGGGCTGTCGACGGTGCCTTCGGCGCAGCGGATGACTTCGCAAGCCACACTGACAGTCTGGCGCGCATCGGCGCCTGGGGCCTGCCCGTGTCACCCGAGCAGCGGCGGGTCACCGGCGTCGAGGCCTGCATCGCCTATCACGAAACGATTGGTCGCCGACGCGAAGCGCTCGAATACGATATCGATGGTGTCGTATTCAAAGTCGATCGGCGCGCCGACCAGGAAGCACTCGGCTTCGTGTCGCGCGCGCCGCGCTGGGCGATTGCGTTCAAGTTTCCCGCCCAAGAGGAACTCACCATCGTCGAGGCAGTGGAGTTCCAGGTTGGGCGCACCGGTGCCGTGACGCCGGTAGCGCGGTTGCAACCGGTGCAGGTCGCGGGCGTGACGGTCTCGAATGCCACCCTGCACAACATGGATGAGGTGCGGCGCAAAGACGTTCGCATCGGTGACACGGTGTTCGTTCGCCGCGCCGGTGATGTGATCCCAGAGGTTGTGCGGGTGTTGCCGGAACGCCGACCCGCTGACGCGCCGGCGGTGGAACTCCCAACCCATTGCCCAGTATGCGGTTCCGACGTCGTGCGGGCCGAAGGCGAGGCGGTGGCCCGTTGCAGCGGCGGCCTATTTTGCGCGGCCCAGCGTAAAGAGGCCATCCGCCATTTTGCGTCGCGCCGGGCAATGGACATCGAGGGACTTGGCGACAAGTTGATCGACCAGCTGGTCGAACGAGATCTGGTGCATGATCCATCCGACCTCTATCGACTTGGCCTGGAGGATTACGCCGGCCTGGAGCGTATGGCCCAGAAATCGGCGCAAAACCTGCTCGGTGCTTTGGAGCGCAGTCGGGAAACCAGCTTGGCCCGGTTCATCTACGCGCTTGGGATTCGTGAGGTCGGAGAGGCCACCGCCGCGGCGCTCGCGGATCACTTTGGTGATCTAGCTCCTTTGATATCCGCGACTGCCGCGGACTTCATACACACCGGGGTGCGGGGGGTTGGCCCAAAGACCGCGGCGGCACTGGTCGACTACCTCGCCGAGCATCCGGACGCTGAGCCAGACGGTGACCTTGGGGGCTGGCTTGCGGGTGCTGGTATACGTGGCCTCAACGCGGATACGGCCGCGCTCATCGCGGAGCGGTTTGGCAGTGTTGCGGCGTTGCGCTCGGCGAATCCAGCGGCCCTGCAGGGCGGTGAACAGAGCCTTGTTGAAGGGGTTGGACCCATCGTCGCCGCGCACATTCAGGCATTCTTTGCCCAGCCCCACAACCGAGAGGTGATTACACGACTGCTCGATCCCGAGATCGGCGGCATTCGCTGGCAACGGCCGGAACCCGGCACCGGTGCAGGAACGACGGGCGCGGTTGCGTTGGCGGGTAAGGTCTTCGTCATCACTGGCACCCTGAGCCGGCCGCGCGACGAGCTGAAGGCCGAGCTGCAGGCGCTGGGGGCCAAGGTCACAGGCAGCGTCTCGCGCAACACCGATTATCTGCTGGCCGGCAGTGATGCAGGATCGAAGCTGAAAAAGGCGGAAGCGCTCGGGGTCACGGTCATCGACGAGGCGCAGTTGCGTCGACTGATCCAGACTTGAGCGTGGCGATCTCGGTCGGCGGCGATGAATCACGCTGGTCGCGCCCCGATATTTAACCCGCGTCTTGGCGCCAGTGAAGGTACCGCCAAGGATTTCCGTCTTCCGCGACACAGCGGTCTACATCTAAACTTCCTCAATTGAATCTCGGGGTACGCGAATGTCAGAGCTCAGCCAGGAACAGCGAATCTTAATCGCCATGCGCAAGACGTTGGCCGCGGTCATCAAGGACGTCACGCCACCGCCCGGCATGAAGCATCCGTTGTCGGAGTCGACCATCCAGGACGTACGGCAATGCCTGGCGCTGATTTCGGCGCGGGAAAAGGAAATGGCGGATACCGACGGCCGCGGCGGTGAACGGCCCTACTACACCGACGAGCCCCAGACCGCCCAGGTCGTGTCCATCACCGGGCTCGGCAAACGCGGTAACGACAAGCACTAGACGGCGACTCGATTCGCCGGGGACAACAGATGCCTGTGACATCGAACAACGTCCGCCGCGCAGCGATCGCCAGTGTGCTAATGCTGGCCGGCGGCGATGCATGGACCTGGGAGCGTGGGTTGGATGCGGGGACGAGGAGTCCCGTCGAGTGGTCCTATGCCGGCGCCTCCGGGCCGCAGGGCTGGGCCGACCTGTCTTCCGAATTCTCCGTCTGCGGTGCCGGACGCCTGCAGTCGCCGGTGGCCATCGACACCTCGGCTGCCATTTCGACACCCTGTGCGCCATTACGTTTCAGGTACCGCAGCAGCTCGCTCTACATCACCAACGACGGTCGCGCATTGCGGCTCGGCTACGATCGCGGTAGCTATCTCGTGGTCGACGGGCTGAGCTACGAACTGGTGGAACTGCGATTCCACGTGCCGGCGGAGCACATGATCGACGGCCGCCCTGCTGACGGTGAGTTGCAACTGATCCACGGCAACAACCGCGGTGATATCGCGGTGGTGGCGGTGCCCATCGTCGCCGGTCGGCGTGTCAATCAGATCTTGCGTCGTATCCTGGAGAACGCGCCGAGTCTGCCGGGAGAGCAATTCCAGGGACGAAACGTCGGCGTGAACGGCGTGTTTCTGCTGCCGGGACGCAAAGACTACTATGCCTATCCGGGCTCATTGACACGGCCGCCCTGTACCGAGGGTGTGCGTTGGTATGTGCTGCATGAGCCACTGGAAGTGGACGCGTCGGACCTGGTTCAACTCGCGCGATTGATCGGTCCCAATGCGCGCCCGATCCAGCCTTTGTACGACCGTCCCGTGGCCAAGGTCTGCGAGCCCTAAGCCGTCTCATACCTCGCACCCTAAAACCGGCAGTTGCTTCGCGCGTAGGGGCGAATTTATTCGCCCAGACAATGCCTTCCGTGCGACTGAAGTCGTACCTATCCTGAGGCACGCAATCTATTGATTTAATTGGATTATCGATGCGAACCGCCGAACTTGGTTTCACGCTCTCTGAGCGTTCACTGGGTGTTCGCTGGGGCGTCGTTCTTGGGCGTCTTGCTCCCCCGGAATGAGTCCGGGAGACGAGGCTTGAGGGGATCGGTTGCGGGTCAGTCCTTTGCTGCCGGGGCCTCTTCTTCGTCCTCCTTTAGCTTGACCACTTCCTGGTTCAGGTCAACCTTCGCCTCCGTGCGCAGTTTGTTCAGCTCGTCGGCAATCTTCTGGCGTGTGACGCTGGCCTCGAGGGCCGGCTTCGCCTCCTCGAACGACGGCGGCTCCGCGGTGCGGGTGTCTTCCAGCAGGATGACATGCCAACCGAACTGAGTCTGCACCGGCTGTTTGGTAAAGCTGCCGACCTCTAGCGTGCCAACGGCATCGGAGAAGGGCTTGACCATCTGACGTGCGTCGAACCAGCCGAGATCGCCGCCCTTCTCGGCCGTCGGGCCGAGGGAGTTTTCCCGCGCCAGCTGATCGAAGTCTTCGCCTTCGGACGTCTCCAACTTCTTGATCAATTCCTCCGCCTTCTCCTTGTCGTCGACCAAGATGTGGCGTGCCTTGTATTCGTTACGCTTGGCCTGCTCCTTGTATTGCTCGTAGGCCTTTTGCAGTTCCTCTTCGGTCGGCGGATTGTCCTGGCCCATGCTCTGCAGAGCGGCATTGGACAGGATCATCATCTGCTGCAGTTCAAGCGCGGTCTTGACCTCGGCATTGTCGGCAAGCTCCCGCTTCTCGCCCTCTTGGGCGGCGACGACCATGCTTAGGAACTCGTTGAATGCCTGCTCTTGGAAGGCCGGTGTGTTCTGGGCGCCGGTTTCCTGCATGCGTTCGGTATAGAAGATGCGGAACAGCTCAAGGCTGTAGTCCTTGCCGTTGACGCTGGCGATGTTGGTCGCGTCGGCGCCAGCGTCGGCGTCCTGGGCGGTCGTAATGGCCGGGGCGGCGGTGATCGCCGCGGCGAGCATCAGCGAGAAGGGAATGGCTGGTTTCATGAATGCTGTCCTGTCGAAGAGTCGATGGTCAAAGGTTTGTGGGTCTGAGTCGCGGCGCGACTCAGGAAGGAAAGACCTTGATGAAGGGTTTGACCTGCACCTCTCGGTAGACGCCAGTGGCAACGTAAGGGTCGGCGTCAGCCCAGGTGCGGGCCGCTTCGAGGTCGTCGAACTCGGCTACCACCAAAGAGCCGGTGAAGCCGGCCTCGCCGGGCTCGGTGGAGTCGATGGCGGGATGGGGTCCGGCCAACAGCAGTCGACCTTCCGCTTGCAGCGCTTCGAGGCGCTTCAGGTGATCCGGCCGTGCCGCGCGGCGGGCGGCGAGGCTGTTGGATTGGTCGCTCGCGATGATGGCGTAGAGCATGTCAGTTGGTCTCTTGTTCCTGTTCGGTGCCCTGGATGTGGCGAGCGAGATAGAACGCCTGGGCGATGACGAAGATGATGGTCAATCCCATCATACCGAACAGCTTAAAGTTGACCCAAAGCTCCTCGCTGGACTGGGCCGTCTGGCAGAGCGCGAGGTGTGTGTCGGCGAACAGTTCGGCGCAGTGGGCGAGGTCGACCTCCGTCTCGCCGGTGGCACCGACCAAGGCCTGTCGTGCCTGGAAAAAACCGCTACCAATGTAGACAACATAGAGGTTGGCCAAGCCCGACAGCAAGAAGAATCCCACCCATGCGAGGTTCAGCCGCCGCCAGATCACACGCGGTATCTCGATGGCCTGACTCATCATGCGCTCCACCAGGGTCTTTTCGCCGATGAACTGACTCACCAGGAAGGCACCGGCGAACAGCCAATTGACGATGGTGGGCTTCCACATGACGAAGATCGGGTCGCGCAACGCCAGCGTGAGCCCACCGAAAACCACCAACAGCCCAAGCGTGACCAGATGCATGCGCTCGGTGCGCTTGTGTCGGATGCGCATCCAGGCCACCTGTAACGCCGATGCAGCAATGGCGACCGCTGTCGCCACGTAGATGCCATAGAGCTTGTACGCGACGAAGAAGAGGATGACTGGAAAGAAATCGGCGAGAAACTTCATGTTGTCGTTGGATTCCGATGGGTCCGTGGCGTTCAGCCTGGTGCGTCCCGAAACGCCTGCCGAGATCGGTACCGTGGCAATAATGGTCGGTTAGGCGTGAATGTCTCGGGGTTGCGCCGCGCCATAGACGTGACCGTGAAACAAAGGCTTCCTCTTGCAGGGTGGCACCGCGCAATGAGCGATTAGTGCAGTCGCCGATCGCCGCCGTGGGCGTTGTAGTACCGTTGCATGACCGTGCGTACCTGGAGCGGGTAGTCGAGGGCGTCCATTTGCTCCATGCCTTCCCGGAAGAAGCCGGCCGCGTCGCTTGGCGCAAGCTCGACCAAGGTGTCGAAGGCGCTCTGCATCAATGTCGGCTGCTGCGTGCGGGTGGCGATGACGGCGCGGTTGATGATCAGCACACGCCAAGTACGCTCGGCCTCGCTACCGGCTTGCGCGTCCGAGATCCGCGGTGAGACGGCATGAAACACGTCGTCGGTCATCCGGAACAGCAGTGCGACCTCGGCTGGATCACGGAGCGCGTTGGCCAGCGCGGCGGCGGCGTTGACCACGGGGCCGATGTGGGTGAGTTCGCCACCGCCGCGCGCGACACAGCAAGCCAGCGGCAGTGTCAGCTGGTACAGCGCATCGGCTTCATCGCTCAGCTGCATGCGGCCCGCAATTTCGGCGAGCCGCGCGAGCAGATCGATGGCATGGTCGCCAAGGTCGCCCAACGTCGGCTCCGGCTCCCCCGACGCCATCTGGGTGCCGCGTTCGCGCTGCTGCAGGGCATCGAGCACGTTTGCCAAGGCGTCCGTAAGTCGCCGCTGCTCTGATGGCTCGTGCCCCGAGGCGGCCCACCGGGCATCTTCGCGCGCATCCTCCAGCCGCTCGACAAGGCGGGCGACTTCATCGCGGATGTAGACTGGATCTGCAAGCGGGAGCATAGACTCCAAAGTTTAACAGTGCATCGACCTCAGGGTGTAGCCGGATAGCGAAAATTAGGAGCACGCAAAGCGGCCGTCGGCCCGTCAGCCGATCGGGTAGAATGCACGGATGTCGAAGCTACCTGACTTACACACCCATTCCACCGCGTCGGACGGTACCTTGTCGCCCAGCGCACTGGTGCAGCGCGCCAGCGCCGCCGGCATCGAAGTCATGGCCCTCACCGATCACGACACGGTGGCTGGTATTGAAGAGGCGACCGAGGCTGCCGCATCCGTCGGCTTGACGCTTATCCCAGGCGCCGAGATCTCGGTCAGCTGGGGTGGCCGCACCGTGCACATCGTCGGGCTCGATCTGGACACCTCCTGCGACGCGTTATTGCAGGGGCTGGAGGGTTTGCAATCCTATCGGCTCTGGCGCGCGGAGGAGATTGCCCGCAAACTCGCCAAGGCCGGCTACGAGGGGGCACTGGAAGGTGCCCGTGCCTACGCGTCCGGAGGGCTGATTGGGCGCACGCACTTCGCGCGCTTTCTGGTCGAGCGTCGCGCGGCGCCCGACCTGCGCGGGGTCTTCAAGCGCTTTTTGGTGACCGGAAAACCTGGCCATGTCGCGGGCGAGTGGACCACGCTTGCTGACGCGGTGGGCTGGATTCGCGCCGCGGGCGGTGATGCGGTCATCGCCCACCCGGCGCGCTATGGCTTCACCCGCAGCAAGTTGAAGCGGCTCTTGTCGGAATTCATTGCATGCGGTGGCCGCGGGCTCGAAGTGGTCTCCGGGAGTCATAGCCGCGACGACTATTTCGTCTTCGCGCGGCATGCGGCGGAGAACGGTTTGCTCGCCTCCGCCGGCTCCGACTATCACGGCCCGGACAATCCGTGGGTCGAGCTCGGTCGACTCCCGGCGCTGCCGGACGGTTGCCGGCCGATCTGGGATACTGCGGGATTTGGTCGGGCCGCGGCAGCACCCATGCCGCTTTTGTCAGCGGCGAGCGGTTACTGATCCGCGCACACGGCAGCCTGAGACACGGACCCGGGATTTCGCTCTTGCTTCACCCAGGAACGTGCCCCGAGACCATGGTCCCCAGCACATCGGTCTAAGACGGACCAGACATGGCAGATTTTATCCAGATCCATCCCGACAATCCGCAGCCGCGTCTGATCGCCCGCGCCGCGGAGGTGTTCCGCGCCGGTGGCGTAGTCGTCTATCCCACCGACTCCAGCTACGCGTTGGGTTGCGCCATCGGAGAAAAAGCGGCGTTGGATCGTATCCGGCAGATCCGCCGAATCGACGACAAGCACAATTTCACGCTGGTCTGTCGCGACCTGTCAGAGATATCGACCTACGCGCGCATCGACAACAGCGCCTATCGCCAACTCAAGTCGTTGACGCCAGGTCCATATACTTTCATCTACTCGGCAACCAAGCAGGTGCCGCGGCGACTACTGCATCCAAAGCGGCGCGCCATTGGTATCCGCGTGCCCGACACGCCGATCATCAGCCACCTGCTGAGCGAGTTCGGCGAACCCATCCTGAGCACCACGTTGATTCTGCCCGGAGATGAGTATCCGCTGGACGACGCGTACGAGATCCGCGAAAGCATCGGTCATTGCGTCGACCTGATCATCGACGGCGGTCAGTGCGGCACCGAGCCGACCACCGTCTTGGATATGACGAAGGAGCCACCGGTAATCGTCCGCGTGGGCAAGGGCGATACGTCGCTGTTCGATGCCTGAGTCTCACCCCGATCAGTTTCACACCCATCGCCGCTCGCGATGCCGGTTCGAACCCATGACGCCGCAATGTCGAGCATGACGAATGGAAGAGCTTACCCAGACCCTGTTGTTGATCGCGGTCATCGCCGTCCCTGTCTTGTTCGCGATCACCGTGCACGAGGCCGCCCATGGCTGGGTCGCTTACAAGCGCGGTGATCCCACGGCTTGGCTGCTGGGCCGGGTGACCTTCAATCCGATCAAGCACATCGATCCTGTCGGCACCATCCTGGTACCGTTGAGTATCTTTTTCATGTCCAAGTCCCTCGTCGGCGTGCCGTTCCTGTTCGGTTGGGCCAAGCCGGTGCCGGTGGACTGGCGGCGGTTGCGCGATCCGCGCTGGGATATGGCCTTGGTCGCGCTGGCCGGGCCAGGCGTCAACCTGCTGATGGCGCTGGCCTGGGGCCTGGCGATCCAAATCATGTCCCTCGTCGTCTTGGTGGCACCAATTCCGGCGGAGGTGCTCTATGCCTATGTGGACATGTGCAGCATCGGCATCCTGATCAATCTGTTTCTCATGGCCTTGAACCTGTTTCCTTTGCTGCCGCTGGACGGGGGCCGTATCCTGAACGCCCTGCTGCCGCCGCGGCTCGCGCTCGGCTTTTCGCGCCTGGAACCCTATGGCATCCTGATCCTGCTGGCGCTGCTGTTTTTGCCCAACGGCCAGCCGCCGGGCCTGCTCGGCGTCGTGCTCCGTCCAGTGGTGGATACCGCACTGGACCTGATGCCGGCCTCGGCGCTGGTGCGTGACCGGTTCGAGCTCTGAACCCACGACCATTCATTCCCGCAACAACGACCTGCAACAAGGCGAATCTACCTTGACCACAGTCCCTGCCCAACACGCACGCGTGCTCTCTGGCATGCGACCCACCGGTAAGCTCCATCTGGGCCATTACCATGGTGTCCTGAAGAATTGGATCGAGCTGCAGCACGAGTACGAGTGCTTTTTCTTCGTCGCCGACTGGCATGCGCTGACCACCGATTACGAAGACCCGTCCAACATCCCTCAGGCCAGCTACGACATGGTCGTGGACTGGCTTGCGGCCGGTGTCAGCGCCGGCTCAGCGACCCTATTCATTCAATCCCGGGTGCCGGAGCACGCGGAGTTGCATCTGCTGCTGTCGATGATCACACCGCTCGGGTGGCTCGAGCGCGTTCCGAGCTACAAGGACCAGCAGGAAAAGCTCAAGGAGAAGGACCTAGCCACCTACGGCTTCCTCGGCTATCCGCTGCTGCAGAGCGCGGACATCCTGATCTACAAGGCTGGCCAGGTACCGGTGGGCGAAGACCAGGTTGCCCACGTGGAGATGACCCGCGAGATCGCGCGTCGTTTCAATCACGTCTACGGGCGTGAGCCCGACTTTGAGGAAAAGGCCGAGCAGGCCAAACGGAAGATGGGCAAAAAGAACGCGAAGATGTTCGACAAGCTCAAGCGCAGTTACCAGGAGCAGGGCGATCAGGAGGCCCTGAACGTGGCCCGGGCGCTGCTGGAGAGCCAGGGAAACATCACCCTCGGCGACCGCGAGCGACTGTTCGGCTACCTGGAGGGGGGCGGGCGTGTGATCCTGCCTGAGCCGCAGCCGTTGCTGACCCGCGCCGCCAAGATGCCGGGCCTCGATGGCCAGAAGATGTCCAAGTCCTACGGCAACACCATCTCCTTGCGCGATGACCCGCTCGAAGTGGAGCAGAAGCTGCGTACCATGCCAACGGACCCAGCGCGTGTGCGCCGGACCGATCCTGGCGACCCCGCGCTCTGCCCTGTCTGGCAGTTCCACGAGGTCTACTCCGATGATGACGTCAAAGACTGGGTGCAGCAGGGCTGCCGCAGCGCCGGTATCGGCTGCCTGGAGTGCAAACAGCCGGTCATCGACGCGGTGCGCGCAGAACTCGCGCCTATCCAGGCGCGGGCCCGCGAACTCGAGGGGCAACCCGAGGTGGTGCGTTCGGCCATCAACGAGGGCTGCGAGCGTGCACGTGACGTTGCTCGCGAGACCATGGACGAGGTGCGTCTGGCCATGTCGCTGAGTCAAGGCTGATTTTTGGTCAGGGTGGACGATCAGTCCGCGTCTTGCGCGTGGTGGTGAAATCGATGCACGAAGCGCGCTGACACCGAGGGCACATGCAAACCATTGAGGAACAACCGGCGGAATCAGCGCCGCGTCAGCAGGAGATGCCCTTCGCGATGGTGCAGGGCACACCGCTGCTGACGTTGCCGCTGGATCTCTACATCCCGCCGGACGCGTTGGAGGTCTTCCTCGATGCCTTCGAGGGCCCGCTGGACCTGTTGCTGTATCTGATCCGGCGTCAAAACCTCGACATCCTCGACATCCCCATCGCCCAGATCACCACCCAGTACATGGAGTACGTGGACCTGATGAAGGACCTGAAGCTGGAGCTGGCGGCGGAGTATCTGGTGATGGCCGCGATGCTGTGTGAGATCAAATCCCGCATGCTGCTGCCGCGTCCCGAGAGCGTCGACGACGATGACGCTGATCCGCGTGCCGAGCTGGTGCGCCGGCTCCAGGAATACGAACGCTTCAAGCAGGCGGCCCAGGACATCGACGCGTTGCCACGCCTCGACCGCGACTGTTTTCCGGTACAGGCGGACGTGCCCGCCGGGCATGTACCGCGCATCCCGCCGACGGTGGAACTCGGCGAGGTGCTGCTGGCCCTGCGTGAGGTGCTGAGCCGCGCCGATCTGTTTACCAGCCACCGTGTGGAGCGTGAGTCGCTGTCGTTGCGCGAACGGATGTCGCAGGTGCTCGAGCGCTTGCAACATGGAGGTTTCGTGCCCTTCGTCGCACTGTTCGACATCAGCGAAGGTCGTGCCGGCGTAGTCGTCAGCTTCCTGGCGATTCTGGAACTGATCAAGGCAGCGACGTTGGAACTGGTGCAGTCCGAACCCTATGCACCGATTCACATCCGCCTGCGGCAGGACGAGGCATGAGCGCCGACGATGATCCGGCGCGCCCGCCGCAACAAGGGCCTCTGAATGACAGGGATGGTATCTCGGTGCCCTTGCCCCGGGGGCCTGATGCGCCGAACGCCCTGTCCGTGCTGCTGCCCCCGCTCAAGCAGCCACCGGTCAAGCAGGTCGTGGAGGGCGCGCTGATGGCTGCCGGCGGCCCGCTGACGCTAGACCAGATCCTGGGGCTGTACCCAGACGAGCAGCGTCCGGCGCGCGATGCCGTGCGCGACGCCGTCGCCGCCATCAGCGACGACTACCAAGGCCGCGGCATCGAACTGGTGGAGGTGGCTGGCGGCTGGCGCATCCAGGTGTGCCGCGACGTTGCCCCCTGGGTCGGACGGCTATGGGAGGAGCGGCCCCCTCGCTACTCCCGCGCGCTGCTGGAGACCCTGGCCCTGATCGCCTACCGTCAGCCCATCACGCGCGGCGAGATCGAAGACATCCGCGGCGTCGCGGTCAGTACGCAGATCGTCAAGACCCTGAGCGAGCGCGACTGGATTCGCATCGTCGGCCATCGCGATGTGCCCGGCCGCCCAGCCCTGTTCGCGACCACGCGGCGCTTTCTCGACTACTTCGGCCTGCGCTCGCTGAACGATCTGCCGCCGCTAGCGGAGATTCGCGACCCGTCCTTCTTTGCCGATGCCTTGGACCTGCAAGGCGGTGGCGAGGTCACCGACCCATCCGACCCGCCGCCAGCTGACCGCGGAAGCACCGGCAGCCGACAACCCCAGCAGCGATGACCCCGGCACGGCCGGCGCTGACGATCATCATGACGACACCAGCGGCGAGCAGCCCGGAGACCAGACCCATGACCGACCGGCGTAGACCCAGCCCCGGACCGCGCCGCAACCCGCCGGCCCCCACCGGCGAGCCGGTACGACTGCAAAAGGCCCTGGCCGAGGCCGGACTCGGCTCGCGGCGCGAGATCGAAGGCTGGATCAGGGAAGGCCGCGTGCGCGTCAACGGCCAGCTGGCCAAGCTCGGCGACCGCGTCTCGCCCGCCGACCGCGTCCGCGTCGACGGCACCGACGTCAAACGCCGCGCGCCGCGCAGCACCAGACCGGTGGTGCTGGCCTATCACAAGCCCGAGGGCGAGGTCGTCACCCGCCGCGATCCCGAGGACCGTCCCACCATCTTCCGCCGCCTGCCCGGCATCCGCGACGGCCGCTGGATCGCGGTCGGTCGGCTCGACCTCAACACCGCCGGTCTGCTGCTGGTCACCAACCACGGCGAGCTGGCCAATCGGCTGATGCACCCGTCGCGCCGCGTCGAGCGCGAATATGCGGTGCGCATCCACGGCCAGGTCGCCGATGCGACCCTGAAACAACTGGTCAACGGCATCGAACTCGAAGACGGCCCGGCGCGCTTCGAGGAGATCGTCGAATCCGGCGGCAGCGGCGCCAATCAATGGTTCCACGTCCTACTGTGCGAGGGCCGCAACCGCGAGGTGCGCCGGCTGTGGGAGGCCGCCGGCTGCGAGGTCAGCCGCCTCAAACGCGTACGCTTCGGCAACGTCATCCTCGGCGCGCGCCCGCTGCCGGGCCAGTGGCGGGAACTCACCGATGAGGAGGTCGACGGCCTGATCGCGCTGGCGGACCTGGCCGCCGGAGCCCGCGAAGAGACCGATCCGTCGACCTGCGCCGGGTGCCGGGCGCGCGCGACCGAATCCTCGCTCTCGATCGGGCCGCGAACGCTAATCGTCAGGCGAAGTCGGGTAAGCCACGAATGAACCCAAAATGCCCGAGTCTCTGCTGTTCGCGAAAGTCTCCGACCTGCTGCGCTGGGGGCATCCCGGTCGCTATGGGCTTGCCGCTCAGTCACAGTTCCTTGGTTGCTGAGCGCGGGTCCGCCCTGTTAGCTGAGATCCAGCATCCGACAGAAAACACATGTGCGTACAGCAACTTTTTGTACTAATGTTAGATTGGCACGGTGTCCGTTTTAGAGGCCTATTAAGGTTCGCGGGTGGGCTGCCTGCGCGGTGCATGAGTTGATCGCGACGTTTAGGCTCTCGTGCCACTCTGCAATGTTGCCAACATGAGGTGAGTGCTATGAAGATGATTCGGAACGGTTTTTCGAAAACAGTTCTGGTGTCGTGTGCGTTGGGTCTGCTGATCTCTGCGGTGCCATTGGCGGGTGCGTTTGCGAGCGACATTACGTTTATTAACGCAAAGGTTCTGCTCAAGGTCAAACCGCAGGCCAAAGTCGACAGGGACTGGTTCGAGGCTAGTTTCTGTCTTGAGAGCGCAACTCCGTTTGAGATTGGCGATCTGTTCGACGCAAAGCGAGTCGTTCTGCGAATGCCCGATCTGGATGCTGTTCTATCCGGAGGGACTCCTCCTTTCGCTCTGACCCGGGTATTCCGCCAAAACATCGCGCCAGATACCCCAACAATCGCTGAAGATGATTTGGATAAACAGCAAAAGTACCGGTTTACGAGCCGAGATCAAGGGGCAATCTGGGATCTCCAGCTTGACCCGACTCCAAACACGAACTGTTACCCTGGTATCTGGGGATATATTTGGGTAAATGAGGAAAACTTCTATGGTGATCTGCGGGCTGCGGAAACCCCTAAGCAGTATCGTTATTGCATACGGGGAGAGAGCGGCAACTTGGATTGTGGCAACGGCTTGGATGCAGTCCAAATGGTTTTCAAGCTTGGGGAACAGACGTGGAAGGGGCAGGTGAAGCTGGAACCACAACGCAACACTTTCGACAACAGCAAACTTAATGAGAAGTTCATCATCGCAGACTGACGGTTTTGTAGTCTGCCGAACGAAAAGCCTGTGCCGAGCGGCTCTTCGGGCCTTCCTGATTTGGCCCCGAGCCTTCGCCGAGAGATCAGCACTACCGACTCGCCGTAACGGAGAACTGGCGCGGCGCCTAAGGTCTCGCCACAAAGCTGCCAGCGGATGGCGGCTCAATCAGCCCGAAGTGCAAGATAATCGCTCGTCACCTATCGGCACGCTGGCGATTAACGGTTGCATAGCTGCTTGGCTGTGCGATCGCCCAGCGCTAGGTTTGCAACCAACAGCCGGGACCGTTTGGAGGCGCGGGCACTTTTCTAATTGGTTGGCCTTCGAGCGCGAAGCATAGCCATGCACGTACTTCCGGATGGCTGATCGTCGCTCGTGGCGCTTAGTAGCGCCCGCCGCTCTTCATCAGGTAGTTGCGCATCTCCGCGCTCTCCAGATTCATGCGCATCAGGTTGCCGTGGGTGATGCGGAAGATGGCGCGCATGATCTTGTAGACTAGACGCGGATCGGTGTCGATCAGGGCCTCGAAGTCGTCGGGCTCCAAAGTCAGTACGCTACCGTCGGTATCGGCGCACAGCGCGGCTCGGCGTGCGGAGCCGTCGATGAACGCGCGGGTGCCGGCGCATTCGCCAATGCGCATCTGATACACCGTTTCTTCCTGCTTGCCCACCGCCTTGCAGACGTTGAGCCTGCCCTTAGCGAGCACGAACAGGGTGCGCCGCTGCTCGCCCTCGCGCACCAGTACCTCGCCCTGTGTGAGTTCCTGAACGCCCATCCGCCCGGCCAGGGTCGCGCATTCGACGGCGTCAAGCTCAGCGCCTAGCGTGGACTGGGCCACGGTTTCTGCAATGTTCAGCTCGGTCATGGTTGGTCACCGCGGTCGGGTTGCATCGGGTAGGGGTGTGGCATCTCGCTGCCGCCCCGTGAGGTCCCGCAAGTTTAGCGCGCCTGCGTGACAAGGGGTGATCTGGGCTGGTTGCGATTCGGTCGATAGGTGTGAACCCTAGATTGCTCGAGTGCGGAAAATGTTTGCAGACGAGTCAAGTTTCGATGCGGCATCGGACTGGCGAGGCTCCTCCAAATCGAAATCGAAATCGAAATCGAAATCGGGATCGGGATCGGGATCGGGATCGGGATCGAGCCACGTGGGACTCGCCACGATTCTGATAGCGATACCGACGATCACGACTCGTCTGTCTGCGGCGGGGCCTCGCTAGAGGTGATCGCTGCGGTTGCGTGGTTGTGCGGCTGAAGCCGCACCTACGCTTCGATACAGAACCGCTGGATCAGGCGCTTGAGCAACTGTACCGTCGGTTCGATGCGGTCCAGGGCCAGGAACTCGTCCGGCTGGTGGGCTTGGTCGATGTCGCCGGGGCCGAGCACGACGGTGTCCATGCCGAGTTGGTTGAAGAACGGCGCCTCGGTGCCGAAGCTAACGGCCTCCGCGGTGTGGCCGGTGAGCGCCTCGGCGGCACGCACGATGGCCGAACTCGCCGCGGTTTCCGCCGGCGGAATGCTCTCGAACAGCGGCTCCACCTGCCAACCCAGGCCGCGTGCTTCTGCCACCGCGGCTACACGGCGGGTCAGCTCGGCGCGCAGGTCCGCGGGGTCGAGCCCCGGCAGCACGCGCAGGTCGAGGTGCAACTCGCAATGGCCGCAGATGCGGTTGGGGTTGTCGCCGCCATGGATATGGCCGGGGTTGATGGTGGGGTAGGGCACCGGAAAGGCCGGGTTGTTGTAGCGTCGCTGCAGTTCGTCGCGCCAGGCGAGCACCGCGGTGAGCACCTCGTGCATGCCCTCGAGCGCGTTATTGCCTAGGCGCGGATCGCTGGCGTGGCCGCTGCGGCCCGTCAATCGCACCGCTTCCCCCATGACGCCCTTGTGCATGCGCACCGGCCGCAACCCGGTGGGCTCACCGATCACGGCGTAACGACCCAAGGGCCGCCCGGCGTTGACCAGCGCATGGGCGCCATGCATCGCCGACTCCTCGTCGGCGGTGGCGAGGATGATCAGCGGCTGCTTCAGATCCTTGGCCGTCAGTCCGCGGGCGGCCTCGATGGCCAGTCCCAGGAACGACTTCATGTCGGCGGTGCCCAGGCCATAGAGCCGACCGCCGTCCTCGCTGAGCTTGAGCGGATCATGGCTCCACAGCGGGGCATCGAACGGCACGGTATCGGCGTGGCCGGACAGTACCAGACCACCAGGGCCGCTGCCCAGAGTCGCGACCAGATTGGCCTTGTCCGGATGCCCTGGAATCTCCAGCATCTCCACCGCGAAGCCGGCGTCCGCGAGCCAGCCCGCCAGCAGCACCAGCAGCGGCCGGTTGCTCTGATCCCAGCCCGGCGTCACGCTGCTGACGGACGGTGTCGCGATCAACCCCTCCAGCATGGTCATCAGCGGCGGTGCTTCGGCGGTGGGCAGGTGCGGCATGAGGTGACTCCGGGAGGGCTGTTCGTTTGAGCGCGATATTGGGGCGGTGCCAGGGGAAACTGGGCGCAGCATGCGGCCTGCGTCGTGATGCCTGTTGATTCAGTGGCGTCGGCTTTGTGACAAAGGCTCGTCGCAAAGCCGGTCTGGCATCCGCATTCCTGCGGTTAAGCGACTGATTCGTGGTCTTTCAATGGTTGGTGTGGATTGTGCTTAGACCTGTGCATGGACGCATTGCAACAACGCCTTCAAGACTGTCTACCCGTTGCCGAAGCGCTCTGCCGCTCGCTGTGCGACGAGGCCGCTCGGCTTGGCTTCGACCCGGCCGCGGTCTCGGGTGCCGATGCGCTGACCGCCGAGTTTCGCTTACAAACCGATCCCGCCTCGGGCGGTCAGGGGCTGCTTGGCGAATGGTTCGACCGGCACCGGTATCGTGTCGGCATGCTGTTATTTCATGCCGACGGCAGCTTCTTTGCGGAGTACGACATCGTCCAGCCGCATCCGGGCAATCCACGCCTGTTCGTCGAAGCGGTCGAAGCCTGGGGCCGGGGCCAGGATATCCGCTGCGACGCGCGGACGATGCCAATGCCCGACGAGTTGGCGGCAACGGATGCCTGAGCCTTGCAGACCTCGGTAGACCATTGCATCGGAGTCGAAGCATGCCAGACACCCACTTGATTCTCTACCATAAGCAATCCACAAGCGCCCGGACGCGGTTCTTGCGCTTTGGGCATGGCGGCGTGTGCGGTCCGGAGGCGCTGCCCGCCGACGCGTCGGTCGATGCGCCAAGCGCTCGCGATGCCACACTGTTGACCCACCCCGGCATGCTGCTGCGCGCGACCGAGACGACGCTTGCGCTGCCGCGCGGGAGCCTCGAGTCGGACGCCGGCTTCCACTGCCGGGTCTTGGCCGGCGCGGTCAGCGGTGATGTCTATCTGGCACATTTCACCAGCGTCGATCCGCCCTTCGATGCCGCCGATGGCGCTGGTGCGGCATTCATCGACCTGACCCAGGCGCGCGGTCTGCCGCCAACGGAACTGGCCTTGTTGCGGCTCGCTTATGAGCATGTGCTGGGCTGAACCTAAGTCCGGCAGTTGCTTCGGCTGTAGAATTTATTCGCCGCGTCAGTGCCTTCCGTGCGACTGAAGTCGCACCTGCCCTGGGGGTGCAATCCATTGATTTGCTTGCGTGATCGATGTGAACTGTCGGATCTAGGCTGAAGCACCTTAGGAGCGCGCTGAAATGATGGCTGCGGCATTAGGGGCACATCATCGTTTGGCGTAAACTAGCGCCTTATTTGCCTGCCACCAAGGCCGGTGCCAATGGCCCTCCCCTTGCCTGTTGTCGACCGAGCGACGTCTGCTGGCGCCTTGTCGGCGACCCAGTCCGGCTGTCGCGTCCGTCCGGCCGTCGTCACCGATCTCAATGCCCTCGTCGCGCTGGAAGATGCCTGCTTCGATAGCGATAGGCTGACGCGCCGCCAGTTTCGCTACATGCTGGCGCGGGCACAGGCAACGTTGTTGGTCGCCGAGTCGGCGTCCACGGGCGCTACCGACGCTCCTGACTCCACCGATGGTGGTTTGCTCGGCTACGTACTCGTGCTGTTCAATCGCGCCACGTCCGTGGCGCGGCTGTACTCAATCGCCGTGGCTGCGGCCGCACGCGGGAAAGGGATAGGTCAAGCCTTGGTACAGGCCGCCGAGGAGGCCACCTGGGACGCGGAGCGGGCCTATCTGCGGTTGGAAATTCGGCGCGATAATCTGGCATCCCAAGCCCTGTTCGAGCGCTCCGGCTATCGCCGTTTCGGCGTGTTGTCCGACTATTATGAAGACCACATGGAGGCGCTGCGCTACGAGAAGCAGCTGGCGCCCTATGCCCGCCGCACGCCGACGCGAGTGCCGTTCTACGAACAGACGCTGGACTTCACTTGCGGGGCGTCGTCGTTGATGATGGCGATGCAGGCGCTGTCGCCGGAGCTGAGCCTGGACCGCACGCTGGAGCTGCGCATCTGGCGCGAGGCGACCACCATCTTCATGACCTCGGGCCATGGCGGCTGTGGTCCGTTTGGTTTGGCGCTGGCGGCGCATGCCCGCGGCTATCAAGCCGAGGTATGGGTCAACGACGTCGGCGTGCCGTTGATCGACTCGGTCCGTAGCCCGGAGAAAAAGGAGGTCATGCGGCTGGTGCACGAGGACATGCTGGCCGAGATCGAGCGCCTGCAGATTCCCCTGACCTACGGCACCCTCGGGCTGGATGCGTTGGAGGCGCGCTTTCGCGCTGGCGCCGTACCGCTGGTTCTGATCAGTTCCTACCGGATCTATTCCGAGAAGTTCCCGCACTGGGTGGTGGTGACGGGATTTGATCAACATTTTGTTTATGTGCACGATCCCTATGTGGATTACGACAGTGGCGAGACCCCGTTGGATTCGATAAACATGCCCATTCAGCCGGCCGAGTTCCGGCGCATGAACCGTTACGGCCGCGCGGGGCTGCAGGCCGTGGTGCTGATCTCCCTGCCCGGATCACAGCCCGCCTTGATGCAGTCGTCCGTGGCCGACCATGGCTGAGCATATCTTGCTGGTGGAACAGGCCAGCGACTGGAAGTCCGGTTTTCCCAAATTGCCGGTGGTCACGGCCCGGGAGTACCTCGGCGGCGGCGAGGCGTTCTCGCCCAAGCGCCGGTTGCGGGTGGTGAACCTGTGCCGCAGCCACCGCTATCTGAGCATCGGCTATTACTGCTCGCTGCTGGCGGAGGCGCGTGGTCATAAGGTGGTGCCGAGCGTGCGTACCATGCAGGATCTCTCCAGCCGCGGCATCTACGGCCTCATTACCGACGAACTCAACCAGCGCGTGCAGCGCCTGTTGGGTAGGCGTCGCGGTGCGGCAACGCCGACGGCCTATGAGCTGACCATCTTCTTCGGGCAATGCGCGACGCGGGAGTTGCAGCCGCTGGCGCGCGAGATCTTCGAGACCTTTCGCTGCCCGGCGTTGCGGGTCGAACTGAAGCAATCCGATACCGGCGGCGGCAGCTGGCGCATTGGGGCCATCAAGGCGCTGACTCTGAACGTCCTAACCGCGGAGCAGGAGCAAGAGTTCTTGACCGCGCTGGAGTGGTACCTGTCGCAGCGTTGGCGACAGCCGCGGGCGCGTCTGCGTTACCGCTACGATCTGGCCATTCTGCACGATCCGGACGAAGAGCTGCCGCCGTCCAATCCCAAGGCTCTGCGCCGGTTTCAGCAGGCCGGCAAGGTCTTGGGCGTCAACGTCGAGCTGATTCAGCGCAAGGACTTCGGTCGCCTGGCCGAATATGACGCGTTGTTGATTCGTGAGACCACCCGTATCGGCCATCACACCTTTCGTTTCGCCAAGAAGGCTGACAGCGAGGGGATGGTGGTTATCGATGACCCGGACTCGATCCTGCGCTGCACTAACAAGGTGTTTCTGGCAGAACTGCTGGAGGCCAACCAAGTCCCCCGGCCGCGGACCCAAATCCTGCGTCGCGAGACCTTGTTTGACGTGGAGGCCGCGATTCCCTATCCGGTGGTGCTGAAGATCCCGGAGGGCTCTTTTTCGCGCGGCGTCTTCAAGGCCAAGGACCGCGCCGAGCTGAAACGGATCGCGCAAAAGTTGTTCAAGGAGTCGGACCTGATCCTGGCCCAGGAGTACCTCTATACCGAGTTCGATTGGCGCATCGGCATCCTCGGCCGTCGGCCGCTGTATGCCAGCAAATACTTCATGAGCCGTGACCATTGGCAGATCGTCCGCCACGAGGGCGACGGCAGTCACGACGAGGGCACCTTCGAGACCGTGCCGGTGGAGCAGGCGCCGAAGGACGTGCTGCGCGTCGCGCTGCGCGCCGCCAACCTGATCGGCGATGGACTCTATGGCGTCGACGTCAAGGCCACCGCGCGCGGCGCCGTCTGTATCGAGGTCAACGACAACCCGAATCTGGACGCCGGCATCGAGGACGCGGTGCTGGGCGAGGACCTCTATCGCGCCATCATCGCGCACATGGTGGAACGCTTGGAGCAGGGGCGGGCCGAGCGGCGCGGCGGGCGCGGCTGAGGTCGCGCGCCGGGGTCGCCCCAAGAGGGAGGCGGAGACAACAACGCGCACGAGTCAACCGGACGCGGTAGCAGTCAGGGCCTGCTTGGCGAATGGTTCGACCGGCACCGGCACCGGCACCGGACGGCGGTATCGTCTCGGCATGCTGCTGTTCCATGCCGACGACAGCTTCTTTGCGGAGTACGACATCGTTCGCCCGCATCCGGGCAATCCACGCCTGTTCGTCGAGGCGGTCGAAGCCTGGGGCCGGGGCCAGGATATTCGCCGCGACGCGCGGATGATGCCGATGCCCGACGAGTTGGCGGCAGCGGACGCCTGAGCCTTGCTGCCGTCGGCAGGACATTGCATCCGAGTCGAAGCATGCCAGACACATGCGTGATTCTCATCATAATGGTGTCGGACGTTCCTGCGTTTGGGTTTACATTGACCGGCGTTTCCAGTTGGGATGGGCACGCGAGTTGGAGCGGATGGCCTCGTAGACGAGCTGGAAGCGCTTGCCTCGGGCAGTGACAAAGTCCTGACCGAAAGCACTGTTGCCGGCGAGGATGCCGCGTAGAGGAGCGCCTTTGCTGAACTGAATCAGCTTCGATCTGAACTGCTTCGCCCACATGCGTTGGCTTTCGCCCGGGCACTCCTGTCGATAGTACACATTTGGGTCCTGGTAGTTGATGCCGCGCACGCTGTAGCTGCCCTTGATTCGGATCTCCGGATCGCCGGCCTCCCTGATCGGTCCGGCGAAAGCGGTTGGCTGGCTCTGCGGATCGAACCAGGTGCCGTTTTCCCGCAAGACCCTGCGTGCGTTGATCTGAAGAGAGAAATCGTTTCCGTCTGCGGGGATACCGCCGTGTGCAAACAAGGACTCGCTCTCACTTTCATGCCAAAACATCTCTCGAGAACCCCGCCGCCCAAAGAGGTTGCCGCAGTCGAGCGTCTCGGTCTCGGCGTGCGCCGCTCGCCAAGCGGCGCCCCGAACCAAACCGAATACCGTCCCTTGGAGGCGACCGCCCGCGCGGCGGATCACGGCTGCCTCTTCGGGATAGGCGCGCGCCCTAGGAATCTCCTTCATGGTGATCCAAGCCCACTCACGTTCCTCCTGGTTCGAGGCATCGGAAATGGTCAGTGTGAAATGCCAGTAGGTAGCGGCGCCGGCTGATACAGGCGGTAGGAGGAGGAGGGCGAGGCAGAGCGAAAGCTTTAGCAAAACCATCGTGATACTCCGGTCATGGCGTTGCTCACAACATAGGATAGATTGGCTCATGTCGCCAGATGGCAGACCCGTGCGGGCTGGCCCAGGCATGCCTCTACATTCGGGAACGAAACGCCGGCCGGCTTGGTGAGTAGCGCCCGCCAATCGCAGCCTCAGGGCGATTCGTGTCGATCGCTCATGCCAACTGGACGCCCTAGATTGCTTGGGGCGCCGAATGCTTGCAGAGGAGTCAAGTTTCGATGCAGCATAGGACCCGCGAGAGTCCTCAATCGAAATCGAAATCGAAATCGAAATCGAAATCGATACCGATACCGATACCGATACCGATACCGATGATCACGACTCGTCGGTGTGAGGCGAAGCCTCGTTAGTACTACCAAAGTGTTTCAACACCAAACAGTTCAAAAGCTGAGTCGCGCGTCACAAGCGGCAGTCCCTCCAGCATGCTCTGTGCGGCCAACATCCGATCGAAAGGATCACGATGGCCCACCACCCAACCACCGGCGCGCAGGGCATGGAGATAACTGACGGGCAGATGCAGGAAGCCGTCCGCTGCCACCAATTCGGCGTAGCGGGCGGCGGCATCAGGGACTTCTTCGAGCTTGCCGATACGTTGTTTGGTTGCGATTTCCCAGGCGCTTGCTGCGCTCGCATGGATCGTGTTCGCAGGATCGGCGATGGCCGCTCTGGCCCGATCGGACAACCGCGCATCATCGGTGAACCACCACAACAACGCGTGTGTGTCCAGTAGCAGTCGCATCAGCGCGATTCCCAGACATCCAGCTCCGCATCCGGCAAGGCGTCGAAGAACGCCTCTCCGACCCTGCCAGCAAGCCGACCGGGCCGACGCTGCGGCGAGGCCGACTCCAGCGGCACCAGCCGTGCATACGGCTTACCGGCCTTGGCAACAATGATCTCGTGCCCCTGGTGCGCTTGCTCCAGAAGCTTTGAGAAGTGGGTCTTGGCTTCGTGAACGTTGACTATCCGACTCATCAGGCCTTCCAAGTAGACTTAGTCCAAGGCTAAGGCTACTTTTCCCCAGAAAAGCCGCAAGCAAACGCCGCAAGCGCTAGGTCCGAAACATGGCCTCCGGTGCTGTCTCCGTTGCGTCGACCACAATGGGCTGCCGCGACTCGTGGGGAGTCGTCGCGCGCGGGAGCATGGCGTCGCTACCGCGTGGAGCACGGAGTGCTGCTATGCTCGCGACCGCGGCGCACGGGGTGTCGTGGTCAACCGGGAGCAGTACGTGGCACGCATCGATCGAGACAGCGATAACCCGACGAGGGCGGATCTGGAGGCGGCACTTGGACGCTACCGTTCGCTGTTCGGCGATGTAGTCGACGACTGGGACGGCTTCATCGACGCGCTGTTGCGGCCGTTGCCGACCTGCCTGTGGAGCAACCCGGCCCGCATCGATGGGGCGGATTTCGCGGCGCTGATCGCGGAAGAGGGGGTCGCTGCCGAGCCGGTCGCCTGGTTAGATCGTTGGTTAGACAGTGGGTTAGCCGCTGGGTCGGCCGTTGAATCAAACAATGCCGGAGTGGCTTCGCCGATTGATACCGCAGCCACCCTGGGCAGCGCCTTTCGCCTGCCGCCGGGCTTCAAGGCCGGGCAGCGCTGGTGGTATTGCGCCGGTTTGGCGCATGCGCAGGAAGAGGTCTCGCAACTGCCCGTGACGCTGCTGGACGTGCGCCCCGGCCAGCGCGTGCTGGACCTGTGCGCGGCTCCGGGCGGCAAGACCGCTCAGATTGCGCTCGCGCTCGGCAACCGCGGCACGCTGCTGGCCAACGACTTCTCGCCGGAGCGCCTGTCCGCATTGCAGGGCAACCTGGACCGGCTCGGCATCGTCAATTGCAGCACCACCTGGTGCGACGGCGGAAATTATCCTGCCGCCGCCGGCCCGTTCGACCGTATCCTGGTGGACGCCCCCTGCTCCAGCGAGGGCACGTTGCGGCGCAACCGCAGCCTGGCGTTTCGCATCGGCACCGAGCGCAATGAACGCATGGCCTCACGCCAACGGGCCTTGCTGCGCAAGGCGGTGCAATTGTGTCGACCGGGCGGGCGCATCGTCTATTCCACCTGCACCTTCGCACCGGAGGAGAACGAACTGATCGTCGCCGACGCGCTCGAGGCGAGCAACGGTCGGCTGACGCTGTTGCCGGTGATGGTGCCGGGTCTAGGCACCAGCGCCGGCATCACCCGCTGGCAAGGTCGTGATCTCGACGCGAGCCTGGCGCGTTGCCTGCGTGTCTGGCCGCACAGCAACGATACCGGCGGCTTTTTTGTCGCGGTGCTGGAGAAGGCGGCCGACGCTGCCTGCGTTGCGGAGCCCGCCAGCGCCGGCTTGGCGTTGACCGAAGACGACGGCAATTGGCTCGGCGAGCTTGCCGAACACTACGGCCTGCCGGAATGGCTGTCGACAGGCTTCCGCCTGCACCGACAGACCCGTCGCGGGCTGCATCTGGCCGCCGCCGACCATGTCCCGCCCGCTGCGCCCGCCCCCCAGGGCAGCGGACTATTTCTCTACCGCACCAACCTGCGCCCGCCGAAACTGACCACCGCCGGTGCGTTGCTCCTTGGGCCCCACGCGAGCCGCAACCGGCTCGATCTGACCGCCGCCCAACGCGATGCCTATCTGCGCCGCGAGAATCTGACGCCGCCTGCCGGGCAGACCGGCGACTGCGGCCTAGGTCAGGTGCTGGTCCGCTATCGCGGTTTTTCCCTCGGCGTCGCCGTTTTACACCGTTCCGGCACGCTGGAGAGCCTGTTCCCGCGCAAATGGAGCGGCTGCGCCGCCGGGCCTTAGGGGGTAACTGACTTGTTGTCTATCGGTGCCGGTCCAGGGCCAACCCTCGCCTCGGGTTGGAGCAATGCCGCGGCGCATGCTAGCCTTCCGGCCCTTCCTAAATCCCGCGCCGGCGTTGAATCCCCATGTCCGACTCCGAACTCATCGTCCAATTGTTCGCGCTGATGGCGCGGTTGACGGAAGAGACCGAGGGTTATCTCGACCGTCAGGATGATCCCCAGCTCTGGTACAACCGCGGCTACGCCAACGGCATGGCCGCCGCGCTGCGCGAGTTGGGGCATAGCCAGCGGGTCGACCAGACCCTAGCCGCGGACCCCTACGAGGTCGCCCGCGATCAAGACCATCTGCCCTGGGGCAAGGCCTACGAACACGGCCACGAAATGGGCGTCAAGGAGACCTTCGAGGTGCTGCCAAGGGACTGAGGCGCAGCCCTTTAACAGGCGCAGCATCCGCCCACAACTAAGCTCGACACTGGCCGGCGCGAGCGCGCCGCGCCCGTTCATTTGAGGATCGATTCATGCCCAAGCTCGTCTCCTTCAACACCAACGGCATTCGCAGCCGGCAGCACCAGCTTGAGGCGCTGAAGCTGCGTCATGATCCGGACGTGATCGGCATTCAGGAGTCGAAGGTGGCCGACGACGCCTTCCCGGTCGGTATGATCGAATCCTTGGGTTATGTGCCAAATTTTCACGGGCAAAAGGGCCATTACGGCGTCGCACTGCTGAGCAAATCGGCGCCGCGCTCGGTGTTTAGGGGCTTTCCTACCGATGAGGACGATGCCCAGCGCCGTGCCATCACCGGTATCTTCGGGCTGCCCGACGGTGGGGATCTGACCGTGATCGATGGCTATTTCCCCCAGGGAGACAGCCGGGATCATCCTACCAAGTTTCCGAATAAGCGCCGTTTCTACGCGGACCTGGCGGTCTATCTGCGCCAGCAGTTTCGCCCAGACCAAAACCTGGTACTGATGGGCGACATGAACGTTGCGCCGCTGGATGCGGACATCGGCATCGGTGCCGATAACGCCAAGCGCTGGCTGAAGAGCGGAAAGTGCAGCTTCTTGCCCGAGGAACGTGATTGGCTCAAGGCCCTTACGGATTGGGGGCTCTATGACGCCTATCGAGTCATCCACCCGGACGTGGACGACCGCTACAGTTGGTTCGACTACCGCTCCCGCGGCTTCGAGCGAGAACCCAAGCGCGGGCTTCGCATCGACCTGATCCTGGTCACTGCGCCCATCCGCGAGCGTTTGCGCGACGCCGGCATTGACTACGACATCCGTGGTCTGGAGAAACCATCGGACCACTGTCCGATTTGGATTGACTATGAGTGATGGTCTAAGTCTTGTCAGACATCGACTCGCGCATGACCGTCTGAGCATTCTTGTCTGGCGGGCAAGGCTGTTTTCCGGATCGGCGGCTGGTCTCTTGCGCCCGCGGGTCCATCTCCCTCAGGTGTAACGAAACACCATCACTGGAGGTCACCATGCTTAGTATTCGTCGCGCCGCCGAGCGCGGCCACGCCAATCACGGCTGGCTCGACAGCTATCACAGCTTCTCGTTTTCCAGCTACCACGATCCTGCGTACATGGGCTATTCGAACCTGCGTGTGATCAACGAGGACCGCATCGCGCCGCGAGGAGGGTTCCCCACCCACGGGCACGAGGACATGGAGATCGTGACGTACGTTATGGAGGGGGCACTGGAGCACAAGGACAGCATGGGCAACGGTTCGATCATCCGCCCCGGCGATGTGCAGTACATGAGCGCTGGTACCGGTGTGCGCCATAGCGAGTACAATCCGTCCGCCGACGCGCCGGTGCACCTGTTGCAGATCTGGCTGCTGCCTAATCGAAACGGCGTCGAGCCGGGCTACGACCAGCGGCACTTTACCGCCGAGACGCGGCGCAATCGCCTCGCGCTGCTGGTGTCGCCAGATGGGCGCGATGGGTCCATCGCCACCCATCAAGACGGTCTGCTGTACGGCACCCTGCTCGACGACGGCGCCACCGTAGAGCATCCGCTGGCAGCCAACCGCAGGGCCTATGTGCAGGTCGCTCGCGGCGCGGGGAAGGTCAACGGAGAATTGCTGCGCGCTGGTGATGCTGCCCGCATCGATGCTGGAGACGGGGTGCGAATCGAGGGCGTCGACAGCGCCGAGGTGCTGCTGTTCGATCTGCCCTGAGCCCAATTCTGAGCCCAATTCTGAACCCAGCTCTGAGTCCAGCCGTGGGCGAGACCCTGAATCAAGGCCTGAATCCCATCTGAGGACCGGGCGTGATTACCGAAATCGGTCTCGCATGCGGCGGAAGGCATGGCGTGGTCTGAGTTCCCGCTTGGGTCCAGAGACCGTCATGGCAAGCTCCGACCCCGCGTGAATTTCGCAGCATCCGTGCCCATTTGCGACTGCGAGGCGGCGCCCCCAGGGCGTGGCCACCAACCCTAAGGAGGATTCCATGAGCGACAAACCCATCACAGACTTCCCCGGCAAAGACATCGACGTGCATTGGGACAAGCGCCTCTGCATACACATTGGCGAGTGCGGAAACGCCGACAATGCCCTGTTCGAAGGCGGCCGCGAGCCCTGGTGCGTGCCGGACGAGGTGGACCGGGCAGAGGTGCGCGAGGTCTGCGAGCGCTGCCCGAGCGGAGCGCTGAGCTACACCGACAAGACCGGCGAGGCAGAGCGGGCACCGGACGAGAACACGGCCATGCTGGTGTACAACGGTCCTGTCTATGTCACCGGCAAGCTCGACATCGACGGCGCGCAACCCGACATGGCCGGCGTTCGGTATCGCGCGGCGCTCTGCCGCTGCGGCGCCTCTAAAAATAAGCCCTTCTGCGACAACAGTCATCTCGAGGCAGGCTTTCAGGACTTCGGCGCGGTCGGCGACAAGGGGCCGGGCATCACCGCCAGTGGCGGTCCGCTCAAGGTGAAGGCGGTGCCGAACGGTCCGTTGATGCTCGAAGGCAATCTGACCATCCGTGCAGGGAGTGGCCGTGATGCCTGGCAAGGCGAAAAGGCATTCCTGTGTCGCTGTGGCGCGTCGAAGAAAAAACCCTTTTGCGACGGCAGCCATAAGGCGGCTGGCTTTAAGGCGGACTAGCCACACAGGTTCGCGCGGCGGCGCCCGGGACCGGAGCGCCGGCATCCCGCCGGGCCGCTGCCGGCGAACAGCGCGGTGACGTCGGGACTACGCGCTGCCCTGGTGCTGGCCTCCCGTCAGCGCCCCTTCGCGTCCGGGCTGGCCGCATTCCCGCTCTCCCAAAGGGCGCAACGAACGGCGTTCGATGGGCTGCCTGATGCGTTATGCTCTTCCCTGGCGTCACGACAATAAGAAGAGGACCCATGGGAGATCAGAACAGCCTGCACCACTCGTTGCACGGACAGCCCGCCAGGCTTTCGTCGCCCCGCTCACTGAGTTGGTTGATGTCGGCGCGCTTCGGTGCAGGGCCGGTCGCGAAGCGATTGGCTTGGCTCGTGGTCATTGCGCTATTGGGTGTCGCTACGCTCCAGCCGGCCGTCGCCCAGCAGCCCTGTCTGAAAATGGTCTTCAACCGCTATTGCCTCGGCGGCGACGTCAACCGGATGGCGCAGCAGTTGGCGCCTGCATTGCAGCAAGACGAGGGCGATCGCGTCGCGCTGATCTACTACGAGGGTCGTGAACGCATCTACGCGCTGGCCTGGCGCGGGCGCGTCTACAAGGTGCTGCGGGTCTATCGCATCGCCTCGCAACTGCGCTACGAAGAGCTGTACCGGGTGCTGCGCGAGAAGTATGGCGATGGCGAAGACCGCAGCAGCTTTCCGAGTAGTGCCCGCACGCCGGGTCGCAAACAGATCGCGATCCGACGCGGGGAGGGAGAGGCCAATCACGTCTGGCAGACGTCGGAGGGTTGGCACATCGAGCTGGCCTGGACCAGGGAATTGGGGCTGTCGCTCGCGTACATCGCGGACGAACTCGAACAGGCGCAGGCAGCTGCGCTGCAGAGCGGCTATTAACGGCTAAGGCTGTGCACCGGCTTTAGCTGTTTCGGTACCGCGTCCAGGGCCTCACCGCAAGCGGTGATTCCGGCCAGCCTCGCCGTCAGGATTTGATTGATCTGCGTCTTGTCCGGGTTGCGCAGCCTCGTCTGCAGATAGTTTGGTGTGTAAGCGGCACGGAAGGCCCCTTGCCCGTCGCTGGCGATGCCTTCCAGCAACAGCGGTACCTCATGCCCGATCTGGCGCGCCAGCATCGCCCCCTTCATACGCAGGCCCAGCTCATGCAACTGCCGTGAGCGGGCCTGTTTGACCGCGTTCGGAACCTGGTCGGGCATGGTCGCCGCGCGGGTGCCGGCGCGCGGCGAGTAGGCAAAGATGTGCAGGTGGCCGAAGCCGATCTGTTCGGCGAAGTCCATCGTCCGACGCCATTCGTCGTCGCTCTCGCCGGGGAAGCCGACGATGATGTCGGTGGTCACGTTGAGCGCGGGCAAGGCGGCGCGTCCCGCGTTCACTAAGCGCGCGAACTCGCCGGTCTTGCAGCGTCGCGCCATGCGCCGGAGTACGCTGTCGGCGCCGCTTTGCAGCGGCAGATGCAGGTGGGGCATCAGGCGCGGATTGTCGAACAGCGGCCAGAAATCGTCCGGTAGATCCCAGGGTTCGAGTGAGCCGAGACGGATTCGGGGGACATCCGTTTCCGCCAGCACGCGCTTCAGCAAGCCGCACAGGTTGTCACCACTATCGCTGCCATAGCCGCCAGCATGGACGCCCGCGAGCACGATCTCTTGAATGCCGCCGTCCGCCAGCTGGTTGATCTCGTCACAAATCTCAGCAACCGGTCGGCTGCGCTCGTCACCGCGGGCGCGGGTGGTGACGCAAAACGTGCATTGGTAACGGCAGCCGTCCTGAATCTTGATAAAGGCGCGTTGGCGCCCGCGCGCGAACAGCGCGTCCGCGGCGGGATCGGTCGCGGTGGCGGGCATCAGCGGCAGCGCCAGCTCGGCGCTGGCGATCTCCACCAGCCGGTCCTTGTCGGCGTTGTCCACCAGCAGGTCGATGCCGGTCTCGCCCAGGTCTTCGCCGTCAAGGGAGGCCGCGCACCCGCTGACCACCAGTCGCGCCCGCGGGTTGTCGCGTTGGGCGCGACGCAACAGCTTGCGCGACTTGCGCACCGCTTCGCCGGTCACCGCGCAGGTGTTGATCACGACCAGGTCCGCCGGTTCCGTATCCCGCGCGATGGCGCAGCCACGTTGGCGGAACTGACGCGCCCAGGTCTCGAGCTCGGCCTCATTCAGCCGGCAGCCGAGGGTATGCAGACGCACGCGCATGAGTCGATCGGAAGCCACGCGGCCTAGAGCTCAGCGTGGCGGCCCGCCTTCCGGCGGGGGCGGCGGTGCATTCTGGTGCAGGATCATGACCCAGGCGTCATCGCGACGACGGAAGACATTGGTCGCGAACAGCGGTGGGGCAGCGCCCGGCGGGCCGGCGGCGTTGTTGCGCTCTTCGACGTAGTGGATGGCGACGTCGCCGAACTCGACCCAGTGCAGATGACGCACCTGGATGTCCAGCGGCACGTCGCTGTGCAGCAAGTCACGCAAGATCTCGTGAACCTGGCTGCCCTGGAGGAGGGGTTGCATCGGGAGTAAGAGGGCGATGTCCGGCGAGTCGTCCCAGACGCGCAGCATCAGTGCGTCGTCGCGCTCCTCGAGGGCGTCGTAGAAGGCGTCCTCGGCCTGTTGCGGGGTCGCGAATGCTTGACTCACTGCTGTTCCGTCGTCTGGTCGGGCTGTTGGGTGGGTGGTGTGGCAGGTGCTACCTGGCGGCGCGGGATCAGGATCAGGATGCCGTCATCGCCGTCTTCGCGCAGCATTGCCGCGAGGTCGCCATCGGGCGGGACCGGCAAACGTTTCATGCGGGTGCCGCCCGACCAGCTATAGCTGCGCCGAAAGCCGCGTCCGTCAGCGAAGGTCTCCGACCGGTCGGTCTGAGCGGATTGTTCAACGGCGATCATGAGGCCGAAACCGGCTGGCAGGATCTTGACGCGCGCCGGGTCGAGGCCGTTCAGGTCGATGTCGAGGCTGTAGGCCTCATCGCTGCGGTGCTGAGTCAGACCTAGACCAGCGAACGTGAAACTGTCGCGGGTGTCGCCCGCCGAGGTCTTAGGCGCCGGATAGGGCGTACGCTCAGGCAGCACCGGAGGGTAGCCCGGCGCTGCGTAGTCCATGGGTGGCATTGGCGGCCGGACCGTCTGATCGCCGGGGTTGCCATAACCGCTCCAGGGTGCCGAGTAGCCGACGCCGGGGTTTGGTGCGAACGCCGGATCCTGCGCGGGCGTGCCGTCGATCATCGGCGGCGCTACCGACGGGGTCCAATTCAACACCTGGGCATCCGCCTGGGCGGCCGCCAGGAGCATGACGATGCCAGTTGCACAGTATTGGCGGAGTTGGGGTTTGTACATGATGGATACCTTGCTGCTAGCCCGCGTTGTGATTGACACGCGCCGGATGCGCCAGCGGGGTGACGCGCCATACGTTACCTCTGAATTATAGTGCGCCGCGCCCGCGCAACATAACGATGCGTCTGTTGGGGGTGAAACCGCAGACCCCGTGATCGCGATCTGTTGCCTAGCATTGCCGTAGTACCCAGGTCGGCACGCCGTCGGCGTTGAGTAGGCCGTGCCGGATCAGCCAGGCGCGGGCGTCATCGGCATCCCGCTCGAACCAAGCCCTCGCCGAGCCCAGTCTGAATGTATAGCCCCAGGCATCCATGTCCGCACACATTCGCTCGCGGCCAACACCCGGGAAGAAGTCGGCCAGCACGATCTGTAAATAGCAGACCGCGTCTTCCTCGGCATAGTCACCGCCGGCATCGGTGTGCAATTGGGTCCGTCGGGCCGGGTCCATGCAGATAAAATGACACGCCTCGTGCAGCGCGGAGTGCAACGGCGTATCGGGCCGCAAGAACAGGGTGCGACCGATCAGGCCTGCCTCCGGTGGTCCCCAGAAACTGCCTGGAATCGGTCCGTCCGCTGGCACGGTTTGCACCGATAACCGGTAACGGCACAGCAGGGCAGTCAGCGTTGCCGGTCCGGTTGTCGTTGCGGTGCGGTCGTTGTGCATCGGGCTGTGCTTGGGACCTGTCTTGAGCGCGATAACACGCGTTGAGAATCATGGCTTACTCGGCTGGCCAGCGCATTATCCGCGATTCCGCGTGGGTTGCGGTGATCGCGACATTGACATAGTTTTACTGCAAAGCGCGCTGAGCGCTGATCACCTCAAACCGAAACGGGTGCTTGCTATGGCCAGATTGCTTGCTGATCAGTTGTCCGTTGCCGCTGGCACCTTGCAGACCGAGCCGTCGCTGATGACCGCAGCGGCATCGCGAACGCGTCTGCTGGGCGGAGTCGCCCTCGGTGGTTTTGCCGGTGTCCTGGTGACGCTCTGGCTTGCCGGGCCGATGGCGATGGAGGCCAGCCTAGTCCGGCTGCTGCATGGCATGGTCATGATCAAGGGTCTGATCTTTGCCGCCGCCGTCGCGCTGGTGCTGAGGCGTCTGGCTGGTCCTGTGCACGCGCGCCTGCTGCTGGGCTATACGGTCGGTCTGGGCCTGTCCGCGGCTGCTCTGGCCTGGCTCTGGGGACTGTCCGGTTTGTTGCTTGGGTCGTTCGGGTTCTACGCGGGGCTGATCCTCAGCTTGAAGACGGCGTCGCGGGACCCTCTGTTGATCGCCGGCTTCACGGCCGGGCGCGCCAAACGCGGCTTGCAAAGCACCGGGACAGCCGATAGCTTACGCGGTCGCCGCGCTCGGCCTCACCAAACCATCCCCGCCAGCCCATGCCCGCCCTCATCGCCCGCCAGCTCAGTAAGACCTATCGCAACGGATTCGAGGCCCTGAAGGGCGTCGATCTGACCGTCGAAGAAGGCGATTTCTTTGCGCTGTTGGGTCCCAACGGGGCTGGCAAGTCGACGCTGATCGGGATCTTGACGTCGCTGGTCAACAAGTCCGGCGGCAGCGTGGAGGTGTTCGGTCACGACCTCGACCTCGAGCCCGAGCAGGTCAAATCCCTGCTCGGGGTCGTGCCCCAGGAGTTCAACTTCAATTTGTTCTTGCCCGTGGCCGAGGTCGTGATCAATCAGGCCGGCTACTTCGGCATTCCGCGCGCCGAGGCGCGCGAGCGGGCCGAGTTCTACCTACGCAAGCTCGATCTCTGGGATCGGCGCAAGAGCGAGATGCGGCTGCTGTCGGGCGGCATGAAGCGCCGCCTGATGATTGCCCGCGCGCTGGTGCATCGGCCACGGTTGTTGATCTTGGACGAGCCCACCGCCGGTGTCGACATCGAGATCCGCCGCAGCATGTGGGCCTATCTGCGCGAGCTGAACGCCGGCGGTACCACCATCATTCTGACGACGCATTATCTGGAAGAGGCCGAGAGCCTGTGCCGGACCATCGCGATCATTGATCATGGCCGTATCGAGGCGGTTGCCGATACCGCGGCGCTGCTTGCCGGGCTCGATACCGAGACCTTCGTGCTCGATCTGAAGGGGGCCGCCGACGTGCTGCCGGTGTTGGACGGCTTTGTGCTAGAGCGCATCGACGCGCGCACGCTGGAGGTGCACGTCAGCCGCGAGCAGAGCATCAACGCCTTGTTCGCGGCCCTGTCTCGTGGCGGCATCGAGGTGATGAGTCTGCGCAATAAGCAAAACCGGTTGGAAAAACTGTTTCTGGACATGGTCGATCAGGGGCGCGGGAAGGCCGCATGAAACGCGATAGCAACCGCTGGCAACGTTACTGGGTCACCTTCTCGACGCTGCTGAACAAGGAGGTCACGCGCTTCTCGCGCATCTGGGTGCAGACGGTGTTGCCCTCGGCCATCACCACCACGCTGTACTTCGTGATTTTCGGCCAATTGATCGGCGATCGCATCGGCGAGATGGGTGGCTTCGCCTACATGGACTTCATCGTCCCGGGGTTGGTGCTGATGGCGGTGATCACCAATTCGTACAGCAACGTCGTTTCGTCCTTTTACAGCAGCAAATTCTCGCGTTATGTCGAGGAGCTGCTGGTCTCGCCTGCGCCCAGTTGGGTGATCCTCGCGGGGTACGTTGCCGGCGGTGTGGTGCGGGGGTTGATCGTCGGTGTCGTGGTCATGACCGTGGCGATGCTGTTTACTGACCTCAGCGTGTACAGCTACCCGATCACGTTGCTGGTGTTCGTCCTGACATCGATCCTGTTTGCCCTGGGCGGTTTCATCAACGCGGTCTATGCCAACAGCTTCGATGACATCTCCATCGTTCCAACCTTTGTCTTGACGCCGCTCACCTATCTCGGTGGCGTGTTCTACTCCATCGAACTGTTGCCAGAATTTTGGCAGACCCTGTCGCTGGCCAATCCGGTCCTGTATATGGTCAACGCGTTTCGCTACGGGCTGCTCGGGGTCAGCGACATCCCGCTGTTCATCGCCTTTGGGCTGATTCTTGGCTTCATCGTTATGCTGGCCTATTTCAGTCTGTCCCTGCTAGAACGCGGGGTTGGCATCAAGAGCTGATGGACTGCGCCACAGGTCTTTGGCGGCAGAGGCGGCCGCGGGTTCGTCAGTCAGGTGCAAGCTTTTGCTTGTGACAGGCGGCATGCGATGGGATCATTAACCCGCTGAAGCGAAAGGTCATGGTGGCATCTGGAACGGGTCCAGCCATGGCCGCCGTCCATTTCCGCCGAGAATAGCCGTCCGTCAGTATGACAAAATCTTCACGCCCAGCCCCCCGCCGCCGCAAGGGCGGTATCGGTTTTTGGGGCTTCTTGTTGCGCGCATTCTTCCTCGTGACGCTCGCTGTGGGAATGGTGGTGGGTTTCTACGGTGTCCACCTCGACAAGGTCGTGCGCGCCAAATTCGAGGGCAAGCGCTGGGCATTGCCGGCCCGCGTCTACGCACGTCCGCTAGAGCTGTACGTGGGTCGGCGGCTGACCCGCGACGAGTTGGTGGGCGAGCTCGGGCGGCTCGGTTATCGCGAGGGCGCAGACGCCGGTCGTGACGGTGGCTGGCGTGTCGACGGCGACCTTATTCTGATCCAGAGCCGGGAGTTCCGCTTCTGGGACGGTAAGGAGCCTGCGCGCCGATTCGCCGTCAAGCTCGACGACGACATGGTCACGGATCTGTACGATGCCGACAGCGGATCGCCGTTGGCGTTGGTGCGTTTGGACCCGGCGCTGATCGCGAGTATCTACCCCACGCACAATGAGGACCGCGTACTGCTGCGGCGCGAGCAATTGCCGGACAGTCTGGTCAAGACCCTGCTGGCGGTAGAAGATCGCAAGTTCTATCAGCACCAGGGTATCGATCCCAAGGGCATCGCCCGGGCCGCTTTCGAAAACCTGATGGCGGGGCGCACGGTGCAGGGTGCGAGCACCCTGACGCAGCAGTTGGTCAAGAACTTCTACCTGACGCAGGAGCGCACCCTCGAGCGTAAACTCAACGAGGCCTACATGGCCCTGTTGCTGGACCGCCGTTACGCCAAGGACGAAATCCTGACGGCCTATGCCAACGAGGTCTACATGGGCCAGGACGGCAGCCGTGGCATTCATGGCTTCGGTCTTGCCAGCCGTTTCTATTTCGACCGCGAACTCGACGAGTTGGGTATCCCCGAGACGGCCATGCTGGTCGGCATCCTTAAGGGGCCGTCTGAGTTCAACCCGCGACGTAATCCCGACAAGGTGCTGGAACGGCGCAATCTGGTCATCGATCTGATGGCCCATCATCAGATTATTTCCGTGGTCGACGCCGAGGCCGCCAAGCAGATGCCGCTCGGCCTGCGCGACGGCGGTGCTCAGCCAACCGGCGACTACCCCTCGTTTATCCAATTGGTGCGCCGCCAACTGCAGCGGGACTATCGCGAGGAAGACCTGCGTTCGGAGGGACTGCGCATCTTCACCACGCTCGATCCCTTGGCTCAGGCCGATGTGGAGCAGGCGGTTCGCGAACGCCTGCCGGCACTGGACAAACAGCGCGGCTTTCAACTCGGCACGCTGGAGACTGCGGCGGTCGTCACGTCCGTGGCCCAGGGCGAGGTGCTGGCCCTGGTCGGCGGGCGCGATCCCGCCTTTGCTGGCTTCAATCGGGCATTGGATGCGATTCGCCCCATCGGCTCGTTGATCAAGCCCGTTATCTACCTGACCGCGCTGGCACAGCCAGAGCGTTATTCGTTGGTGACGCCCATCGCCGACAAACCCGTGTCATTGCGCGTCGGCGGCAAGCTCTGGAAGCCGAAGAACTATGATCATAGCGTGCACGGCAACGTGCCTCTTTATCGTGCGTTGGTGAAGTCCTACAACCTGGCGACGGTGAATCTCGGGCTCGCGTTAGGGGTCGATCGGGTGGCGCAGATGCTCTACGACCTCGGTGCGGTGCGCGATATCAATGCGGTACCCGCTATGCTGCTGGGGTCCGTGTCGCTGCCGCCCATCGAGGTTGCGCAGGTCTATCAGACCATCGCGGCCGGCGGTTTTCGCGCGCCGTTGCGCACCATCCGCGAGGTGCTCGATGCCTCCGGCAGGCCGTTGAACCGCTATCCGTTGGCGGTGGAGCCGGTCGTGACCGACGATGCCGCCTATCTCACGCAATGGGCCATGCGCCGGGTCGTCAAACAGGGCACCGCTACCTGGCTCAACAAGCGGCTGCCCGCGGAGCTTGTGGTTGCGGGCAAGACCGGCACCACCAACGACATGCGCGACAGTTGGTTCGCGGGTTTCAGCGGCGACAAGGTGGTCGTAACCTGGGTTGGCCGCGACGACAATCAGCCAACCAAATTGTCTGGCTCTACCGGCGCGCTGCGCCTATGGGGGGACATCATGGCGCGGCTCGATAGTCAGCCGCTGAGTGATCTACCGCCGGACAGCGTGGTCGTAGCCAGTGCCTGCGGAAGCTCGGGCATCCCATTCAGTCGCGGCCATGTCGGAGCCTGCGGTGGGCGTGGCGGTGACGGCGGCGATGGCAATAGTGATGGTCGGCGCGTTGCCCGCGCGCCGTCCGCGCCCCAGCAGTCGGCCCCGGTGGTTGCTCAAGAGACCTCGCGTCCGAAACCGAAACCCGAGCCACGAGCACGTCAGCCTGAGCGTGAACAGCAACGTAACGCCAGCCCCTTTATGAGTGATTTCTACGGAAACTGAAGATGTACAGAGCAATTCCGGTGGTTCTGATGCCGCTACTGGTCACGGCCTGTGCGCTACCGGAGCGCACTGAGCCGCCCGCGCCCATCGTCGAGTCGAGTCGGCCGGCGCAGCAGCCCGTGGTGGCGGCGTCGAAGCCTGAGCCCAAGCCCGAGCCTGCACCCGCCCCGGCGCCTGCCAAGCCGCGCCCGACGACGGTCTATGCCTATACCCCGCCAGAGTCGATCCCGGATCCCAAGCCGGAGCCGCCACCGGCTGAAGCCGCCGCTGCAACGCCAGCGCCAAACGCAGCCCCAACCCCAGGCAAAGTTCCAGCCCCGGCTCCGCAGGCCAAGCAATCTGCTGCCGCCTCGGCGCCGAAGACAGCAGCCAAGCCGACTCCTCAACCCGCGCCGCAGACAGCCAGCAAGCCGCCCGCCGCGACCCCCCCGGCACAACAGCCCGCGGCAGCGGCGAAACCACCACCTCCGGTTGCACAAGCGCCCAAGCCGGCTGCCCCAAGCGCCCCACCCGCCGCGCCTTCAAAACCGGCTGCAGCGGCTCCTGCGGCGCCGTCGACGCCAGAACCGGCGACACCTCCCGCACCAGCCGCGCCGCCAGCCCCCCAGGTCGCTGCGGCGGCGCCGCCACGGTCACCGCTGGCACCTTCCACGATGCCGCCAGCGGTGGATGCGCTCGCCGGCCGTGCCGAGCAGCAGCGCCAGACCGGTGACTATGGCGGCGCCGCGGCAACGCTGGAGCGCGCCCTGCGGATCGAGCCCCAGCAGGCGTACTTGTGGAACCGGTTGGCCAGGGTTCGGCTGGAGCAGGGGCTTGGCTCCCAGGCCGGCAACTTGGCCGCGCGTTCCAACGCACTGGCCGGCGATCAGGCCAAGCTAAAACAGAACAACTGGGATGTCATCGCCACCGTTCGGCGTCAGTCCGGCGATGTCCAGGGGGCCCTGGAGGCGGAACGCATGGCCGGCGGCGGCTGAGGCAATGCCAACCCCGGTGGCGGCGCTGGTCGATGACGCCTTCGCCGCCGATGGTCTGCTTGCCGAGCGCCTCGACGGCTTCAGCAGCAGACCTCAGCAGCGGGCCATGGCGGCCGCCGTCGCGGAGGTGATCGCCGCTGGCGACATGCTGATCTGCGAGGCCGGCACCGGCACCGGCAAGACCTTCGCCTACCTGGTGCCGGCCCTGTCCAGTGGTCGCAAGGTCATTGTCTCCACGGGTACCCGCAACCTGCAGGACCAGCTGTTTCATCGCGATATTCCGCGGATTCGCGAGGCCCTCGGCAAGCCAGTGCGGGTCGCGTTGCTGAAGGGGCGCGGCAACTACCTGTGCCGGCATCGGCTCGATCTTGCCGGGGCCGACACGGCGGCGCTGCGACCGGAGGTCCGCCGTGATCTGGGCCAGGTGCAGCACTGGGCCAAGGCGACCCGCTCCGGTGACATCGCCGAACTGGCCTTACCGGAAGATGCGGCGGTCTGGCCCACGGTGACATCCACCGCCGACAACTGCCTCGGGCAGGAATGCCCGGCCTGGTCGAATTGCCACCTGGTGGAGGCGCGGCGTCGTGCCCAGGAGGCCGAGATGGTGGTCATCAACCATCATCTGCTCTGCGCCGACATGGCCCTGCGCGAGGAAGGCTTCGGCGAGGTGCTGCCGGGCGCGGACTGCATCATCGTCGACGAGGCACATCAGTTGCCGGACGTGGCGGCGAGCTTCTTCGGCCTGTCCATCAGCAGCCGGCAGCTGTTGGATCTGGCCCGCGACGTGGTACAGGAATATACCAACGAAGCCGGGGATGCCCCTGAGATCCCGCTGCTGGCGGCAGAACTCACACCGGCGGTGCGCGCGCTGCGGCAGGGGCTTGGCGGTTCGGACCGTCGAGCACCTTGGCAGGAGCTGGAGGCCGCGCCCGACGTACAGACAGCGTTGGACGACCTCGGGCAGGCACTGGGCCAACTCGGGGCAGCCCTGGAGGCTCTATCTGGGCGCGGCAAGGGGCTCGACCATTGCCTTGCGCGCGTCAAGGCCGTCGATGCGCGGCTGGCGCAGTTGACTGGTGCCGCCGACGAGGCACAGGTGCGTTGGTTTGACGTCCATGGGTCGGGCTTTCGGCTCAATCAGACACCGCTGGACGTGGCGGACATCTTTTGCGCCTATCGCGAACGCCATCCCCTTGCCTGGGTGTTCACATCGGCGACCCTGGCCGTCGGCGAGTCCTTTACGCATTTCTCCTCGCAGATCGGCGCTGAAGAGGCCCGTACCGCGCGCTGGGACAGCCCGTTCGATTATCCGAACCAGGCGCTGTGGTATGTCCCGCGTGGTATGCCCGACCCGACCGCCCCGGACTACGGGCCGCACTTTGCGGAGCTGAGCCTTGAATTGCTCTCCATGAGTCGCGGCCGTGCCTTTTTGTTGTTCACCAGCCATCGTGCCCTGCGCGAGGCGGCTACCTTGCTCGACAGCCGGCTGGAGTACCCGATGCTGGTGCAGGGGACGGCGCCGCGGGCGGAATTGATCGATCGTTTCCGGCGACTCGGTAACGCGGTCCTGCTCGGCAGTGCCAGCTTTTGGGAAGGGGTCGACGTCCGCGGCGACGCACTCAGCTGCGTCATTATCGATCGCTTGCCGTTCGCGTCCCCGTCGGACCCAATCCTGCAGGCGCGCATGGACGCACTACGCAAACGCGGCGGCAATCCGTTTCGCGACTACCAGCTACCTCAGGCAGTGATTGCCCTGAAGCAGGGCGCGGGACGTTTGATTCGCGATGCCGCCGATCGGGGCGTGCTGGTGGTCTGCGACCCGCGCCTACTCCGGCGCAGCTATGGGCATGCCTTTCTGAACAGCCTCCCGCCCATGGCTCGCACGCGTGACCCCGAAGAGGTGCGCGCCTTCTTTGAGGATGCGCCAAACAGCAATGCCCTGTCGGACGCCTGAACTGACCGCTCCCGTTCTCGCCTCTGAGAAGACGCAACGAGAGGCGATCCCGGCCGCCGACATCTTCGGCGGGACGCGCGTGGTGTATCGGCCGGGACAGACCTACATCGAATTCCCGCGGGCCATGCTCGGCCTGCGGCTCCCCCACCGTGCCCAGGCGTCGGCAGCAGAGCAATCCGCCCTTTCCCAACCGCTGCCGACGGACCTCGCGGGGCTGGTGGAACTGCAAATCGAGTCGTTACTCCCCGACCAAGCCGCGCCGGTCGACCTGGTCGCGGAAACCCTCGGGACGAGCAGACGCAGCCTTCAGCGAAGCCTCGCCGTTCAAGGAGTCAGCTACACGGACCTGCTGACGGCGGTCCGAGTGCGCCGAGCCGCAACTTGGCTGGAGCGCACCGACAAGCCGGTGATGGAGATTGCGTTCGATCTCGGATACACCGATGCCTCCAACTTCACCCGCGCCTTTCGCCGGCAGACCGGCGTCTCACCGCAGGCCTTCCGCGACACCGCCGGACGCGACTGATAGGGGTCACTCCATAGAACGGAGAATATTGTACGCTAAGGCTCGCGCAGGCCGTTGTCAGTGTGCCCAGTTCTCCGTTGTGAGCCCTGCTACCCGACCGAACTCCCGCAAATTGTTGCTCACCAGGATCAGGCCGGAAGCCATAGCGTGTGCCGCGATCCAAAGATCGTTGGCCCCGATTGGTGTCCCTGCGCGTTCCAGCGCAGCTCGGATGCGGGCATAGTGCGACGGACTGTTGTCCGGCAGCGCCAACACGGGGACAAGTTCGACGAAGCGTTGCAGTCGCTCCGCAACCTGTTTCGGATGCTGGCTCTTCTCCGCGCCGAGCAACAACTCGCCGTAGGTCATCATCGACATCCCAACCTCACCCGGGTGCAGGCGCTCGAATCGACCTGCGACCTCCGGTGGCCACCGTTTGGCGATGTAGATGCAGATGTTGGTGCCGAGTAGATATCTCAGCGGCATCAAAAGGCTTCGCGGGTCTCGGGAGGCGGGTCCCGTCGTCCCTCGGCGAAGTAGTCCTCGGGCATGAAGGCGAGCAGGTCGAATGCCTCGCGCAGGTTCGCGTGCTTCTTGCGCAGGATCACCTCTTCACCGCGGCGCAGGATCTCAACCTCATCGACGTCGAACTGGAAACCGTCGGGTAGCTGCACGCTTTGTGATGCTCCGCTACGATCGATCTTGGTGGTGGTCATGGCTTTTCAGCCTCCGCTGGGGCGTTGAATTTCTGGTTCAGGCTGTGGGCGCCGTGCGTGCTCGAATACCGAGCACCCGTTCTCCATGCTCGCGCAGCTCACCGCGAGGACCGACGTAGCGATACAGCGTCGAGCGTGTCACGCCGAGCTCTTCGCACAGTTCGCTGACCTTGGTGTCGCGGTTCTGCATTGCTGCTTGGGCCAGCCGGACCTGAGTCTTGCTCAGGTCGAAGCGTCGGCTTCCCTTTCGACCTCTGGCACGCGCTGCGGCCAACCCGGCCTTGGTGCGCTCCCGGATCAACTCCCGCTCGAACTCGGCCAGCGCGGCGAAAATGCCGAACACCAGCTTGCCGCTGGCGGTCGTGGTGTCGATCTCGGCGCCCTGACCGGCGAGCACCTTGAAACCAATACCTCGTTCGGCAAGGTCCTGCGCCGTATTGACCAGGTGGCGCAGGTCGCGGCCCAGCCGGTCGAGTTTCCAGACCATCAGGACGTCGCAGGCACGCAAGGCCTTCAGGCACGCTGAAAGCCCCGGTCGATCCTCGCGCTTACCGGATGCATCGTCCCGATAGATCTGCTCCGGCACGACGCCGGCGGCGACCAAGGCAGCGCGCTGCAGGTCGAGCACCTGGCTGCCGTCGGTCTTCGAGACCCGGGCATATCCGATCAGCATGGCTGCTTCATAAACGAACGTTTGAGCGACGGTGCGGAACAACCCGTTTCAAGACGCCAAGCGTGTTCCTTATTCCGTTGCAGAATCTTCGCATAGTATCGGGTCATCCAGACAGATTATGTCACCGTTTGCCCGATGCCCCGCCGCGCCGTTCTCTCCGCAGCCCAACGCAGCTTCTTCGAGGCCTTGCCGACGGAGTCTGTGGAACTTGCCAAACATTACCTGCTGAGCGATGAAGACTTGGCGCTGGTGCGGGAACGGCGCCGTCAGGAGAATCGACTCGGCTTCGCTGTTCAGCTCTGTCTGAGCCGATGTCCAGGACGTCTCCTGCGTGTCGGCGAGAATCCGCCGCTGCCCCTGATCAGGTTCATCGCCGATCAGGTGGGTGCCGATGCGAGCGCCTTCGGTACCTATGCGAAACGCGCCGAGACCCGCCGCGAGCATGCCTTGCTGTTGCTCGAGCGCTTCGCGCTGACGACATTCAAAAGCCACCATATTCGGGAACTGGTCCGTTGGCTGGTGCCGATCGCGGTCGACAGTCCCAGTGGCAACCTGCTGGTCGGCGCGGTCCTCAACGAGTTGCGCCAACGTCGCATCCTGCATCCGGAACTGGCCGTGATAGAGCGTTTGGTCGGTATGGCGCTGGGTCGCGCCGATCACCGCGTGCTGCGCCAGGGCAAACAGCGACAAGCCGAGTCCCTGCAATCCGATGCCAAGCAGATCAAGCAGGCCTTGGGCATGTTCGCGAGACTGGGTAAGGCCCTGATCGAGGCCCGCGATCAGCAGCGTGAACCCTGGGAAAGCATCGAAGCTGTGCTCTCCTGGCGCTGCCGAACTCGGCGAACAGCTTTCAGTCCCCGGTGTTCACAGCTTTATCCCGACGGCCGAAGCTGTCATCGGGCGTCCACTCACACCTGTGAGCATCGCCGGTGTGGGGCGCCGCACGGTGCGGCGTTGCGCTGTCGGCATCTATAACTGTTAGGGACGTAGGGTGCGGTGACGAAGGAACCGCACCGATGCACGGGTCGCTCGTCGCACGGTGCGGCTCATCCCTCACCGCACCCGCGCTCAACCGTGTGTACACACAGTCGTCGAAGCGGCGTCACGATCGCGGCGGGCATCTGTTCCTGGGGCGAGACAAAGCCCTACTGGGCGACTCAGGCGCCTACCTCTTGGAGCTGAGTCCGTATATCGTGTTGAACCCGGTACGAGCCGGTATGGTGCACTTCGCGACCAGCGGCAAGATTGTGCGCAAGGCTTCACAGACGAGGCAACGAAGCTAGACCCCAAGATTTCCAATCATGCTTGACTCAGCCAATTATTGTGCATACAGTAATTCGCGTGAACATCACCTTCGACCCGGCCAAAGATCGCTTGAACATTGCCAATCATGGGGTGTCGCTGGCGCTGGCCGAGTCCCTGGAGTGGGAGTGGATCTGGGTGAACGAAGACGCCCGCGAAGCCTACGGCGAACGGCGCTGGGTCGGTTTCGCGCCCATCGGGCAGCGGATCTACTGCGTGGTGTTCACCGAGGAACAGGACTGTTATCGCATCATTAGCTTGCGCAAGGCGACCAACCGTGAAAAACGCACCTACATCGATCACATCTAAATCCGGGCGGGTCTTTCTCCTGAACAGCGAGGAAGAGGAAGCGCGTATCCGTGAGGGCATCGCGGCGGATCCAGATACCCATGAGCTGACCGACGAGGAAATGGCGGAACTGCACCCGCTGTCGGAAACGAAGCGCCACCCTGGGCGACCTAAAGCCGAGGCCACCAAAGAGCGCGTCACCATCCGCCTCTCGCCTGAAGTCACCGCGTATTTTCGCGCCACCGGCAAGGGCTGGCAAACCCGCTTAGACGACGCTTTGAAGGAGTACGTGCACGCACGTCGGTGATTCATTATTCAGGTCAAGATGGGTAAGGCCGAAGTACCCAAGGCCATACTGGTCGACTCAGGCGCCTACCTCTTGGAGCTGAGTCCGTATATCGTGTTGAACGCCGGTACGAGCGGGCGTTGTGCAGGACGCTGGCGATTGGCGATGGAGCAGTTACCGAGGGACCCGCGGGCTGGAGCCGGCGCGGCCTTGGCTGACAACCAATGCCGTTCTCGCAGTATTTTCGCGTACGAAGGGGCAGGCACGGGAGCGTTATCGAGAATTCGTGCGTGGCGGATTCGGCGCGGCGCGCATCTGGTCTGGATTGACCAAGCAGGTGTTCTTGGGCAACGACGGATTTGTGGAACCATAGCCCGCGACCGCGCTCCCTCGCCTCTTCGCAGCCATCGGCGCTACCCCCAACCCCGGCGTGCGGGGCGCGGCTCCCGCATCGCTGCCAAAGTCCCGAGGTGATCGCGTAGGATGCGGTAAGCGATAGCGAGCCGCAGCACCGGGGCTCGATGCGGTTCGTGCCTCACCGCATCCTACGGGCTGCTGACCCAGGGGCTTTCGCGCAGGGTGCCATGGCCGCTGCCGCTGAGCGAGCCTTCCGCATTGCTGACGTCGATCACACGCAACCTTGGGTGGCTGCGCAGGAACGGCGTCGCCTGCTGCGCGCCCATCTCGCCGAGCAACGCCTCGCCGGCGCGTCGCCGGCAGAACACGAACTTGGCACGTAGAGGTAGACGTCCTTGTTGGCGGCGGTGTCCAAGCGGGCATCGAGCGCGGCGGCGAAGCGTTCGCTAGGCGTTTGATCAGAAGTCGTAGCGCAGTGTCCCGCCCAGGATCGCAAGCATATTGGTGTCGTAGTCGCCGCGGACGGTCACGCGCTGGGCTGTCTGTTAGAGCGCGGCGTCGCCGATGAACGCGAGGGTCGCGCCGAGCGCGAAGGCCAGATTGTCGTTGTGCTTCCAGGCGTAAGAGGCCGAGAGCATCCACTGCTCGTCCACCGGGAAGTCGAGGGTCCGGTATTTGTCTGTGACGGGCGAGCTCTCGTAGGAGACGCCAACGGACACGAAGGCCTTCGGACTCAATACCCGGACGGCAGCAACACCCGCATGCCAAGTGTCGTCCCAGTTCCTGTCCGAGACGATGACCCGATCATCTCGGAAGCCGAGCGTGTTCTGGCTGAACTTGGACCACTCCTGCCAGCCGGCGTTGGCGTAGAGCTGGGTCTTGTCGTCCAGACGATACCGCAGGCCCGCCCCGAGCCATTGCGGGTTGGTCCAGCTGATTTGGACGTCCCGGGGTAGCGACGCCGCGAGCTGCGGGTTGCGCAGCCCCTCGTACTTGACGTTGCCTTCCAAGTCGGTGTCCATCTGGCTACGGTAAACGATACCCAGCAGCAGGTCGTCGGAGAAAGCATAGGTCGGCCCAGGACGGCCTGAACCCCCCAGTCATCCAGGTCCTCGAACTTGACGCGGCCATCGAGCTCGGGACTCGGGCGCCCTGGCGAATCGAGGGGAACTAGGGACAGTATATGAAACTCGTGAACGTGGAGGGGAACTAGGGACAGTATATGAAACTCGTGAACGTGGGGAGTGTTACCTAACCGTTCGACAGCGGACCCCGACCGGCGAAGCGCCAGCGTCGGCAACTGGCCAACTGCGGACTTCACTGTCTCCCGGAACGACCCAAGGCCGGGCTGTGCCGCAGGCACCCGATAACCCGGTGGATCAAGCCGCAACGGTCGGGTCGGGCGAGTCTGAGAAATTCCCGTAGAATAGCGTGAAAGATAACACCGCCTAACCTCAGCGCTCTCGTGCCGCCCTTGGCTGTTGCCTGGGGTCTCTGTATTGCCTGCGAGAGGCTCAGTCCTTCGGCGGCACGTAGCCCTCGGGCGTGACTGCCCCTTCGCCGAAGAAGTACTGGTCCATCTGTTCTTCGAGGAACTTGCGGGCCTTTGGGTCCATCGGGCTCAGGCGGTTCTCGTTGATGAGCATGGTCTGGTGCTTTAGCCAGTCTGCCCAGGCCGGTTTCGAGACATTCTCGAACACTCGCTTTCCGAGATCGCCGGGGTAGGGGACGCGGTCCAGGCCTTCGGCCTCGCGGCCGAGCTTGATGCAGTTCACCATACGGGTCATACGTTGTCTCCGTTGTCGTCTTGATCGGTCTGATTCGAAATGGGGCGGTCACTGGCGGCTGGCGTCGGTTCGGCGATCTCGTCCAGCAGTCGCCGGATCGGGGCGGGCAGGCCGATGTCGCCTGGGGCGGCGGGGTCGACCCATGCCTGCGTACTGGAATCGGCGACCATTGCGGGCATGCCGCTGAGCCGAGCCACCAGCGGGTGAATATCGAGCTGGAAGTGGCTGAAGGTATGCCGCCGCGGGGGCCGCATTTCAAGCCGCTGGCTGTTGCGGCCGAGCCGGGTGCGGCACCAGTCGTCCGCGTCCTGGCCCGGTTGCAGTTCCGGCGGCACCCAGAGGCCGCCCCAGATGCCGCTGGGAGGGCGTCGTTCCAGCAGCGCGCGGCCGGTGGGGTCGATCACCAGCAGCATGCGTGTCTCGCGGATTGGGTTGTCGCGCTTGGGCTTTGGGGTCGGGTAGGCCTCCGGACGACCTTCGCGGAAGCCGATGCACTGCTCGGCCAGCGGGCAGCGTCGGCACTCCGGCGCCGAACGGGTGCACAGGGTCGCCCCGAGGTCCATCATCGCCTGATTGAAGCGCTCCACGCCGTTCGCCGGCGTCAGCGTCTCCGCCAGCTGCCAGAGCTGTTTCAGAACGCTGGAGCGGCCTGGCCAGCCATCGACGCCGTAGCAGCGCGCGAGCACGCGTTTGCAGTTGCCGTCGAGGATCGGATGATGCCGACCGAGCGCCAGCGACAGGATGGCGCCGGCGGTGGAGCGGCCGATGCCGGGTAGGGATTGCAGGGCGTCGATGTCCGTCGGCAGCGCACCGCAGTGCCGCTCCATCACGGTCTGGGCAGCTCGGTGCAGGTTCCGCGCGCGGGCGTAGTAGCCGAGCCCGGACCAAAGGTGAAGCACGTCGTCTTGGTCCGCGGCGGCCAAAGTGGATAGGTCCGGGAAGCGGGCCACAAAGCGCTCGAAGTACGGGATTACGACGCCGACCTGCGTCTGTTGCAGCATGATCTCGGACACCCACACCCGATAGGGCGTGGGCCGTTGCTGCCAAGGGAGGTCGGTGCGGCCGTGCTCGTCGAACCACGCCAGCACGGCGGCGGCGAATGCATCTCGCCGCCAGGGTTGTCGCGGTAGGGCTAGCAACAGATCGGTGGGCATCAGAACCCAAGCAATCCCCGCAGGCCCTGCTCCAGCCCTTTGATTCCCGTGCGATCCTCCAGCCGCTTCAGCGCGTCGCTATTGCGGTCGAGTGCGCGGCGTGCGCCTTCCCGCAGAGCTGGACCGAAGTCGGCTTCCCAGGCGGGTTGTTGCCAATCGCCGGCGATGCGCAGCGGTACGCGAATGCCGCCGATTCCGCGCAGTCCGCCACCCTCGGGCGGTTCAATGAAGGTTGCCTGTAGGTCGAGGTCGAGGGTCTCGGCGGGCACGTCGAACCGTCCTTGACCGGCGACCTGCAGCGTCGGCGACCGCGCGCTGATGTCCTCGCTGAAAAACTGACCGTCAGTGCCGGTCGCGGTGGCGCTCATGATCGAGAACTTGGTGGCCATGGCGGCGTCGGCCGCATCGCCACCCGCTGCCGTCACCACGGGGGCGACATCCAGTTCGAGCAGGCGGCCATCGCGCACTTCGACGGCGACGCTCCCGGACAGGTCTGCCTTGATCGCCGCCAGATCGAGGCCGCTGCCAGCCAGGTCCGCGCTCACGTTGCCGACGCCGGAGATGGGCGTCCTGCCTTGCAGGTCTGTCAGCAGCGCGGCGACGTCCACGTTGACGGCCCTGCCAACGAGGGTCTGGCGCGGCACCGCGCCGGCATCGGCATCGCGGTCGACGCGTGCCGCAAGCTGCCCGTTGTAGAAATCCGCGGCCTCTATATCGGCGCCAAACGAGGCGCCGCGCGCTTGTGCATCGACGCCGACCTGTCCGTAGCTCAGGCCGTCGAGCCGCATGCTGCCGGCCTCGACGCGCGCGACCACCTCGGCCTCCGCCGGTAACGGGGGCAGGTCCGCGACCGCGACCGCAAGATCGGGTGCAAGTCCGCAGTCTGGCGCGGCTGAGCCTGGCGTCGTTACAGTCGGGTAGAGGCCTAGGTAAGATGGCAAATAGGGATCGAGATCGATGCGGTCGAGGGCCAGCGCCAGCGATGCCCAGGGCGCGGTTGCCACGCGTGCCCAAAGGGCACCGACGGCATTGGTGTCATCGATGCGCAGTGCCAAGGGCTCCAACAGCAGTTCATCGTCTTCCAGCACGAAGTGACCTTGCGCGGCGGTGCAGCGCAAGGTCGTCGGGGCGCCGATGTCAAGCTGCAAGCCGTGGCTCTGCATCCAGCTGCGTAGATCGAATCCGGCGACGCTGAAGCTGCCGCTGACGACTGGGGCCTGGTCGGCATGCAAGAGTGCGAGATCGCCGTCGACGCGCAAGGTGCCGGAGGTCAGGCTGAGCTTCTCGATCTGCCAGCTGCGGTTCTGGAGCTGGTAGATGGCGTCCGCGTCCAGCGCCAATTCAAGGTCGCGGCCGGCGCCAGCGGCGAGGTCCGAACCGCGCAGTTGCAGATTGTCGATGCGAATCACCGTCAGGTCCGCCGACGGTTCGATGGCTGGCGGCGAGTTGCAGCGTCCCTTGCAGGAGGGGCGCCGAGCCCGCCATGGTCATGGCGGCGTCGAGTTGCCCGCTGCCGCCGGCCTCGATCGGGCCATCGTCGAGCGCGAACAACGACCAACGCGGACCGCCGCTCGGGTAGCGCAGCTGGACTTCGGCATCGCGGATGTTGGGCGGACGAGGCGAAGTCGCGCCCGGCGTGATGTCGCGGCTGCCGGCCTGGGCGTTGGCGTCGTCATCGGTCGGAGACCACTGTACCCCGTCGAGGGTGACTTCCATCAGCTCAACGCGACCCGAAAATAGCGACAGCCCGGCAATCTGAACACGCAGCAATCCGACCTGTGCCAGTGGTGTCTCACCATCCGGTCCGGGGTCGATGGTCAGCGGACCGATTTCGACCGACGGTCGAGGCAGGAGTTGGAGTCTTGGCTGGCCGTTCAGCAGCACCCGGTGGCCGGTGGCATCGAGCAGGCTCGCCTCGATGGTCCGCGCGACGCCGAACCGCTCGAACAGCATCGGTGCCGCCATGGTGACCCCGACGCCAACGGCGAGGGCCGCAATGCTTGGCACAGCGAGCAGCACGAGGACGATCTTGATGGCTCTGGACATGGCTGGCCCTCAATCGGGTTCACGATCGGCGCCGCATCGCCAACATAGGTCGAAGCCGCCGTCGATCAACTCGCCGCAACCGCGACAGACCCAGGAACGACCGGTGTCGCGGGCACAGTCGGCGAGAAAACGTTGCAGCAACTCGCGGCCGCGGGGGAGGTCGTCGTCGTAAACAACCCAGACGCTCGGGTAGATGTCTGCGGGCAATTCGCCCAGCGCGCCGGAGAGGTAGTCTCCAAAGATGGCGTTTTCGACCAGATGGTGGTCGAGGAAATCGCTTAGCAGCTGGGCCTCGATACGGTCTGCGGCTTGATACAGGCGCTGCATGGCGGGTACGAAAGTGGAGCGGGTGATGGGAATCGAACCCACGTTAGAAGCTTGGGAAGCTCCTGTTCTACCATTGAACTACACCCGCGAAGCCTCTGATTGTAGAGCCGCGGCGGCGATGCGGCAAGACTCGATTGCCGCTCTCTTCAGCGCTCAGCGCTCGGTCATGGCAACCGTGAGCTTCCCGGTGGCTCCAGAACCCCGGCCGATGGGTGTGAGTCGCTGTTTCGGGCGCAGGCTGGCTTGCGCCTTGGGTTACCAGATTTCGTCGACTCGAATCAGCAGATCCGGCAGCAGCAGCGGCGCGATCTCCTGATTCGGGTCCGGTCTCAGAATCTGCCGATAGCCGACGGGTCCTGGGTCCCTGAAGACCTCAAGGCGCCGGTGTATTAGATCGATTAGCCAGACCTCAGGGACCTTGTGGGACGCGTAGAGGGGGATCTTTACTTCCCGATCGTAGCGCAGTGAGCTGTCCGCGATTTCCACGACCAGGAGCGTGTCGGCCGGCGTTGGGTTCTCTCGCTCGTAGTAATCGGCGCGCGGTCGCAACAGCATCAGGTCGGGTTCTGGTTCCGAATGTTGCTGCAACGTGAGGGGGTCCTGCACCGCGACCAGTGCCTTTTCACCTGCGCGCATCGTCAGCAGCTGGTTCATTCGCTTGTTCTTGCCGGCATGGTCGGCCTCGATGGGCGGCATGGCGCGCAGTGCTCCGTCGATTAGTTCCACCCGATCGTCCTCGTCGAAGATGCCTGCATCGATCATCCGATGGTAGGCATCCACCGCAAGGCGAAAGACCGGGGAATCTTCAGTGCTTTGTGGTCTCGTCTCGGCGACGGACATGTTGATGCCTCCAGGAGGCGCTGGCCTCCACCACTAACGGGCATGGTGTGGATCTTGCGGCAAGTTCAGCCGCCATTTGGAGTGTAGCAGAAGGGTTTTGGGCAAATGGCAACTGCGCCCGGGGCTTACTCCTCCCAGGTTGGCCGAGATTGCTTGAGGGCGCCGAATGCTTGCAGATGAGTCAAGTTTCGATGCGGCATCGGACCGGGGCAGCTCCTCGAAATCGAAATCGGGATCGGGTCACTCGCCACGCGCTGCGATTTCGATACCGATACCGATACCGATACCGATACCGATACCGATGATCACGACCCGTCGGTCTGAGGCACCGCCTCGCTGAGTGAGGCAATTGTCTCAGGGTGCTGGTCCCGGCGAGGCTCCACTCCATTAGCCGCGCACCGACGCCTCAGGCATCCAGCTTATACATGTTGCCAATCTCGTCCTTGTAGCGCGCCACAACCTGGCCGCGCTTGACCTTCATGGTTGGCGTCATCAGGCCATTGTCGATCGACCAGGGTTCCAGCGTCAGCGTCACGCGGCGAATCTTGGCGTAGCCGGGAAAGTCGGCCAGCACATCGCGGATGCGTTTCTGCATGTCCTTGAGCAATTGCGGATCATTCAGACTCTCGGGCCTTTCGGGGGCGAGCCCGTATTCGCGCGCCAGGCCGGTCCAGAGATCCGCGTTCATGACCAGCAGCGCGGTCAGATAAGAGCGGCCCTCTCCGATCACGAGCACCTGCTCGAACAGAGGATCGAAGCTGATCGCGATCTCCATGTCCGCCGGCGGCACCTTCTCGCCGTTTGACAGCACCAGGATGTCCTTGATGCGGCCGGTGATGTAGAGGTGGCGGTCCTCGATGCGGGCCTGGTCTCCGGTGTTGAGCCAGCCGTCCGCATCCAGCACCTTGGCCGTGGCCGCGTGATTGTTCCAGTAGCCCAGCATGTTGCAGGGGCTCTTGACCTGCAATTCGTCATCGGCGCCAATGCGTGCCTGCAGGCCGCGCAGTAGCATGCCGACGCTGTCCGGGCGGTTGGCTTCGATCGGGTTGACGGCGATGATGGGGCTGGTTTCGGTGAGGCCATAGCCCTGTAATAACGGCAGACCGAGACCGATGAAGACGCGGGCCACCTCGAATGGCAATGGGGCGCCGCCGCTGACAGCGCCGCGCATCCGTCCGCCGAGCTTGTCCATGACCGGTTTCGCGATCTTGCCGCGCAGCGCAGGCCAGAGCAAGAGCAGCGGATGCCAACCTCGGCGACCTTGGCCATGCTCGAACGCCATCCAGCCCACCTTGACCGCGAGTCCGAACAACCGGCGCACCGGGGCTGGGCGATCGCGCAGTTGATCGCTAATGCGCTGGTAGACGCGCTCGAACACCCGCGGCACCGCAATCATCAGGGTAGGGCGGATGGTTTGCAGGTCGTCGCCGAGCTGTGCGACCGAGCGGGCGTAGGCGACCGATGCCCCCGCCATCATGGGCAGGTAATAGCTGCCGGTGCGCTCCAGCATGTGCGACAGCGGCAGGAAGGACAGGAACTCGTCCTCCTTATAGACGTCGATCAATTTGAGACCACCGTGGGCGTTGTAGAGGATGTTGCGATGGCTCAGCATCACGCCCTTGGGCCGGCCGGTGGTGCCGGAGGTGTAGACGATGGTCGCGAGTTCGTTTGGGTCGCCGTCGCGTTGTTCCCAGTGGCCACCGGTCGTCGGCAGCCACCGGGCACAGACGACCACACGCGAGTCCTTGGCGGCCGCCCGCGCGGCGGCGTCGGCGTCCTCCATCAATACGACGCGCTGCGGCCAGGGTTGGTTGCCGACAACGTCAGCCAGGCGCTTCCAGCGATTCGCATCCTGGATCACCAGCAAGCGGACGGCGGCGTCGTTGAGGATGAAGGCGGCATTGTCCGCGCGGTCGTCGGTGTACAACGGCACTGTGACCAATCCGAGCGAGAGCGCGGCCTGGTCGGCGATGACCCATTCCGGGCAATTGCGAAGCAAGATCGCGACACGATCGCCGGGGTTCAGTCCCTCGGTCCGCAGCGCCTCGCGCCAACGTGCGACCTGATCGGCGGTCTCCTTCCAGCTGATGGCGCGCCAACTGCTGCTGGCGCGTTCAAACCAGCGATAGGCGATCCGCTCCGGCGAGCGGCGAACGCGTTGGTAAAACAGCCCATCCAGTGTGGATGCGCGCTCGATGGGAATGAGATCCTCGGACCAACCGTTCAATGCTCCGCCCTCGTCACTTGTTGCTTGTAATTCGGAATGCGCAGGTCTCCAGCCTAGCCGCCGGCGCGCGCGTCGAACGGCCCGTCCCGCCCAATCGAGATGCCCTCGAGGGCGCCGTGCGATCGGCCCGTCTACCGGCGATGGTCGGCGATTTCAGTCGCCGCAGCCGGCAGAGTCTATTGTAAAATCAAATATCGAACCAATCAGCGCGATCGTCGAACGACCCATGCAGATCACCGTCAACGGCAACCCAACCGACATTCCGCCCAAACTGAGCATGGCCGAGCTGATCGAGCGGTTAGACCTGTCCGGCAAACGCCTCGCTGTCGAGGTAAACCAAGAGTTGGTGCCGCGCAGCCAATTCGGCAGTCATCGGCTGGCGGCCAACGACCGGGTCGAGATCATTCATGCCGTCGGCGGCGGCTGACGGCTGCGCGGCGTTGCCATCGTTGCCGCGTTGCGGCTGGGTCGTGACTGGCTGGTGAGGCGCAGCTTTCGGGCGATGTGGTTTCGGTTATGCTGACCACGAACAGCTGCGAGGGCGTAGGTCGCTCGATGATTGTCGCGCATGCCGCCAACTAGGCCCATTGTCCGTTTCTCTGCATGCCGCTCGAGTCACCGGTGCCTCGCGCCCAGCCACTTCCTTAGCACTTGAGACCCTTTAGCCTGATGTCCCCACAGAATCCAAATACAAGCGGTGCCACCGTCGACACCCTGGCCGCCGACACCTTCTCCGTTGCTGGCCGCGCCTATCGATCGCGTCTGCTGGTCGGCACCGGCAAGTACAAGGACATGGACGAGACCGCCCGCGCCATCGAGGCGAGCGGCGCGGAGATCGTCACCGTCGCCGTGCGCAGGACCAATATCGGCCAGAATAGCGACGAGCCCAATATTCTGGATATCCTGCCGCCCAGCAATTACACCATCCTGCCGAATACCGCCGGCTGCTACGACGTCGATAGTGCCGTGCGCACCTGTCGCCTGGCGCGCGAGCTGCTCGATGGCCACAACCTGGTCAAGTTGGAGGTGTTGGGCGACCAGAAGACGCTGTTCCCGGACGCGATCGCCACCCTCGAGGCCGCCAAGATCCTGGTCGCGGACGGCTTCGATGTGATGGTCTACACCAACGACGACCCGATCATCGCCAAGCAGCTGGAAGACATCGGTTGTGTCGCGGTGATGCCGCTGGCGGCCCCCATCGGCTCCGGCCTCGGCATCCGCAACCCGCTCAATATCCTCACCATCGTCGAGAACGCCTCGGTGCCGATCCTGGTGGATGCTGGCGTCGGCACCGCATCGCACGCGGCCCTTGCCATGGAGCTGGGCTGCGACGGCGTGCTGATGAACACCGCCATCGCCGCCGCCAAGGACCCGGTGCTGATGGCGAGCGCCATGCGCAAAGGCATCGAGGCCGGGCGTGAGGCATTCCTAGCCGGGCGCATGGCGGCCAAACGCTTTGCGTCGGCGTCGTCGCCGATCGACGGGATGTTCTTCTGACGCGGCTGATCGGGGCGTCGGTTGAGCGCCCTGGTTGGCCCGGCCGCCAGCGTGATTGTCAGCCTGGTCGCGTACGGGCTGTCCAGTTAGGTCGGTCTTGTCAGCGCAACGGTGAAGTCGCCGTGCAGATAGCCGTCGATGATGCGGCACTCGGCACCAAGCTCCCGTGCCCAGGCCTCGATCTCATCGGGTTGCCGGTAGTTGAAGGTCTCGGAATAGTCGCTGCCGCGCAGGATGTTGAACAGGTAGCCGCGGCGCGATGCCTCGTAGCAGCGCGCCATGAATTGCTGGGTCTCCGGTCGCGTCAGCGTATTCATCGCGCCGCTGCACACGTAATAGTCGGCCTCCGGCAACGGGTCGTGCAGGGCGTCGAGGTGCAGGATCTCGGCGCCGGTGCGCTCACGCGCGGTCTCCACCATACGGTCGTGGATGTCGATGCCGATGTATCGACCCGGCGCGTCGCAACCCTGTTGCAGGTAGAACAGAAAGTCGCCGAAGCCGCAGCCGACGTCCACCAGGGTCATGTCGGATAGCGGCTGCGGCAGGCACTCGCGCAGCACCCGAAAGCGCGCCTGTTGGGTGGTTGCGGACTGAAAGTGCAGTCCTTCGGCGGTGTCGCCATGGCGCTGGAGACTTTCGGCGTAAAAGCTGTGGGCGTCGATTCGAGGCATGGACGGGGAAGGGTTCCGTGGGTTGAGGTTTCTTGCTCGTTGCGAGTGTCCTGACCGCGGCCTGAGGACGCGTTCGTTGGGGCATGAATTGTAGCCTGGATCTGCGATGTGGCGTTCGAGCGTCTCGTTCAACGGCCCTCCGATGCACGCCAGGACGTGGCGGGTGATACTGTCCGCAACCTGAACAGCCAATCGGCAGCGAAGACCAAATCAGATGTGTAGCGATCACGCCGTCCCCTCCCACCATCGCGGAATCCGCAGCTTCGTCCTGCGCGAGGGGCGGCTAACGGCGGGGCAGGAGCGCGCTTTTAGCGAGCTTTGGCCGCGGTGGGGCTGCGACTGGAGGCCGGGGCAGTTGCTGGACCTGCCGGCCCTGTTCGGCAACGCCAATCCGGTGGTGTTGGAGATCGGCTTTGGCAACGGTGAGTCGCTGGCGCAGATGGCGGCGGCGCAACCGCAGCGTAACTTCCTCGGCCTGGAGGTGCATCGGCCCGGTGTCGGGCACCTGCTGTTGGAGATCGAGCGCCTGGGGCTCGGCAACCTGCGGGTGCTGCGTCAGGACGCCATCGGCCTGCTGCGCGAGGGCCTGGTACCGGCGAGCCTGGACGCGGTGCACCTGTACTTCCCCGATCCCTGGCCGAAGAAGCGCCACCACAAGCGGCGCATCGTGCAGCCGGACTTCGTCGCGCTGGTGGCGCGGGTGGTGGCGCCCGGCGGGCTGTTTCATGCGGCCACCGACTGGGAGCCCTATGCCGAGCACATGTTGGCCGTGCTCGACGCCGCCGAGGCGTTGTTCCGCAATGTGGCCGGGCCCGGCTGCTTCGCGGAGCGGCCCGCCGCGCGTCCGCTGACCAAGTTCGAACGCCGCGGCGAACGCCTCGGGCATGCGGTGCGCGACTTGCTGTACGTGCGCCGCTGATGGCCAGCCTGCGACTGGAGCGCATGCATCCGCCGCTGCTGGCGCCTGTGGACCTCAGCATCGACGCCGGCGGCCTGCTGTTCGTCTCCGGGCCGTCGGGTGCCGGCAAGAGTCTGCTGCTGCGGGCGGTGGCGGACCTGGACCCGAACACCGGCGAGGCCTTTGTCGGCGAGCTGGCGCGCTCCGCGCTCAGTGCGCCGGAGTGGCGGCGCAGGGTCGGTCTGTTGCCGGCGGAGTCTGGCTGGTGGGAAGAGACGGTCGGGGATCATTTTCCGCTGGCGCACGGGCACAAGACGCCCGAGCTTGACCACAGCAGCAATGACTCAAGCCGTATCGATCTGCTGCACGGGCTCGGGTTCGAGGCCGACGTGCTCGGTTGGACCGTCAGTCGCCTGTCCACCGGCGAGCGCCAGCGCCTTGCGCTTGCGCGGTTGCTGGCAAACGCCCCCGAGGTCCTGCTGTTGGATGAGGCTACGGCTAATCTAGACCCATCGAATCGCGATCGGGTCGAGGCGGTCGTCGACGACTATCGGAGTCGACATGCCGCCGCGGTGCTCTGGGTCAGTCACGACCCCGAACAGCGCGGCCGCCTCAGCGACCGTTCGCTGGTCATTCGCGATCGGCAATTGGTGCCGGAGCCAGCCGCATGCAGTTGATTTCCCTTACCCCTTTCGACCTGGCCCTGGCCGCCGGTCTGGTGCTGTTGCTGGCGGCGCTGTCCTGGCGGCTGCGCCTGGGGGTGCAGCGGCGCATCCTGATCGCCGCCGCCCGCAGCGCGGTGCAGTTGGTGCTACTCGGGCTGGTGCTGAAGGTGCTGTTCGAGACCACCGACCCGCTGCTGATCGGCCTGCTGGTGCTGGTGATGTTGTCGGTGGCGGGCTGGGAGGTGATGGCGCGGCAGAAGCGGCGCTTTCGCGGCCCCTGGGGCTACGGCATCGGCGCGTTGTCGATGTTTCTGTCGTCGTTCAGCATCACTGTGCTGGCGCTGACGGTGATCATCGGCGTCGAGCCCTGGTATCAGCCCCAGTACCTGATTCCGTTGCTCGGTATGCTGCTCGGCAATACCATGAGCGGCATCGCCATCGCGCTGGACGGCCTGACCCGACAAGCCGCCGAGGGCAAACATCGCATCGAGGCGCGGCTGATGCTCGGTGCCACCTGGAACGAGGCCATCGAGGACATCCGTCGCGACGCGCTGCGCTCGGGCCTGATCCCCATCGTCAACGCCATGGCCAGCGCCGGCATCGTCAGTCTGCCGGGCATGATGACGGGCCAGATCCTGGCCGGCAGCCCACCGATGGAGGCCGCCAAATACCAACTGCTGATCATGTTTCTGATCTCGGCGGGCACCGGGCTCGGCAGCGTTGCCGCGGTCTGGATTGGCTCCCGGCGACTGTTCGACGACCGCCAAAGGCTGCGCTTGGACCGGCTGACCCCTGGGCGGCGGTGAGCCCGAGGACGAATTCACCAGTCGCCTTTGCGTCTTTGCGCGTTTGGTCGGCGTCGCCCCAGACAGAATGGACGGTCGGCGCCTGCCTTCGGTTGTTCTCGCGATAGAGCCGCACCGGGCGCTCCGGCTCGAGGTCGACACAGGGAGCACAATACCGGACACTTAGGCACATGAAGACTCTGAGTCTCATTGCGCAAAAAGGCGGGACCGGCAAGACGACGCTCGGCATTCACCTGGCGGTGCAGGCGATGCGCGACGGACTGCCTATCGTGCTGGTGGATGTCGATCCGCAGGCCAGTGCGAGTACCTGGTGGCAGCGGCGGGCCGCCGACGAGCCCGCGCTGGTGCAGGGCAATGGCCAAGAACTGCCGGCGATCCTGGATCAGGCTAGCGCCCGCGGATACGCGTTGGCCATCGTTGACACGGCTCCCCACAGTTCGGCGCAGGCCATCGCCTGCGCGCGGGCCTCGGACTGGATCTACATCCCGACGCGTCCGGCGATTCTGGATCTGGACGCCATCAGCGCGACGACGGAGCTGGCGACTGCGGTTCAGACGCCCGCCCGCATCTTGTTGAACGCCTGCCCGCCGCCGATCCGTGGCGTTGAAGCGCGCATCGTCGTTGAGGCGCGCGAGGCCCTTACCCGCTATGGTATCCCAGTCTGCGAGGTCGCCATCAGTCAACGTGCCGCCTACAGCCACGCACTGATCGACGGACGTGCCGTTAGTGAGTTCGAGGCGCGGGGCAAGGCGGCCGCCGAAATCGGCGCGCTGTGGCGCATTGCGCGGGAGGATCTGAACCTATGAGCCGACGAGCCAAGCTGAGTCTGTCCGACGAGGAACGGCGTAAGCGCCCGCCGCCGGCGCATGGTTTCGAGGGGCATGGTGTTGAAACCTCTCCGCGGTCGTCGGTGGGCGCCGAATCAACGGCTGACGCGCAGGGGAGGCGCTCAGTTAGCGGCACGGCCGCCGGCCAACGTGCGCGCCCGGCTGCTGGTCCGTGGAAGGCCGATCTCGGTCGGTCACGTGCCTCGGCGGACCCATCCGGAAATGCTGGCCGAGCAGAATCCGTAACAGCCGATGATGCGAAGGATCTTGCAGCGAAGCCATGGTGGCAGCATGGCGCGGTGCGTGTAACCCTCGTCTCAGCCGCGGCTGTCTTGTCGATCTGGTTGCTGAGGCGGCGCCTTTTCTAGGGACGCCGGTCACCTGCAGAGCCTGGCCAACGCTCAGACAGAACCCGGTCTGGTGTGCCGGGGCTCGTTTCTGCTGTAGCTATCGAAGCAGCGTTGCTACCTACGTCTGAACCCGTGTCATGCCCACCGAGAATCCAGCTCAGTCCCGGTCCGACTTCTTCAGCCTCTATCGCCACGGCATGGTCCGTGCCGCGGTCTGCGTACCGCGGGTACGAGTGGCCGATCCAGCGGCCAATGCCGCCGCAACCATCGCCCTGGCGCAACGTGCGCACGCGGCCGGCGCGGTGCTGGCCTTGTTTCCCGAGCTGGGCCTGTCCGCCTACAGCAACGACGATCTGTTCCATCAACAGGCGTTATTGGATGCCAGCCTGCAGGCGCTCGCCGCCGTGGTCGAGGCCAGTCGCCCGCTGCGCCCGCTGCTGGCGGTGGGCGTGCCGCTGCGCCTGGATGGTCGGTTGTTCAACTGCGCGGTGGCGGTGCGGGCCGGACGCGTGCTTGCCGTCACGCCCAAGACCTATTTGCCCAATTACCGCGAGTTCTACGAAAAGCGCCAGTTCGCCGGCGCCGACGCGGCCGTCTCGCGCGACATCCGGCTGTTCGGCGAGACCGTCCCCTTTGGTAACGACGTGCTGCTGGAGGCGGTCGACGTCGACGGCCTGACGCTGCACATGGAACTGTGCGAGGATCTCTGGACCCCGATCCCACCCAGCACCTATGCCGCGCTGGGCGGTGCCACGGTGTTGCTGAACCTATCCGCCAGCAATATCACCATCGGCAAGGCCGGCTATCGCAATGACCTGTGCGCGGCGCAGTCGGGCAAGTGCATCGCCGCCTATCTGTATTCCGCCGCCGGCCCCGGCGAGTCCACCACCGACCTGGCCTGGGACGGCCACGCGGTGTTGTTCGAGAACAACCAACTGCTGGCGGAGTCCGAGCGCTTTCCGCGCGACGATCAGCTGATCACAGCGGACATCGATCTGGAGCGCCTGCAGGCGGAGCGTCTGCGCGCCACCAGCTTCAGCGACAGTGCCCAGGCCCAGCGCGAGCGGCTGCGCGGCCTGCGGCGGGTTCGGGTCGAGTTCGATCTGACCGGCAGCGGGCTGTTGGATGCCGAGCTGGGTCTGCACCGAACCATCGAGCGCTTTCCGTACGTGCCGGCGGCCAGCGAGGCCCGGGATGAACTCTGCTACGAGGCCTACAACATCCAGGTGCACGGCCTGGTCAAGCGGTTGGAGTCCACCGGCATCGAGCGCATCGTCATCGGTGTCTCCGGCGGGCTCGATTCAACCCAGGCCCTTTTGGTCGCGGCGCGCACTATGGACCGCCTTGATCTGCCCCGCGGCAATATCCTGGCCTACACCATGCCCGGCTTCGCCACCAGCGCCGGCACCCGCAAGAATGCCTGGAAGCTGATGCAGGCGCTGGGTACCAGCGCCGCGGAGATCGACATCCGCCCGTCCTGCACGCAGATGTTGAAGGATCTCGGCCATCCATTCGCGGACGGCCAGACGGTCTACGACGTGACCTTCGAGAACGTCCAGGCCGGCGAGCGCACGTCGCACCTGTTCCGGCTCGCCAACCACCACAATGCGCTGGTGTTAGGGACCGGCGACCTGTCCGAGATCGCGCTGGGCTGGTCCACCTACGGCGTCGGCGATCAGATGTCGCACTACAACGTCAACGCATCGGTGCCCAAAACCCTGATTCAGTACCTGATTCGCTGGGTCATCGCCAGCGGCCAGTTTGACGCGACCGCCAATGCCGTGTTGCAGGCAATTCTCGATACCGAGATCTCCCCGGAGCTGGTGCCCGCGGATGCGGCCGGCGGACAAGGGCTGCAGAGCACCGAGGCGCGGATCGGGCCCTACGAATTGCAGGATTTCAATATCTTCTACATCACCCGTTACGGCCTCAGGCCGAGCAAGGTGGCCTTCCTCGCCTGGCACGCCTGGCACGACCGGGGGCAGGGCGGTTGGCCCGACAACCTGCCGGAGGCCGGCCGCAATCAATACGATCTGGCCGCCATCCGGCACTGGCTGGAGGTGTTTCTGTGGCGCTTTTTCAAGACCAGCCAGTTCAAGCGCAGCTGCATGCCCAATGGCCCCAAGGTCGGCTCCGGCGGCTCGCTGTCACCCCGCGGCGACTGGCGCGCGCCGAGCGATTCCGAAGCGGAGGTCTGGCTCGACGAACTCAGGCGCACCGTGCCGGATGCCTAACTCTCCTCCTTCATCAGCTTGCGCTTGGTGTGCTTGAGCCCAAACCAGGCTGCGCCGACCACCAGCGGCAGCGCGATGGCGACGCCGAGCGTGGCGTCGATGGGCCAGCCACTGGCGTTCAGCCCCTTGAGCAAATATCCCACTAGGCCGAGCCCGTAGTAGCTGATCGCGACGACTGATAGACCCTCGACGGTCTCCTGCAACCGTAGTTGGAGCCTGGCGCGGCGGTCCATGGAGTCGAGCAGGCCCCGGTTCTGCTCCTGCAACTGCAACTCGACCCTGGCCCGCAGCAGGGCCGTCATGCGCGCCGCACGCTCGGCCAGGTGTTGCTGGCGTTGTGCCGCGGCCTGGCAGGTGGCGACACCGGGGGCGAGACGGGCGTCGAGGAATTCCGTGAAGGTTTGCAGACCCTGGATGCGCTGCTGCCGCAGTTGTTCCAGCCGTTGCCGGACGACCTGGTAATAGGCCACCGACGCGTCGAAGCGCGATGCCGTCTGCGCAGCGAGGGATTCCACCTCCGCCGCGAGGGCGGTCAGTTCCGCCAGTAGGGCGCGCTCTGGCGGTGCTGTGTCGGGGCTCTGGGTGGTCGCGAGTTGATCGTTGCCGGCGGCCATGCGGCCCGCGACATCGGCAAGGCGCTGTTCGGCATCGGTAAGGGTGATGGCCGCCTGGCGAGCGGGTTCCAACCCGAGCAACGCCATGACGCGGTAGGCATTCACGTCCAGAACCCGTTTCACCAAGCGCCCGGCCTGGCCATCGGATAGATCCACATCGCGCACCAGGATGCGGCCGTAGCCGTCCCCATGGATACGCATGTCCGTCCAGACGATGCCCGCACCCCCAGCAACCTCCGCGCCGATGACAGGGTTGCCGCCGAACAGCGTAGTCAGTTCGCCAACGCTGTGCTGAGGTGCGTCGCGGGGCTCCAGCGCCAGCAGCACCGCGGAGACCACCTCGCCCGGCAACTCGCACAGCCAGTCCGCCGGCAGTTCGTCCAACAAAGACTCAGAGAACGGGCGCTCATAAGCACCCTCACGCGAGAAGCTGACCGTGACGAACTCGGTATGCCGTTCCCAGCGTAGCCGCAACCCGCCGATGTCGACAAAGAACTGCTGGCCCAGGTCTAAGGGTTCCGGCACACCAAAGTGCGCGAGCAGGCGTAGCAGATGTCGGACATTCTGCCCTCCGCCGCGCTCGCCGGACAGGTACGCAATGTGGGCGACCTGCGCTGGGGCACGCAAGGGTTCGAAGGTGCGCGCATGCAGTTCGGCGGTAACCGAATGGCGCAGTGGATGTTCAGGGAAGGGCAGATTCATGGGTGGTGTGATTCCTCGACCTCGATACCGCGGAGGTTAGCGCTGGATGATGACAGAGATCGCCAAATACGCGTGGCCGGAGTTACCGCGGGGTCGATGGGGTGCCCCGAGCCATCGACCATCGCGCCGATGCCATCGCCCATGCTCGAAGACAATGTCCCATTGCGCCACGGTCCCCAGCATACGCTCAAGACCGCCTAGGGCTAACCGGATGTCTCCCTCAGCGCCTTGACGACCTTTTGTATCTGGCGAAAGTCTTCGTCGTTGTGCAGCAGAATCAGGCCGTTTTCCATTGCCGTCTGGGCGATCAGGCAGTCGTTGGACGAGCGGACCGTTATTCCTCGGCGGCGGCAGTCGAAGTAGATTTGCGCGGCGGCGATCGCTGCTTTGACCGGATCGGGGGGCAGGTAGATCGGCTGTGTCTCAAAGTAAGTACGGTATTTGATGAACTGCTGCCGATCCGCGGTGCCTTGAAGAATCTCCTGCATAATGATCGCGGAGAGTCCAACCTCCAGACCAGATTCCAGCAGCGACTTCAACCGCTGGACCGCCGGATTTGCGCGCGCTTTGAAGAAATCGATCCACACGGATGTATCGACCAGATACACCGCTACCCGTCTCCGCTCCGGGCGGTTTTGTAGTCGTAGTCGGGGTCCATACCGTCGCTTCCGTACAAATCCATGAGGTCTTTGCGCCTATGTCGGGCGACAAACTCGCGCAATGCCCGGTCGACGAGTTCGCGCTTGGTTTTGACGCTGGATACGGCAAAGGCCTCTTCAACGAGCGCGTCGTCGATGACGATATTCGTGCGCATAGCGATACACCTCCTGATGTGTATTCTAAAATTCGGCAAGGCCTATGGCAATGCCTATGGCAAGGCATCACGATGCATCCCATTGGTAGGACAAACGATGTTGCGGTTGTGGGATGCTGGCTGACCGTTATGTGTAGTCGTTTATGGTGCCGTGCTCGCCCCGGCGAGGCCCGCCAGCGCCTTGCTCAGCGGCGCCACCGATGGGCAGTCCGGCACGCCATGACGCGCGGCGATATAGGCCGGATCGTTGTAGCCGAGCCAGACCTGGCCGTCGGCGTCCTCCCAGACCAGGATCTTCAGCGGCAGGTCGATGGCGACGGTTTGCGCGCACTCGATGAACGGCGTGCCGCCCTTAGGGTTGCCGAATATCAGCAGCTCCGTCGGCGGCAGCTGCTTGCCGACCTTGGCGGCACCCGCGGCGTGATCGATGCGGGCGAACACGGTGAGCCCGCGTTCCTCGGCGTTCTGCTGCGCAAGGTCCATGGTGGCCTTCGCCGTCAGTGGGCTCTGCACCATGATCAGGCCTTCATCGGCGCCGGCGTGCAACGGAAGTGTCAGGCAGGTAAGCAGTATGGCAAGTATCGGCAGACGGTTCATGGTCGGCTCCTGGGTCGGTGATGTCGGGCATCGGACGGCCCCGATTGTGTCACAGGGCCGTGCGTCCAGACATCCTGAATCAACCGACTGTCGGCCCCTGAAGCGCAACCCGCGAACCGGCACTCAGGTTTCGCTGCGCGCTGGCCGAGACCGGTCGGCGCCGAAGTAGGACGATCATTCTTGCGCGCGGATTGGCACGATCCTATCCGGCAGCATCGGTTCATTGGGTCAGTGGACGAGCGCACCGCCCCACGATCCGGGTACACTCCGTGAGCACTCTGCTGTCACTCAGGCCGCCAGCTAGGCCCTCCAACGGTCCGCCCAACATTCCGATCGATAACAGCAGCGACCGGGATGCACGCGGCTCGAATGCCATGGAAAAGCGGGGGAGACGCCACCGCTCCTTGGTACACTCACCGCTCTCACCAACAACGCATCGGAGGCCGAGAGCGGTGGACAGCGGCAAGCGATTCCAGATCGCGCTCTCATTTCCCGGGGAGCGCCGCGCCTACGTAGCGCAAGTGGCGGAGCGGCTTGCCGAGACCCTCGGTCGCGAGCACGTGCTCTACGACCAATGGCATGAGGCCGAATTCGCCCGGCCAGACCTCGACACCTACCTACAAGACCTCTACCACGACCAGTCCGAGCTGATCGCGGTGTTCCTCTGCGCGGACTACGAGCGCAAGGACTGGTGCGGTGGGGTCGAATGGCGGGCGGTGAAGGACCTGATCAAGCGCCGCGAAGGCGCGGCCATCATGCCGCTGCGCTTCGACACTACGGCGATTCCGGGCCTGTTCTCCACCGACGGCTATGTTTGGCTCGGCGACGATCGCGACCCGGCCGAGATTGCGCGGCTGATTATCCAGCGCTGGCAGCTGAACGGCGGCGTTCCGCCATCGGAGCTGGACCCGCGCGGCGTAACGCCGCCGCAGATCGACCTCAGCCACCTGCCCGCTGGCGCCGAGCACTTCCTCGGCCGCGGGCCGGAGCTGGCGGCCGCTCGACGCCGCCTGGGCCTACGGGGCCGGGTCCGCATCGGGTACCGCGGTCGTCGAGCTGATCGCCCCCGGCGGCACCGGCAAGACCGCGCTGGTCAAGCGCTGGCTGGACAACCTCCGCACCGGTCAATCGGGATCGGTATCGGGATCGGAATCGGGATCGGATCGGGATCGGGTCGGATCGGGGTCGGAATCGATACCGATACCGATACCGATACCGATCCGACCGACAGCGACACGGACACCGATACCCGAAGAACACCAACCCTGGCGCGGCGCCTCCCAAATCTTCGCCTGGTCCTTCTACAGCCAAGGCACCGGCGAAGACCGCCAGGCCTCGGAAGACCTGTTCCTGGCCAGCGCCATCGACTGGTTCGGCGTGCGGATCGACGCCGCCGCCAACCCCGCCGACAAGGGCCGGGTGCTGGCCGAGGCGCTGATCGCCGCGCGCACGCTGCTGATCCTCGACGGCCTGGAGCCGCTGCAATACCCGCCCGGCCCGCTGGCCGGGGAGCTGCGCGCGCCGGGCCTCAAGGCGCTGTTGACCCAGCTCGCCGCCGTCGGCCAGCCGGGGCTGTGCGTCGTCACCAGCCGCGAATGGCTGCAAGACCTGGCCGAATGGGTGCGCGCCCCGGACCATCTCCAAGCCGGCCACCCCGGCGGCAGCGTGCTGCGGATCGATCTCGGCAACCTCGGCGACACCGACGGCGCCGCGCTGCTGCACGCCCGCGGTGCCAACCGCGCCGGCGCCGCCGTGATCGGCCCGCACGACCCGGAGCTGATCGCCGCCAGCCAAGCGGTCCAGGGCCATGCCCTGACCCTGTCGCTGCTCGGCGGCTACCTGGCCCTGGCCCATGAGGGCGACATTCGTCGGCGCGATCAGGTGGACCTGGGCGATGCCGATGCGCGAACTCAGCAGCGGCCACGTCCGCCGCGTGATGGCCGCCTACGAGACCTGGTTCGCCCGCGCGGGCGAGACCCACGCCCGCGAGCTGGCGGCGCTGCGCCTGTTCGGCCTGTTCGACCGCCCCGCCAGCGCCGCGCTGCTGGAGGCCCTGCGCGCCGCGCCGCCGATTCCCGGCCTCACCGAGGCGCTGTTCACCGGGACCGCCGACGTCTCGTCGGATGGGACCGCCGACGTCTCGTCGGCCACGGCGCGCAGCGGCGTTGGGGCCTCAGGTCTTGCCCGCGGGCTCTGGCAATCACTTAGGCATCGCAAGCCGCCTAGCGGCGGCTGGCCGGCTGGAAGCCGGCGGTCCCAGGGGCCGGCTGCAAGCCCGCCCTCCCAGCCCATCGCAGACCATCAGTGGCGCATCGCGCTGACCCGCCTGGAGCAGATCGGCCTGATCGCCCCGGCGGACACCGACGGCAGCCGCGACGCCCACCCGCTGATCCGCGAGCACCTGGCCGCGACCCTGCGCGAGCGCGAACCCGCGGCCTGGCGCGACGGCCACCGGCGGCTCTATGAATGGCTCAAGGCCAGCGCCCCGCACCGCCCGGACGGGCTCCGAGGGCTCCAGCCCCTGTACCAGGCCGTCGCCCACGGCTGCCTGGCGGGGCAGTGGCAGCAGGCCCGCGCCGAGGTCTATCGCGACCGCATCCTGCGCGGGACGGGGAACGACGGCTTCTACAGCTCGAGAAAGCTCGGGGCCTTCGGCGCGAACTTAAGCGCCCTGGTCCACCTGTTCGCCGAGCCCTGGCAGCGCCCGGCCCCGGCCCTGAGCGCGCCCGCCCAGGCCTGGCTGCTCAACGAGGCGGCCTTCCACCTGCGCGCCCTGGGCCGGCTCGCCGAGGCCCTGGCGCCGATGCGGGCCGGGGCGGAGATGCACGTCGAGCAGCAGGCATGGAAGAACGCCGCGACCAGCTACGGCAACCTCAGCGAGCTGCAGCTCGCGCTGGGCCGGATCGATGCGGCCGTGGCCGACGCCCGCCGCTCGGTCGAGCATGCCGATCGCAGCGGCGATGCCTTCCAGCGCATGGGCAAGCGCACCACGCTGGCGGACGCCCTGCACCAGCAAGGCGAGGTCGCCGAGGCCCAGGCCGCCTTCGCCGAGGCCGAGGCGATGCAGGCCGAGCGGCAGCCCCAGTACCCGCGCCTGTACTCGCTCGGGGGCTTCCGGTATTGCGACCTGCTGCTGGCCGCGGCCGAGCGGGCCGCCTGGTCCGGTCCGGGCGATGGCCCGGGGGATGGGGCTGGCGGGGATCGGATGGACGAACAGGGGCTCGGCGCAGGCGCGGACGGGGCCGCGGCGGGGCCGGTCGCGGACTGCGCCGAGGTGGCGCGGCGGGCGGGGCAGACGCTGGAGTGGGTGCAACGGGCAGACATCGACGCTGCTCAACATCGCCCTCGACCACCTCACCCTCGCCCGCTGCGCCCTCTACAGCGACCGCCTCCAGGGCCGCCCGCCCGGCCCCGAGGCCCGCGACCAGGCCGAGCGCGCCCTCGACCGCCTGCGCGCCGCCGGCCAGCAGGACTACATCCCCCTCGGCCTCCTCACCCGCGCCCAGCTCCACCAGGCCCAGGGCGACCCCGCCGCCGCCGACGCCGACCTGCGCGAGGCCGAGCGCATCGCCAGCCGCGGCGGCATGGCCCTGCACCTGGCCGACCTGCGCCCTGACCCGCGCCCGCCTGTTCCACGACGCCAAGGCCCTCGCCACCGCCCGCCGCCTGATCGAGACCCACGGCTACCGCCGCCGCCTGCCGGAGCTGGCCGACGCCGAGGCGGAGCTCCCCCTGGGTGCGCCGGCTTCAGCTGGCCCGCCAGCGGCGCCCCAGCCGCCAAGCCCGGCCACCCAGGTCGATGCAGAACCATAGCCTGCGTGAACGGCGTCATCGCTGGCTGAAGCCGGCGCACCGCGGTGGGCGCTCGGGTTGGCGGTGGCATATCGCTCGGCGACACGGGAGTTGCCCCGACGCGATGCCGCGTCGCTGGAGTGACGCGCTGGCGATGAGCCGGCTGAAGCCGGCGCACCCGTGCCAGGGTCGAGTCAATCCTCGGCGCGCTGGTGGATGCGCACGCGTCCCGGCTCGATGATCCACAGCTCGCTTGCCAGCGGGCGCTGCTTGAGCAATGCGATCAGCTCGCGGATACGATTGAGCAGCGCCTCCGGTCCTGCGCGTTTCGGCCGTTCCGGCACCACTAAGCCGGCTGACCGCTCCGGCGGAAAGCGTAAGGTGTCTGGGCGAAGTCATGGTCGAGCGTGTTCCAAGACCGCACGCGTTGGTTGGTCCGGCCGCCGAGTCAGAGCACTCGCCCGTTGGCTGGGGCTTGACCAACCTTCTCGCCCCAGCTAGGGTCAGATTTCCGGTGGTCATGGACTCGCAACGACACTTGGATGTTCTAGCCGTTCTCCACCACACCACTCGCGCCACACCACTCGCGCAAGACCATCATGCAAACCCATGCGTTGCCAGCCCCGAGTCCGCATCGCGTCACCGCGCGGGAGTTCTTTCGCATGGGCGAGGCCGGGGTATTGGACCCCGAGGCCAGGATCGAACTGATCGAAGGAGAGTTGATCGACATGCCGCCGATCGCCCCGCCCCACGCCGGCCGCACCAAGCGTCTGACCCTGCTGCTAATCGAAGCCCTCGCCAGGCGCGCGATCGTCTCCACCCAAGATCCGATCTTGCTCGGTGACCTCAGTGCCCCGCAGCCGGACATCGCCGTCCTCAAGCCGCGGGATGATTTCTACACGTCCGAGCATCCGCGGGCCGACGACGTCCTCTTGGTCATCGAGATCGCCGACAGCAGTGTCCTCTACGACCGCGAGCGCAAGCTGCCGCTGTATGCCCGGTTCGGCATCCCCGAAGCTTGGCTGATCGACATCCCCGCGCGAGCCATCTGGATTCACCGCGATCCCGCTGACGGCGCCTATCGAAGGAGCTTCGCGCTCGCCGCGCCGTACCGGATCGGCCTTGCGCTGCTCGATGGCGTGGAACTGGACCTCGGCGGGCTAGTCTCCGAGGTCGGTGTCTGATCGCGTCGGTGAAAGGCACGAACCGATAAGCGTCAATCGCTGCTCTCGAGCATTCCGCGAAGCAATGCACAATCGCGAATGACCTGTGCTGCGTAGGTCGCTGTCGAGTCGATCAGTTGGTCGGCGCACCGCGGGAGGCGTTTGGCGATGGCGGCTTCGAACCGGGTAGAGCGGCGATCACCGCGGGCATGGGCGAGGGCGAGCGCCTCGCCGCAGGCCGCGGCATAGGCTTTGAGGTGCTTGCCGGGCTTCTTTTCGGCCAGCGCGATGTCCTCGGGGTCGATACCGACACGGGCGTGGTGGCGGGAGCGGATCAGCCAGTGGGTGTCTTGCCAGCGTGCCTCGTCCAAGACCAGGTCCGGGCTGCGCTGCATCAGGCGTTGGCAATCGACGGTCAGGTGGGCCGAGTCGAGTCGGTTGACCGGACTGAGCTCGGGAAAGTGATATAGCGCGGACGCCTGGCGTTGCTGCTTGACCTCGACGATGTGGCACAGCGGCAGGTCCGCCGGGTAGTGACCCCGCTCCGGGCCGACCAGCAGGTAGTAGCGCGTCACGTTGACCGAGCCGGTGCCTGCGCCGAGACGCAGCACCAGATCCAGGATGCAGTCGTTGACATACGGTCGGAAGGTCTTGCGGACGGTCCGCGCCAAGGCGTCGTCCAGCCGTTGGAAACGCTCCGGGTCGGCGCGAAAACCGAGCCTCCCTTGCTCGACCTCGATCTCTTTGGCGAGGGCGCTCTTGGTCTCGAAGTGCCTGCCGCCCGGGGCCCGGCGCTTGGCCTTCTTGAACGGGCGGCGCAGGACATGACCCTTGTCGAAGTCGTCCAGCGCGGACTGACGATGGTCCGGGTCTTTGACGCAATCCTCGCAGGCGCGGACGTACGCCTTGAGAAACACTTGCGCGGCATCCCGTGCATCCGCGTTCGAGGCGGCCTTCAGGGCGTCACGGCTATCGATGGCGATGCCGGTGTAGCGCCCGTCGACAAGACCGCGGCAGTAGTCCGCCGCCAGGAACAGGCTGACGATGAAGCGGCTCAGATCCCAGGCCGCATGGCCGATGCAGGCGTCGTCATAGTCGTTGGGGCAGAAGACCACCCGATCTCCGTGCGAGCCCTCCTCGGTGATGAAACCGAAGTTCGCGACATGACAGTCGCCGACCACCGCGGTCAACGGCACCTTGTCGCACAATGGGTCCGGCAGGGTCAGGGTGCCGTTGCCGAGATCCGCATAGAAGAGCTGGGCGGAGCCGCGCAGGAATCGAAACGGATTCTGCGCCATCTTCAGGTGCTTGCTACAGGATGCGCCGTCCGCCGGGTCGATCTTGTCGACCCGCGCGAGTTCCGAGCGGATCAGCCCTTGGCGAAGTCTGTCATCTTGGCTCCTTGGCATCGCGTGATCGGCACGGTTGCCACGGCCGATCGATCGGGTATCAGGTGTTTGTGAGCCCATGGCGTTCTCTCATCGATGCTGCAGTTTGCGCATTGGTCAAGCCGAGATCATGTTCTCCGGTCAGCCCACTGGAATCAAGGGCACGCCACAGGGCGGTGCGGCGTCCGCGAGGCGTAGGTCGAGGGCTACGAGGTCCGCTGGCAGTCGCTTTGCGACCGCCAAGTGCAGGTTGTCGCCCGGCCGAAGGGGCCGAGGGCCGTCCCTCAATAGCGCCGCGGCGTAGCTGTCAGTGGGCTCCGTGACGTTGGGTCAAGAGACTGACCTCCTATTGGGAATCGCCTCTCCTCGGTGCCTGGGCCCGTCGCGGTCTTGACCGCGCGAGCGCCTATATTCACGCGCGCTAACCTTTCACCGACGTGAAGGAATGCGTAAACCATTAGCCCATTTCCTGTATCCTCGCCCGTCGACGCTGCCCGTTAGCGTCGGTCAAATCAATTAGATTGTGTGAGGATATAACTGTGGGTAAATTTGTAATCTTTGTTGCTGGTTTGGTCCTGGGCGTTCTTGGAGTCCTTGGGTTCGCCGTGGTGGCCGGTCCGTCTATGATGATTCACGAACACCAAAGCCCGTTCGGGCTCGAAGAAACCGTCGAAAAGATCTCGCAGAATGCGACCGACAATGGCTGGGTGGTTGCTGGTGTCAAGCCATTAGATAAGTCGGTCGCAAAGCATGGTGGTGGCAAGATCCTTCCGGTGCGTTTGATCGACTTATGCCAGGCAAATCATGCAGCCAAGATCCTGAGTCAGGACGACGAGCGATTTGTGTCGGTCATGATGCCCTGCACCATATCGGTTTATGAAAAAGAAGACGGCAACGTCTACATTGCCCACGTCAATGCCGGTTTAATGGGGAGCCTGTTCGGCGGCACCATTGCTGAGGTTATGGGCGGACCGGTCTCGGAGGAACAAAACCGGTTTGTGGATTTCGCTCAGGACTGAAATCGAGTAGAGGTAGCCCGTAATCCATCTTGAGGGCGCTGTCGTGCCCGGCGGACCATCGAGGAGTCCGGCGCGGCTGGGACCGCAGGGCGAACCCGGGCACAAAAGGCCGTCGCCCTGCGCGAGTCCCGGCGGCGAGGGATCGACCCGCC
>CAVOSE010000073.1:0-45918 GCA_963698775.1 uncultured Gammaproteobacteria bacterium
AGCACCCGCGGGATGGCGCGAAGCCATTCACCTTGGCCTCCAGCTTGCCGACCTCCTCATCTTTCCAGTTGAAGATGTTCCGCCGCACCGTGTTCCAGCTTCGCCCATAGCAAAAGCCGATGGCATCGGTGGCGGTGAAGAGCTGCTGCGACACGAACAGCTCCGGCGTCTCACGGTGGTAACTGGCGGATCTGGTCCAGCCCCAGCGCAATCGCCTCGTCCTTATTGGCGTTCTTGCACTCGATCACCAGCACCGGGATGCCGTTGATGAGAAAGACGATGTCTTGCCGCGTGCCGTAGTCGTTCTCGTCGAAGGCCCACTCCTCGGTGACCTCGTAGACGTTGTTCTCGGGATGCGCGTAATCGATCAGGATCAGGTCGCGCTCGCGCTTGCCCATCGACGTCGAAGAACTTGCCCCGGTTACGCAGATGCTCGACGAAGTCCCGGTTGCCGTAGATGTCGGTGTGCAAAAGCCGGAAGGCCCCGAGCAGCGCGCCCGCGGCCTCGGCGTAGCGGGGGTTCAGGTCCCGCACCTTGGCGTCGAGCAGGTAGTAGAAGAAGAGCGAACGGTTCTTTCGCGCGGGTCGGCGGGTAGGGGCGCCGTCCGGGTCGAACCCCGCGCCGCTCCGCTCTGTTCCCGGGGCACGAAAGGTCCAACCGATGGCCTGAGCGTAGTCGAGGATGCGGGCTTGGACGGTCTTGTGTTCTCCGGGTTTTCGGCATGCGCAAACTCCGTTGATGGCCGCCTTGTGGTTCAGGATCATTTGCGCTTCCAGCGCATCTTTTCCCTCCGCCGCCTCGCCAAGTTCCAGCAGCGGCTCGGTTCCGAGCGGCGAATAGGTGTTGCCTTCCAGGCGGCTGGAGTTTCCAAGAAAGATCAATCGCAGCCGGTTGTAGATCCTGCGTGCATAGGTCCCGGCCGGACGTTCGGCGTCGGGCGGGCGACCGTCTCCAGCAGGCGCTGACGCGTGTCCTCCGGTAGATAGTAGGTCTCGTTCGGCCGGTAATCATCCAGAAAGGCCCGCTGGGTAGCCGACCGGTTGCCGGTGCTGAATTGGCGCGCGGACCACATCCTTGATGGCCTCGCCACGGTAGAACGGGCGGGTAGACTTCGAGACCGGCCGGTTGCCCTTCGATTTCGCGCTGACCGGGCCGAGCTTGCACGCCAACGTTGTTGGGCGGCGAACGGATAGCGCCGACCTTTGCCTCGCCCCTCTGCCGTCAGTCGTTTCCGATGACCAACAAGGCCAGGCGCCGCTGCAGCATCCGCGGCGGCAGCTCAGACGCCAACCCGTCGCGAATGGTCCGGACCTGCACAGCGCTCGGATGATGGTCCGCTACGATCGCGAGGATGGCGTTGAGTTCTTCTTCTGGAATCCTCTTCGGCATGTGGCGCATTATATGTCGCGAAAACCCTTACGCGACACAAAAGCGGCTCTATCTGACGTGAATCTTACTATGCGTCGTGTAAACTGTCTTTTTTGTCGCTAAAGCACTCGTCACGACGTGCCTTTGTTTGCACATGGCTTTCGAACCGGAAGCCCGTCCCCGTCGATGCCAGCCCGACCGCCAGTCTTGAGCGATGTCTGGTGGGACTCCAGAAATCGCCGTAGCGCCTCCGCCAGCAGGTCATTGAAGTCCGTCGCCCAGCCTTCCGCGACGAATGCTCGGGCCTGAGCTGCAAGCTCGGCAGGAAGTTGAGCCTCGATCAAGGTGTTGTTCATGGTGTGTAGTCCGAAATGCATCAGCGTGTGCGGTTTGACAACGGAAACGAACATCTGCTCGGTCGTCGGGGCATTTGCCGCGGTTGCGCAGGTGCTCGACGAATTCCCGGTTGGCGTAGATGTCGGTGTGGAGATGGCGGAACTGACCGAGCAAGGCGCCCTCGGCCTCGGCGCAGCGCGGATTGAATTCCCGCACCTTGGCGTCGAGCAGGTCGTCGAAGAAGAGCGAACGGTTCTTGGCGCGGTCGGCGGGTGGCGCGTCAGGATCAAACCCGCGCCGCTGCTCGGCTTCCTCGCGGGACACAAACGTCCAACCGATGGCCTCGGCGTATTCGAGGATCCGGGCTTGGACGGTTTTGTGTTCTCCGGGTGTGGGCATTTGTCTCCTACTCGTTATGCATCTGGAACCGCTTGGCGCCGCCATGCATCGAGGACGCCAGCAACGTCGATTTCCTCAGGGTCTTCATTCCATGTAGCGTAGAACGAAGTGTCCTCGCTGTGTGGAGTAGGGTTCGGCGGATCGATTCGTATCCGGGTCGGCATCATCACCGAGTCGCCGAGTAAGATTCCTTCTCCCCTTCTAAGGGTGGAAAACATGCTCGTGATTCCTCGCACTGAATCGGGCAAGAGGTTTCTCACGTAACTCTGATCGTCGGGATTCGAAAGTCGCAGACACAAGAACGAATTACATTGTGAAAGGATTGTGGCAGAGACCTCGCGCGGTCTCTGACTAATGACGGTGAGGCTAATTCCATATTTCCGGCCTTCCTTTGCGATTCGCTCGGCTGACTCCCGTGACGACCTTGCGTCGGAGTCGCTATCGTTCAGGTAGATGTGAGCCTCGTCCGCAAAGACTGCGATTGGGTATGAAGTCCCATTTACCCTCCGATACCAGTAAGCGAAATCGAAGAGGCACCTGAGAATTAGCGAGATCACCGAGTTTCGAACATCGAAAGGCACAGGGCTCAAATCAATGATCACAACCTTCTTTCTGTCGGCAGAAGTCTCCCCAAGAAGTCGTCGGAAGAGATCCTCCATGGACGCGCTCGTTGCATATGTCTGAGGGTGGAAAATGAGATCGTAACGCCGGTCGTTTAATCTCGAATCGACTCGCATCAATAGACGAGTGAAACTGCCCGAACAGTGGTCCTTGGCGCTCGCTGCGTTGACCTGCGACCATTTGGGTATCCAATCTGCGGAACTCATTGAGGATTTCCGCAAAATCGAAATATACAGGGGTGTCGATCGTGATGCGATCAAGCCCGAGTGTCTGATTCTCAGGATGACTGTCCTTCGCCGCTTGAAGCAGCTCCTTGAATTTTGCGATCTGGTTGGGAGCTGCGGACTCGCTACGATCAACCATCAGCCCGAGCAGTTCCTCACTGTTCATCAGCCAATAAGGTAACTCTATATCGGCTCCAGAGATCACGTCTGCCTCGTCTCCGAATGCGGAGGCGTATTCCCCGTGCAGGTCGAACAGCACCACAGTCGATTGAGGAAATGCAGCGATCTTCTGGAGGAACGAAGCTACCGTCCAAGATTTACCGCCACCGGTCTGCCCAAGAATCGCGCCGTGCCGTGACAAGAAAGCATCCAAGTTGATGTTGGCCTGTTGGTCAGGAATTAGTGACAGATGGCCAAGGGAGAAATTCCCATCCGCGTATTGCCGATAAATGCTGTCGATAGTCGCGGGTGGCACTGCGAATGCCGACGAATTCACTGTCGGCAATACATCGGTGCCTCGTTCGAAAGTTCCGCCTGCATCAAGAGTTCCCACCGGAACGGCTGAGACCACCCGCTTGTGCTCTTCGATTATCGCATCCCCTTCGGCCTCCGCATTTCTGAGCTCTGATTGAAGTGGGGCGCTTTCCTTCATGTCGATTGTCGTGATCATCGCGAGGAGGCGACCCGACGGAAGGCCGACAGAAACAAAAGTGCCGGGTTGACCAATGAGTAAAGGAGTTGGGCCTGTGTCGCTCGGCAGATTTACGATCATGGTTGGAGGAACGCCCTCTTCGGTTTCCCCACCGTCTGAGTGGTCTGTGAGGGAAATGAAAATGCGCTCGCCTGAAACTCCGACGACTCGTCCAATTTTGTAATCATTCATATGTGGTCTGCTCCTTAAGGTTCTAGCAATTGGGCCAGGGCGCTGAATTTCCAAAGGTCTGTCCCTGCTCCAGTGTCCTTTTGATCGATGAAACAGTTAGCAGGAAAACCTGCGTGAAATGGTGGAAATCTTTTCAATTCCCCAAGGCAGTCAGGCTCTTCACCGCACAACGCAGTCAACCGAATCTTTCCGGCACTAAGTTTCGGGAAAATCAGCTGATCGTTGATGTGCTTGTCGCCAAAGCTGAATCCGCACGCTACGACAAACTGACAATTCGAGCCGAGTGTTCGAGAAGCCCGAGTGAAAAGCTGATCGAATGGCTCTGAAAGAGTGTCCATGACCTTTCTTCGGCGCGGCAAAACAAGGGCTCTTTCTGGTGTGGCGCTTCGCAGGTCGAGACCGCTTTCAAAAACACGGCCTCCGTGCTTCAACCAAGAAACCGATCCATGAAGTTTGATGATGTTTACGTGGAGCTCGCTGCGGTGCGTGAAACGCGTTTTGTCGACAGTTCCCCTTGCTAGATCAAAGACAGCGGGGTCGAACTGCCGTCTCAGCGGGCCATCAAATCCTGTCTCAACACGGACGCCAACCTCTCCAGCCGCCAATTCGAAGAGGACATCGTAGTTGGTTGTCAGGATCGTGACGGTTGAAGAGGTTCCATGTGCCCTTCGCTTGAGCGCTTCGAGGAAGCGAACGTGGTGGGTGAGGTCTGGAGCGGTGACCGACAGGATCGCGTCAACAATCAGTTTACGGATCTCAGACTCTAGGTCTCCATATTTTGACTCCTGAGTCGTAACGAAATACTCGGTGACCAAATCGGAAAGGATCTCGATATTGGGAGTGCCTGCAGCGGGGTCATAGGTAAGCGCCTTTGCCGCCAATATTTCATCGAGGGTTGTCTTTAGGGCCGGACGAAGATTCGAAACGACTGTCTTTGTGAGGTCGCCCATCAATGGGTAACCAGCTTCTTTTGAAGTCCCCGCGCCAAACAGAAACCCAATCCGGTTTAAGCCGGTCTCAATCCCTGGAAAGAGCTGTGACAGGGTTAGACTCATGCGACAGCCTCCTTTCCAAGTTCGAGTTCGTGAACGCGGGTCTTCGCGGTCATCAGTTCGTGAAGGAGGGTGCGGAAGAGGTCTTGGAGTTGGTCTCGCTTCGCTTGAGGGCGGTCTACCTTCGTTGAGTGCAGCCCGAGGATGATCCCGATTTCTTCTCTGCATCTTGACGAGGTATTGGAGTATTCCGACTCATTGATCTTCTCGATCGGCTGCTGCGGGCTGATGTTTCCTCTGCGAGCACTACGGATGTTCGAGCCTGATCCGTTCTCGGGAATACTGGCTGTCAGGTAGAAATTGGGAAATCGTGAACCGTTGTCGTCGGGCGCAATCGATCCGGGCGGCGATCGAGACAGGCCCTTGCTGGTTTCAAACACGCCGCAATCTCCGTTGTGGACCCGTTGGTTGGCGGCAACACGTGCCGAGTCTAGCGCCAACTGGTCGAGCCATCGTCATTCGAGGTTCGGGCACCGTCTCTTGAGGTCTGCCGGGTAGAAGCGGCCGCCCACGAGCCTTGGAATGTCTCCAGATCTTCGGATTGGACATTACGGACCGCTTTCAGCGGAGTCGCGCGCATGCGGATGCGAAATTGCCACCTTTGATCGTGCAATGCTCCCCAACTCCACCACCTCCCAGCTTTCGGGGACGAGGCCGATTTCGGTTTGTTTTTGGGGTTCGTTGCGGAGGCCTTCGGTGAAGAGCTTGTGCATGAGGGCCTTTTTCAGCTCGGTGGTGGTCTGAATGATCCGCTCCTGCGCTTCGATCGCCCGCTGCACCGTCGAAAGGATGTGCGCGATCTTCTTCTGCTCGGGGAGTGGGGGGAGAGGGATCTCAAGGCCATTCACTGTCCGAGTTTCGAAGCTGCGGATCGCTCGTGCTTGATCCAGCCCGAGCAGTTCGACGCGATGAAGTGGTCAGTAATCAGGTATCGAGTAGAGGAATCGCGGTTCTGCCTTCGCTTGTCGCACCGAAGAGACGCAATATGGTGCTCGCGATGGCATCGTTGATTCCGACGGGACTGCGCATCCGATTGAAGAGTCGGACGGACAGTCGCGAAGAGGACGTCGTCAGGCTCGATAGCTTTCCTTGCTCGACCACGGTGTCGTGCAGCTCCTGATCTGAGCTTCGCGGCAGTTTCGTGACGATTCGTTCGGAAACACATCGAATACTCACGCATGGAGAAACCGCGTCGGCTTCCTTCGCAGTACGCTGCTGCGCTCCCGCGACCTGCGTTGCGGTTGTCCGAGCTGCGGAATCGCACGAGGTTTCCGACGTCGTCACGCCGCCAACCCTGCCGGCAGAGCAGATAGCCCGCGAGATGTTCGAAAGCCACGCTCAGTTGCTCGAGTTGGTCACCGATCTAATGCCGTCGAAATTTCCGCTACGCTGGAAACCGAGCATCGGTCAAGCTCTGCATGCTCCGATCGGCTCTTCCTGCAGCCCGCGAGAGCATGATGCCAAAGGCCTTCGCCGGACCATTGCTCGCTTCCGACCCGCGGACGATCAGCTCCACTGGCCGTATTCGTGCTCGCCGTATTCGGCACGTCTCCGAGAATCTCGCGGTGCAGCCGACTCCCCACGTTCCAGTAGAGCATCGTGAGCGCAGCATTGGCGGTCTGGGCGAGCTGTTCCCGCGCATCTGCGATCATGCCCCGCAACTCACCCAGCAAGCGGTCGGAGGCTTCGGTCAGGTCGTTGGGCTCGCTCATACCCCAATCTTCCGCAGAATCTCCCGCAGCGCCGCATCGGCCTCCCGCGCCTCGGCCTCGACCGCGTCCAGGTCGGCGACGATCTCCGCCAGTGGTCGATAGGTCTCGGCGTCGCTGGTGTGGATGTAGCGGCTGGGGGAGATGTTGTAGTCGTTCTTCTTCAGCTCGGCGTGATCGACGATGCGGCTGAGCTTTTCCTCTTCCTTCCAGCCGATGAGGGTGTCGGCGATGCGCTGGATGCCTCGCTTCCGGGATGAAGTTCTTGGGGTCGCCCTTTTCGAAGACCTGGCTGGCGTTGACGAGGAAGACCTTACCCCGCCGTGCCTCGGGCTTGGCCTTGTTCAGGAACAGCACGATGCCCGGCGCGGTGGTGTTGTAGAAGAGGTTCTCGGGCAGGTAGAGGACGCTCTCGATCAGGTCGTGGTCGACGAACCACTGGCGGACGGTCTTCTCCTTGTTGGTGCCGGCATTGCCCGAGCCGCGGGAGGCGGCGCCGGTGTCGAGGACGACGGCGGCGCGGCCTTTGTCATTGAGGCTGGCGTGCATGTGCTGCACCCAGCCCCAGTCGGCGGAGGATTTGCCGGGGAAGCCGGCCCCGGCGGGGAAGCGGTCGAGCTCGTCGTTGTCGTAGTCGGCCTCGGTGAACCAGTTCTGGTTCCACATGGGATTGGCGACGACGCGGTCGAAGGTGCGCAGCCTGCCGCGCCAGCGGAATTTGGGGTGCTTGAAGGTATCGCCGATCTCGATCTCGCCCTCGAAGTCGTGGATGATCAGGTTCATGTTGGCCATGGCCCAGGTGTCGGCGATGTACTCCTGGCCATAGAGCTTGAGGGGAGCGGGGGCATTCCTGCCCCCGGTTTGATCTTGGGGACTGGTTTGATCTCGGGGACTGGAAAGTCCCCGCTCCCTCATCGCGATCTCGCACTTGATCAGCAGACCGCCGGAGCCGCAGCAGGGGTCGTAGATCTCCATGCCCGGCTCCGGGGCGAGCACGCGGGACATAATGGTGCCGACCTCGGGCGGGGTGTAGAACTCGCCGGCGCTCTGGCCGCCGCCCTCGGCGAACTTGCGGATCAGGTATTCGTAGCTCTTGCCGATGATGTCGGCCTCGACGTCGTCCAGCCCGAGGCGCTTGGTGCTGATCGCTTCAATCAGATTGGAGAGGCGGTCGTCGTCGAGGTCGCGCTGGCCGTGGGTGGTGGCGTTGAAGTCGACGCGGTCGATGATGCCCTGCAGCAGCGGGTTCTCCCGGGCGATGGCGCGCATCTGGGTGGTGACGCCTTCGCCGATTCTGTCCGCGAGCTTGCGGATGACGGACCAGACGGGTTGCTCGGGATCATCCGGCACCAGCGGCAGGTAGAAGCGCACCAGCTTGTGGTCGGCCTTGGCGAGCGCGAAGGCCGACCTGCGCGAGCCGACCTCGGCGGCGATGCGGTTCAACTCATCGTCGAACACATCGCAGAGGCGCTTGGTGAAGATCAGCGGGAGGATGTAGTCCTTGTACTTGGGCGCGTCCTTGGCCCCGCGGATGGAGCAGGCGGCGTCCCAGATCCAGGATTCGAGGGATTTGGCGTTTTCGGGCTTATTCTTCGCCATGGACTTCCTTCGTGGAGGTTGATGACCTCGCCACAGGCCGGGCACTGGAATGTATTGGAAGAGACCTGGCTAAATCGCAAGCCTGTGTCGATGGGTGGGGTGGCCAGCTCGCGGGAGGTAATGAGAAGCCCTCCCGCCGTGACATCTTCGAAGAGCTTGCAGTTGGGGCAATCGAGGAGATCGCGGTCGCCGACAAAGAGTCCCAACGCCTCAGCTTCGGCCTGGACGCGCTCTAGTTGCCGGCAGAGTTCGCGGAGTGGGGTCAGGTCGGTCATGATTTGCACTTAGACGTTTCGTCTTATTGTATCCCAGTGATGTGGCCAATTGTATGCTTGATCCTGGTCCAATGGCGATGATCGCAAGTGATGTCAGTCAGGGCGCGGGCGACCGTCTCCGCCTTCATTCCGAATTCCTACAGGCTCGGAAGCTCGAACAACAAGTCGACCAAGGCGCGATTGATGTAATAGTTTTCGCGCCCCAGCTTATGCTTTTCCAGTATCCCCCCGTTTGAGAGTGCATCCAGGTAACGGCTGGCGGTCGCACGCGAAACGCCCAGGTCGAGCTCCAGGAAGGCAACCTTCGTATAGGGATGCCGGAAGATGTTGTTGATCAAGTCCTGACTGTAGAACTTGTACTCGGAGCGAATCTGTTGCTTGTGTCGCTGTAGCAGCACGCCGATATCCTCTACCAGGCGTGTTGTGTGACGGGCGGTTAAGGCCACTCCGCGCAGCAGGTACAACAGCCACTGCTCCCAGTCGTTTTCATCGCGTACGCGTTGCAGGGCCTGGTAATACCCGGACTTGGTCTGGCTGATATAGCGGCTCAGATACAGGATGGGCGTATCGAGCAGCCCTTCCTTCACTAGGAACAAGATATTGATGATGCGGCCGGTACGACCGTTTCCATCGTAAAAGGGGTGAATGCTTTCAAACTGATGGTGAATCAGCGCCATCCGCACGAGGGGGTCCAACGTGCTGGGATCATGGATAAAGCGTTCCAGTGTGCTCATCAGTCGAGGCAGTTCGAGGGGCGATGGCGGTTCGTACACGAGTGCGCCGGTTTGTTCGTTCTTCAAGACCGTGCCGGGGGTCTTCCGAAACCCCGCATCGTTGCCTTCCAGCGCCGCTTGAACCGCCAGAATGCTGTTCAGCGTTAGCAGCCCGGTGTTGCGAACCGCCGCAAAACCGATGTTCAGCCCTTCGGCATAATGTGCGACTTCCTTGCTCACCGGGTCTGATTGATCTGGCTGAATCTGGTAGCGGTACAGCGCGTCCTGGGTGGTGATGATGTTCTCGATCTCAGAGCTGCTCTGGGCCTCCTGCAGAGACAAGGTCGAGATCAGCATCCCCTCGTTCGGGATCGTGCGCGCAACGCCCTTGAGCTCCGCCAACTGGCGGTGCGCCTGCACCAAGGCACGCAGTACAGGCACCGTTTCGAGGTCTGCCGAGGGCGGGAACGCGTCCAGAGAATACTCGCTCATTTTGCTGCGCTCTTGAGACAATCGTCACTCACGCGCTCAAGTTTAGCTGTTTTTGAGCAGACGGAGCCACTTTTCCGCAATCCGCATGCCATTCTCCGGGGAGCTTGAGCCCAACGGTGCGCACGCACCCCAGGCGAACCCAGGCCCAAGGCCCCCCAGCGTCCCCTGTGTGGTCCGCGAGCGGCCACCCGGCCAGACGCGCGGGTCGACGATCCCCTGCAGCAGCGGGTTCTCCCGAGCGATGGCGCGCATCTGGGTGGTGACGCCTTCGCCGATTCTGTCCGCGAGCTTGCGGATGACGGACCAGACGGGTTGCTCGGGGTCATCCGGCACCAGCGGCAGGTAGAAGCGCACCAGCTTGTGGTCGGCCTTGGCGAGTGCGAAGGCCGACCTGCGCGAGCCGACCTCCGCGGCGATGCGGTTCAACTCATCGTCGAAGACATCGCAGAGGCGCTTGGTGAAGATCAGCGGGAGGATGTAGTCCTTGTACTTGGGCGCGTCCTTGGCCCCGCGGATGGAGCAGGCGGCGTCCCAGATCCAGGATTCTAGGGACTTGGCGTTTGTCGGCGTCACGGGGGCTTGTTTCCTCATCCTTTGTCCGTGGGTCCATTTCGTGCGCTGAGGGCGCATCCGAGGGGCCTGTTTGGGGCGTTCAGTTTCGCCTAGGAGCGGGTCTTGGGCAAGCACGCTGCAACGGTGGGGACGGATGCCGATGCTCTATTGCTCCTTGCGACTCAACGCGGTGGCGGATGCCGTCCGGCAGGGGAGGTGGCGAACGATCGGGTTGGCCCGAGTGCGGCGCTGGCGCAGCAATTCCAAATTTGCCCTGAACGGACTGCTAATACACCGCAGCGGAAGTTCCTAGACCGTTGGGGTGGTCCTCGGTGCTGTGGGAGCGACTTGTCGTCGCGACCATCCCCGTCGCGGCGGTCGCGATTGCAAATCGCTCCCACAACCATCGCTGGTCTCGGCAGTTTCGCGGCGAAGCACTCGCCTTTCGACGTTTTGCCCGCCACGGCGGGTCTGACGGAGCTGAAGCTCCGTACTCCAGGGATAAGACTGGCCGCGTTTGAACTTGCCGGGCCGCTCGGCGAGCAGATCAAACGCTTGCTTGAAAAATGACCGCTGGTCATAATGTGGCTATCAGTCACCAACGGATGCGGCGATGGCCCTGCAAGATCGCAAACAACGGCAATTCGAGCGTCGCGAACAGGACATCCTGACCGCGACATTGGAGCTGTGCTCGACGCCGCGTTGGGAGTCGGTGACGGTGGAGCAGATCGCCGAGCGGGCCGAGGTGGGCAAGGGTACGGTCTATAAACACTTTGCCAGCAAGGACGAGTTGCTGTTCCGGCTCATGATGCGCTTCTACCGTGGTCTGTTGCGCATGCTCAGCGAGCAGATGACCGGCGACAGCCCTCGCGCACAGCTGCGAGACGCGGTCGAACGGGCGCTGTGTTACCACGTTGCCCATGGCGAGTACCGCTACGTGGTGGAGTACTGCGAACGCGTCGATTTCAAGGAGCGCGCCAACCCCGCTTGGCGAGACGACTTGCTGGAGTTGGACCGCGCCTTTCAGGCCTGGGCCGAGCCGATCATCGAGACCGGCATGGCGGCGGGGCAGTTTCAGCGTCGGCCCGTGGAGCAGGTGATGCTCGGCCTGCATGCCTGTTTCAAGGGCGCGGTGTCGCTGATTTGGGCTGGCGACGACTGGTGCGCGCTGGGCGACGATCAGGCCGTGGTCGTGGCCGCGACGGAGTTCATGGTGGCGGGCTTGAGCGGTCAAACCTGACTGCGCGAATCTTGATGACCTGTGGTCACGACTCGACCATCGGTCGACATTGAATCTGGCGTCGATCAGCGTCTCCGCCATCGGTGGTCGACGGGCGGGGATGGTCCGCACAGCGGACCCCTACCAGGAGCGCCGTCGCCGTAGGGTCCGCTGTGCGGACCGTCCCGCGGTGGTGACAACGATGATCAATGCCTTGAACCTCTTTGGAGCGCGACGATGAAACGTTCGGTCTACTCTGTCGATGGGGCTGCTCGGCGCGGTAACGGTCTGGATGCTCAGCGGTTCTCTGGTCGGTGCCTCCCGCACCGATGTGCCTGCCGCGCTGCCGACGTCAGCGGCCCAGCCCCAGACCCAGTCCGAGATCCAGCCCATGCGGGTGCGCGTCGAGGAGCTACAGGCCGAACCGGTCGCCAACGAGGTGTTGGTACAGGGCCACTTGGAGCCGCGCCGCCGGGTCGAGATCCGCGCGCAAACCGGCGGTCTGGTGACGGCGCTGCCGGTGGACAAGGGCGCGCGGGTGTCCGCGGGCGATGTGCTGATCGAGCTGGCGCTGGACGATCGCGAGGCGCAGCTCGCCCGCGCCGAGGCCGAGGTGGAAAGCCGGCGGCTGGAGCTGTCCGCGTCCGAGAAGCTCGGCAGCAAGGGCATGCAGGCGCGCACCCAGGTGAAGGCGGCCGAGGCGGCGCTGGCCGCCGCGGAGGCGGAGCTTGCCCGCCTGCGCATCGACCTGGCGCAGACCCGCGTGCGCGCGCCGTTCGACGGGCTGGTGGAGACGCGCGCGGTGGAGCTGGGCAGCCTGCTGGAGCGCGGTGATCCGGTCGTGGAGCTGGTGGACGCGTCGGTGCTGAAGGCGGTCGGTCACGTGCCGCAGCAGAGCGCCGGTCTGCTGGCCCTGGGGCAGTCCGTCGTGGTGCAGCTGCTCGACGGGCGCACCGCGGAGGGCCGCCTGGTCTACGTGTCGCGGGTGGCGGATGCGGCGACCCGCAGCTTCCGGGTCGAGGCCGAGGTGCCGAACCCGGACGGCACGCTGTTCAGCGGCATCAGCGCGGAGCTACGGATCGTCGTTGGCGAGGCGCGGGCACACTTCCTGTCGCCGGCGGTACTGGCCCTGGACGACGACGGGCAGGTCGGGGTCAAGGCGGTCGCCGACGACGATCGCGTGGCGTTTTATCCCATCGCGTTGCTGCGCAGCGAGGCCGGCGGGGTCTGGGTCTCCGGGCTGCCGGAACAGGTGCGCGTGATCACCCGCGGGCAGGGCTTCGTCGTCGCCGGCGAGCGGGTGCAGCCGGTGACGGAGGATCGGAGCGCGTCGTGAACGGCCTGATCGATCTCGCCTTCGGCCGCGGCCGCACGGTGCTGCTGACGCTGGTGTTCATCCTGGTGGCCGGTGCCGGGGCCTATGAGTCGATTCCGAAGGAGGCGGAGCCGGACATCACGGTGCCGATCATCTACGTGCTCATGACCCACGACGGCATCTCCCCGGAGGACGCCGAGCGCCTGCTGGTTCGGCCCATGGAGAAGGAATTGCAGTCGATCGACGGCGTCAAGGAGGTCACCGCCACGGCGCGCGAGGGTCATGCCTCGGTGCAGCTGGAGTTCAACGCCGGTTTCGACAGCAAGCGGGCGCTGGCGGACGTGCGCGAGCGCGTCGACATCGCCAAGACCAAGCTGCCGGAGGCCACCGACGAGCCGAGCGTCAACGAGGTCAACGTGGCGCTGTTCCCGGTGCTGACCATCGCCCTGTCCGGCCCGCTGCCGGAGCGGGGTCTGGTGCGCATCGCGCGCGATCTCAAGGATCGCATCGAGGCCCTGTCCGGGGTGCTGGAGGTGGACATCGGCGGCGACCGCGAGGCGCTGATGGAGGTGATCGTGGACCCGGCGATCATGGAGACCTACGGCATCGACTACGGCGAGCTGTTCGGCCTCATCAGCAACAACAACCTGCTGGTGGCCGCCGGTGCGATGGATACCGGCGCGGGCCGGTTGGTGCTGAAGGTGCCGGGCGTGGTCGAGGACATCGACGATATGCTCTCGATGCCGGTGAAGGCGGCCGACGACCGGGTGGTGACCTTCGGCGATGTCGCCAGCGTGCGCCGCAGCTTCAAGGACCCCGAGGGATTCGCCCGGGTCGGTGGCCAAGCGGCGGTGACGCTGGAGGTCAAGAAGCGGGTCGGCGCCAATATCATCGACACCATCACCGCGGTGCGTGCCATCGTCGCCGCCGAGCGTGCGCAGTGGCCGGCGGACCTGGAAGTCGCCTTTATGCAGGACAAGTCGGATCAGATTCGCGACATGCTCGGCGACCTGCAGAACAACGTCATGTCGGCGATTCTGCTGGTGATGATCGTCATCATCGGCGCGCTCGGCGCGCGCTCCGCGTTGCTGGTGGGGGTGGCGATACCCGGTGCCTTCCTGGCCACCATCCTGGTCCTGAACAGCCTCGGTTTCACGCTGAACATCGTCGTGCTGTTCAGCCTGATCCTGGTGGTCGGTATGCTGGTGGACGGCGCCATCGTCGTCATCGAACTGGCCGACCGGCGCCTGGCCCAGGGGCAGACGCCGGCAGGTGCCTATGCCGGGGCGGCCAAGCGCATGGCCTGGCCGGTGACCGCCTCGACACTGACGACGCTGGCGGTGTTCCTGCCGCTGTTGTTCTGGCCGGGCCTGGTGGGGGAGTTCATGCAGTACCTGCCCATCACCGTCATCATCGCGCTGACCGCCTCGTTGGCCATGGCGCTGGTGTTCATTCCGGTGCTGGGTCCGGTGCTGAGCATGGGGGTGCGCCGCCGGTCCACCGAGCAGGCAGCGGCGCCGTCGGTGGCGCCGCGAAGGCGTGGTCACGCGCCTGTACCTGCGCGTGCTCGGCGCGCTGCTGCGGCATCCCGGCAAGGTGCTGTTGCTGGCGCTGCTGACCCTCGCCGGTTCCTATGCCGCGTACTTTCAACTCGGTAAGGGCGTCGAGTTCTTTCCCGACGTGGAGCCGGAATTCGCGCTGCTGCACGTGCATGCCCGCGGCGACCTGTCGATTCAAGAAAAGGCGTCGATCGTGCGTGCGGTGGAGCAGCGCATTCTCGACATGCCGGAGCTGGAGGCGGTGTATGCCCGCGCCTTCAACAGCGGCAGCGGGCAGAACGTCGCCGAGGACGTCATCGGCACCATTCAGCTGGAATTCATCGACTGGCAGCAGCGGCGCAAGGCGGCGCGCATCCTGGAGGAGATCCGCACCCGTACCGCCGACATCGCCGGCATCGTCATCGAGACCCGCAAGGCCGAGAACGGCCCGTCCGAGGGCAAACCCATTCAGCTCGAACTCAGCGCCCGCGACACGGACCGGATTCCCGCCGTCGTCGGGCAGATTCGCCAGCTCATGACCGACCTCGGCGGCTTCGCGGACGTGGAGGACGATCGGCCCCTGCCGGGCATCGAATGGCGCCTGGAGGTGGACCGCGAGCGCGCCGCTCGCTACGGCGCCGACGTTGCGTTGCTCGGCAACGCGGTGCAGATGGTTACCCAGGGCATCAAGGTGTCGGAGTATCGCCCGGACGACAGCGACGACGAGGTCGATATCCGCGTGCGCTTTCCCTTTGCCGAGCGCAATCTGGGCCAACTCGACGCGTTGCGGGTGCCGACCGCCAACGGCATGGTGCCGATCACCAACTTCGTCGCGGTGACGCCGGCGCCGAAGACCGGCACCCTGCATCGCGTGGACGCCCGCCGGGTCGTGACCATCCAGGCCGACGTCGCCGACGGCGTGCTCGCGGACGACCAACTGCGGCGGTTGCGGCTTGCCCTCGACCAGGCAGGGCTCGACCCGGCCGTGGAGATCGCCTTCAAGGGCGAGGACGCCGACCAACGCGAGGCGGCGCAGTTCCTCGGCAGCGCCTTTGTCGGCGCCATCTTCCTGATGGCCTTGATCCTGGTGACTCAGTTCAACAGCCTGTATCAGGCGGTTCTGGTCCTGTCCGCGATCGTCTTCTCGACCGCCGGTGTGCTGATGGGGCTGTTGGTGACCGGCCAGACCTTCGGCATCGTCATGGTCGGGCTCGGCATCATCGCGCTGGCGGGCATTGTCGTGAACAACAACATCGTGCTCATCGATACCTACAACCGTCGGCGCGGGGAAGGCATGGGGGCGGTCGAGGCGGCGCTGGAGACCGGCCGGCGGCGCCTGCGTCCGGTGTTCCTGACCGCCTTCACGACGGTGCTTGGCCTGTTGCCGATGGTGTTGGCCATGAACATCGACCTGATCGGGCGCAGCATCAGCTTCGGCGCGCCGTCCACCCAGTGGTGGACGCAACTCGCCAGCGCCATCGCCGGCGGTCTCAGCTTCGCGACCCTGCTGACGCTGGTGCTGACGCCCTGCCTGCTGGTGTTGGGGGACCGGCTGGCGGCAGCGTCGCGTGCCTGGTTCGCGGGTGGGCAGAGGGTCGGCGGAATCGGTGACGAGCGCCGGAGCGGGGCGCTAGAACGGCAACCCTGAACGCCGCGGGTCACCCGCCATCGTCGGGATCGATGCCCAGCTCGCGGAGCCGCGTCGCTAGGCGCTCTGCCCGCAGGTGTTCGGTCTCCGCGCGTTCGCGCTCGGCGAACATCCGCGCCGTCTCGGGAGCAGGCGTTGCAGCGGGGATTGGAGCAGCGGCGGCGGTCATGGTGGCATTACCGAAAAATCAGCTTGGCAAGGGCATCGCGTGATCCGATGCTAGCCGCTGAGATCGCGGCTGGCAAGGTCGACGGCATTGTGCGCAGGCCGATCAGCCACCCGACTAGCAACGAAGTGCAAGCCGATGAAATTCCTCCGTATCGCGCTATGGAATCTGGTGGTTTTTTTGGCCCTACTGGCCGGCGCGCTGGCCTATTTGCCGGTCTATCTGCAGAACCATCAGGCCGTGCTGGAGGACGCCGCGACGCGCGCCTTGGGGCGGCGGGTGGAGATCGATGGGGTGACGCTGGCCTGGTCGCTGCGGCCTTCTCCCGAGTTGGCGGTGGCGTTGCAGGGACTGCGGGTGCACAACCCCGACTGGGCGCAGCGTCCGCAACTGCTCAGCGCGGCGCAGGTGGATCTCAAGTTCGATCTGCGCGCGCTGCTGCGGCGCAGCATCGTCGTCGAGGGGCTGGTGGTGCACGGTGGCGACCTGCAATTGGAGACCGGCGCCGACGGGCGGGAGAATTGGCGCTTCGGCGCTGCTGTCGGCGGGGACGATGACAACGGCGCTGCCGGCCTGCTGCGGCTGGTCAGTCTGGGTGCCGTGGACTCCGTCGTCGCGTTTCAGTCTGGCCCACGCCCACGCCCACGCCGACGCTGGCAGCCGGTTCGGTCGCTGCTAAGGAGGTGGTCTCGGCGTCCGATAGGGCATGGCGGATAGGGGTCACCCGGCTCGACCTGACCGGCCTGGACGGTGAGCAACCGCTGCTGGACGCCGAGCTGCTGTACGCGCGGACGCCGATCTTGCTGACCGCCGGTGCCGGGCAGACGGATGCGGCCATGCCCGCGCGCTGGCCGTTTCAGATCCAGGCGCACGCCGAGGGTAGCGAGTTGCGGGTCCAGGGCAGCGCCGCCGCGGCGTTTGATGTCGCGGACCTGCGGGCGGCCGTCGCCGCGCAGGGGCCGACGCTGGCGCCATTGGGGCACCTGTTCGGCGCTGATGGTCTGCCGGACGGGCCGTTCAAGATCGACTTTCAGCTCAGTCGTAGCGCTCAGGGGACGCAACTCTCAGGGCTCGCCGGTACCCTCGACAGTCGCGTGTTGCCGGCTCCGATTTCGGTGGTCTCGGGCGATGCGTCATGGAGCGCAAACGGCCGCTGGGCGCTGGCGCTCGAGGGCCGGCTTGGCACACTGCCGGCGACGCTGAAGCTGGCGCCGGCAGTGTCCCCTGGCGCAGGTGATCAGGCCGCTACCGAGCGGCGCCTCACGATCAGCGCGACCCTCGCCGACGGCGACTTCGACGGCAGCCTGCGGCCATCCTCACCGACCGCGCGCGCACTACTCAGCGGCAGGCTGAGGCTCGGCAGCGTCGCGCTGGACAAGATCGCCGCGGGCGACATCGTCGGTCTGCCGTCCGAGTCCAAGGCAGCGCCGTTCCCCAAGGCGAGCGGACAATCCCCGGCCACGGCATGGCGCGACAAACCGCTGCCCTTGTCGGCGCTGAGCCGACTGGATGCCGATCTGGCCCTCAGCGCCAAGGCCCTGAGCTGGCAAGGGGTCAGCGTCACGACGCCGCGGGCGCATCTGTTGCTCGACAACGGCCGGCTGCGGCTGGAGCAGGTCAATGCCGCGCTGCCTGGCCTGAGCCTGACCGGCAAGGCGAGCCTCGACGCCGCTGCCCGATCGCCCGCGCTGAGTGTGGCTTTGCACGCCGATCGCATCGATCTGCCGCGGGCGCTGGCCCTGCTGGCCAAGCCACCGAAGATCGACGGCACCATCGACCGGTTCAACCTGTCGTTGCAAACACATGGCGACACGCCGGCGGCCCTGATCCGCGGGCTCGGCGGCACGCTCACCGCCGCCTCGGTGCAGGCGCGGGTGCCCGCCGGCAAGGACCGCGAACGCCGCGAGGTAAGACTGGAGGCCCCGCGCATCGACATCGAGCCGGGCAAGTCGGTCGGTCTCAGCACCGGGGTGACGTTGCCGTCGCAGTCCTTCGACCTGACCCTGACCGGTGGTTCGCTCGCCGACTTACTGTGGCAAGCGCAGCCCTGGCCGCGCATCGCGCTCACCGTCGGCGGCAGGTTCGCCGGCGAAGAACTGGCGATCCAGGGCCATGTCGGAACGCTCGCCGCGGTCGTCGCCGGCCGCGACCTGACGCTCGACCTCGCGCTGGTGGAGCCAACTTCCGAACGCGGCAAGCGAGGCCATCGGGAGCCGAGGGCGCTGCTCGCGAGCGTCGAGGGCAAGCTCGCCCGGCTCGACGATCTGGACGGCAGCCGGCTGCAGGTCAAGGCCTCCGGTCCAAGCCTGGCCGCGCTGTCGCCGTTGGTGCAGGTGGACCTGCCCGCGCAACCGTTCAGCGTGGCGGCACGGCTGGAGGGGCGTCCGCACCGGCTGCACGTCATGGACCTGCAGGCGACCAGCGCGGAGAGCGACATCGCCGGTCAACTGCGCATCGAATTCGGCGCCCAGCCGCGCGTCGATGCCTTATTGACGGCCGGGCTGTTGGACCTGACCCCCTTTGTCGGCACCTCGGCGACGGGGGTGGACGGCGATTCCGGGGATGCGATGGGCGACGAGATGGTCGCCAAGCCCAAGGCATCGACCATCGGATACGCTGCCGGCTGGCAGCGCAAGGCCTCGCAGACGCTGCCGTTGGAAGGACTCAAGCGCCTCGATGCGGAGCTGCATCTCAGCGCCGGCCATGTCCGTCTCGGCGACTTCGGTGTCGACGACGCCCGCCTCGACACCACCGTCGATGCCGGGCATCTGGTGCTGACGGCAAGGGCCGGCCAGGAGCGGCTGTCCCTGAAGCTTGACCTGCGACCCGAGCAGAGCCGGTGGCGGGTGGACCTGCGACACCGGGGCAACCTCGACCTGAGCTGGCTGCTCGAAGCCGAGAATCAGCACCCGCTTTCGCACGTTCCGGTCGCCGTGGACCTGCACCTGACCAGCGTCGGCGACTCGCCGCGGGGCCTGCTCGACAGTGCCCAAGGACAGGTGGAGCTGGTGCTCGGCGCCGGCGAGCTGCCTTCGGCGGCCTCCCGGCTGCCCTTCGGCGGCGTGCTGTTTACGCTGCTGGATGCGCTGCATCCAACCGCACTGCGCGCGGAGGCCCGGAGCCTGCGCTGCGCCGTATTCGACTTCGACATCGCGGACGGCATCGCCACTAGCCAACGCGGACTGGCCGTGCAAACGGGCGGTCTCAACGTGCTCGGCGGCGGTGCCGTCAATCTGCGTACCAGCGCGATCGAACTCCACTTCAAGACCGCGAAACGCAAAGGGGTCGGGCTCAACCTGCTGGGTATCGCGGACAAGTTCGTCTACGTCACCGGTACGCTGCAGCATCCACGCGCGGCGTTCGATGCCAAGGGTATGGCGCTATACGGCGGTGCCGCCTGGGCCAGTGGCGGACTGACGCTGGTCTACGACCAGATCGTCCAACGACTCAGCGGCCTCCGCAATCCCTGCGATCAGGTGATGCGCCGACAAGACCGGCAATGAGTAGGCGACTCTGGCCCGCCCTCAGCGTCGCAGTGCCGCGAATGCCTCGAATGCCGTCTGGATGGGGATCGCCAAGCCGAAGCCGCGGTCCATCGGGTCTGCCCCTGCCGTCGCTTTGAGCGTGTTGACGCCCACCGCTTCGCCGTCCTGGTTCACCATCGGACCACCACTATTCCCCGGAAGGACGCGGGCATCTGTCACCAGCAGGCCGCCGCGTGTCCCCGTGAAGGTTCCTATAGTCACGGTGTCGGAAATGCCCAGCGGGCTGCCGATGGCATAAACCGTATCAGTCTGCCGCAGCGCGCCGGATTGCATCGGCACAATGAATGGCGTCCGATAGCCCTTGAGTTGCAACAGCGCCAGATCATTGTGGGGACTAATATCCACCAGATCGGCGCTCAGCACAGTACCGTCCTTGAGCTCGATCTCGAAGCTGCTTTGCAGCTGGGCCGCGTACCCTTTCATGTCCAGTTCGCGCTTGGCCTGGCGATACTCCAGCGAGCGCTCTCGCAGGAGTTCCTTGCCGCGGTCATAGGCCTGCGGATTTTGGTAGCGGCTGCGCGGAAGCGACAGTTTTTGCTCCAAATCGTCGAGCTGTGCCTTGACCCGCTCGAGCTCCGCCTTGCGCTCTTCTGCCCAATCTTCGGGGGGCTTCACGACGTGCCGATTGGTCAGAATCAAACCATTCTCCGATACGAAGAAACCCGAACCACTGCCAATCGGCGAACTGACCTTGATGACTGCCAGGCTGCTCGCTTCCACCGCGCTGGCAGGCTGGAAGCGCTGCTCCAGTCGGGTCGCCAAGTCACGGTCCAAACTGACCCCCATCGGCGCTGAAACCGGCTGCCCGGTCGTCGTCCCGGCTGGCTCGTCGGCGGGATAGACATCGCCGCCTTGCGGGCGGTCGGTAAAGATCCACTGGCCGTTGGCGTCCTGATAGCGGAAAACCTCGGCTTGCAACGCTGTTGCCGGCAATAGCGCGAGCGCGTGCGCGCAAATGACCAGGATCGCCGGTCTTGTCGTCATAACAACGCCACGGCCTTGATTTGAATCCACACCGGCATGTCCGCGGTCAGGCCGAGTTGTTCGGCGGAGCGCCGGGTGACGCGGGCCAGGACCGCGGAGCCGTCGACCTGGAGCTTGACCAGTGCCAGCGCCGGATGGCTTTCATCGCCGATCGAGACAACCTTGGCCGGCAAGGTGTTGAGGATGCTGGTGCCGGTCGTGGGTGCCTTGGCAATGCTGATGTCGCGGGCAAGGATGCGAACGCGCACGTGCTGGCCAATGGCGATACCGGTGTCGCGTACCCACAGGCTGGCGCCGCCGCATTGAACGCGCAGCAGGTGCCAATGTGCGTCGCGCTCCGCGACCTGACCGTCCAGCACCGCACCGGCGTCCTCGCCGAGGCGGATCGGCAACTCAAGACTGGATAGGGTCTCCTTGAGCGGTCCGCTGGCCAGCACCCGCCCGCCGTCCATGACTACCAGGTGATCGGCTAGTCTGGCGACTTCGTCCGGTGCATGGCTGACGTACAGCACCGGGATGGCAAGCTCGTCGTGCAGGCGCTCGAGGTACGGCAGGATCTCTTGTTTGCGTTGCAGGTCGAGCGCCGCCAACGGCTCGTCCATCAGCAGCAGGCGCGGGTTGACCGCCAGCGCCCGCGCCATGGCGACGCGCTGGCGCTCGCCGCCTGACAGGCTGTCGGGTTTGCGTTTCAAGAGATGGTTGATGCCGAGCAGGTCAATCGCGTGCTCGAGGCTGAAGCACGTGTCGCGATGCTCCGAGCCAGTGAGCCGCTTCCGGCCGCGCCGCTCCCCGTAGCGCAGATTATCCAGCGCGGTCAGGTGCGGAAACAGGCTGGCCTCCTGAAAGACGTAGCCGATCGGGCGGCGGTGGGTCGGCACCCAGGTGTGGTCGTCCTGCCAGATCTCTCCGTTAAACGCCAGGCGGCCCCGTGCGGCCCTCTCGAGCCCGGCGATGCAGCGCAGCAACGTGGTCTTGCCAGAGCCAGAGTGACCGAACAGCGCGGTCACGCCGCGCGCAGGCAGTTGCTGGTCGAGGTCGAGTTTGAATCCAGGCCAGTCGATATGAAAGCGGGCGCTGATACCTTGCGTCGTCATGATCAAATACGCTTCTGATTCGGGCGCCAGGAATAGAGCGTCAGTAGCACCAGGAACGAAAACACGAGCAAGATGGCGGCGAGCCGGTGGGCGTCGCCGTACTCCAGCGCCTCGACGGAGTCGTAGATCTGCACCGACGCGACGCGGGTGACGCCGGGGATGTTGCCGCCGATCATCAGCACGACGCCGAACTCGCCGACGGTGTGGGCAAAGCTCAGGATGCCCGCGGTGACGAAGCCGGGCAACGCCAGCGGCAAGGCCACGCTGAAGAAGCTGTCCAGCGGCGAGGCGCGCAGCGTGGCCGCGGCCTCCAGCGGGCGCTCGCCGACCGCTTCAAAGGCATTTTGCACTGGCTGCACCATGAACGGCATCGAGTAAAACACAGAGCCGACCACCAGACCCCAAAAGGTGAAGGGCAGCAGGCCGATGCCAAGCGCCTGGGTCAGCTGACCGACGGCGCCGTTCGGCCCCATCGCGACCAGGAGATAGAACCCCAGCACCGACGGTGGCAGCACCAGGGGCAGCGCCACGACCGCGCCCACCGGCCCCTTCCAGCGCGAGCGGGTGCGCGCGAGCCACCAGGCAATCGGCGTACCGATCAAGAACAGGATCAGCGTGGTGGTCGCGGCGAGTCGCAACGTTAGTAAGATGGCTTCGAGATCGGCGTCAGAAACGAACATCGTGCTTTGATGAGCCCCGATTCGGTTGCTAGCTATTGGTCCGCAGCGGACGTTGTTTCATAGCCATAGGTGTGGATCACCGCACGGGCCTGGTCGCCCTTCAGATAGGCGAATAGGTCGGTGACGGCGGCATTGTCCTTTCCCTTTTCCAGAATCACCGCGTCCTGACGAATCGGCGTATGCAGATCGCCCGGAACGATCCAACCTGACCCCTTGCTTATTTCTCCGTCCTGCATGACCTGTGATAACGCGATGAAGCCGACTTTGGCATTGCCCGTGTCGACGAATTGATAGGCTTGGGCGATGTTCTCGCCCATGACGAGTTTCGGCTCTACCGCCTGCTTGACACTGAGGGCTTCCAGCGTCTCGATGGACGCCTCGCCGTAGGGGGCGAGCTTGGGGTTGGCGATGGAGAGCTTGTTGAAAGCGCCCGTCTCCAACACCTTGCCTTGGTCATCGACGAAGTCGGGGTCCGCGGACCAGAGTACCAGCGTACCAATCGCATAGGTGAAGCGTGAACCAGGGACGGTGCTACCCTCGTCCTCGAGTCGCTTCGGTCTGACTTGGTCCGCCGCCAGCAGGGCCGCAAAGGGCGCCCCGTTCTTGATCTGCGCGTACAGCTTGCCAGTGGACCCGTAGGAGGCCCTGATCCGATGTCCGGTCTGCTGCTCGAAGGCGGCGATGATTTGCTTCATCGGCGCGGTGAAATTGGCGGCGATTGCGATTTGCGCCTGCTCCGCTGATGCCACCCCGGTGGTGCTGGCGAGGATCAGGGCGAGGGAGAGCGTACGAATCGATTGCATGTGTCGGTTTCCGATGGCGGGGATGCTCGAGTCCATTTCACTAGCAAATGTAAGGCCAATGACCCAGAAACCGGACGTTGCTCTTTCTAGGATGATAGGGCAGGGTCGGGTTCGTCCTGTCGGTGGGGGTGTTTCGGCCGACAGTGCTCCCGGACATTGTGGGAAAGTCGTCAATCACGTGGACGCGCTGCGCATGCTTGAGTCCGAGGGAGGGGCGAGTGCCGTCTGCCCTGGAGAATCACGGCGATCTCAGGCGAAGTGCTCCCGGTGCACGTAGAGGGTGCACGTAGAGGGTGCACGGAGATGGTGCGGGTGGGCTTGCGCCCATGTCGGAGCTTGTTCTTCGCACGCGAGGATGCGGCGGATTGAGGCTTAACGAGGGTGGGTCGCTGTATCGGATGGGTGAGTCGCGCTGGGCCACCCTTGGTGCCGGTTTCCAGGATTCGTGGGCCGCGGTCAAGTCCATGCAACGCGCGGCCGTTTGACCTGTGGACGCTGCTCAGCTCATGTAGGCAAGCGCTTCCGAACCAGGATTAGGCAGCCCGGCCGTGCGCCAGGCCGCACGGCAACTGCCGAACAGGGTCTTGACGCGTTGCTTGTCCATGCCGTGTGCATTGCAGAGTTGGGAGACGGGGGGCAGCGAGCCGTAGGTGAGGAAGTGCTCGCGCAGATAGTAGATGACCGCCCAGTGATCTTGCTCCAGCGTGCCGCGACCGTCCATGGCGGTGATCAGGCAGGCCAGGCGCTCGCTCCACGCCTGTGGGTCGTTTAGGAAACCGTCTTCGTCCAGGGGCAAAGGCTGATGGATGGAGGAGAAGCGATGCGAAAGGGGCTTCGTATAGGCCTGGGCCTGAGCTTGCGCAGGGGCCTGCCCAGAGGGCTGAACAGACGGTTGGGTGCTTTGGGTCGTTTGAACGTTCATAGGGGATATCCGCTCCAGCTTCGGTAATCGATAATATATTTTTATAGACGCATCAACTTGCGTGTGGATCACTATACGAGGTTGGTGTGCGGCGTCAAGTGAAGCACTCACAATTTGCGCCTGCGACGCTCGTATAATCCCCTCTTTACCGCTAGCTTGGACGCCCCCCGCTGTTCCCCCCGCCGGACCATCTCCTCCCGATCCTCGCCGTCGTCGCGGTCGCTGGCCTTGTGCAGGGGTTGGCGGGTTTCGGCTCCGCATTGGTGGCGGTGCCTTTGCTAGCGCTGCTGATGCCGGTGGAGCGCGTAGTGCCGCTGATGATGCTTGTTGGCGTCCTGCTGTCGCTACTGAATCTGCCCCACCTGCACCGAGCCCTAAGGTTTTCACCCTTGGTGTACTTGTTGGTGGGCTATGCCCTCGGCACACCCATCGGTTTGCTGCTGTTGACGCGGGCGCCTGAGTCTTTGGTGTTGGGCCTGCTTGGCCTGTTCCTTGGCGGCTACGCCCTGATCTCGCTCGCGGGGTGGCAGCCCACGGGCAGCTGGCTACGGGAGAGCCGGGTCGCGGTGGGCATGCTGTCCGGGGCCCTGGGCGCGGCGTTCGGCACCAACGGACCACCAGTGATTCTGCACGTCAGCGCTCATGCCGACTGGGACGCCGACCGGCAAAAGGCGCTGCTGACGCTGTTCTTTCTGGTCTCGGGGGTCTTTACTGCGACGGCCCTCGCGATCGGTGGTCTGATGACGACTGCGGTGATGGGGCTGCTGCCCTGGTGCCTGCCCGCGCTGGTGGTTGGATCTCTGGCCGGGGTGGCGCTGTATCGGCGCCTCGGCGCTCACGACTACCGCCGATTGGTGTTCTCGCTGGTGCTGGCTACGGCAGTGGTGTTGATCCTGCGTGCGCTATCGCAGGTTGGCTGATCAGCCGCCGGTGACGGGCGGGAAGAACGCGACCTCATCGCCATCCTGAACCGGCGTGTCCAAGCGCGCCATGTCCTGATTGACGGCGGCCAGCACGGTCTGGCTAGGGTCCAGTGCGTCGGCCCAGGCGCCGCCACGCAACCGCAGCCGTGTGAGGATATCGGCGACGCTGCCGCTGTCTTCCAAGGAGAGTTCTTCGGCGCCGGTGCCGACGCGCTCGCGCAGGCTGGCGAAGTAGAGGATATGGATCATGTCATCAGCTCGCTGAAGGGGATGAAGTCCACCGCGTCGCCGGCGGTCATGGTGCGGCCTTCGGGGATGACGACGACGCCGTTGGCCCAGGTCAGCGAGGTGAGCGCGGCCGGGGAACGGCTCTGGAATACCCGTACCACCGATTCGCCGTCGGCGTCGCGTTCCAGCCGCGCGCGCTGGTACTCGCGGCGCTGGTCCGGTGCCGGCCAGTCGAAGCCGGCGCGGGCGGGCAGCGTCAGGGGCATCAGGTCGCCGGCGACGCCCTGCATGCGCAGGATGAAGGGCCGCACGAAGAGGCAAAAGGTGACGAACATCGAGACCGGGTTGCCGGGACTGCCGACGAAGGGGGTTTCGGCGATGCGGCCGAACGCCAACGGCTTGCCGGGGCGCATGGCAATGCGCCACAGGTCCAGCGAGCCGAGCTGCTGCATGGCCGGGCGGACGTGGTCCTCTTCACCCACCGATACGCCGCCGCTGGCTAAAACCAGATCTGCCTGGGTGGCAGCGTGGCGCAGCGCGTCGACGGTGGCCTCTAGCGTGTCGGCGACGATGCCCAGATCGATCACCTCACAGCCGAGGGCGTCGAGTAGGGCGTGGTAGACGAAGCGGTTGGAGTTGTAGATTTGGCCTGGCGCTAGCGCTTGACCGGGCATGACCAGTTCGTCGCCGCTGGCGAGGATGGCAACCCGCAGACGCCGCCTGACCGAAAGCCGCTCGGCGCCGACCGACGCGGCGAGACCGACATGCTGGGGGCTGAGGCGCGTTCCGCCCGCGATCACCTCGTCGCCGGCGCGCACGTCTTCGCCGCGGCGGCGGATGTTGGCGTGCGGCGCAATATCGACTGGCAGCTGCACCCAGTCGCCGTCTCGCGTGCAGACCTCCTGCACGACCACCGCATCGGCGTTTTCCGGGATCGGCGCGCCGGTAAAGATGCGCGCGGCGGTGCCGGCCGCGAGCGGCGAGCCGCAACTGCCGGCCGGTATGCGCTGGGCTACTCGCAGCGTGCCCGCGTGAGCGACCAGGTCGGTGCGGTTCACCGCGTAGCCGTCCATGGCGCTATTGTCCCAGCAGGGCAGGTCGACGCCGCTGCGCAGCGACTCGGCGAGCACGCGGTTGCGGGCGTGGAAGGTGCTGACCACCTCGCTGTCGGTAACCGGCCGCGCGAATCCAAGCAGGCGCCGCAGCGCCGCCTCGACCTTGAGCGGCGCGCTGTCGGCCACGCAGTCGTTACGGCTGGTCACCGGCCTCAGTGCTCGTCGAAGCGCGCGATGAGCTGAGCGAAGTTGCAGGGCTTGGTGCGGCTGTCGAGTTGCGGGCCAACGATGTGATCCCACGCCGTGCGGCAGGCGCCGGAGGAGCCGGGCAGGCAGAAGATCAGCGTGGCGTTGGCCAGACCGGCGAGGGCGCGGGACTGCACCGTGGAAGCGCCGATCTCCTGAAAGGAAACCTGCCGGAACAGCTCGCCGAAGCCGTCGATGGCCTTGTCGAACAACGGTGCGATCGCCTCCGGCGTGCTGTCGCGCCCGGTGATGCCGGTGCCGCCGGTGCTGATGATGACGCGGATGCCGGGGTCGGCGATCCAGCGCGAAAATACCGCCCGCATCTGGTAGACATCGTCGGCGACGATCTCCCGCGCGACGACGCGATGGCCTGCCGCGGCAACCTTGTCACGGAGGACGCCGCCGGACTTGTCGTCCGCCTCGGTGCGGCTGTCTGAGATGGTCAGCACGGCGATGGCGAGGGGCATGAAATCGGTCTGCGACGATGGGTTGCTCATGGTGGGCTGCGCCTCAGTGCCGGTGCGGGGGTTGCGTTCATAGAAACTTGGGCCACAAGATCAGGGCCCAGATGACGATTACGAACAGGATGCTGGTGAATACCGCCGCCGACGCGATGTCCTTGGCGCGCTTCGACAGCTCATGGCGCTCCAGACCGACCCGGTCGACGTTTGCCTCAATGGCGGAATTCAGCAGTTCCACCATCGGCACCACCCACAGGCTGCCCACCAGCAGCGCCCGCTCCACGGGCGTTTCGCCGAACCAGAGCCCCAGCGGCAGCAGCGGAATCAGCAGAAAGACCTCCTGCCGGAACGCCTCCTCGTGCTTGTAGCAGGCCTTGAGCCCCTTCATGGAGTAGCCGAAGGCCCGCACCATGCGGCCCCAGCCCTTGCCGTTTTGATTGGCCAACGTGGAGGTCCTTAGGGTGTTTTCCGGGGTTGTTGTCGCCCCTCGGTGAGTTCGAGGCGACGTTACACAGGCTTCCAGGCCAGGTCGAGCTGCCGCGCCGCGCGAACATCGTCGAGACGACGCACCGGCATGCGATGCGGGGCGCTTTTGACCAGGTCCGGTTGCTCTTGGGCCTCCTTGCGGATTGCGATCATGGCGTCGACGAAGGCGTCCAGGGCCTCGATACTCTCGGATTCGGTTGGCTCGATCAACAGGCACTCCGGCACAAGCAACGGAAAGTACGTGGTCGGGGCATGGAAGCCGTAGTCCAGTAGGCGCTTGGCGAAGTCCATCGCGTTGACGCCGAATTCTTTGGCCTCTTTCTTCAGTGTGACGATGAACTCGTGGCTGGCACGGCGTTCCGGATAGGCGAGTTGGAAGCCGGCCTCGCGCAGTCGTGCCTGCAGGTAATTGGCGTTCAGCGTCGAGTACTCCGAGACCCGGCGCATACCCTCGGCGCCGAGCATCCGCGCGTAGATGTAGGCGCGCAGCAGGATGCCCATGTTGCCGCCGAAGGCGGTCATGCGCCCGATGCTGTCGGGGCGGTCCTTCTCCGCCAGCCAACGGTAGGCGTCACCTTGCTTCGCGACCAGCGGTACCGGCAAATAGGGCTCTAGGCGCTGTGAGACGCCCACTGGGCCGGCACCAGGACCGCCGCCGCCGTGGGGCGTCGAGAAGGTCTTGTGCAGGTTCATGTGGATGACGTCGAAGCCCATGTCGCCGGGCCGCACCTTGCCCAGGATGGCGTTCAGGTTGGCGCCGTCGTAGTAGAGCAGGCCGCCGGCCTCGTGCACCGTCTTGGCGATGGCCTGGATGTTGCGGTCGAAGACGCCGACGGTGCTGGGATTGGTCAGCATGATGCCGGCGGTCTGCGGCCCGACGGCATCGCGCAGCGCCGCGAGGTCGACGTCGCCGTCGGCGCCGGTGGGGATCTCCCGCACGGAGAAACCGGCCATGATGGCCGAGGCCGGGTTGGTGCCATGGGCCGCGTCCGGCACCAGGATCTCGCGCCGAGCGGTGTCGCCGCGGGCATCGTGGTAAGCCCGGATCATGCTCACGCCAGCGAACTCGCCCTGGGCGCCGGCGGCCGGTGCCAGCGATACCGCATGCATGCCCGTCACCACCTTGAGCATGTCCTGCAACTCGTACAGGCAGGCCATGATGCCCTGACTGTGCGTCTCCGGCGCAGCGGGGTGCCGTGCCAGGAAACCCGGCAGCGACGCCAGGCTGTTGCAGGCACGTGGGTTGTACTTCATCGTGCACGAACCGAGCGGGTAGAAGTGCGTATCGATGGAGAAATTTTTCTGCGACAGCCGCGTGTAGTGCCGTACCGCCTGCAACTCGGAGACCTCGGGCAGCGCCGCTCGTTGCTTGCGCCGAAATGCGGCCGGCAGATCGCTGCTGTCGGCGGCGGTCAGCGGTGCCTGGGCGGTGGCGCGGCGGCCGGGGCGGGACTGTTCATGTATCAGCATGACGGGTTGCTTGGTCGGGTTTATTGTGCGGTCGGGTTGCGTGTGCGGTCGCGCGCGGTCGGTGCCGGGGCGAGCAACGCCCCGGCACCGACCCGCAAGGGCGTCTGGATCAGCCCAGCGCCTTCAGGGCTGCATCGTAGTCCGGCTCTTGGCCGATCTCAGGTACCAGTTCGGTATAGACCACATTGCCCGCCGTGTCGATGACGACGATGGCGCGGGCGGTGATGCCGGCCAGCGGGCCGTCCTCGATCAGTACGCCGTAGTCCTTGCCGAAGTTGCGCGAGCGCATCATGGTCAGCGCGTGCACGTTGTCGATACCCTCGGCGCTGCAAAAGCGCCCGGCCGCGAACGGCAGGTCGGCCGAGACCACCAGGCAGACCGCATCGTCACGGCCGGCGAAGGACTCGTTGAACTTGCGCGTCGAAGTGGCGCAGACCGGGGTGTCGAGGCTCGGTACGATGTTGAGCAGCACTTTCTTGCCGGCGAAGTCGGCCAGCGTCTTGTCGCCGAGATCCTTGTCGACCAGCTTGAAGGCGGGTGCCGGGCTGCCGACGGCGGGTAGCTCGCCGGCTAGGTTGACGGGGTTGCCTTGGAGTGCGGTTTGGGCCATTGGATGTCTCCGTGTGGTGGTGTGTTCAGCGTCGACCATCATGCGACTGGGCGGTTTCGATGCAAAGCTCTGATCCTCCGCGTCGGCCGATTGCGCCGGGTCTCTGTTGTCGCAATCATTCGCGATACATGAGTGGAAATGTATCAGGTTGCCGGATGGACTCGATACCTAGGTCTACGTCTAAATCGGGCCAGTAGAAATGGCCGGGAAACGGTTCCGTGACATTGGTGATCTTCGATACCGGTGCGTCCATGAACCAGGGGAAGTCATCATATGAAAGGAAACATTCGTGACCGTTGGCGAGGAGCCAAAGCCCGTGGCTGGATATGTTGGTCACTTCAGGGGCGGAAGTGTCGGCGCCATGCTGTGCGGAGTTCATCGTAGTGGGCCTGGATTTTTTGCTCGGCTTCTCGGATTTGACTCTTCGTCAAGTGGTAATTCTTTGCTAGTTCGATCTCAGGTTCCAGCCAGAATTTGGCTTCACCGTTTGCACAGGCAACATGCACGTGCATCCGCGCCTCTTCGCGGGAGAAGAAATGGAATCGCAGTCCGTCTTCTCTGAAAACCGTCGGACTCACCGCTCCAGCCCCCTAGGCTGCTGATTCGATAGGGCATTCCGTCTGACTGTGCGTCGCGATCACGTGGGCCAGGTTGGTGGCGTAGGTAGCCAGGTCCTCGTTGGTGCGTAGTTCGGTGGCGCAGACCAGCACCGACGGGTCGAGCTCCGGATACTCCAGCCCCAGGTCGAAGCCCCCGAGTACGTCGTGGGCGGCCAGCGAGCGCAACACCTCCGCCGCGGGTGCCGGCAGGCGCAGCGCCTGCTCGTGGAAGGTCGCCCGGTCGAACAAAGGTTCGACGCCGGGGATCTCGCACAGCATGCCGGCGAGTTTCTGAGTATTGGCGTGACACGCGGCGGCGACCCGCTCCAACCCCTCGGCGCCGAGGATGGCCATATGGATGGTGGCGGCGGTCACCAGCAGGCCCTGATTGGTGCAGATGTTGGACGTCGCCTTGGAGCGGCGGATGTGCTGCTCGCGCGCCTGCAGCGTCAGCGTGTAGCCGGGTTTACCGTCCAGGTCCAGGGTCTTACCGACGATGCGGCCGGGCAACTGCCTGACGAAGCTCTGCCGGCAGCACAGGAAGCCCAGGTAGGGACCGCCGGAGGCGAGCGGCATGCCCAGCGGTTGGCCCTCGCCGCACGCGATGTCCGCACCGGTCTCGCCCCAGTCGCCGGGCGGCGACAGCAGCGCCAGCGCGATCGGGTTGACCACGCCGATCACCAGTGCGTTGCGGGCATGCGCCCAGTCGGTCAGGGCATCGACGTCCTCCAGCACGCCGAAGAAGTTGGGCTGGGGGATCACCAGGGCGGCGCATGCATCGCCGGCGGCTGCCTCCAATAGCTCGATGCTGGTGTGGCCGCCCCGCGGGTCGAACGGAATCTCGACCAGCTCGATGCCCTGGTTGCGGACGATACTCTGCACCGTGCGCCGGTAGGCCGGATGCACGCTGCGGGGCATTAGCACCCGCTGGCTGGAGACCTTGCGGTTGGCCCGCACCGCCATCAGCACCGCCTCGGCCAGCGCCGTGGCGCCGTCGTACAGTGATGCGTTGGAGACATCCAGGCCAGTCAGCGCCGTCATCATGGATTGGAATTCGTACAGCACCTGCAGCGTGCCCTGACTGGCCTCGGCCTGGTAAGGGGTGTAGGCGCTATAAAACTCGCCCCGCGTGGTGATCTGCCAGACCGCGGCGGGTATATGGTGGTCGTAGGCGCCGGCGCCGATGAAGCACAGCGGCTCACCGTCGTCGCGTGCGCGCGCCTGCATTAGGCGTCCGACCTCCATCTCGGAGAGGCCCGCCGGGATGCCGTCGAGGCCCTTGGCGCGCAGCTCGACCGGGATCTCGTCGAACAGGTCGTCGATGGACTCCGCCCCGATGCTGGCGAGCATGGTCGCGACGTCGTCTTCTGTATGGGGAATGAAAGGCATCTGGTCAGCGCGTCCGGTTCATCGGCCCGTCGGGTGGTGATGCCCGACGTGCGTTGTGTGCCATTGGGTTTGTTGTGGAAGTCGCAGTGTCGGTACTAGACCTGGGCGCGACGACCTTCGCGGTGGTGGAGCCGGCGGTTAGCCCTCGTCGGCCAGTACCTGCTCGTAGCCGGTGGCGTCGAGCAGGCCGTCGAGTTCGGCGCCGTCGGCGAGCTTGAGTTTGAAGATCCAGCCCTCGCCGTAGGCATCGCTGTTGATAGTCTCCGGCGCCTCCTCAAGCACCTCGTTGACGGCGATCACCTCGCCCCCTACTGGGCTATAGATATCGGAGGCTGCCTTGACCGATTCAACCACGGCACAAGCATCCTTGGCCGTGAGTTGCTTGCCCATCTCGGGCAGTTCGACGAATACCAGGTCGCCGAGCGCCTCTTGCGCGTGTTCGGAGATGCCGACGGTGGCGGTGCCGTCGCCGTTGTTCTTGATCCACTCGTGACTTGCGCTGTACTTCAGGTCCGCGGGGACATTGCTCATGGTCAGGGTCTCTGGTTGGGGTCCGAAGTCGACCGTCGAGACATTTGACGACCGACGTGGGGATAGGGCAGGAGTGGGGGTTAGAGTTCGATCCGGGCCTTTCCGTGGCGCACGAACGGCGGCTTGACGACACGCGCCGCGACAGGCTTGCCGCGGATGTCGACGTCGCAGGTTGCGCCGATGCCGGGGTCTACACGGGCCAGCGCAATAGAACGCTCCAGCGTCGGCGAGAAGCCGCCGGAAGTGGTCTGCCCGACCGATTGACCGTCGATCAGGACCGTCTGGTGGCCGCGCAACACACCGCGCCCGGTCAGCAGTAAGCCGACAAAGACCTGCAGATCCGCGGCGCCGCGTCGGGCCTCCAGCGCCTCGCGGCCGATGAAGGCGCGTTCAGCGGGCTCCCAGGCGATGGTCCAGCCGAGTCCGCTCTCCAGCGGGCTGGTCTCCTCGTCCATGTCTTGGCCGTACAGATTCATCCCGGCCTCCAGGCGCAGCGTGTCGCGGGCACCGAGGCCGCAGGGCATAACGCCCGCGTCCAGCAGTGCCTGCCACAGGGCGCCGACCCGTGCTACCGGCAACATGATCTCGAAGCCGTCTTCACCGGTGTAGCCGGTCCGACCCACCAGCCAGCTGCCGGCCTCGGCGGCGAAGAACGGCTTCAGTGCCATGGCCGGCGTGCGCAGCGGATCGGGCAACAGCGGTTCCGCCTTGGCGCGGGCATTGGGACCCTGCACCGCGATCATGGCCAGATCATCGCGTCGGTCGATGCTGATGTTGAAGGGCTCGGCATGCTGCTTCATCCAGGCGATGTCGTTGTCCGCGGTGGCCGCGTTCACCACCGGACGATAGCGGTCTGGCCCCAGGTAATAGCAGATCAGATCATCGACGACCCCGCCGCGCTCGTTGAGCATGCAGCTGTAGAGCGCCTTGCCCGGTGTCTCGAGCTTGGCCACGTCGTTGGCAAGTAGGTATTGCAGGAATGCCTTCGAATCCGCGCCGGTGATGTCCACCGGTTGCATGTGCGAGACATCGAACATGCCGGCATCTCGGCGCACCGCATGATGTTCGTCGAGCTGGGAGCCGTAGTGCAGCGGCATGTCCCAACCGCCGAAGGGGACGATCTTGGCGCCGAGCTGTTCATGCCCGACATAAAGCGGAGTTCTGGAACCCATAAGGGCCTCCCGGTCGGTCCGACGGCCAGAGGCGGCCGGACGTTTGACAAGACAGCGTCACGCGGTTCTCGCGAACCACGCTGCCGCCCCTCTGTCCTGAACCTGAGAGTTTGCAGCGCCGATGGCAGTCGACCCGACCGGTACCCGACGCCGGGATCTGGTCCAGGAGTCCGGTCTCGGCTTCGAGTCTCGGTCTAGTGCGCTGCTGCCCCGTCGGTGGGCCGTCGATGACGGCCGCTCTCCAGAGTCGGTTCGTGGTTCCGCGGTCCGTTTGCCTGAGCGATTCCGGACGGTGTTGCGCCTTCGGCGCCGGTGACTACTAACCAGAGTAGCACCGGACTCTCCCGCGGAGCCGAATCCGAACCCAGACTATAAACGGCCCAAGGGCGCTTGCCAAGCAAGGGTTGTTCCGAACAACTAGCCGCTATGAAAGTCAAAAAACGGGCCACCTGAATTTACCTGCACTGCTCTCGGCTGTGCAGCGCCGTCGTTCGCCTGACTAATCCGCGGGAAATTGTGGGGGTCGCTTGCGCGGCTGATTGAAACCGAGTCATGCTAGCGGGATGAACGGATCGGTCCGAACGCTGGTGCTTGTCGCCGTCCTCGCGATGGCCGGAGGCACGTACTGATTGGCCGGACCCGTTCTCTTGGATCAGCGTGACGTCATCCCGCTTCCTCGCGACCTACCGACCGTCATCATCGCGTCGACCCACCCGCATTCCGGAGACCCCGATTTCTGGCTCCGCCAACCGTTTTCTGAGGGGCTCTTCGAGCAGTCCAGCACTCCCAGCGAAATGCCCAGCTGGCACCGCATCGACCTGGCCGCTAGCGATGCGCTAAACGGTCCGACAACCTTTTACATCGCCGCCGAGGTGCAAATCCTCCGGCACTTGGGCTTTTTTCTCTTCTCGGGCGACAGGCTTGTCCAAGAGGCCAGGCTCGGCCTGCTCGATTCCGAGGCGATCGGAAGAGAGGGGCGCGGGCACGCCGACCCCGGGCCTCTTTTCCCTTTTGAGGTAGAACCGGGCGAGCGCTACACCCTGTTGATCCGCCCCGATGCCCATGCCGGCGGGTAATCCGGTGTACCTCGCCGCATTGCCGGGTGAGCAACTGTTCATGCTCGCCGATCGCTTGGTGCTGCCGGACCAGAAGAGACTGGGCGCTGCCGCTAACAGTCTCGCTGATGCCTCCGATCAGTTCAGCTTTGGTGCGTCACTCAAGATCAAGACATGCATGACGGTCGGCGTCTGCAGACTGCACCGTGCGAACGTCGATCAGGCCTACAGCCAGGCCCAGATTGCGCTGCTGACGGCCCTTGCGCGAGGCGAGCGCTGGCTGTTCCACGCCGATTGGATGAGCCAAGAGGTCGAGCGCCGAGCCAACTTGGCCGATGAGTTCCGCGACGCGGTCGCGCGCAAGGAGCTCGTCCTCTACATCCAACCGCAGTTTCATCTGCGCACTGGCCGCCGACGCGGTGGTTATCGCGGAGGGCATCGAGTGCGCCGAAGAGGGCGCTAAATTGCTCGAACTGGGATGCAACTTTGGCCAAGGCTATTTCTGGGATAAGCCTATGCCGCTGAAAGAGTTCGAGTTCCGGTACGGAACACTTCAGGCGGAGCCGCGAGAGCACGCAGAGACCAAGCCAATTAGCGCGTGAATGCACGGTAAAGGCGGCAAGCGTCGAAGCGAGGCAGCGACCGGGCGCCTGTCGGTGGTCGCTAACGGGTTGGGGTGAAAGGGCGCGGCGTCGAATCAGGCGGATACGGATTCCGCGTGCTGCCGGCGCGCTTCCAGTCCCTCTGTATAGAAGGCCTCATAGCGCCGGGCGCTGGCCTCCCAGCTCAGATCCTGGCGCATGCCGGTCAATATCATCGCGCGCCAGCGTTCCGGTTGCTCGCGGGCGAGCGTTATGGCCTTGTCCACCGCGTGCCAGAGTGCATCGGCGTTGAACGTGTAGAACACGAGGCCGTCGGCGGTGCCGTTGTTTAGGTTTTCGTCCGTGGCGTCGACGACAGTGTCGGCGAGGCCACCGGTGTTGTGGACGATGGGCACGGTGCCGTAGCGCAGGCTGTACATCTGGTTCAGGCCGCAGGGTTCGAACTGCGACGGCATCAAGAAGGCGTCGCTGCCGGCCTCGATTAGGTGCGCGCGAGTTTCGTCGTAGCCGATATAGACGCTGACGCGGTGGGGGTTGGCCGCGGCGATCCCGCTCAGGGCGCGCTCCATGGCGCGGTCGCCGGCCCCCTGCATGATCAGCTGCACGTCCTGGGTTTGTAGCAATCTCGGCAAGATCTGCAAGATTAGGTCAATGCCCTTTTGTTCCACCAGCCTGCCCACGTAACCGATGACGAAGGCCTCCTCGTTGCGCGGCAACTTGAACAGGCTTTGTAGTTCGAGCTTGTTTTCGGCCTTGAGGTGGATGCTGTCGGCGGCATAAGCCTGCGGTAGGGCAGGGTCGTTGGACGGGTCCCACTCGTGGTAGTCGATGCCGTTCAGGATGCCGCGGAAGCGCCCACCGAGCTGGCGCAGCAGACCGTCGAGGCCGCAGCCATGGCGCAGGGTCTTGACCTCTTCGGCGTAGCTGGGGCTGACTGTATTGACACGGTCGGAGAAGATGAGACCGCCCTTGATGAACGACATGCGCTGATGGAACTCCAACCCGGCAACGGACCAGAGTGCCGGTGGCAGTTGCAACCGGTCGAAGGTGGCGCGATCAAAAAGCCCCTGATAGGCGAGATTGTGGATGGTGAATACGATCGCCGGGCGGTCCTCGTGTTCACGCAACAGAACAGGCGCCAGGCCGGTTTGCCAGTCGTTGCAGTGCAAGACCTGGGGCTGCCAGTTGAGGGCGGGCAGGCCCATGGCGATGTAGCTGACGACTCGGCAAAACAGCAGAAAGCGCTCGGGGTTGTCGCCCCAGTCGCTGCCGCTGACGTCGGTGTAGGGGTTGCCCTCGCGGCAGAAGTAGTCTGGCGCCTCGACCAGGTAGACCGGCAGGTCACGGTCCGGCAGCAGGCCGTGCAGAAGTTGAACAGGCTTGGCGATTCCGGGGAGGCGTACTTCCATGATGCGCCTGAGTTCACGCACCATGCGCTTGGCCTGGGGATAGGCCGGCACCACTAGGCGCGCATCGTGGCCGAGTTCGCGCAGCGCCGCGGGTAAACTGGAGGCGACGTCCGCGAGTCCGCCGGTCTTGATCAGCGGATGTGCCTCGCTGCTGGCGACCAAGACGCTGTAAGCCGGGGTGCTGCGCCTGCCCGAGGAGAGACTGTTGTCCGCGTTCTGATCCGTGGCGATGTATGCGTTCACGATGGCCCACCGACGGCGACTGCTTGAGGGTTTCGGGTTACGGTAGCACAAGTGAAACACATTGGAGACGGCCGAATGAACGAATCTTGCACCCTGGTGATTTTTGGCTCCACCGGTAATCTGGCGCAGATCAAACTGCTGCCCGCGCTGTATCGTCTCGAACAGGGCGGGCATCTCGCCCCGGCGGTGCGCATCATCGGTTTTGGTCGTCGCGACTGGACCGACCAGCACTGGCGTGGCGAAGTGGAACGTATCCTTGCGGAGCAGCTCGGCGAACGGCTCGATGCGGCGGTGCTACAACGCTTGCTTGAGCGCCAGTACTTCGTTGAGGGCGATCTGGAGGACGACGCCGGCTACCAGCGTCTGGCCGAGCGACTGCGCGGCGATGAGGGCTTTGTTTCCAATCTGATCTTCTATCTGGCCATTGCACCAACCTTTTACGGCACAACTGCCGATCGGCTCGCGGCCTGCGGACTCAATACGCAGCAGCAGGGCTGGTCGCGGTTGGTGGTCGAGAAGCCCTTCGGCTACGACCTGGAAAGCGCCGAGATCCTGGACGAGCATCTGCACCGGCACTTCAGCGAGGATCAGATCTACCGTATCGACCACTACCTTGGTAAGAGTACGGTGCAAAACGTGTTGGTGTTTCGCTTCGCCAACCTGTTGCTCGAACCCCTTTGGAATCGCAACTACATCGACCATGTGCAGATCACCCACGCCGAGGCCCGCGGTATCGAGGGTCGCGCCGGTTTCTACGACGGCGTCGGGGCCCTGCGCGACATGATCCAGAGCCACCTGCTGCAAATGCTCACCCTGGTGGCCATGGAACCGCCGCCAAGCCTGGATGCCGAGGCATTGCGCGACGAGAAGGTCAAGGTGTTGCGCTCAATCCGCCCGATCCCGCGCCAAGCCGTCCATGCCCACGCCTTTCGCGCCCAGTACCGCGGTGGTGAGGCCGACGGCGCGAAATTGCCCGGCTATCTGGAAGAGGGCGGTGTAGACCCCAGCAGCGCCACCGAGACCTACGCGGCGATGAAGCTCTACATCGACAACTGGCGCTGGCGCGGCGTGCCCTTCTACCTGCGCACTGGCAAGCGCATGGGTGCCACCAACTCGCTGATCAGTATCCGCTTTCGGCATCCGCCGCAGCAATTGTTTAGCGACACCCCCATCGAACAACTCAAGCCCAACTGGCTGTTGCTGAACATCCAGCCCAACGAGTGCATGCGCCTGGAATTGCTGGTCAAGCAGCCGGGCCTGACCATGCGCACCCAGACCGAGCGCCTGGATGCCAGCACCTGCAGTATCGGCCGCGACCAGATCGACGCCTATGAGGCGCTGATTCTTGACGTGATGCAGGGCGATCACACGCTGTTCCTGCGCTACGACGAGGTCAACTACGCCTGGCGCGTGGTCGACCCGGTGCTCAAATTGTGGGCGACCGAGCGTGACTACATCCATACCTATCCCGCCGGCAGTTGGGGTCCGGTCGAGTCCACCCGACTGTTCGATAAGGAGGATCAGGATTGGCGCAACGGGTTGGATGAGTGAGCGCAGGTTGCGCAACGCGGTAGCGTGCCCTTGTCGGTCTGAGGCATCGCCTGGCTAAGCCTCTACCGATGCTCGTGTGAGCTGGCGCCTGTCCGCTCACGCGGGCGCGAAGGAAACCGCAGGTAGCGGTTACAATAACCGCTACGCGCGGTTTTCATTCCGCGATTACCCCGCCATTGCAGTCCCGTTCGCTCAGGAGTTCAGTTCTATGCCCCTCGTGACCACCACCCCGGAATGGAAGGCGCTAGATCGGCACTGGCAACAGATGTCGCAGGTGCGCATGCGCGACCTGTTCGCCGATGATCCCGCGCGTGCAGCGCGCATGACGACCGATGCCGCCGGGCTGCATCTGGACCATTCCAAACACATCGCTAGCGACGAGACCATGGCGCTGCTGTTCGACCTGGCGCGGGCCGTGGATGTGGAGGGTTGGCGCGAACGCATGTTTTCCGGCGAGCACATCAACAGCACAGAGGATCGCGCCGTGCTGCATGTGGCGCTGCGCAACCGCTCCAACACCCCGATCCTGGTGGATGGTGTCGACGTGATGCCGGAGGTGAACGCGGTCCTGGCGCGCATCGATGCCTTCAGCAAGCGGGTGCGCGGCGGCGACTGGAAGGGCTTTACCGGCAAGCCCATCACGGATGTGGTCAACATCGGCATCGGCGGCTCCAACCTTGGGCCCAAGATGGTCTGCGCCGCGCTCAAACCTTATCAGTCGAAGACGCCGCGACCGCACTTCGTCTCCAATGTCGACGGCACCCACCTCATGGAGACGGTCAAGGGCCTCGACCCGGAGACGACGCTGTTCATCGTCGCCTCCAAGACCTTCACCACGCAGGAGACCATGACCAACGCCCACAGCGCGCGGCAATGGCTGGTGGCGGCGCTGGGCAGTGAAGCGGCGGTGCGCAACCATTTCGTTGCCGTCTCCACCAACGCCGAGCAGGTGGCCGGGTTCGGCATCGATACCGACAACATGTTCGGCTTCTGGGATTGGGTCGGCGGGCGCTACTCGCTGTGGTCGGCGATCGGGCTGCCCATCGCGCTGGCGATCGGCTACGAGAATTTCGCCGAGCTGTTGGCCGGCGCCCACGACATGGACGTGCACTTTCGCGATGCCCCGCTGGAGCGGAACCTGCCCGCGATCATGGCGCTGCTTGGGGTCTGGTACATCGACTTTGCCGGCGCCAAGAGCCAGGCGATCCTGCCCTACGACCAATACCTGGAATACTTCTCCGCCTATTTCCAGCAGGGCGACATGGAGAGCAACGGAAAGCACGTCACCCGCGACGGCGTGCGCGTGGACTACGCCACCGGTCCGGTGGTCTGGGGGCAGCCGGGCACGGATGGTCAGCATGCGTTTTACCAGCTGATCCACCAGGGCACCGAGCTGATCCCCTGTGACTTCATCGCGCCCATCCACAGTCACAATCCGCTCGGCGATCATCACACCAAGTTGCTGGCCAACTGCTTCGCGCAGGCCGAGGCATTGATGACGGGCCGCACCTTGGACGAGGCCCGCGCCGAGATGCTGGCCGCGGGGACGTCTGAGGCGGAGGCGGAACGTCTTGCCCCGCATCGCCAGTTCGATGGCAACCGGCCCAGCAGCACCATCCTGATGGATCGAGTCACGCCGCGCACGCTGGGGGCGTTGATCGCGCTCTATGAGCACAAGATCTTCGTCCAGGGTATCGTCTGGGGGATCAATTCCTTTGACCAGTGGGGCGTGGAACTCGGCAAGAAGCTCGCCGGCGTGATCCTTGCGGAACTCAGCGCCGGCAAGGTGCAGGCCGAGCACGACGCATCCACCAGCGCGCTGTTGGAGTACTATCTCAAACGGCGGTGAATGCGCTCAGTCCGCGGGGGAATGGGCGTCATTCGTTGACACCGTGGCCCCTCAGGGGGCAGCTCAGTGCCAAACGGTGCGGTTCGTACCTCACCGCACCCTACGGAGTCAACGCATTCGGCCTGTTGGGTGCGGTGAACACTCGCGAACCGCAGCGTGCCCCGCCCAAATCCACGCCCGGGAGATTGGCTCAGGTAATTGAGGAGTTAACGTGCTGGATAACGACGCCGCCTGACTCTTCCGAGAGCAGGTAGGTCAGTCGTAGAGTGCGGTGAGGTACGAACCGCACCTCGGAACTGCTTCACGCCCGGCGTCGGTGCGGTCCCGGCACGTCGACTCGCCGCCGACGGTGCGCTGCGTATCGACATCGCGGTGCATCAGGGACTGGGCTGCACCAGGCCCGCGCGAATGGCGAATTTCACCAGTCCGGGTAGGGTGCGGACCTGGAGCTTCATCATGATACGGCTGCGATAGGTCTCCACGGTGCGGTCGCTGATGCCGAGGATCTTGGCGATCTCCTTCGCGCGGTGCCCTTCGGCGAGCAGGCGCAGCACCTCCAACTCGCGCTGGCTGAGGCTTTCTTTATCAAGTGTGATGCTGCGGCCGTCCGCGACCGGGTCGGATCGCTCTATGGACGGACTCAGGAAGTGCTCCCCTCGCAGCACCGCGGCCACGGCAGCGACCAAGTCCTCCATCGCCTCGTTCTTGAGCACATAGGCCGACGCGCCGGCCGCGAACATCTGCTCCCGATACTGAATGTCGCCATAGGTCGACAGTGCGATGACCGAAGTCGCGGGCGACACCGTCTTGATCGCCCGTGCCGCTTGTATTCCGTTCATCCCCGGCATCTCGACGTCGAGCAGGGCGATCCGCGGTTGTTTGGCTTCGGCCAGCCGCACCGCGGTCTCGCCGTCCTCGGCCTCGCCGACGAGTTCCCAGTCGGGCTGCTCATGGATCAGCAGCGCGAGACCCTGGCGCACCAGGGTATGGTCGTCGGCCAGCAGCAGGCTGATGCTCATGTGTCGTCGCGGGCTCCAAGTTGATCGATTGCTGTCGTCGAGACGCCGGGTGCATCGTCCGATGGCTTGGGTACCGCGGTGACCTTTGCCCGCGTACCCTGGGCGTCTGATGTGATGGTGAGTTCACCGCCCCAGGGTTTCAGCCGCTCGCGGATACCGAACAGGCCATAGCCACCCGGTTTGCCGGTTGCCTGCGAATCTGGATGACCGGCCAGGCCCTTGCCGTTGTCGCTGACGGTGAGCCTGACCCTGTCGTCGCCATAGTCCAACTCCACCAACCCGCGCGTCGCCGCCGCATGCTTGAGCAGGTTGTAGACGAACTCCCGCGCACATTGGAACAGGATCACGGCCAGGTCCGGCCCGAGCGCCAGCACCGGCCCGGACTCCCGATAACGTAGATCGAGATCGAAGCGTTGTTCGATGTGTTCGACGAACCAGCGTAGTGCCGCCCCCAACCCCTCCCGATAGAGGAGCGGCGGACTGAGTTCGAACTGCAGCGTGCGCAGCTCCGAAAGGGCGTCGCGCATCAGCTCGGTGGCCACACCCAGCAACCGATCCGATTCCGCGTCGCGATAGCGCACGGCGGATGCGATCTGAATCTGGGCCAGGGTTAGCTTTTGCATTGGGCTGTCGTGCAATTCTCCAGCAAGGCGCTTTTTCTCGCGCTCTTCCACCAGCGAGATCTCAATCGCCAGGCGGCGCAGCCGGGCGTTCGCCTCGTGCAGCCGGGCGTTTGCTTGTCGCAGCTCGCTGGTGCGCTGCGCCAGCGCCGATTCCTGCTCACGGGTCAGGCGTCCGAGGGTGGCGTGGGTGCGCACCCGCGCCAGCAGCACGGCGGTGTCGAACGGCTTCAGGACATAGTCCGAGCCGCCGGCCTCGAATGCGCGCACGATGGTCTCGCGATCGTCCTTGCCGGTGAGGAACACCACCGGTACCGCGGCCATGCCGGGGCGGGACCTCAGTCGGCGGCAGACCTCGATGCCGTCCATGCCATTCGGCATCAGGATATCCAGCAGCAGCAGGTCGGGCGGTGTCTCGTCGGCGAGGCAGTCCAAGGTCTCCAGCGCCCGTTCGCCGCTCTCGGCCACATGCACCTGATAGCCCTCCGCGGCCAGCAGGCGGCCCAGGAAGCGGATGTTGTCGGGCTCGTCATCCACGACCAGGACCTGCGCCCCGGTCGGGATCTGGCTCGGATTCGGTATCGGCATCGACATCGATTCGGATTCTGGCTCCGTACGGATCGATTCATCGCTCTGGCTGCGTCGACGGTTCCCCCGAATGCGGCGCAGCCCTGTGCCCTCCGCGTCGCGATCAGCCGCCGCAATCCGACGATGTCGAAGGCGTCCGCCAGGCTGGACAGCTGCCGCGCCAACGCCGGGCAGCAGTCGTCGCGGGCCAGCGCCTGCGCCAAGGCGCTGATGCCGGTGACGTTGCCGGTACGCACCAGGCTGGCCAGCTCCGCCAGCCGTGCCGGTGATAACGCCTCGACATCCACTGCGCAATCCTCCGCGGAACCTTCCGGGGCTTGGGGCTCGGCACGGATCCAAGTCAGCGGCAGCAGCTCGGCCAGCGTCTTCAGCAGCGCCTCACGCAACACTGGCTTTGGCAGATGCGCATTGCAACCGGCCGCTAGCGCAGCACCCTGATCCGCGTCGAAGGCGGCGGCGGTCACCGCGACGATGGGTATGTCGCTGCACGCCGGTCGTTGCCGCAGCGCTCGGGTGGCGGCCAGTCCATCCATGTCCGGCATGCGCAGGTCCATCAGGATCAGGTCCGGCGCCAGCGCGGTGGCCTGCGCGATGCAGTCGGCGCCGTCCTCGGCGTCGCGCACCTCGAAGCCGAGTGGCGCCAGCAGCCCGCGCAGCACCTCTCGGTTCTCGGGTTCGTCGTCGACGATGAGGATGCGCAGCGCCCCGGTCTCGACTCCGGTTTCGACCCCAGTTTCGACCTGGCCCCCGGTCGTTCGTCGATAGCCGATGATGACGCCCGGGTCCGCCGGCGTCGGCGCGGCCTCGTCCGCCACCGGCAGCCGCTCGGCCGGGATGCGCACGCGAAAGCGGCTGCCCGCGCCCGGCCTGCTCTCGACCTCGATCACGCCGCCCATGCGCTCCACCAGGCGCTTGCTGATGGCGAGCCCCAGACCGGTGCCCCGGGCGTGCTGTTGGGCATCGCCGACCTGCCGGAACGGCTCGAAGATGCGCGCGATATCGGCCGCGGACATGCCGACGCCGGTGTCGCTGACCTCGAACATCAGGGTACCGTCGGCGAAGCCGGCAGCGACGCGCACCCGGCCCGCGTCGGTGGACTTGATGGCGTTGTCGATCAGGTTCGCAAGCACCTGATGCAGCCGCTTGCTGTCGCAGCGCAACCGCGGCGGCAACGTGCCCGCGTCGGCGATCTCGAGCCCGATGCCCTTTTGCCGTGCCCGGGCCTCGAACATGCCCGCCAGCTCCGCCAGCAGCGCGGCGCTGTCCCAGGGCACCGGTTCCAGCGTCAGCCGTCCGGCCTCGATCCGGGCCAGGTCCAACAGCTCGCTGATCAGCCCCAGCAGCCGCTCGCCACCACGGCGGATGCCCTGCACCTGCTCGCGCTGCTCGGGCAGCAGCCGGGCATCGCCGGCGAGCAGTTGGGCGAAGCCGAGCACCGCGTTCAACGGCGTGCGCAGCTCGTGGCTCATGTTCGCCATGAACAAATCCTTGGCACGGTTGGCCGCCTCCGCCGCCTCGCGCGCCTGGTACAGCCGTTCTTCCAGGGCCTTGTCCCGGTCGATGTCGTCGAGGATCCAGATAGAACCCAGGGCCTGGTTGTTCGGATCAATATATTGGCCGATCAGCCGGCCCCAGAAGCGGCTGCCGTCACGCCGCTGCAGCACGCGGTCGTCGCGGAAGATACCGCCGGCGGCCATCTGCGCATAGCCGACACGGCCCACCTCCTCGAAGGCGGCAGGCTCCGGATAGAAATCCGCGGTGCTGCGTCCGATCATCTCCTCTAGGCACGTGCCGAACAACTCGGCGGCGCGCGGATTCGCGCGCGCGATGCGCCGATCCATCAAATGGATGATCCCCAGCGGCAAGGCTTCGACAAGCAGCCGCTGCTCGCGTACCACGGCGTTCAGATCGCGGGTACGTTCCTCCACCCGCTGCTCCAGGCGCGCGCGGATGTCGGTCAGCTCCGTGTCGCGCCGCTCGATCTGCGCCAGCATCGCATTGAAGCCGCGATACAGGATGCCGAACTCGCCGTTGTCGTCCGGCGGTGTCACCCGCAGCGAATAGTCGGCGTGCTCCGAGACCGTCCGCGTCTTCGCCGCCAGCTCCAGGATCGGCTCCGAGACCCGGCGTTGCAGCCGCCAGGCCAGCAGCAGCGAGATGGCCAAGGTCGACACCAGCAGCAGTGCGACGATCAGGGCATAGCGCTTCAATTGCGCGGCCAGCTCATCGGTGCGGGCGTGGATAAAGATCCGGCCGATGGGCTGCCCACGCAGGCTGAGCGTGCGCACCACCTCGATGCTGCCGAGCCCCAACGGGGAAACGTTCACGAAGACCCCGTCACCGGCCTGCGCCGGCTCCAGCACCGGCTCCAGCACCGGCTCCGCCGCATCCCGCTGGTAGCTCGCGAAGCGCCGGCCGGCGGCGTCATACAGCGCCGCATAGCGGATCTGGTATTCGCGGCGCAGGCTGGCCAGGTTCTTCGCCGCCGTCTCCGGCGCATCGAAGTCCAACGCCGACAGGCTGTTGTCGCCGACCACCACCGACAGCACCTCCAGGTCACGCGCCATTTGCTGGCGCAGCATGGCGACGTCGTTGATGACGAACAGGGTGCCGGCGATCGCCAGCGTCAGCACGCTGATGGCCGCGGACAGGGCCAACAGGCGCTGGCGGATCGAGGTCACTCCCGGCAGTCTCACTGCACCACCTCCGCCACGTCGTAGAGCTGCGCGGAGACGGTCAGCCCCCGGCCCTTGAGCGCCTTCGGATCGATGCGAAAGCGCAGCCGGACCTTTTTGCGAAAGATGTCGGACTGGTCGAACAGCTCAATGGCCGCACCCTTGCCGGCAAAGCCGGGTGTATCGCCAACCAAGAGCACCGGCTTGCCGGCGCTGCGCCGGGCAATGGCGCCCAGGCGACCAGCGGCGGCGGCGCCGATGAACAGGATCTGACAGCCGTCCATGCCATCGACGCCGGCGAGCCCGCGCACCCGGATCACCCGCTCGCCCACCCGCCGGGCCGGCTCGGTCAGCTCGGCGAGCGCCGCCTGCATGGCCGGATCGGCCATGACGCAGATGACGAATGGCGTACCGGCCTGTGCCGCGGGCCAGTCGACGAAGCTGGTGAACTTGTAGACGAAGGCCGCCTTCAGCGCTCGCAGCGGGTCTTCCGCGGCGGCGGACACCGGCGCCAGGATCAGCGCGATGGCCGTCAGTAGCAAAAGGGCCGCGAGGGGCACGAAGCGGTGGGCACGGCGGAGACAAGACACGGTTGCAGGCATGGGCTCGGGGGGTCCGCCGTCCGGGTCGGATCGATTGCCGCCCGACGGGCGTCCCGACGGCTCCGAGGCGCCTGATTCTAGCGCAACCTGGCCGAGCGGTTCTCGACGCCGCGGATGCGCCGCGCCTGAGCGCAGCTCGACAGGCCGGCGGCGCAGCGCTAGCATCCCGACATTCTCAGTGATCTCTGGTTACGAAGCTCCAGCTTCGTAACCCCGTCTTGGAAGCTCCAGCTTCCCGAGACCCATTACGACCAACGAAGCCAACGCCGAGCATGCGCCGGTTCCGGGAACAGGCTACGCGGGTTCGTGGAGATCAAGCCTACGTGCGATTCTGTCCAAGCGTTGATCGATATGGTCCATGCGTTGATGCGCGACGGCGTTGTCGCCGTGGAGTCCC
>CAVOSE010000074.1:0-19079 GCA_963698775.1 uncultured Gammaproteobacteria bacterium
GTGTGCTGGCGGCAACCGTTTTCACGCTGTTTGTCGTGCCGGTCGCCTACGACCTACTCGCGAAACACACCGGCTCGCCAGGGGATGTCTTGCGGCGATTGCAGCGGGAGGAAGCCGCGTCAGACGGGGGTGATAATGACATTGACGATATGAATCCGGTGCAAGGCGTCAACGTCTGATCCTGTCCCGCGGACTGACGGGCGCCAACAAAGCGCCTGCGGGGACGTTAATTGGCTCGGGTTTCGGCTGGCCGCAATACCGCAACAAAGGGTGCGCTCAGTGGCGGTGTGAAGGTCGCGCTCTGGATCGGCGGATTGACAGGCGGGCTGACTGCGATGCGGACGGTGCGATCGACAATCTTAAGGCGTTCGCGCAGTTCCGGGGTGATGTGCACCGTTCCCTCGCTGTCCGCCAAGATGACGTGGCGGATGCCTAGGGCTGATGCCACCCGATGCCACTCTTCGGGACCGGCGACAAACAGCGCGATCGCGGCGGCAGCTGCCGCTGTCGCCTCGTCGTGCACAATGGTCACCGATTGGGATGCGCGGGCGGGCCGCCCGTTGCGGGGATTCAGGATCTGGTGGTACGCGACACCTTGGTAGATCCAGTCCCGATCATGGGCGGCGCGGGTGACGACGCTCTCGCCGCCCTGAATATTGAGCGTTGCAAAGACCCCGGAGCCGGTTGCCCGCGGAATTGGGACGCGCCAGGGTTGACCGCTGCGGTTGCCGATGGCACGCACATCGGAGCCGCTCTGCACCTGGGCATGATGGACTCCGGCCTCGCGCAGGCGGGCAATGGCGAGATCGATCGCATAGGCTCGGATGAGCGGTGCAAAGTCCAGACGCAGTGAACTATTAAGTCCGCGAAGCTGCGAGCCGTCGATCTGTATATCCGACATCTGAGGGTGCGCCTTGAGTAGCTGTCCGATGGCATGGTCGGGAGGCGGTCGCATGCCTTCGGGCACCTCCACGTTGAATCCCCAGAGTGCGATCAGCTTGCCGATGGCGGGGTTGAAAAGACCATCGCTCAAGTCGGAATAACGTTGGCTGAGTCGAATCAGCGAGAGTACGGAGGGTGGCGCGAGGAAGCTTTCTCCCGTGGGAAGCAGGCGATTCACCATGGCCATGGACCCGTCGTTCCAGGTATTCAGATCTTGTTCAAGAGCGGCAAAGTCACTCCGAATGCCATCCGCTGCCTCTTCGGCTTGGGCGCGCTCGACTTGCGCCATTTTGACATCAACCATATCGCCGAAGGCATCGAAGGTCACCGTGACCGACGGTGTCTCACGGCCGCACCCCGACAGCAGAGCGAACAGCACCAACAGGCAAAAGCCCGCCAGGGGTTGGCGCGTGGGTTGGTGCGTAGGATGCCATGGCGGGTTTCGCGTCTGCTGCATATCGGTGTCGGCGTGTGGCCTCATGGATGAACGACTCCTGCCCGCACGTGATGGGGTGCATGGTTCGGATCGAGAGGCCGAGCGCTGGGCGGCGGACTCATACCCTCGCTGGAACCGTGGCGGAGACTCAGGCGGATATCTTGTATTGAACCGTTAGGCACTGAATTCGCCGTCCAGTTCGCTGCTGAAGAATAGTCGAGGCCCGGCACGGCCACAACCGGTGCGCCTCGATGCATCAATCTGAAAATGCGAGTTGCACCACGAAGCGCAGGCAGGATTTCGCAGTGATGGACGCTAGTGCAGGGTGCTGGGCGGGCCGAGGTCGTCATGCTTGATCGGCAGCAGTTCGGCGAAGCGACCTTGCGCTGATGTGAAGTGCTGAAAGCGCGGCGAGCCGAAGGTGCGACTGCCGTTTTTGGCGGTCAGCGGCTCGATCGGCACTTGCGCGACCCAGGTGCCATGTCGTGTCTCCAGCGCCAGCGAGACCACGTCGAGGCGGTACGGCGACTCGCCGATGGAGCCGTAGCGATCGATAATCGCGTCCAGTTCGTCGAGCCGTTCCCGTGGCAGTGACCACGCCTCCATGATGGTGAAAACAAAGTCGGCCTGGTGGAGTTCGGCCAGTTGTTTGATGGCGCGGGCAGAGTTGTCCTTCGCCTCTTCGCTGCCGGTGGCGAGCATGACCGGGAATGCGCCGCCGCCAGATAGGTTTGCGACGAATGCGAACGGCGCCAGAGTCTCTCCGTTCTCGACGAAGCCGCGAGCGGCATCGATCAGCGGGTCAATCAGGTTTCGATAACTGCTTGGTATCGCACTCATAGGCTGCGCCTCCGCGGTTGTTGGATGCGTTGACGCGGTTGGTTCACCGTCGCCAGAAGGCGGGTGTCAACAACACCAGCAGGGTGAAGACCTCCAGGCGTCCCAGCAACATCGCGAAGCACAGGATCCAGATGCCGGTGTCATGCATGTCGTAGTAATCGGCGCCGACCGTGGCTAGCCCAGGGCCGAGGTTGTTCATGCACGCGGCCACCGCCGAGAATGAGGTCATCAGGTCGAGACCGGTCGCCGCAAGCGCCAGGTACATAAAGGTGAAGGCGGCAACGTAGAGCGAGAAAAACCCCCAGACCGCGTCGACGACGCGGTGGTTGATGACCTTCTTGCCCACGCGCACCGGCAACTGCGCGCTCGGATGAATCAGCCGACCGATTTCGCGCAGCCCCTGCTTGATCAGCAACAGGAAGCGGATTACCTTGATGCCGCCACCGGTGGAGCCGGCGCAGCCGCCGACAAAGGCCAGGAACAGCAGCAGGATCTCCGTGAATGGTGGCCAGACATAGAACTCCGCCGTGGTGAAGCCCGTGGTGGTACCGATGGAGACGACCTGGAACAACCCCTTGGTGAAGGATTCGCCCCAGTCGATGTAAGTGTTGGTCCGGAAGAGCGTTATGGTGACGATGGCGGTGACGAGCACCATCAAGAACAGATAGAAGCGAAACTCGCTGTCGCGGGCGTAGACCAACGGGTTGCGGCTGCGCACGGCGATGAAATGCAGTGCGAAGTTGACCCCGGAGAGCAGCATGAAGACCACGGCAATCATCTCGATCAGCGTGCTGTCGAAGTAGCCGATGCTGGCGTCATGGGTGGAGAAGCCGCCGATGGCGACGGTGGAGAAGGCATGGCCGATGGCGTCGAACGCGGACATGCCGGCCGCCCAATAGGCGAGGCCGCAGGAGATGGTCAGTCCCAGGTAAATGTACCAGAGTGCCTTGGCGGTCTCGGTGATGCGGGGGGTCAGCTTGGCATCCTTGACCGGCCCCGGCGTTTCGGCTCGGTAGAGCTGCATGCCGCCGACGCCGAGCATGGGCAGGACCGCGACCGCCAGTACGATGATGCCCATGCCGCCCAACCATTGCAGCTGCTGCCGGTACCAGAGCATGGAATGCGGGAGTTCGTCAATGCCGAGGATCACGGTCGCGCCGGTGGTGGTGAGGCCCGACATCGACTCGAAGATCGAGTCCGTCAGCGAAAGATCCGGCACCGGCGAAATCCAGAACGGAAGCGCGCCGGAGAGCGCTAGGGCCACCCAGAACAGCACCACCACCAGGAAACCGTCGCGCAGGCGAAGTTCCCGATGCTTGGTCGCGACCGGTAGCCAGATCAGCGTGCCAATACCGAGGATGAGTACGAAGGCGTAGATGAACGGCATCCCTGCGCCATCGCCATAGAGCAGCGCCACCGCCGCGGGCGGCAGCATGGTTACGCTGAAGACCATCAGCAGTAGCCCCAGCACCTTTTGGACAGCGACGAATTTCTTCATCAATCAGAAGAACGTGATTCCGACCTGGAACAGCCTTTCCACCTCGGGCACCTTGAGCTTGTCCTGGAGGAAAAGGATCACGTGGTCCTCTGGCTCGATGACAGTGTCATGGTGGGCGATGATCACCACGTCGCCGCGGACGATGGCGCCGATGCTGGCCCCCCTGGGCAGGTTGATCGCTTCGATCGGGCGCCCGACCACCTTGCTCGAGCTCTGATCACCGTGGGCGATGGCCTCGATGGCCTCCGCGGCGCCGCGCCGCAACGAGTGCACCACGACGACATCGCCCCGGCGAACGTGCTTGAGTAGGCTACCGATGGTGGCCTGCTGTGGCGAGATGGCGATGTCGATCGGGCCGCTCTGTACTAGGTCGACGTACGCGGTGCGGTTGATCAGAGCCATGACCTTGCGCGCGCCGAGGCGCTTGGCCAGCATCGCTGAGAGGATGTTGGCCTCGTCATCGTCGGTAACGGCGCAGAAGACATCCGTATCCTCGACGTTCTCTTCCAGCAGGAGTTCTTCGTCCGCGGCGTCGCCGTGCAGCACGATGGTGCGCTCCAGGGCCTCGGCGATGTGTTTGCAGCGATCGAGATCCCGCTCGATAACCTTGACCCGATAATGACGCTCGGTGGCGCGGGCCAAGCGCGTCCCGATGTTGCCTCCGCCGGCAAAGATCAGCCGCTTATAGGGCTTCTCCAGCCTTCTGAGTTCACTCATCACCGAGCGGATGTGCTTCGGGGCGGCGACGAAGAAGACCTCGTCGTCGGCCTCGATGACGGTATCGCCCTCCGGCTGAATGGCACGGTCGTGGCGATAGATCGCCGCTACCCGAGTGTCCACGTGTGGCATGTGGTCGTAGAGCGCACGCAACTCGTGCCCCACCAGCGGGCCGCCGTAGTAGGCGCGCACCGCCACCAGGCGCATGCGTCCCCCGGCGAAGTCGGTGACCTGCAGCGTGCCTGGGTTCTCGATCAGGCGCAGGATGTAGTCGGTGACCAGCTGCTCCGGGCTGATGCGCACGTCGATAGGCAGGGCATCGGGGCCGAACAGTTCCTCTTGCTCGAGAAAGCTCGGCGCGCGCACGCGGGCGATTTTGGTGGGCGTGTGGAACACCGTGTAGGCGACTTGGCAGGCGACCATGTTGGTCTCATCGCTGTTGGTCACCGCGATGATCATGTCCGCGTCCTCGGCGCCAGCGCGCCGCAGCACGTCCGGATGGGCGCCATGGCCTTGCACCGTGCGCAGGTCGAAGCGGTCGGCAAGCTCGCGCAGACGGGCGCCGTCGGTATCCACCACGGTGATGTCGTTGGCCTCGCTGACCAGGTTGGCGGCCACCGAGGTGCCAACTTGGCCAGCGCCGAGGATCAGGATTTTCATGCGAAACCGGTGGCGCGCTGAGGGTGGAGGCGGGCGCGCCAACTGGCGGCGCAAGGAACTCCGCGGTTCGGAAACGCCACCTGACTACGCTTGACTCGCTGCTGTATGCCGTCGGTGTTCACCGACGTTCCTTGATCTCGATGCCCAGGGAGCGAAGCTTGCGATACAGATGCGTCCGTTCCATGCCTGCCTCTTTAGCCATTTTGCTGACGTTGCCGATGTGTTTATCAAGCTGGTATTCCAGGTACGCCTTCTCGAACTGTTCGCGGGCCTGGCGCAGGGGCTGGTCGAAAGAGACCATGCCCTCTAGCGGTAGCGTGGGTACCGGTGGCGCCGAGCCGAGCGCCGTCTCCACCTCGTTCTGCGTGATCTCGTCGCCGGCGCCGAGGATGAGCACTCGCTGGACCAGATTCTTCAGCTCCCGGATATTGCCGGGCCAGCTGTAGTTGCGCAGGAAATTCTGCGCGCCGACGCTGAAGCGCCGGTACGGCAATTTTTCGTGGGTTGCGAAATAGTCGACGTAGTAATTCAGGAGATCCGGAATGTCTTCTGCGTGCTCGCGCAGCGGCGGGATGTTCAGCGGTACGACGTTGAGGTGGTAGAACAGGTCCTCGCGAAAATCGCCGCAGCGGACTTCTTCTTTTAGGTCGCGCTGGGTGGCGGCGATGATGCGCACGTCGATCGCGACCGGGTCGCTACCGCCGACCCGGAGGAACGATCCGGTGTCGAGGGCGCCCAGCAATTGTCCCTGCGCCTCCAGGTCCATGTCCGCCACCTCGTCGAGGAGCAGCGTACCGCCCGCGGCTTGTTCTAGGCTCCCGTAATGGACGTGGCCGCCCTCCTCGCTGCCGAACAACTCACGCGCGGCATTGCCGCGCGCGATCCCGGAGACGCCGAGGTCAATGAAGGGGCGTTCCTTGCGCGCGCTCTGGGAGTGCAGAAAGCGGGCGAAGGTCTCACGTCCGGAGCCGGCCTCACCAGTGATCAGCACCCAGGTGTCGTGCTGGGCGATGCGCTTTACTTGCTCGCGCAAACGCTGCATCGCGGCTGAGCGCCCAGCCGGTTCATGCACTAGCGGTGCACGCCGCCGCAGGCCGACGTTCTCGCGTTCGAGCTTTTCCGCCTCCAAGGCACGCTCGACGGTGAGCAACAGCTTGGCCATCGACAGCGGCTTTTCCAGAAAGTCGTAGGCACCCAGGCGGGTCGCCTCGACCGCGGTTTCGACGTTGCCGTGGCCGGACATCATAATGACCGGGCAGGGTAGACCGTCGTCCTCGGCCCACTCCTTGAGCAGACTGATGCCGTCCAGGTCGGGCATCCAGATGTCGAGCAGCATCAGGTCAGGCTTTCGGTCGCGAAGGGCGTGCCGGGCCGATTCGCCGTTCTCCGCGTTCGCAACGGTGTAACCCTCGTCCTCGAGGATATCCTGTACGGTTTCGCGGATGTCGGGCTCGTCGTCCACGACGAGGATATGGGTCGCGCTCATGGTTCTCCTGCTTGCCGGATCGGCGTCACCGAAGCGGATGGGTCGTCTCGCCAAACCGGTAGTCTGGCGGTGAAACGTGCCCCGAGTTCGGCGTTCTCTGCGGCGATGATACCGCCGTGTTCCTCAATAATCTTCTTGACGATGGCTAGCCCCAGCCCGGTGCCTCTGGTTTTGGATGTGACATAGGGTTCGAACAGCCGATCGAGCAGATCCTGAGGGACGCCGCCGCCATTGTCGGCAATGCTGAACTCGATGGCCGGCGATTCGCTGTCGCGGATCAGGCGCGTGCAGACGCGGATCTGGCCGTCATCGCGCCCTTCCAGGGCCTCGCCGGCATTTTTGAGCAAGTTGTGGATGACTTGTCGTAGCCGCTTCGAGTCGCCGCGGACCAACGCGCCTTCGGCATCTAGGTCCGATGAAATTTGATTGGCTCCAGCACGATACAGTTCCAGCACCTCCGCCACCAGGGCGTCGAGATTGAACGGCTGTTCCTGCATCTGCGGCGCGCGGGCATAGTTGGCGAAGTCGTTGACCATCGCCTTCATGGCCTCGACCTGCTGCACGATGGTGTGGGTGGCGCGGTCGACCACGCGCGCATCGGGCTCCGGCAGTTTCGTCAGCAGCTTGTGTCGCAGGCGTTCGGCGGAGAGTTGAATCGGGGTCAACGGATTCTTGATCTCGTGGGCCAGCCGGCGGGCCACCTCGCCCCAGGCCGCGTCGCGCTGGGCGCGGATCAGCGTGGTGATGTCGTCAAACACCACCACATGCCCCACTGCCGCGCCGCTGGTGCTGATAAGCGGGCTGCCGCGGCACATCAGTACCTGGCGGCCGTCGTTGCCGATCAGCGTCACTTCTTCGCGCCACTCCAGCCCGGCGGCGATGGATCGGCGCACCGTCTCGGCCCAGTGGATGAGCCTGGGGTGGGCCGCCTCCAAACCGTCCAGCGAGAGTTGTGCATCGGACTCCTCGCTGAGGCGTAGGATCTGACGCGCGGCCGGGTTCAGCGTCCCGAGATTCTGTGCCTCGTCAAAGGCGATGACGCCGCTGGAGAGCCGACGCAGCACCGTTTGCAGATAACTGCGCTGCTCTTCGACCGCGCGCTGGCTGCGGGCGGTCTGGTCGCGCGCCTGGGCGATTCGCTTGGTCATGGCGTTGAAAGACGCCACCAGGAAGGCGAGTTCGTCATCGTGGGCCGGCAAAGGCAGTTGTTGCTCGTAGTTGCCCTCGGCCACCGCGCGGGTGCCGCGGGCGATGTCCGCCACCGGTGCAGCTAGCCGCCGGGCGGTGGCGAAGGCCGCCAACAGCGCGGACGTGAGCCCGAACACCAGCACCAGCGATAGGGTCAACGAAAAGCTGAACTTGAGCGAGCGCCGTAGGTAGGAGAGCTCGCTGTAGCGGTTGTAGGCGTCCTCCAGCTTCTGCGCCAACTCGCTGATGCGTGCCGAGGTTGGGAAGATGGCCTGCAACAGCATCGGGCGCGCGCGCGGGTCGCTCACCAGCACGCGGACAATCAATTCGCCGTCGTCGCTGGTCTCGAGGCCGACGTAGTCGACCCCCATGCGCAGGCCCTGCAAGATTTCGCGCTCCGGGTGATCCGGGACCAGCTGGGTGGGGTCGTCGATGGCCGTGCCTAGCACCTGGCCATTGGGTTCGTAGACGGTCAGTTCCAGCGCGCCGGCCTGGCGGCGCAGGTCGTCGAGGGTCAGCGTCAGCGCCGTCGCCGAGCGGTCGTTGATGCCGGAGAGCAACTGCGTGCTGTACTTCATTAGCACGCGCTGGTTTAGATCGAGCGAGGCCTGGTTCAGGGTGAGCGCATCGGCCATGGCGCTGTCGATCTCGACATCGAACCAGCTGTCGATCCCGCGCAGCAGAAACCCCAAGGAGTAGTAGTAGACCACGCCTAGCGGGAGCAGCGAGATCAGCGCGAAGAGGAAGACGATGCGCGCCGTTAGGCGTGACCCGGCCGCTTGGGCGCGATAACCAATCACCAGCCGGATGACGTTGACGCCGACGATTATCGCCAGCGCGAACAGTCCGAGCAGCACAACCGCCAGCAAGGGCACAAAGGCGCGGCTCAGGGATTCGGAGTTCTGCACCGCGTTGCTCATCAGATGCAGCGCGACCAGCAGCGCCAGCATCAGTGCGCCGACGCCGATCGCGGCGGGGTGAGCGAAGCGGCGAGTCCAGGGTCTTAGGGTTGTAGCGGCCATTTCGTCCACTCGCTGGATTGTTTCCAGGACGGGTACAAATAGGCCATCGGCCTCAACGGTAGTGGCAGCTCCTCGATGTCCAGCGATGCGCGGATCTGCACCTCGTAGGTCACATCAGGCTCCAACCGTGACTGGTCGAGCAGTTGTAGCCCTTTGATTTCACCCAGCGCTGCCACCGCTGCCTCGCGGGTCACGTAGGTGCGGCCGTTCTCTCCCGGTAGCCGTGAAACCAGATAGCGTTCCGACAGCGGCTTGTATCGAATTCGGTAACGCAGGCGTTGGTCGACCAGACTGTTGTCCCAGATCCAGTCGTCCTGTGGGCGTACCTGAACGTGCACTTGGAGCGTCAGCGGTACGCCGTTGTCGAGGGCCTCTAGCGCGCGCTCGCTGAATTGATAGTCGACTTGTGCGTCCAAGACATAGGTGCCCTCGACCAGTCGCGTATTGACCTCGGTAACCGTGAAGCCTTCGGCGGCGAGGCCGGCGATAAGGACGAGCATCAGCGTCGCGAATGCCACAAACCGCCAGCTCCGGCGTGGTCGCGGAGCCATCACGACGCCTTCTCCAGCAGCGCGTAGTAAAAGCCGTCGCCACCCCCCTGAGCTGGCAGCAATTGTCGCCCCGGCTGTCGCGGCAGGCCCCAGGCCGCTTCGATCGACCGCTCGCTGGCGTCCTCATGTGCGGCCAGGAAGGCGCGCACTTGGGCGTCGTTCTCCTCCGGAAGCACTGAGCAGGTCGCGTACAGGAGACGTCCGCCGGGGAGTAGCAGCGGCCACAGGGCCTCGAGCATGTCGGCCTGGGTTTGTTGCAGCGTTGCGATGTCCGAGTCACGCCGCAACCACTTGATGTCGGGATGGCGGCGAATCACGCCCGTGGCGGAACAGGGTGCGTCGAGCAGGATGCGGTGGTACGGCGCGCCGGGCCAGTCCGAGTTGGCATTGGCAGCGTCGGCGGCGAACACCCGCGCCTGCAGTCCAAGCCGTTCGAGATTGCTCCGCAGCGTCTCGAGGCGTGCGGGATCGATGTCCACCGCGGTGACGTCGAGGTTGACTTCGGCGTTCCCCGCGGCCGGAACCCGTTCCAGGATGTGTGCCGTCTTCCCGCCTGGAGCGGCGCAGGCGTCGAGCACGCGGTCGCCGGCTTGGGCATCCAGCAGCACCGCCGCGAGCTGGGCCGACGCGTCCTGAATCGATACCAGGCCGTCTGCAAAGCCCGGCAATGCGCGCGCGGGCAGCGGCTGGTCGAGGGTCAATGCCTCCGTGAACCCCGGTATCGGTCGCGCCAACAGGCCATTTTCGGCGAGCATTTGGGCGTAGCTGTGAGTGTCGCCGCGCCGTCGGTTCACGCGAAGCGTCATCGGTGCCTGTTCATTGCTGGCCGCGATGATGGTCTGCCAATGCTCGGGCCAGCTTTGCCGCAGCCGCTCCAGTAGCCAAATGGGGAACAGCCAGCGCACCGCGGGATCCTCGTCGAGACCGGCGAGCAATGCCGAGCGCTCGCGCTGGAAGCGACGTAGCGTGGCGTTGACCAGCCCGGACGCTCGGGGTCGACCGAGGCTGCGCGCGGCCCCGACCGTGGCCGCGATCGCGGCATGCTCGGGTGTGCGCAGGGATGTCAGCTGATATAAGCCGACCGCTATGAGGTCTTCGAGAATGCGATCACCGCGCTGCAGCGGTCGTGTCAGTAGCCGTGCCGCTACCGCCCTGAGCCTTGGCAGCTGGCGCAGGGTGCCGAAGCAAAGCGCTTGCAACAGGGCGCCATCGCGCGCGTCGAAGCCGGCGGTGGCGTCCTGCAGGGCGTCCGTCAGCGAACGGCCATCGCTACGCACGGCATAGACCACGCGTGCGGCCGCCGCGCGGACCTCGGTGCCCCGCCCGCTGGGGGCGTGTCGAGGTGGTTTGCGGTGCGGTTCAGCCAAGCAGGGCACCGTTGATGTTTCGGGCATTGACAAAGTCCAGCACCGGCGTAGGCCGCTTCCCCGGTGCTTGCAGCACGTTGAGACGCAGCAGCGTGGAGCCGGTCGCGACATCGATGCCGTCGCGGTGCGCAGCGACGACCTGGCCCGGGGGGGCGTCGGCCCCGTCGCTGAGCGCCTGTGCGGACCAGATCCTCAGGATTTCGGCGCCAAGCCTGGTCTGTGCCACGGGCCAGGGGTTGAAGGCGCGCACCTGGCGCTCGATGTCGAGCGCAGGGCGCCGCCAGTCGATCTGCGCCTCCTGCTTGTCGAGTTTTTTCGCATAGGTCGCCAGGTCGTTGTCTTGTGCTTGCGGTTGCAGGCTGCAATCGAGGATCCCCGGCAGCGCCGCCAGCAATGCCTCCGCGCCGAGCGTTGCAAGTCGGTCGTGCAGGCTGCCGCCGGTCTCGTCGGGGGCGATGTCGATGCGTCGGTCAAGATAGATCGGGCCGGTGTCGAGCCCGGCCTCCATGCGCATGATGCTGATGCCGGTCCGTTCGTCGCCGGCGAGCAGTGCGCGCTGTATCGGGGCCGCTCCGCGCCAGCGAGGCAGAATCGATGCATGGATGTTGACGCATCCCAGGCGGGTCGCGTCGAGCGCAGCGGGCGGTAGCAGTAAACCATAGGCCGCAACCACCATGACGTCCGCATCCGTTGCGCGTAATTCCTCCAGGACCTGCGGGTCCTTCAGCGAGACCGGCTGCCGCACGTCGATGCCCGCGTCGAGGGCGGCCTGTTTGACCGGGGGCGGCGTCAGCTTGCGACCGCGCCCGGCGGGCCGATCCGGCTGCGTGTAGATGGCGACTACGTTGTAGTCGCTGGCGAGCAGTGCCTGAAGCGGTGCGACCGCGAAGTCGGGCGTACCGGCATAGATGATGCGCGGGTTGGAATTGGGACTCTGCAACTAGCGGGCCTTCCGAGTGTGGGCAAGAAGCGGCATACGTACTGATGTAGGGACTGAAACGGTGGCTGCCGTGATACCCTCCAGTGCGTGGCCGAAACGGGGTCGCGCGCCCGGTTGAGGCGGCGCAAATATGGACAAGTGTCGGGTGTCGTCCGGCGGCCGGATACGCCGTCGCTCGACCTTAGATGGCGCGCCTACGCCCCGCACTGGCGGTTTCCGGCTGGGCTTGGCGTTGCTCCTTTTCGAGTTTCTTGCGAATACGCTGACGCTTCAGCGACGAGATGTGGTCGACGAACAAGCGCCCGTCGAGATGATCGATCTCATGCTGAACGCAGACCGCGAGCAAGCCGTCGGTGTCGAGATCGAACGGCCGGCCATCGCGGTCGAGGGCGCGCACCGTGATGCGCTCCGCCCGCGTCACACTCTCATAGAAGCCGGGGACCGACAGGCAGCCTTCGTCCATCTGTTCCTCGCCGGCGTGTGCGAGGATCTCGGGATTGATCAGGCACAACGGCTGGTTCTTTTCATCGGAGGTGTCGATGACGACAACCCGCTTGACGACGTTGACCTGTGTCGCGGCCAGGCCGATCCCCGGGGCCGCGTACATGGTCTCTAACATGTCGTCGATCAGCTGGCGTATGGTGTCGTCGACCTGCTCGACAGGTTCGGCGCGACGCCGAAGCCGTGGGTCGGGGAAGGTTAGAATTTCCAGTTTAGCCATGTTATGTCTAGGATTTGGTCAGGAATGCGTCGGCCTGTGGGCGACCGCCGGCGCGTTGCGCTAATATCGTGATGATACACCATCAAGCAAGCCTGCTCCCCGCTGCCCAGCGATCCTGGAAACCTCCATGGGTCCAACTGCTTGCACTCGTCGCCGCGCGTGAAACCCAAGTCCACCCAGGAACCACCGGACATCAGGAGCCGACATGAGCATCGCCCCCGCCCTCTGGCTGAGCCGCGTCCGCCCCGCGCTCCCTGTTGCTCGTTGGATACCGCGGCAGCTGCTGGCGAGTATGTTACTGCCGCTCTTGCTGTTGTTCGCTGGACCGCTGGCGGCTCAGGTCGAGCTTGCCCCGGACGCGCCGCAGAGCTACGTCGTGCAGCCCGGCGATACCCTCTGGAGCATCGCCGGGCGTTTTCTGCGCGATCCTTGGCGTTGGCCCGACGTCTGGCAGGCCAATCCAAGCGTTGCAAATCCCAACAAGATCTTCCCCGGCGATGTCCTCGAACTCGTCTACCAGGGCGGCAGCCCCCGCATCCGCTCGTCGCGTGGCGGTGGCGGCATGCGTACGGTCAAACTTTCACCGCGGGTGCGGGTCACGGAGTTGGATCGCGAGATACCGACCATCCCGGTCAATGCGGTCGCGCCCTTCCTGTCCCGGCCGGTGGTCACCGAGTCCCGAGAGATCGACGATGCACCCTATGTAGTGGGCTTCCCTGACGGTCGGCTGTTGGCCGGGACCGGTGGCACGATCTTCGTCCGCAGCATTCTCAACGCAGAGAGCGATCGTTACGAGGTATTGCGCCCCGGCAAAGAGTATCGTGATCCAGAAACCAATCGTGTTCTAGGCTTTGAGGCGGCCTATGTCGGAACCGCGCGTATCGAGCGTCTTGGCGATCCAGCGACGCTGACCGTGACGCGCTCTCAACGGCAAGTGGCAATTGGTGACCGTGTCCGGCCAGCCCGCGACGACGAGCCGATCCGGAGTTTTTTCCCGCGGCCCGCCCCAGCCGGGTTGCGGGGCAATATCATCTCAGTGCTGAACGGCGTGTCCCAGATTGGGCAATACGATGTCGTGGTCCTGAGCCGGGGCGCGCGGAAGGGAGTCGAGGTGGGTCATGTGTTCGAGGTCTACCGTGGCGGCGAGCTGCGGCGCGACCCGGTGCGCAACAAGCGGACGGCTTGGAACTGGAGAAACGAAACGCCCCTTGACACCTCGTTCTGGTACGGCGACTGGGAGCTCGATGGTTGGAACCGAGACAAGCCCGACCCGGACGCGCCCTTGCCGCTGCACCGCCGGGCGGTGCGCATGGACGACACCTACATCGTGCCTGATTCGCGATCGGGCGTCGTCATGGTCTTCCGTGTCTTCCCCGAGGTGAGCTTCGCGCTGGTCATGTCTGCTACCCAGGCGATGCATGTCGGTGAAATCGTAGCGCCGCCGCGTGATCTTTGACGGGAATTGAAGTCGTTAGGGGTGCCCGGCCGGTGACCGAGAGCGAGCGTGAGCGGATCATCGACTGGCTGGCTCTGGCCCAGGCGCCGGGCATTGGTCCGCGGACCGTCGCGCGCCTGGTGCAGCGTTTTGGCAGTGCCGCCGCGGTGCGCACCGCCGGGCGCGGGGCCTTGGCCGAGGCCGGCGTCGCCGCGGCTGCGGCGGCGGCGTTCGAGACCCCCGATCAAGCGGTCGTCGACGCCGCGTTGCAGTGGGTCGAGCATGTTGGGGCGACGATCCTGACCCCGGACCATCCGCACTATCCGGCGCAATTGTCGACACTGGATGCACCACCACCGGTGTTGTACGTGCGCGGCGACGTCGCGCTGCTCGGCGAGCCGCAATTGGCCATCGTCGGCAGCCGTAACCCGACCCGCGGCGGGCTCGACACCAGCCGAGAGTTCGCGCGCTATCTGGCCGGATTGGGTTTGACCATCACTAGCGGCATGGCCGTGGGCATCGACGGTGCGGCCCATGCGGGCGCGCTGGAGTCGGGCCGCACCGTCGCCGTGCTCGGTACCGGTCCAGATCGCGTGTATCCCGCCGCGCATCGCTCGCTGGCGCGGCGCATTGCCGAGGTGGGCGCGTTGGTGACGGAGTTTCCGCCCGGGGTCGGTCCCCATGCCAGCCATTTTCCGCGCCGCAATCGGCTGATCAGCGGTTTGAGTCTTGGGACGTTGGTGATCGAGGCGGCGCCACGCAGCGGCTCGCTGATCACCGCGCGCTATGCCGCCGAGCAGGGCAAAGAGGTGTTCGCGATCCCCGGATCCATTCACAATCCCCTGGCGCGGGGCTGCCATGAGCTAATTCGACAGGGGGCCAAGCTGGTCGACAGTGCCGATCAGGTGCTCGAAGAACTTGGTCCGCAGTTGAAACCATTTTTGGTCGACGTTCCCGCCCCGCGCGCCGCCTCTGCCCACCGGCCAGACCAGGTCCAGGCACTGGACCCCGACTATCGCCTGTTACTCGACTCCATGGGTCATGATCCGCTGGCTCCCGACGAACTCATCGCACGTTCCGGACTGTCGGCGCAGGCGGTTTCATCGATGCTGTTGTTGCTGGAGTTGCAGGGGCATGTATCATCTCACCCCGGTGGTCGCTACAGCCTGTGCAGGGATGGGCTCGGCGCCGACGGTCAAGGGCCGGCCGGCGTTTGCGCTGACTGATCCAATGAATTGCCCTGAATCGTGGCTGTCTCTCATCCCCCGTGTCGACGGCCGCGGGCGGGTTGCAGCCGATCCAAAAATTGGCCCACGGCCGCCGCGAGGTTGTGCATGTACGAAAACATGGTCGACGTTCTGATCTATCTGTACGAGAACTACATGGACGGAGAGACGCAGCCGCCCGTCGATCAAGACGAGCTGGAAAGCGAACTGTCGGAGGCTGGCTTTTCAAGCAGCGAGATCAACCAGGCGTTGACCTGGCTCGATGAACTGGCCAGTCGCATGGCCAGCACCGAGGACCCGCCCCGCGGGATCGATGCGATGCGCATCTACACCGACACCGAATGCCGGAAGCTCGACCTCGACGCCCGCGGCATGCTGTTATTCCTGGAGCAGAGCGGCATCCTCGATGCGCTGAGCCGGGAGTTGGTCGTCGATCGTGCCCTCGCCATCGACCAGAACGCCGTGTCGGTTGACGAGCTGAAGTGGATCGTCCTGCTGGTGCTGCTCAACCGCCCTGGGCGCGAGTCCGCGCTGAGCCAGATGGAAGACCTGATCTACGGCGACCAACCGGTTTACTTACATTAGTTTCGAGCTGCCGGAGCGCACTCGTTCAGACCCTCCCGCTCCGACAGTCGATGGGTTTCGCTACGCTCTACCCAGCCTACGAAATATCGTTGCTTTGTAGGATGGGTAGAGGAACGAAACCCATCGCGCTCAGGCGATTTGTTCGGGGGAACTGAACGGTTACCAACGAGCAAAGTTCTTGGCCAGCGTTTTTGGTTCCGGGTCTATTGGCTCAGCCCTAGCGGCCGCTGTGCGGACGATCGTCTGTGGCCGGCATCCTGATTATGGCCCGCCGTCGCGCCGATCCCGGCTTGGCCCGACACTGGTCGCTTGACGGCCCCATTGCGCCGCGGCCCTTGACCGCGGTGCCCTTGCATCCCTACCTTAAGCACGACCCAGGGGTTTCGCATCTTCTAAAGGACCCCGCCGATCTGCTTGACCAAGGTCCGCTATGAATCTCGTCGTCGTCGAATCCCCCGCCAAGGCCAAGACCATCAAGAAATACCTCGGTCCCGAGTTCGAGGTCGTCGCCTCCTATGGCCACGTGCGCGACCTGGTGCCCAAGGAGGGCGCCGTGGACCCGGAGCACGGCTTCGAGATGAAGTACCAGATCATCGACCGCAACGAGAAGCACGTTCAGGTGATCTCCAAGCTGCTGAAAAAGGCCGACGCACTTTACCTGGCGACTGACCCGGACCGCGAGGGTGAGGCGATCTCCTGGCACCTGTACGAGCTGCTTGCCAAGCGCAAACAGATCGGCGATCGGCCGGTCTACCGGGTGGTGTTCAACGAGATCACCAAGCGCGCGGTGCAGGACGCGGTGGCGAATCCGCGCGAACTGTCGCTGGACCTGGTCAATGCCCAGCAGGCACGTCGGGCGCTGGACTACCTGGTCGGATTCACGCTGTCGCCGCTGCTGTGGAAGAAGGTGCGCCGCGGCCTGTCCGCAGGGCGCGTGCAGAGCCCGGCGCTGCGTCTCATCGTCGAGCGCGAGCTGGAGATCGAGGCCTTCGAGCGGCGCGAATACTGGACCGTCGAGGCGGATGCCAAGGCCGCAGGCGACGGCACGCCCATCGTTGCCAAGCTGATCGAGTTCGACGGCGATAAGGTGGAGCAATTCACGATCACGGATGCGGAGCGCGCCCATGTCGTCGAGCAGGCGTTGCAGCAGGCCGCCGGCGGCAAGCTCAGCGTGGACAAGATCGAGCGCAAACAGCGCAAGCGCAATCCTGCGCCGCCGTTCATCACCTCCACGTTACAGCAGGAGGCGGCGCGCAAGCTCGGCTTTACCGCGCAACGCACCATGCGCACCGCGCAGCAGCTTTACGAGGGCGTGGACATTGGCGGTGGCGCGGTGGGCCTGATCACCTACATGCGTACCGACTCGGTGAACTTGGCCCAAGAGGCGCTGGCGGAGCTGCGCGACTACATCGCCGAACGCTACGGCACCGATCACCTGCCGCCCCAGGCGCGGGTCTTCAAGACCAAGTCCAAGAATGCCCAAGAGGCGCACGAGGCGGTACGACCCACGTCCATTCGCCACGTCCCAAAGCAGATCGAGGCGCACCTGAGCAAGGATCAGTTCCGCCTCTACGAGCTGATCTGGAAGCGCACCATCGCCTGCCAGATGGCCCATGCGGTGCTAAATCAGGTCGCCATCGATTTCGGCGCCGGTGCCGGCAACCGCTTCCGCGCCACCGGTTCCACCATCGCTGAGCCGGGCTTCATGGCGGTCTACCTCGAGGGGCGCGACGACGCCAAGTCCGCGGACGACGACGAGGAGCGCATGCTTCCGAACCTGAAGGAGGGCGATCAGGTGGACCTGACCGCCATTCGTCCGGAGCAGCACTTCACAGAGCCGCCGCCACGCTACACCGAGGCGTCGTTGGTCAAGGCGCTGGAGGAGTTTGGCATCGGCCGCCCGTCGACCTACGCGTCCATCATTTCGACTTTGCAGGAGCGCGAGTATGTGCTGCTGGACAAGAAGCGGTTCACACCGACGGACGTGGCGCGGGTCGTCAACAAGTTCCTGACCGAGCACTTCACGTCGTACGTCGACTACGACTTCACCGCCCGGCTGGAGGACGAACTTGATGCCGTCTCCCGCGGTGAAGAAGACTGGATTCCGTTGCTGGAGCAGTTCTGGAAGCCGTTCAAGGACCGCATCGAGCATACCCAGGAGAATGTCCAGCGCAGCGACGTGACCCAGGAGATCATCGACGAACTCTGTCCGAAATGCGGCGGTCAACTATCCAAACGCTTGGGCCGCAACGGGTTGTTCATCGGCTGCACCAATTACCCCGACTGCGATTACACCCGCGACCTGAACGCCGACAAGGCCGAGGCCGAGGAGCCTGAGATCATCGCCGATCGCAGCTGTCCGGACTGCGGCTCTCCACTGTCCGTCAAGCGGGGACGTTACGGCAAGTTCATCGGTTGTACCGCCTACCCGAAGTGCAAACATATCGAACCCTTGGAAAAGCCCGAGGATACCGGCGTCCCCTGTCCGCAATGCAACAAGGGTACGCTGCAGAAGAAGAAGTCTCGCCGCGGTAAGATCTTCTACTCCTGCTCCACTTATCCGAAATGTGATTACGCAGTCTGGAACGAGCCGGTTGCCGAGCCCTGCCCGCAGTGCAGTTGGCCCGTGTTGACGCTCAAGGTCACCAAGACCAAGGGTGCGCAAAAGGTCTGTCCGCAGAAGGAATGTGGTTACGCGGTAGCGGTGGAAGATGCGGACGAGGCGGATGAAGCGGTACCGGCCGCGTCCTGAACGGCGGCGCTTCGACTCCGGCGCCCGCACTACTGGCGATCGGTCTGGCATCGTCGGCGTGACCGCCCATGGGTTGCGGATTGCCGCGCGGGCTGCTGGCGCCGGTGCCGTGGTTGCCTATCCCACGGAGGCCGTCTATGGCTTGGGCTGCGATCCCTGCAACGCCACCGCGGTGCGCCGCATCCTGGCCATCAAAGGCCGCGACGAGTCCAAAGGGCTGATCCTGATCGCCGCCGACTTCTCCGCGCTGGAGCCGGTCGTCGAGCCCCTGGCCGCCGACGCCATGGCTGCTATCCAGCGCACCTGGCCCGGTCCCGATCCTGGCCGCTACCTGCCCGGGCCGAGACACCGAGCTGGCTCACCGGCGTCCACGATACACTCGCCGGTCGAGTCACCGCCCATCCGTGTTGCTGCCGCCTAGTCGGGCTTGGGGACGCAGGGCGGTAGGGGCGCGCTCGTCTCCACCACGGCCATCGCAGGACGTGTTCGCCGGTCCGCAGCGCCCTCGGCGTGCGCCTGCAAGTCGGTGACGCGCCGGACCTCTGGTTAGCGGACCCTGCGGCGGCGCGGATCGGCCATCGGTGATACGCGACGGGCGTAGCGGTCGCGTGTTGCGAGTTGAGTCGTCGGTCGCCGGGATTGGGCATCGCGAAGCCAGTATCCTGGGACACAGCGGTGTCGGATAGCAAGGAGCTTCGACGCCCTGACCCGCT
>CAVOSE010000075.1:0-71884 GCA_963698775.1 uncultured Gammaproteobacteria bacterium
GTGCTGGAACTCGGCTGCGGTTGGGGTTCGCTCAGTCTGTGGGCTGCGGAGCGGTTTCCGCAAAGCCGATTCACCGCGGTGTCCAACTCCGCGTCTCAGCGCGCCTTCATCGAGGCCGAGGCGGCCAGGCGTGGCGTCGACAATCTGCGCGTGATCACCGCGGATATGAACGCGTTCGATACCGACGCGCGCTTCGACCGCATCCTGTCGCTGGAAATGTTCGAGCACATGCGCAACTGGCGAGAGCTGTTCGGCCGGGTGCACGGCTGGCTGAAGCCTGGCGGGCGGTTCTTCATGCATGTCTTCTGCCATCGGCTCCATCCGTATCCCTACGAAGACACCGGGCCTGACGATTGGATGAGCCACTACTTTTTCGCTGGCGGCATCATGCCCAGCGACGATCTACCGCTGCATTTTCAAGACCAGCTCAAGCTGGTCGATCGGTGGCGCTGGAACGGCCAGCACTATGAGCGCACGCTCAACGCCTGGCTCGCGCGCATGGACGCCGCCCGCGATCAGGTTTGGCCGATTCTGGAGCAGACCTATGGTCAGGATCAGGCCGGCGTCTGGTGGATGCGCTGGCGGCTGTTCTTCATGGCCTGCGCCGAACTGTTCGGGCTCAATGACGGCCGCGAATGGTGGGTCGGTCATTACCTCTTCGAGCGACCAGCGGTCTAAGGCCAGGCCGTGGGGGAGACAACTACCCCGATCTGGGCTGCTGCTGAGGCTTGCTAAAGGCGACCGCGGATGCCCGCGCGACCAAACGGTTCGGTATAGTGGTCTGGTCGACGGCGCGCTATGTTGGCGTCGCCGCTGCTAGCGTCGGGGGCGTGATGAAGATCAGAGCCGCGAGGGTTGGTGCTGTGTTGGTGGTAGGTTGGGCCTTGCTGGCGGCGGGCTGCGGCAGCAACAGCGCAACACGAGACTACAATCTGGTCTACACGGAAGTGGACCCGCTCGAATACGCGCGCATCCTCTGCAGCGGTATCGACATGCAGGACCGGCATACCTGCCTCACGTCGGTGATGCAGCACAACAAAGAGACACGTGATCGGGATCTGCCCCCGGACGAGGTGGTGAACGGCCCCTTCGTTGTGCTGTTGCAGGACGACTTGTATCGGGGCACTTATGTCTCCCAACCCTTCGCCGCTGCCTTTACCGTGAGCAACGGTATCAACGTGTGCCGCGGCCGCTACAACGCCTTTGCCGGCGACACCAAGGCGATCTTCAAGGTCATCTGTGACGACGGTTCCCGCGGCAGCGCGAACATCATGCTCGACACCGGCGGCCGCAATGGCGTCGGCGAGGTCACCATGGACGACGGTACGCGCGGCCAGATTGTATTTGGCTACGGCGCCGTCGGCGGTGCGTTCCTCTAAGGCGATTGCCGGAAAATCTTGTACCAGATGACGCCGGATTGAGATTCGCCTTCAAGGAGCACCGGCAGGAGCATAGCCGAGCTATGCGACTGTCGGTGCGACACAGAAGGAGGGCGTCAAGACAAGTCAGCTGGTATGAGATTTGACAGAAATCGCCTGAGTCAGAAGATCAAGTTGAGCATGCCGAGCGAGACCACCAGGAACAATACAGTCATGATGCCTCCAGCACGCATGTAGTCCGGCACGCGGTAGCCGCCAGGGCCCATGATCAGCGCGTTGACCTGATGGGTTGGGATCAGGAAGGAGTTAGAGGTCGCGATCGCCACCGTCAGCGCAAATACCGCGGGATTAGCGCCGGCGCCGATGGCCATGTTCACCGCGAGCGGCACCAACAGCACGGTGGCGCCGACGTTGGACATGACCAGCGTAAAGAAGGTGGCCAGCGTTGCCAGCGCTGCCTGGATCACCCAGATCGGCACGTCGCCGAGCGCGGTCAGGGTCTGATTCGCGATCCAAGCGGCGGTGCCGCTGCTCTCCACGGCGAGCCCCAGCGGGATCAACGATGCCAGCAGGAACACCGTCTTCCAGCTGACCGCCTCATAGGCCTCGTCGATGGACAAGACCCTGGTCAGCACCATGCCGAGGGCGCCGGTCAGCAAGGCCACGGACAGCAAGACGTCCGTGAACAACACCAGCCCCAGCGTGATCACAAAGAACAGCAGCGCCATGGGCACCTTGTGCGGGCGCAGTTCCTCATGCGGGTACTCGGTGGTGACGACGACGAAGTCGCGGTCCTTCTCCAGCCGCGCCAGATCCACCCAGGTGGTGTGCACCACCAACGTATCACCGGGCTTGAACGGAAGATCGCGCACGCCGCCGGTGGCGAAGGTGAGGGTCTCGTCGCCGCGGCGGATGGCCAGCACCGACAGCCCGTAGACCTTGCGCAGCCAGACATCGCGGGCCGACTTGCCGAGCAGGCTCGAGCCCGGTGGGATCACGATCTCGGCTATGCCGGCCTTACTGGAAGACAGCGCCTCGGAGAAGATCTCGACGTCCGGTTTGACCTGCACGCTGGTCTCGGCGACGAAGGTATCGAAATTCTCCTGTGCGCCGAGCAGGGCCATCAGCGTACCGGCCTCCAGCCCGATGCTGCGGTCTACGCCAGAGGCGCCTAGGCGCACGCCGTCGCCCTTGTCGACCGCCACCACGCGTACATGCCAGTGGCGCTCCATGTCGTCGACGCTGGTGCCGACCAGGCCGCTGTCGCTCGGCACTCTGACTTCATGGACAAGAAAGTCGCTGAAGCCGTAGGTGTCGCCGTAATAGGTCATCGGGTCCGTGGCCTCGGTCTTGTCGGTGCCGCGCGATGGCAGCACAAAGCGCCCGGCGAGCACGAAGTAGAGGATACCGGTCGTCAGTAGGGCCACGCCGATGGGGGTGACGGCGAATAGCTGGAAGGTCTGCATGGGCGCAATCCCTTCCGGCAATGCCTTGTTCGAGGTCAGGATCAAGTCGTTGAGCAGGATCAGCGGGCTCGAGCCCACCATTGTGATGGTGCCGCCGAGGATGGCGCAGAAGCCCATCGGCATCAGCAGTCGCGACATGGGCAGTTTGGTGCGTGCCGAGATCCGGCTGACCACGGGTAGGAACAATGCCGCGGCGCCGACGTTCTGCATGAACGATGAGATCACGCCGACGGTACCTGAGATCAGTGGGATGATGCGCGTCTCGGTACTACCGCCGACGCGCATGATAAAGGCCGCTACCCGCGACATGATGCCGGTCCGATCCAGTCCGGCGCCGATGATCATCACCGCAATAATGGAGATCACGGCATTCGATGCGAAACCGTCGAACAGATGCGCGACGGGCACCAGGCCGGTCTCCAGACCCATCCAGGGTGCGAGCAAGCTGGTGAGACCGAGCAGGACCATGACCGTCAGCGCGGCCACGTCGACACCCACCACCTCGAACGCGAACAAAAAGACCGTGAGCACCAGAAAGCCCATGACCCATGCGATCTCCACCGATGGCACTACGCCGGCGAGCCAGATGGCAAACACCGCGAACACTGCCGCGGCGACATCGCGCGTGGATAAACCTTTGCTCAGCAAAATGCCCATACCGGCCCCTCGTTGTCAGCAGCATCGCCCGCATGTGGTGCATGGGGCAATTAATCTTGTTGATCTTCGCCTTGTTTCGGTCCAACTCCCGAAGATATATCGTAACTTAATCAATTGCTGATCCGCTTGGCTTTGTTCCCATCGCTGACGGTCTTATGGCTGCCGTGAGGCAGTTCTCGCGGCCTCCAAGTCGCTCATTCAGCGTTCGGCCCCGCTGTTGGGTCAGCCCGCGGCAACGCCGACGTTGCTCAGAAACAACCGCTCGCCTAGTATCGGAAACAGGCCGACCTCCCTGCCAGCGAATGGAGGTCTGGTTATCCAAAAATCCGCATCGACGGGCACCGCCGGACGCGGTTGCCCGAATGATGCACGAGACAGACTTGGCGCTAGATGACCCCCGAAATCGCGGCTCTCGTCAGGCAGTCATGGGCCGAGATCATGCCCATGCGCAAACAGGTGTGCGTTGACTTCTACGACCGGTTGTTTGCCGCCTACCCGGAAACACAATCCTTGTTCAAGGGTGATATGGAGCGCCAGACGGGCCTGTTCGTCACCATGATCAATACCGTCGTGTCGGCGCTCGATAACCCGGAACCGGTTGTTCCTCTGATCAAGACCGTCGGCGCCCGCCATGCCGGCTACGGCGTCACCGATGCCGATTACGACAAGTTCGCCGAGGCGCTGCTCGGCGCATTCGCGCAAGCGCTTGGTGAGTCGTTCACGCCCGAGGTCTGCGCGGCTTGGAGTGAAGTCTATGCGCAATTGGCGCAAACCATGCTGGCGGGTGCTGCGGAGGATGTGCGCCGTAGCGATTGAGGACGGGGCGCGCATCGCACCAGGCACGGGCAACCTCGGAAGCGGTCGCTGTTGTTCGTCCATGACCGAGGGAGCAGCCTATCTTCCGCCTCCTGCTAACGTGTCCGTAGCCCCGCAGGATGATCTGCGTCACGCGCATTCGTATGGTCTATGAGTTAAACTAAACGGAAATCGTTCGCATTTGGCTTCGGGGGCTAAAACTGACGTTGCGCCCAGAGTTACCCCAAACTCCGATTCAGACTCCGTACTCGCTATTTTTCGCAATGCAGCAGTCCGCCTTCACCTCCTACCCACTCGCTGTCCTGCCGGTCGGCGTGCGGGCCCGCATCGTCGCGATCAACGGCGGCCGCGAGTTGGTGCGGAAGCTGTTGTCGCTCGGGCTCCGGACCGGTAGCGAGATCCGCGTCGAGCATCATCGACGGCGGGGTTTGGTGGTCTCCGCAGGCTCGGCGCGGGTCGCTCTCGGTGGCGGCATTGTCGACAAGCTCATGGTGGTGCCGCTGGAAACCGTTGATGAGTCTCCGAACGAGGTCCCTGATGACTGAGTTGCCTCACCGGCCTGCGCTACCGCGGACGATGCTGCATGTCTCGCACGGCCACCAGGCTAGAGGTAACACGCAGCCCGCGTATCCAAACTTTCTGCCACCGTCGTGCCTCGGGAAGTCGCTCCGATGAACGCCTTCGATGTCTACCGTGAACGCCCCGTGCCGACCAGTCGGCCGCTGACGCTGGCCTTGGCGGGCAACCCCAACTGCGGCAAGTCGGCGTTGTTCAATGCCTTGACTGGTATCCGTCAGACCACTGGCAACTGGCCGGGTGTGACGGTGGAGCGCAAAGAAGGACGCTTCGAGTTGGACGGGCGGGCGGTGCGGGTCATCGATCTTCCCGGGATCTATTCCCTGGACGCGGGCTCCCTGGACGAAGTCGTCACCCGAGACTATTTGCTGTCGCGCGATGCGGACCTGATCGTCAACGTGCTGGACGCCTCCAACCTGGAGCGCAACCTGTACATGACGGTGCAATTGCTGGAGATGGGCGTGCCCATCGTCGTTGCCCTGAACATGATGGACGTGGCGCGCAAGCGCGGCGTCGAGATCGACGCCGAGCGTCTTGCCGACCAGCTCGGGTGCCCTGTGGTGCCGGTGGTCGCCGTCACCAAGGAGGGGATCACCGAACTCAACGCCCGCGCGCTCGCAGTGGCGGCGGGCAAGGAGCGCGGTGGCTTCCCGCTCGCCCATGAGGAATGCGTCGATCAGGCGGTGGCCGACTTGTCGCCGCTGCTTGGCGTTGATGCCGGTGAGGCCAATGCCCACTGGCTTGCCTTAAAGCTACTGGAGGGCGATCCCGACGTCGAACAACTGATTGACCGGTCAGCCGACGCGCGGTTGCCGGAGCGCGTCCGGCATTGGCGTGAGGCGATCGCTGAGCGCTCCGGTGAGGACGCGGACATCCACATTGCGGACACGCGCTTTGGCCATGCCCATGCGCTGGCCCGACGTGTCGTGCAGCAACGCGGTCGTGCCGGTCGCACCCTGTCCGACGCCATCGACCGTGTGGTGCTGAGCCGCGTCTGGGGCATCCCGCTGTTTCTGGCCGTGATGTACCTGATGTTCGTCTTCACCATCAACATCGGCGGCGCCTTTATCGACTTTTTCGACGGTGTTGCGACTGCCTTGTTCGTCGACGGGCTCGGCACACTGTTGACCCAGATCGGCGCGCCCGACCTGCTGCGGCTGCTGCTCGCGGACGGTATCGGCGGCGGCCTGACCGTGGTCGCGACGTTCATTCCGATCATCGCCAGCCTGTATATCTTTCTGTCCGCGCTGGAGGACTCCGGCTACATGGCTCGTGCGGCCTTTGTCATGGATCGCTTCATGCGCTCCATCGGCCTGCCCGGTAAGGCCTTCGTGCCGCTGATCGTCGGCTTCGGCTGCAACGTGCCTGCGGTCATGGCCACGCGCACGCTGGAAAACGATCGCGAGCGCAAACTCACCATTCTGATGAATCCGTTTATGTCTTGCGGGGCGCGGCTGCCGGTGTATGTGTTGTTCGCGGCGGCATTCTTTCCCAACGCCGGGCAAAACGTGGTGTTCGCGCTCTATCTCACCGGCATCGCCGTGGCCTTGCTGACCGGCCTGGTTATGAAGCGCACGCTGCTGGCGGGTGCCAGTACCGGCTTCATGATGGAACTGCCGCCCTATCATATGCCGACGCTGCGCGGTGTCATGCTGCGCACTTGGGACCGCGTCAACCTATTCCTGCGCGAGGCCGGGCGGGTGATCGTGGTGATGGTGCTGGCGCTGAACCTGCTCGGCGCCATCGGTACCGACGGCAGCCTGGATTCCGGCGACAGCGACGCCTCCATCCTCGCCGCCGGTAGCCGCGTCGTCACGCCCCTTTTCGCCCCCATGGGCATCGAGCAGGACAATTGGCCGGCGGTGCTCGGCATCGTCTCCGGCGTGCTCGCCAAGGAGGTCATCGTCGGTACACTGGATGCCGTCTATGGCCGCATCGCCGCCGAAGATGCCGCAGCGCAGGCCGCCGAACCCTTCCGGCTTTGGGGCGCGCTGGCGACCGCCGCGGCGACAGTGCCGCAGAACCTGGCCACGGTCGGGCGTAGTCTGACAGATCCCCTGGGGCTGCGTGTCGGCGACCTCAATGATCGCACTGCCGTCGCCGCGGAGCAGTCCGTCGCTAGCGGCACCTTTGGTGCCATGGAGGCGCGCTTCGACGGCCGCGCCGGCGCCTTCGCTTACCTGCTGTTCGTGCTGCTGTACTTCCCGTGCGTGGCCACCATCGCCGCCATCGTGCGCGAGACCGGCACCGCCTGGGCCGGCTTCGTCGCCGCCTGGACCACCGGCATTGCCTACATCACCGCGACCTTCTTCTACCAGGCCGCCACCTTTGAGCGCCATCCTTGGGCCTCTTCGGCCTGGATGCTCGGTTTAGTGCTCGTGCTGATCGCGGTGTTCGCTGGACTCGGCCTGTGGGCGCGCCGTGGTGGTCGCTGTCTGATGCAGCCGATCGAGAGCCGCGCCTGACGATGCTGGCGGACCTAAAGCGCTACCTGAGTGATCGTCCCATGGCGAGTCTTGCGGACATCGCACTGCATCTGGACGTGGAAGCGGACGTCGCTCGTGCCCTGCTACAGCGCTGGATCAGCAAAGGCACCGTTCAACGTCTCGGCGGCGAGCACACCTGCGGTGGCTGCGATCTCTGCCAGCCGGGCGCGCAGGAGCTCTATCGATGGGTTGATGCTCAGGGCCCCGAGACCAGTGATCGCGGATTGAACGCCCATTAGCCGCTTGATCAGAGATCGCGTAGACGCGGGCGAACCTCATGTGGGTTCGTTGGGCGTGGCGTGCTCCAGCGGTAATCCCTTGCCTGGATTCAATATGCCGTTGGGGTCGAACTGGCGCTTGATGGCGCGCATCAGGCGTAGCGCGGTGGGATCGATCTCGCGGTCGACAAAGTCGCGTTTTTCCAGTCCGACGCCGTGCTCGCCGGACAGCGTGCCGTCGAGGGCGACGACCAGGTCGAAGACGGCGCTCAACGCGATCGCCGCGCGCCGCATCTCGTCGGCGTCGTCCGGGTTCACCAGCAGATTGACGTGGATATTGCCGTTGCCGGCATGGCCGAAGTTGACGATGCGGATGGACTGCTCCCGCGACAGGCGTTCGAGGCCGTCGATGAAATCGGCCATGCGCGAGACGGGGACCACGACGTCCTCGTTGATCTTCTTGGGCGCGACATGGCGCAGCGCTGGAGACAGGGCCTTGCGGGTGCGCCACAGGGCGGCGATTTCGTCGCGGTCGGCGGCGATGGTGAGATCGAGCAGACCGTCGTTGCGGGCGGCTGCGCTGACGGCCTCGGCAGCAGCGGCAACGCAGTCCGTCGGGCCGTCGACCTCGATCATCAACAGCGCGCCGGTCTCTGCTGGTACGCCGAGGTCGGAGAAACGCCGCACCATGTCGATGGCGGCGGCGTCCATGAACTCCAGCGCGCAGGGTGTGATCGGCTGCGCCATGATGGCGGCGACCGCGTCGGCGGCGGCGTGAATGTTACGGTAGGTGGCCCGAAGTGTCCGCTTGGCCTCGGGCAACGGGGTGAGCTTTAAGGTGGCGCTGGTGATCAGGGCCAACGTGCCCTCGGAGCCGATAATGAGCCGCGTCAGGTCATAGCCGACGACACCCTTGGTGGTAAAGACACCGGTTCGGATGGTCTCGCCGGCACCGGTGACGGCGCTCAGCCCCAGCGTGTTTTCCCGCGGTGTGCCGTATTTGACCGCGCGCGGTCCGGCAGAGTTGTAGGCAAGGTTGCCGCCGACCGTGCAGACTGTGGCGCTGGTCGGATCCGGCGGCCAGAAGAAGCCGTGTTCGGCGACCGCCCGTTGCAAATCGTCGTTGATCACGCCCGGTTCCACCACCGCCAGCCGATTGGCCGGGTCGATGCGCAGGATGCGGTTCATGCGTTCGAAGGCCAGGACGATGCCATCCGCTTCCGGCACGGTGGCACCGGTCGTGCCCGTCCCGAGTCCGCGTGCGGAGAGCGGAACCTGATGGGTGTTGCACTCCGCCACGATGGCCTGGACCTGCGCGGCGTCGGTAACGAAGGCGACGGCGAGCGGGACGGCCTGGCGACGGCTGTTGTCGTAACCGTAGGCAAGGCAGTCCGCGGGGTCGGTCAGTACCGCATCCCGACCAACGATGTCGCGAAGCGCGCTCGTGAAGGCTTCAGGCAGCGTCGGTCTGGGGCGTTGTTGGTTCGACATATTGGAAGATCTTGACCACGCGGGTGACGCCGGGGATGCGCCGCACCTTCTCGGCGGTGGCGTCGGCTTCCTCGGGAGTGACCAGCCCCATCAGGTAGACGACGCCGTTTTCGGTGACGATCTTCACCCGCAGCGCGTCGAAGCCGGGCAGATCCACGGACTGTATCGCCAGCTTCGCGCGCGAGGTCAGATAGGTGTCGGTCGTCAGTTGCTTGAGGCTGATCATGGGGCCGATCTCGGCCTCGTTATAGACCTGCTTGACCTTCGGCAATTGGCTGACGACATGCGCGAAGCGGTCGCTGATCTGCGCGGTCTCGGCCTGGCCGGTGATTAGCGCGGTGTAGTTGTAGCTGGTGACCTTGAGCTGACTGTGCTCGCTGATCCCCGGGTTCTTCAAATACGCGTCGCGGGCCTGCAATTCGATCATCTCGTCGTCGAACACCACGCGGTCGTCGCGGCGATCGTACAACACTGAGGCGCCGTAGCTGGCGCCGACCACGATGGCCGGGCCGCAGCCTTGCAGCAAGAGTGGTGCAATGGCAACGGTGATCATGAGCAGAGCGCTCGGCAAGCGGTATCTCATCAACTGGCTGCTCCGTCGAAGGCGTTCTGAAACCACTGTATGCGATCTCCGGCACCGATAGCGACCACGTCGAACCGACAGGGTAGATCGGTCGGGTGGCGTTGCAGGTAGAAGCCGGCCGCGGCGATGAGTCGGGCCTGCTTGCGCCGGTCGACGCTGGCCGCGGCACCGCCGAAGTGCTCGCCGCGGCGGTAGCGGACCTCGACGAAGACCAACACCTGCGCGTCGCGCATGACCAGATCGATCTCGCCATGTCGACAGCGGACATTATGCGCCACATGCCGCAGCCCGCGATGTTCGAGATAGCGGCGGGCGAGGGCTTCCTTGTCGTCGCCCGTTCGGCGGGTGTCGGGGCGGAAGCCGAACATGCTTCAGACCGCGTGGGTGACCCGGACCGCCCCTCGGGCACGCGCTCGCGCTTGACCGACGACGCCGTTACTCGCCAGGTTCGCCAGCGGGAGTTTCGGCATCTGTCTCCTCCGCGGCTGTCGCTTTAGGCTCCGGGGCCGCCTCGATGCGGCTCTGCATCGTCGGGCCGGAACCAGTAAACCGGGCCAACGTCAGTTGCCGCCTGATCTGGCCAAGGGAGTCGACCGTCAGTCCGCCGGTCTCACCGGGGAAGAAGGTGCCGGGATTCTTGCCCATCTCGCTGATGCGCGGTGCCAGCCGGTAGCCGTCGATACCCATGGCGTAGAGGCGCGCTAAAGGGCCGCTGACGTTTGGCAGTTTATCGCGCAGGGCCTTGCGCGACAGCGAATCGGAGCGCTCATTGTCGAGAATCCAGGGAATATCGACAAAATACAGGCCGGACAGCAAGGCATCGCGATTCGGGTCGAAGTCGCCGCTGTAGACATGCGAGGTGGCCACCACCGGCATGCGTGCACCGGCCTCGCGCAAGGACGCGTAGATCGCCTGCGCGTCTTTGGTGACGGCCACCATGAAGACGAAGTCTGCCTTGCCCTCGCCGAGCAGCGCCGCGGCGGTGCGTGGGTAGTTACGGTCGCCGGGCGGGTAGGCCTTCTGGCCGGCGATGCTGCCGCCGAGGGTGCGCCATTGGCTGCGGAAGGCGTCGGCAAGCCGGTCTCCGAATGGTCCTTGCGGATACAGCAGTGCCGCGGTCTTCATCCCCGACGACCGCGCAAAGTTGGCGACATTGATCGCCTCGTCTTCGGGTGCCAACGAGAACTGGAACAAGTTTCCGGTGGAGCCTGTGCCAGAACGGTTCAGCGCCAAGGTCGGTACCGGTAACGACGAGCGCGCGGACAGCGCGGCGACGGCGGGCTTTTGCAGCGGCCCGATCACCAAGTCGGCACCCGCATCGACACCGGCATCGAAGCCGCTACCGCGGAAGCTGAGGTTGGGTCGGTTGCCGCTCTTATCGGCATCGTAGGCGGCCTGGATGCCGTCCTTGATCGCGTCGCCAGCCACGCCGAAGCGGCCGCCGCTGGGCAGCAGGACCAACGCATCGGTGCCAGCCGCGTAACCACCGGCCAGGGTCGAAAAGTAGCCCTTGGGTAGGTTCGCTAGTGCCGGATGGGTCATGTGTCCACTACGCCATTTGCGATAGTCGGCGTCTAACTTCGGGCTCGGCGCGCCGTATTTGCTGAACATCACAGCCAGCTCGGCCCAGCCCTGCATGCGCCCACCGCTGCTGCGGATTGCGTCCTTGAGACCTGCCTGGCCGAGGGTTGATAAGGTGAAGAGCAGGGAGACTTGGTTGTCCAGACGTGCGCTCGGGTTGTCCTTGAGCAGTTTGTCCAATTCGTTCAGGCTCTCGGCCGCGCGCAGAGGCCGATTGTCGAGTCGGAAGGCGGCGGCCTCGGTGCCGAGATACTTGGCCTTCAGGTCAGGGGGCAACGAGCCCTTGTTGACCTGCTTCAATTTGGCGATGGTCTCGGATGCCCGTCCGCGTTGTAATGCCAGCTCCGCCTCCAGCAGGAGCACTAGCTCGCGCTGGGTGGCGGTAAGTTTGCCCTTGTCAATGTCGGTCAGCACACGGTTGGCATCGTCGGTGTCGCCGGCGGCGAGCAGTGACTCGGCCGCGTTCAGCTGGAGCTGTTCTTTGGCCGGCGACGGCGTCGCCTCCGCCAGTTCGAGGTATGCCTTAGCTGCCTCGGCGGGTTCGCCGCCGTTGGCGAGCGCGCGAGCCTTACTTAGATCGCTGGCTGGCACATCGGCGAGCACGCGCGCGGCGTCCTTAGCCGGGTCGATGGCACATCCGGCAAGTGCCAGCGCTAGGGCAACGGCAAGGGCGACGAGCAAACGGCTCGCGGCGGAAGGCGCGCGGACTCGGGGGTCCGTGTGCGCGGCTGAGGTCTTCCTAGGCATGACCATCTCCAACAGCGGTTCGGCAATGAGTAGAGGGGTGAAATCGTGACGCAGACACCAGGCGTACTATACGTTGTGGCTACGCCAATCGGCAATCTCGCAGACATCACGACCAGGGCCTGTCAGGTCTTGGGCGAAGTAGACTTGGTGGCCTGTGAAGACACCCGCCACAGCCGCCCATTGCTGCGGCGCTTGGGCTTGGACAAACCGCTGCTGGCCTTTCATGAGCACAACGAGGACGAGGTCACGCCAAGGCTGCTGGCGATGCTGACGCAAGGCAATGCAATTGCTTTGATCAGTGACGCGGGTACGCCGCTCATCAGCGACCCTGGGTTCGGGCTGGTGCGTGCGGCGCGTCAGCAGGGTATTCCGGTCGTGCCCGTGCCTGGCCCCAGCGCCGTCATTAGTGCCTTGTCGGCGGCGGGCCTGCCGAGCGACCGGTTCCTGTTCGTCGGTTTCCCGCCGCGCACCGACAGCGCCCGACAGACCTGGCTTAGCGCCTTGGTCGAGGAGCCGGGCACGCTGATCTGCTACGAAAGCGGTCGGCGTGCCGCGGCCACGCTGCGCGACATGGCGGTCGCCTTCGGTCCACGTCCCGCCGTGGTCGCCCGCGAGCTGACCAAGCGCTTCGAAACCTTTCTCAGCGGCGATTTGCCCAATCTTGCCGATCAGGTCGCGGCGGACAGCGATCAGCAACTTGGCGAGCTGGTGATCCTGGTGGAAGGGGATCGGCGCGACGCCGAACAGCGGGACGGCGCGGAGCAGCAGCGTATCCTTGGCATTCTGGGCGAAGCGTTGCCGCTTAAACAGGCGGTTGCGCTGACCGTTCGGATCACCGGAGGGAACCGGAATGAGCTGTATCGGCGGGCGTTGGAGGGGAAAAGTGAAGGGTGAAGGGTGAAGTTTGAAGGAAGAAGGAAGAAGGAAGAAGGATGCGATGCGGGCTGGCGCGGCTCCGGGAAATCGGGATCGGGATCGGGATCGAAATCGAGTCACTCGTCGCTCGCTACGATTTCGATAGCGCTTTCGATAGCGATACCGATCATAACGACTCATCGGTCTGAGGCGAAGCCCGGCTAGTGGGAGCCTGCGTGTTGGTGTCGAGCGGTCAGTCGGCGGACCCATCGGCCCAACATCCAGCCTAGGAGGGCGCCGGCCGCGTAGTGGGGAAAATCTAGCCACGCGAAGGTGTTGCCGAGCAGCGCATGTCCGAGGAAGGTCGTCCGGAACGGGGCCAGCCAGGCTGGATGCCAGAGTTGCAGCACCTCCAGCATCGAAGTGACTGCGAGCACGCCTAGGGCGACGCGACCTGCTCCCCAATCTGGTCTCGCGGCCAACACGACGAATATCCAGAACAGCACGTACAGCACGCCGCCGAATGAATTCGCGACCCAGGCCGCTCCCGGCCCGACGTAGAGTTTGGTCACCACACCCGGCCCAATCAGGGCCGTTGCCAAGCTGAGGTAGGCCCCGCGCGCGGTCATTCACTTAATCCTTGCGTTGTCACGTCGGAATTATCCCATAGGTGTGCCGACCTTCGTTACACTGGCAGGCGGGAGTCGGCCAGACAGTCGCGCCCCGGTCCGGATTATGTTCGGGCACGGGGGGAGGAAAGTCCGGGCTCCATCGGGCAGGGTGCCAGGTAACGCCTGGGGGGCGCGAGCCCACGGAAAGTGCCACAGAAAATAGACCGCCAACCCCGCGAGAGCGGGCGGTAAGGTTGAAAAGGTGCGGTAAGAGCGCACCGCGTCGGTGGTAACACGCGACGGCAGGGTAAACCCCACCCGGAGCAAGACCAAATAGGGGAACGTGCGGCCCTGTGCCGCGGCCCGCGGCCCGCGGGTGTTCCCGGGTAGGTCGCACGAGGCGTGCGGTGACGCGCGTCCTAGATGAATGACTGTCCACGACAGAACCCGGCTTATCGGCCGGCTCCCGCTCCTCTCCGAGTCGCGTCCGCCGGCCGGCTCGTCCCAATTCCCTCTCCGCCTTGGCGTTATCTTCAGCCCCGCTCGGGGGCTAGCGGGCGATCTCTCGTTCGTTGCTAATCTAAAATATACGTTTTAGTGTTTAGTCTATTGAAAAATAGACAATTCATTTAATTGTAATTCAGTCTCATATTATTTTCTTAAGTTTCTGAGGAACAACAAAAAATATGCCCCACAGCCCTTGACCAACCCAAAATCGTTTCCTATGATGGGGGCAAGTGGAAGTAAGTGGGGAATTCTGGAGTGGCGCGAAGATGTCATCCAGTCGTGGAGGCTGTGGTGGGGGACGACCTTGTTTCGGGGAACGCATTATCTGAACGTCGATGCCAAAGGTCGGCTCGCAATTCCAGCGAGTCAGCGCAGCCTGTTGGCGGAGTTCTGTGAGTCCAAACTGGTTGTCACTGCTGATCTCCAGCGTTGTTTGATCGTCTACCCGGAGCCGCACTTTGCCGAGGTCGAGCGGAAGCTCAATGCGATGCCCGCACTGGCTGAGGGGACGCGGGTTTTGCAGCGAATACTGATTGGCTACGCGACGACGGTTCAGCCGGATGCCCAGGGGCGCATTCTGCTGTCTCCGTCACAACGGGATTTCGCCGGACTCGACAAGCAGGTAGCGCTGGTCGGGGTCGGCAACCGTTATGAGCTCTGGGATGAGGGTTGTTGGCGGGAGAGGCTGCGGGAGGCCGAGGCGTTCGACCTCAAGAGTCTCGCGAGCGATCCCGCAATGGCCCACTTCTCGCTCTAGGGCACTTGGGCCTTAAGGGACATTACAAACACGCATGGAGCCACGGCAACACATTCCGGTCCTGTTGGGGGAAAGCATGCAGGCCTTGGGGGTCATTTCTGACGGTTGTTACGTCGACGGCACGTTCGGCCGTGGAGGCCACTCGCGCGCGATCCTGGAGCGGCTCGGTCCGATGGGCCGTTTGCTTGCCACGGATCGCGATCCGGATGCTGTGGCCGCGGGCGGGAAGTTGGCGCGCGCCGACAACCGTTTCCAAATCTATCGTGGCCGCTTCGCAGAGCTGCCGCGGATCGTGGAGGAACAGGGGCTGTTGGGTCGCGTCAGCGGTTTGCTGTTGGATCTCGGCGTGTCGTCACCGCAGCTCGATCGCGCAGAGCGTGGTTTCAGTTTCACTGCCGACGGGCCGCTGGACATGCGCATGGACCCCGATTCGGGGGTCAACGCCGCGCAATGGCTCGCGCGCGCCGAGGAGCATGAGATCACTCGGATCCTCAAAGACTACGGCGAAGAACGCTTTGCGAAGCGCATCGCGCGCGCTATTTGCGAGATCCGCACAACGCAACCGATAGAGAGCACCGCCGAGCTCGCGGCGATCTGCGAGCGGGCCGTGCCGTTCCGTGAGCCGGGTAAGCATCCGGCCACGCGCACCTTTCAGGCCCTGCGTATCCATGTAAATGGTGAACTTGACGAGCTGCGCGCCCTGTTGAAGCAGGTCTGCGACCTGTTGGCGGTGGGCGGTCGGCTGGTAGTGATCAGCTTCCATTCCCTAGAGGACCGAATCGTCAAACGGTTCATTCGCAACGAGTCCCGTGGTGCGGCGCTACCGAAGGGCGTGCCGGTTCGAGATGACCAGTTGCAACGGCGCTTGCGGCCCATCGGCGCCGCCGTGCATGCCTCCGATGACGAGGTCCGGGCTAATCCGCGCTCACGCAGTGCGGTGTTGCGGGCAGCGGAGCGGCTTGCATGAGCGCGCACGCTCGTCGCCGCTCCGATGCTGGCGCGCTCAAGGCTGCGATTGTGCTTGCTATGGCACTGGGGTTTGCGGTCATCGCAACCGCCGTGGGCGTGATTCAAGTCAAGTACCTGACTCGCACTGAGTTCGGCACGTTGCAGCAGGTGCGCGTAGAGCGCGACGAGTTGGACGTCGAATGGGGACGTTTGCAGATCGAGGAGGCGGCACTGACGTCGCATACCCGCATCGAAGACAACGCGCGGCGCAAGCTCGACATGTACCTGCCCGAAGGCGGAGAGGTACGCGTCGTCGAGGTCAAGGTTTCAAAGGTGCAGGATCATGTTCAGTAGCAGGCCGCGAAGCCGCGAGCAGATGAAAGAACGTATGCGTCGTGCCGAGCTTGCGCGCCGCAAGCCGCCGAACTTCGGCGCACGCCGGGCTGCCCTCGCGCTGATGCTCAGTGCAGCCTTCCTGTCGGTGATTGGTGCCTCCTTCTACCGCCAAGTGCTGGAGCACGAATTCTTACAGGACGAAGGAGAGAAGCGTTTCCTGCGCGAGCGTGCCATCGCCGCGCGTCGCGGCATGGTCACCGACCGCAACGGCGAGCCGCTGGCGATCAGCACGTCGATGTCGACCATTTGGGCGGATCCACAACTGCTCGCGAGCCGAACTGACGCATTGCCGGCGCTGGCGAGCGCGCTGGAACTGGAGCCGGGCAAACTGAAGGCCCGTCTGGCCCAATACGAGCGCGACGATAAGCGCTTCATCTTCCTGAGGCGACGCGTCGAGCCGCACTGCTCCCGCGCGGTAGCCGAGGTCGTCAACGAGTACAAGCTCACGGGGCTGGGCATGGACGCCGAGTACCGACGTTACTACCCCGGCGGCGAGATGTTCGGGCACGTGGTTGGCTTTACCAACCTTGACGATGTCGGCCAAGAGGGCGTCGAGCTGGTTTTCAACGACTGGCTCAGCGCTGAGCCCGGTAAGCGGCGCGTGATCCAAGATGGGCGCAGACGCGTCGTCGAGGAGGTCGAGCAGATCAAGCCACCGATCCATGGTAAGGATCTGGTGCTGAGCATCGATCGGCGTTTGCAGTTCTTGGCCTATCGCGAACTCAAGCGCGCGGTAACGGAGCACAAGGCCGTGTCCGGGTCGGCGGTGCTGCTGGATGTGCAGACCGGGGAGGTTCTGGCGATGGTCAACCAACCATCGTTCAATCCCAATGGGGGTCGCAGCGAGCCGACCGAATCGCGCCGCAATCGTGCCCTGACCGATGTCTTCGAGCCTGGTTCGACCGTCAAACCTTTTGTCGTCGCCACAGCGTTGGAGGCAGGCCTCATCAATCCGCGTACCCCCGTCAATACAGCCCCTGGATTTTTGACGGTCGGCCGCAATCGGGTCAAGGATATACACAACTACGGCGTGCTCGATGCCACGGGGGTGATTACAAAGTCCAGCAACGTCGGCGTCGTCAAGATCGCCCAAAGGATGGATCGGGCGGTGTTGTGGCAGGTCTATGGCAAGCTCGGGTTTGGCCGCGCGACGAACGTCCAGTTTCCCGGAGAGCGCACCGGCTTTTTGCCCCACTTCGAGGGATGGTCGCGCTTTGAGCACGCGACACTGGCCTTCGGCTATGGACTGAATGTGACCACGTTGCAGTTGGCGCAGGCGTATGCGGTATTGGCCAACGATGGTGTGCGCCGCCCGGTGAGCCTCCGCAAGGTCGACGCGATTCCCGAAGGCGAGCGTGTGTTCTCGGAGCAGACGGCACGTAGCGTGCGTGCAATGATCGAGACCGTGGTTTCCGAAAAGGGGACGGCGCGACGTGCCGCGGTGCCGGGCTATCGTGTTGGCGGCAAGACGGGAACCGCTAAGAAGGCGACCGGGCGTGGCTACGCGCCTGGCAAGTATCAGGCCGTCTTCGCGGGCATGGCGCCGATCACAGCCCCGCGTTTTGTCATGGTGGTGATGATCGATGAGCCTGGCGGTAAGAAGTACTACGGTGGTCTTGTCGCCGCGCCGACGTTCGCGAAGGTCATGCAGGCGGCACTGCGACTCTACAATGTGCCGCCGGATGATGCGCAGGGGTCCTTGCTGTTGGCCGCCGCGACTTCCGAGCAGGGGACCCGCTGATGATGGCGTTGCAACATGCCAGCGCACGTTGTTGGCGCCTGTCGCATCTGTTGGCAGGTTTCGCGGCTGCGCCCTTCGAGTCGGACCTGCGTATCGAACGCTTGACGCTGGACAGCCGCGAGGCTGGCCCCGGAGCCCTTTTTCTTGCCTGTCGCGGAACCCGTGCGCACGGTCTGCGCTACGCGGAACAGGCCGCGGAACGCGGCTGCGCCGCGATTGCCGCTGAGCCGGATACGCTCTGGGGTGAGACCGATCTGGCGCGCCTGTCAGCGGAGTTGGCGTTGCCCGTGGTTCCGATCGCGCATTTGTCGCGCCGTGCCGCCGAGATCGCCGCGCGCTTTTTCGATGATCCGAGTGTCGATATGCCGGTGATCGGTATCACCGGCACCAACGGCAAGACCAGTGTTGGACATTTCTTGGCGTGCGCGCTAGCGACGGATACCCGTTGCGCCTTGATCGGTAGCTTGGGGATCGGTTTTCCGGGTGAACTCAGTTCCATGGGGTTGAGCACGCCAGATCCGATTGCGGTGCAGGAGGGCCTTGCCCGTTTGCGCGCCCAGGGTGCCGACGCGGTGGCCATGGAAGTGTCGTCTCACGCCCTTGATCAGGGCCGTGTCGGCGCTGTGCACTTCAGCCACGCCGTCTTCACTAACCTGAGTCGGGATCACCTGGACTACCACGGCGACATGCATCGCTATGCCGCTGCTAAGCGTCGCTTGTTCCGAACCCCAAGTTTGCAATGGGCGGTGCTCAATCATGACGACGCGGCCAGTGCCGACATCTGCGCCGTACTGGCCCCGGACGTCCGGGTGGCTCGCTACAGCGTCGCGTCCGACGCGAGATCGCGTGTTTCCGGCTTGGCTACCGACGCCGACCTTTGGGTGCAGGCCAGCGCCATCACCCCTTTGCCGCTTGGGTTGCGCGTCGAGATCGAGACATCCCTCGGCGATGGAGTGCTGGAGGTCGCGCTGATCGGGCGTTTCAACGTCTCCAATCTGCTGGCCGTGCTGTCCGTGCTGCTCAGTGGCGGCCTCCGGCTGGATGCCGCACTGGAACGACTCCGGCACGTCCGCGGTGTACCGGGCCGCATGGAATGCTTCGGTGGCGGCGACGCACCGCTGGTTGTGGTCGACTACGCACATACGCCGGATGCTCTGGAGCAGGCGATCGCGCATCTGCGGATGCACTGCGGTGGCCGCCTGCTGACGGTGTTCGGCTGTGGCGGCGAGCGCGACCGAGGTAAGCGAGCGCTAATGGGGGCTGCCGCGGAGCGTCTGAGCGATGCGGTCATCATCACGGACGACAACCCCCGCGGCGAGGATGGCGATGCCATCTGCTCGGAGATCCTGGCCGGCATGGTCGCACCGGAGTGGGCCGTGGTTGAGCGTCAGCGCGCGCTGGCGATCCGCCGCGCGATTGCGCTGGCGGGCCGCGGTGATGCCGTGCTGGTCGCCGGCAAGGGGCAAGAGACCGTGCAGGACATGGGTGAACTCAAGGTGCATTTCAGCGATCGGGCGCAGGTGGTGCAGGCACTGACCGAGTGGCAGGGGCGACGCGGATGATGGCGCCGACGATGTGGAGCCTCGCCAGTTCGGCTGCGCAGGTCGGGGGACGGCTGACCGGGACCGACGCCAGCTATGTGGGCGTCACCACCGACAGCCGCGGCGACTGTCGTGGTCGGCTGTTCGTTGCGCTTCGGGGGGAGCGTTTCGATGGCCACGACTATGTTGCCAAGGCTGCGGCGAATGGCGCCGCGGCGGCCATGGTAGAGCATCCGGTCGACTGTGACCTGCCGCAGTGGGTGCTCGACGATACCCGCATCGGCCTGGGGCGGCTGGCGGCGGCTTGGCGTGATCGCATTGCCGCCCGTGTCGTGGCCATTACCGGCAGCAACGGCAAGACCACGGTGAAGGAGATGGTCGGCGCGATTTTCAGCCAGGTCGGCGAGACGCGTGCAACCGAGGGCAACCTGAACAACGACATCGGCATGCCGCTGACGCTGCTCTCCGCCCGGGATGAACACTTCCTGATTCTCGAGATGGGTGCCAATCATCCCGGCGAGATCGCTTATCTGACGGACATTGCCCGACCTGAGGCGGCACTGATCACCAATGCCGGCCGCGCCCATTTAGAGGGCTTCGGCAGCGTCGAGGGCGTCGCCCATGCCAAGGGTGAGATCGCCCGGAGCATCCGCCCCAATGGCACGTTCATCTTCATGGCCGACGTCCCTTGGACGCGGCTCTGGCGCGAACTGGCCGCCGGGCGTCGGGCACTCACCTTCGGCAACGGGCCCGGTGCCGAGATCCACGCCGACGAGGCCGCCGTTGCCACGACCTGGGATGACGATGGCTTTCGTACCCGCTTCACCGCCGATCTGAACGGTCAACCGGTGGTCATCACGCTGGCATTGGCCGGGCGGCACAACGTGCGCAACGCGTTGGCCGCCATCGCCATGGCAGCGGCGTTGGACATCCCGACCCAAGCGATTCAGGACGGGCTTGCCAGTCTGCAGCCGGTCAAACGCCGTCTGCAGCCGCGCGTGGGTCGCGGCGGCCTGCGCATCATCGACGACAGTTACAACGCCAATCCGGATTCGTTGGCCGCGGCGGTCGATGTCCTGGTGAGCCTGACCGCCGACGCCCCCTCCGGGCGGGGCTTGCTGGTGCTTGGAGACTTCGGCGAACTGGGCGCGGATAGCCGACAACTCCACCGAGACATGGGTGCAGCGGCACGGGCCGCCGGGGTGCAGCGCCTCTTCACAACTGGTCCTTTGGCTGAGTTGGCGGCGCAGGGTTTTGGTGAAGGTGCGAGCGCACACGCCGATCAGACGACCCTGATCGGCGCGCTCGAAGCAGAGGCCACCGCGGCGGATGTGCTGCTGATCAAGGGTTCGCGAGCCTCCGGCATGGACCAGGTCGTGGACGCGCTGTGCGAACAGATGGCGGCGGAGACGCACTGACATGTTGCTTTGGCTTACAGAATGGCTTGGCGAGTACAACAGCGGGTTCTACGTCTTCCGCTATCTGACCCTGAGAACGATCCTGGGTGTGATTACCGCGCTGGCCATCTCACTGATCATCGGCCGGCCGCTGATACGCTGGCTCAGCAGTTACAAGATCGGCCAGACCGTGCGTGACGACGGTCCGGAATCGCACTTTTCAAAGGCAGGTACCCCCACCATGGGGGGGACGTTGATCCTGGTGGCGATCGCCGTCAGCACATTGCTCTGGGCGGATCTCAGCAACCGCTTCGTCTGGGTGGTGTTGATCACGACCATGGCCTTCGGTGTCATCGGTCTGGTGGACGACTACAAGAAACTGGTGATGCGTGACCCGAAGGGCCTGGTGGGGCGCTGGAAGTATTTCTGGCAGACCCTGGCCGGACTAGCGGCGGCGCTGTACCTGTATTTCAGCGCCACGACGCCGGGCGAGACCGCACTGCTGGTGCCCTATCTAAAGGACGTCAGCATCCAACTCGGGCCGCTGTTCATCCTGTTCGCGTATTTCGTCATCGTTGGCACCAGCAATGCCGTGAACTTAACGGATGGGCTCGACGGGCTCGCGGTGCTGCCCACGGTGCTGGTCGCCGGTGGGCTCGGCATCATGGTGTATGCGGCCGGTAACGTCGAGATCGCCGGCTACCTGAAGATCCCCTATGTGTCGGACGTCGGCGAGGTGGTGATCTTTTGCGGTGCCATCGCCGGCGCTGGCCTCGGTTTTCTGTGGTTCAACACCTATCCCGCTCAGGTCTTCATGGGCGACGTCGGCGCTTTGGCTCTGGGTGCTGCGCTCGGTGCGATCGCTGTCGTCGCCAAGCAGGAACTGGTGCTGTTCATCATGGGCGGGATCTTCGTGCTGGAGACCTTGTCGGTGATGTTGCAGGTGGCGTCGTTCAAGCTGACCGGCAAGCGCATTTTTCGGATGGCGCCGCTGCACCACCACTACGAGCTCAAAGGCTGGCCGGAGCCGCGCGTGATCGTGCGTTTCTGGATCGTTACGGTCGTGCTGGTGTTGATCGGACTGGCGAGCCTGAAGATCCGATGAATCCGGGGAGCCTGATCATGGTCGTCGACGCGACGCAAGGCCAATGTGCAAGCGGCAGCGTCGTCGGTACGTGTTGGCTGGATCCCGGGATCTCGCGCCTCGGTGCGCGCCCCGGCGAGCAGGAGTTAGGCGCGTGAGCATCGGCACCGACGCAACCCCTCGGGCCGGCGCCAAGGTCCTTGTCGTCGGTCTGGGAAAGACCGGTCTGTCTTGCGCCCGCTATTTGCACGCGCTGGGTTGTACCGTGGCGGTGACCGACAGCCGAGAAAGCCCGCCTGGCTTGGAGCAAATGCGCGCTGAACTGCCGGATGTCGCCCTGATGCTTGGCGACTTCGCGGACGCGGCCTTCGATGCCGCGGAGCAGATCGTGGTCAGCCCCGGCGTGGCATTGGCGGAGCCGGCGATCCAACGTGCTCTGGCCGCGGGCACACCGGTCTATGGGGATGTGGAACTGTTTGCCCGCGCGGTCCGCGCGCCGGTGGTCGGTATCACCGGCTCCAACGGCAAGAGCACGGTCACGACCTTGCTCGGGCTGATGGCGCGACAAGCAGGAAAACGGGTTGGGGTCGGCGGCAATCTCGGTGCACCGGTGCTCGATATCCTTGCCGACGACGCCGATATCTATGTTGTTGAGCTCTCTAGCTTCCAGTTGGAGACGACGGATTCGCTGCGGCTACGGGCGGCGACGGTGCTGAACCTGTCGCCCGATCACATGGACCGCTATCCCGACCTCGCCAGCTATGCCGCGGCCAAGCAGCGGATCTTCGCCCATGCCGAGGCGGCGGTTGTCAATCGCGACGACGTCGCCGCCGCTAGGCTTGCCGACAGCGTCCCGCAGCGGCGGGGTTTCACGCTGGGGGAACCCGTTGAGGCCGGCGATTACGGGGTTGCCGAGCATGCCGGCGCGCCCTGGATCATGCGGGGGCCGGTGCAGGCACCGACGCCGCTGATGCCAGTCTCCAATCTGTTGCTTCCGGGTACGCATAATCTGGCCAATGCGCTCGCCGCGTTGGCGCTGGGTGAGCTTTGCGGCTTGGAGACGGCGCCGATGTGCGAGGCGCTTGGTTCCTTCCGTGGGCTCGTGCATCGCAGCGAACTGGTCGCGGAGCGCGACGGAGTCCGCTGGATCAATGACTCCAAGGGCACCAATCCTGGCGCAACCGTGGCCGCCCTGATCGGGTTGGTGCCAGACCCCAGTCGGGGCAAGGCGGTGCTGATCGCCGGGGGTGACTGCAAGGGGGCGGAATTCACGCCCCTGGTCGGGGCGGTGGAACGCGCCGCGCGGGCGGTTGTGTTGATCGGCCGGGACGCACCGTTGCTCGCCGAAGCCCTCGCCGACCGCGTGCCACTGCTGCGCGCGCACGACATGGAAGAGGCGGTGCGCGTCGCTGGCGGGGTCGCGCAGCCGGGCGATTGCGTGCTGTTGTCGCCGGCCTGCGCGAGTTTCGACATGTTCAACGACTACCAGCATCGTGGGCGAGCCTTCGCGGAGGCGGTGCTGGGGTGGCTGTCATGACCCCAGCGGTTGCATCGACCGTTCAGTCGGCCCCCGGTTTGCGTCGGCGGCGTCGGATCGAGCACGGCGTCGCGGTCATCGACTACGGCGTTTTGCTCGCCGTGCTGTTCTTGCTCGGCCTCGGCTTCGTCATGGTCAGTTCGGCATCGATGCCGATTGCCGATCGAAATTACGGTGACCCGTTCTTTTTCGTACTGCGCCACGGGTTCGCGATGACCTTGGCGTTGTTCAGTGGCCTGCTGTGCTTTGCCGTGCCCATAAAGGTCTGGGAGCGTTCCGCGCCCTGGTTGCTGTTGTCGGGTATCGCTCTGCTGGTCCTGCTGCTGATCCCTGGTGTTGGTCGCACGGTCAATGGAGCGACACGCTGGATTCCGCTCGGCGTGCTGAATCTACAGCCCTCCGAGCTGATGAAGTTCTTCGCCGTGCTCTATGTCTCTGACTACCTGATCCGGCGCCAGCTTGACGTCCAGACCAGCTTTGTCGGTTTTCTGCGGCCCATGGTCCCGATCGGTGTCGCTTGCGCTCTGATTATGGTGCAGCCGGACTTTGGCACCACGGCGGTCATTCTCGCCACGGTGATGGGCCTACTGTTCCTGGGCGGGGTCAGGATTCTGAGCTTCGGCGTGCTCTTCGTCGGCGTAGCCGTCGCATTGGCCGGGCTGATCGTTGTCGAGCCCTACCGCCTGCAGCGCGTCACGTCGTTTCTCAAGCCCTTTGATGATCCGTTCAACACCGGTTACCAGCTCAGCCAGGCCTTGATCGCGTTCGGTCGTGGCGAGTGGCTGGGTGTTGGGCTCGGAAACGGCATCCAAAAACAGTTCTACCTGCCGGAGGCGCACACCGACTTTTTGCTCGCCGTGGTGGGCGAAGAGTTTGGCCTTGTGGGCGTATTGCTGGTTATCACCAGCTTCGCGTTTCTGACCTGGCGAGCCTTCGTTATCGGTAACCGCGCCCGTGCTCAGGGTGAGGGATTCTCCTGTTACGTCGCCCATGGCTTCGGCGTCATGCTCGGGCTCCAGGCCTTTGTCAACGTGGGCGTGAATACCGGCCTATTGCCCACCAAAGGCCTGCCGCTGCCGTTCATGAGCTATGGCAGCAACGCGTTGATCGTTGCAGTCGTCATCGCGGCGGTGCTGCTGCGGATCGACTTCGAGCTGCGTCGCAAGTCGGTCGAGCCGATCCCCGAGGGCGGCCTGCATCGGGAACGGAGGATGCGATGGCAGCGAGCATAGCCATCATGGCGGGCGGTACCGGCGGGCACGTGTTCCCAGCCCTGGCCGTAGCGGAAGTGTTGCGCGCGAGTGGTGCGGATGTTTTCTGGATCGGAACCCGTGCCGGGATGGAAGCGCGGCTGGTGCCGGAACAGGGTTTTGAGATCGAGTGGATTGGCATCCAGGGCATCCGTGGAAAGGGTGCGCGGCAAGTGTTGGCAGCACCTTGGCGGCTTTTCCGAGCCCTGCGCGAGGCTGGCGCGATCCTGCGTCGGCGTGATCCTCGGGTCGTCGTCGGCATGGGCGGGTTCGTCTCCGGCCCCGGCGGCTTGATGGCACGGATGCAGCGGCGTCCGCTGCTGATCCAGGAGCAAAACAGCGTGCCGGGCATGACCAATCAATGGCTGTCCCGGATCGCCGATCGTGTGTTCGAGGCCTTCCCCGGCAGCTTCCCGGCGGGACGGCGAGCGGTGGCCACAGGCAACCCGGTGCGCGCCGAGATCACCGCGCTGGCAGCGCCATCGACTCGCTTCGCCGGCCGGACTGGGCCTCCGCGGCTGCTGGTGCTGGGGGGCTCGCTCGGTGCCCAGGCCCTCAACGAGACCGTGCCGCGGGCGCTGGCCCTGCTCTCTACCAAGCAGCGCCCGCTTGTGCGACATCAGGCGGGGGAACGGACGCTAGCGGTTGCCGAGCGTGCCTATGCCGATGCTGGGGTGACGGCGGACGTGACCCCCTTCATCACCGACATGTCCGAGGCCTACGGCTGGGCCGACCTGGTGCTGTGCCGCTCCGGGGCACTGACCGTCTCGGAATTGGCCGCCGCCGGTGTGCCGGCCGTGTTTGTGCCGTATCCGCACGCCGTCGATGACCATCAGGTCGGCAACGCCCGCTATTTGAGTGACGCCGGCGCTGCGCGCCTGATCATCCAACGCGATTTGACCGTCGAGGGCCTCGCCGCGGCGCTCGCCGAGCTGCTCGCCGACCCGGCCCAACGGCTGTCCATGGCCGAGGCGGCTCGGGCGAAGGCGAAGGTCGATGCGGCGGAACGGATTGCCGATGTCTGTCTGGAGTTGGCGCGATGACCATCAAGCGGTCGGTTACAAACCTCCGGGCGGCCCGTGCCGGCAAACCTGCCGCCCAACGAGCGGGTTCCGGCTCCCTGCCAGCCACGTACAAGAAGACCGCAGCCGCTGCGCCATGAACGCCCATCGCACCCACAGCGCTAGTTACATGGGCCGCATGCGCCGACTTCACTTCATTGGTGTCGGTGGCGCGGGCATGAGCGGCATTGCCGAATTGATGGCCAATCTGGGCTACGAGGTGCAGGGCTCGGATCGCCGGGAGAGCCCGGTAACGGAGCGGTTGCGTGGGCTCGGTGTGCAGGTCTTCATCGGTCATCGTGCGGAACAGATCGAAGACGTGGACGCGGTGGTGGTGTCGACGGCCATCGATACCAACAACCCGGAGATCATTGCGGCGCGCGCGGAGCGCATCCCGGTGGTGCGACGTGCCGAGATGCTCGCCGAACTGATGCGTTTCCATTATGGCGTCGCGGTGGCAGGTACTCACGGCAAGACAACCACCACCAGCCTGATCGCAAGCGTGCTGGCCGAGGCTGGTCTGGACCCGACCTTTGTCATTGGAGGACTACTGAACAGCGCCGGTGCCAACGCTCGATTGGGCAGCAGCAAATACCTGATTGCCGAGGCCGATGAGAGCGACGCGTCGTTCTTGTTCCTGCAGCCGATGATGGCGGTGGTGACCAACATCGACGCCGACCACATGCACACCTATGGCAACGACTTCGGTCGGTTGCGCAACACCTTCGTCGAATTCCTGCACCACCTGCCGTTTTATGGTCTCGCCATGCTGTGCATCGACGACGCCGAGGTGGCGTCGTTGCTGCCGACCCTGGCTCGCCCGGTGCGCACCTACGGCACCCACGCCGACGCTGACATCCGTGCCGACAATGTCCGCCAGCAGGGCACGAAGATGTACTTCGATGTGCACTACGACGGAGCCAGCGCCCTGGCGATCGAGCTCAACCTGCCTGGACGGCACAACATGCTCAACGCGCTAGCCGCCGTCGGCATCGCATTGGAACTCGGCGTCGATGAGGAGGCGATCCAACGGGCGCTGGCGAATTTCCAGGGCATCGGTCGGCGCTTCGTGGTCAGCGATTGCACCACCTCTGACGGTCGAGCGTTCACGCTCATCGACGACTACGGCCACCATCCGCGCGAGGTGCAGGCCACCATGGATGCAGCCCGTGGCAGTTGGCCCGAGCGGCGCCTGGTGCTGGTATTCCAACCCCATCGCTATTCCCGCACCCAGGAGCAGTTCGACGACTTCGTGCACGTGTTGTCCGAGCCGGACCTGCTGGTGCTGTGCGACGTCTACCCTGCCGGCGAGCAGCCGATACCGGGCGCTGACGGTCGCAGTTTGGCGCGCGCCATCCGCCAGCGCGGCCTGTTGGAGCCCCTGTTTGCGCAGCACCTCGCCGAGGTGCCGGAACTGTTGGACAAATTGTTGTTGGATGGCGATCTGGTGCTGGTCTCCGGTGCTGGAGACATCGGCGCGCTGGCGGCCCGTTTGCCGGGTCAATTGCGCACGGTTGCGGGTGAGGGCGACACATGAGCGCACTCGCTGCAATCGCGTCGACGCTACGTGGCGAGTTGTGCCGGGGCGAACCGCTCGCGCGCCATACCAGCTGGCGTGTCGGGGAGCCGGCCGCGCGCCTATACCGTCCCGCCGACCGTGACGACTTGGTCGCGTTTCTGCGCGCCCTCGCCGCGGACGAGCCGCTGCTGTGGCTTGGGCTTGGAAGCAATCTGTTGATCAGCGCTGCCGGCTTCCCTGGCACCGTGATCCAGACCACCGCGCGGCTGATCGAGGCGGCGGGACTCAAGGGAAGCCGGATAGGCGGGGCTGAGGTGTCGCCAAAGCACGCCAATTTCATCATCAAAACGGGCACCGCCAGCGCTCGCGAAATCGCCTTACTGATCGACCGGGTCCAGGCGGAGGTTGAGCGCGGCAGCGGTATTCGACTAATACCCGAGGTGCATCGGGTGGGAGAACTGAGCTGATGAACCGAGATCCGGCCGAGTTCGGCAAGGTCGCGCTGCTGCTGGGCGGTCGCGCCGCCGAACGCGAGATATCGCTGAAGAGCGGGGCGGCGGTGCTTGCGGCACTGCAGCGGATGGACGTTGACGCCCATGCGGTCGATCCGGGGCCCGATGTCCTCGAGGTGCTGCGCGCCGGCGACTACGACCGCGCGTTCATCATCTTGCACGGGCGCGGCGGCGAGGACGGCCAGATGCAGGGGGCGTTGGAGACCATCGGTCTGCCCTACACGGGTTCCGGCGTGCTCGGCTCCGCTATCGGCATGGACAAGTATCGCACCAAGCTGATTTGGGCCGGGGCCGGCATCCCCACCGCGGAGTTCGCGCTGCTCTTTAGCGCGGACGACCTCCCGCTCGCTGCGGCCCTGGGCTATCCGCTGATGATCAAGCCGGCACAAGAGGGTTCCAGTATTGGCATGGCCCGGGCCGAGAACGCTGCTGAACTCGAGAGTGCCTGGCGTGCCGCAGCGCGATTCGACAGCGCGGTACTCGCCGAGCGCTGGATCCCCGGTGCTGAGTTCACCTGCGCCATCCTCAACGGCCGGGCGCTGCCGTTGATCCGCATCGAGACGCCGGAAGTGTTCTACGACTTCGAGGCCAAGTATCACGCCAACACGACCCGCTATCTGTGTCCTTGCGGCCTACCGCCCGATGACGAGGCCGCGTTTCAGTCGCTTTGCCTACGTGCCTTTGAGACCGTGGGTGCCAGCGGCTGGGGGCGCGTTGACTTCATGCTCGACGCGGATGGCGCGCCGAACCTGTTGGAGGTCAACACCGTGCCAGGCATGACCGATCACAGCTTGGTGCCGATGGCGGCAAGCGCCGAAGGCATCAACTTCGACAGCCTGTGCATGCAGGTGCTGGCGACGGCGCTGCCGGCCGTGGGACAACCTTCGACCTCTGAGGCGCATGGAGGGCGCAGGTGACAACGACCGCTGCATCGATGGCCGCGGATGTGGGCGCAGACCCGCGACCGATCGTGGTCGACCCGCCGGTCAGTCGCTGGGCGTTGATCGCTCGGCTCCTGACGGCCGTGGTCATCCTTGGCGCGTTGATCTGCGCCGGCTTCATTGCCCTGCAATGGGAGCCTCGGCTGCTGCCGATTCGGGTCGTGACCATCGATGGCGAGATGCGGGGGCTGTCCAAGCAGTCGCTGCAACAGACCATCGACGATCACATCAGCGGCGGGATCCTGACTCAGGATCTGGCCGAGTTGAAGGCCGAGGTGGAGGCGCTGCCCTGGATCGACACCGCCAGCGTCCGTCGCATCTGGCCGGACCGGATCGTGGTCACGGTGCGTGAGCACGAAGCGATTGCGCGTTGGGGCGAGAACGGCCTCGTTACCGCCGCCGGTGTCGTGTTCCGGCCGCGTGATGGACGACTGCCCGCGGGGCTGGCGCGCCTCGATGGTGCCGACGACATGGCCCCGGAGGTGGTGGAGCGATTTCAGCGCTGGCATCCGCGCTTGGCCGAACTCGGCTTGATTATTGACGGTGTCGTGCGTGACGCCCGCGGCGACTGGAGTCTGATGTTGCTGGGCGGAACCGAGCTCTACCTCGGCACCGACGACATCGAGATGCGCTTTGAGCGTCTGCTCGCCGCCTACCCGCAGGTGGAAGCGATCGGTATACCGATCCGCATCGACCTGCGTTACAGCAATGGGTTCGCGGTGCGTTGGCTGCCGAGGGCGAATGCCCGGGCCGAACCGGACCGCGTGGCCGCAACCAAACCTCGTGAACGGAGCTGAATGAATGGCGAGACGTAGTGAAAAGAACCTGGTGGTCGGGCTCGACGTCGGCACATCGAAGGTCGCCGCTCTGGTCGGCGAGGTCAAGGCGGATGACACCATCGAGATCGTCGGTATCGGTACGCATCCGTCCCATGGCCTGAAGAAGGGCGTCGTCGTGGATATCGAGTCCACGGTGCAGTCCATTCAGCGCGCGGTGGAAGAGGCCGAGTTGATGGCCGGCTGCGAGATCCACTCGGTGCATGTGGGCATCGCCGGCAGCCATATCCGCAGCCTGAACTCCCACGGTATCACCGCGATCAAGGAGCATGAGGTGGGTCAGGCGGACGTGGACCGGGTCATTGAAGCCGCGCGCGCGGTGGCGATTCCGGCGGATCAGAAGATCCTGCACATCCTGCCCCAGGACTTCATCATCGATGATCAAGAGGGCATTCGTGAGCCCATCGGCATGAGCGGCGTGCGCCTGGAGGCGCGCGTGCACATGGTCACTGGTGCGGTCAGCGCCGCCGAGAACATCGTCAAGTGCATTCGTCGCTGTGGCCTGGAAGTCGACGATCTGGTGCTCGGCCAGCTCAGTTCCAGTTTGGCGGTGTTGCGTGAGGACGAGAAGGAGCTCGGCGTCTGCGTGGCAGACATCGGTGGCGGCACCACCGACCTCGCCGTGTTCACCGACGGTGCTATCCGCCACACCAAGGTCATCCCCATCGCCGGCGATCAGATCACGAACGACATCGCCACCTTCTTCCGCACGCCGCGTTTGCATGCACAAGACATCAAGGTGCGCCATGCCTGTGCCCTGTCGTCCATGGGCGTCAGCGAGGACATCGAGGTGCCGAGTATCGGCGAGCGCCCGGCGCGGCAGTTGTCCCGTCAGAACCTTGCGCAGGTGGTCGAGGCCCGCTACAGCGAATTGCTGGGTCTATTGCACGACGATTTGCGTCGCACCGGCTTCGAAGAACACGTGGCGGGCGGGCTGGTGCTGACTGGCGGCAGCGCGAAGATGGAGGGCGTACTTGAACTGGCCGAACAAATTTTCCACATGCCCGTTCGGCTCGGTTTGCCGCAGTACGTCACCGGCCTCGAAGAGACCATCGCAGATCCGGCCTATGCCACCGGTGTGGGACTGCTCATCTACGCGCAGCAGCACCGATTTCGCGATGGTTCCGACTATGCCGAAGGTACCGGGTTGCTCGGACGTTTACGCAAGTGGTTCAAGGGCAACTTCTGACGCGCGGCCGCTTGGTCGCATGCGTCGGGGCGGCGCCCGGGGCCGCCGACCTCAACCGGGACCAAGGATGTCGGGATCTCGATCCCCAGCATGCGGCGAGTGGAGCGCCGATCAACGCAGTATGAATTCGGGCAATCGTTCCCGGTGGCCCGACGGGAAAGCAGCGCACTTAAGCAACAGTCAACAGCAAGTCGAGAGGAGACAGCTCATGTTCGAACTCATGGATACCCAGACCCAGACGGCGGTGATCAAGGTGATTGGCGTCGGTGGTGGTGGCGGCAACGCGGTCAACCACATGGCCGCGGCAAATATTCAGGGTGTCGATTTCATCTGTGCCAACACGGATGCGCAGGCACTGGAGAACGCCACCGTCAAGACGATCTTGCAACTCGGCGCCGGCATCACAAAGGGGTTGGGCGCGGGGGCCGATCCCGAGATTGGCCGCAAGGCGGCGGAAGAGGATCGCGACCGGATCAAGGAGGCCCTAGACGGCTCCGACATGATCTTCATCACCGTTGGCATGGGCGGCGGCACCGGTACCGGCGCCGCGCCCGTGGTGGCGGAGGTCGCGCGCCAGCTCGGGATTCTGACCGTCGCGGTGGTCACCAAGCCGTTCCCGTTCGAAGGCACCAAGCGGAGCAAGATCGCGCTGGAAGGCATCCAAGAGTTGGCCAAGCATGTCGATTCGCTGATCACGATCCCGAACGAGAAGCTGCTGCAGGTCCTCGGCAAGGACATGAGTCTGCTGAATGCCTTTAGTTCGGCCAACGACGTCCTGCTCAACGCTACCCAGGGCATCGCGGAACTGATCACCCGCCCGGGCCTCATCAATGTCGACTTCGCCGACGTCAAGACCGTGATGTCGGAAATGGGGGTGTCGATGATGGGCACCGGTGCCGCCACTGGTGAGAATCGCGCCCGTGAGGCTGCCGAGGCGGCGATCAACAGCCCACTGCTGGAAGACATCGACCTTGCCGGCGCAAAGGGTATTCTGGTAAATATCACCGCAGGTCTGAGTCTAACCATTGGTGAGTTCGACGAGGTTGGTAACACCGTCCGTGACTTCGCCGACGAGGAGGCCACCGTCGTCGTTGGTACCGTCATCGATCCGGAATTGGAAGACGAACTACGCGTCACGGTGGTCGCGACCGGTCTAGGCAATGCCCGCGCCCAAAGCCTTCCGTCTCGTGGCGAAGAGCCGAGGTTTCACGTGGTCAACACTCCGCGTGATCATGATGCCGCTGCGCCGGACTACCATGACATGGACCAACCGGCGTACGCGCGCAGCAAGCGCAGCGCGGTCGGAGGTGCGGCGGTCGAGCAGTCGGCAGGGGATCTGGACTATCTCGACATCCCAGCCTTCCTGCGCCGCCAGGCGGACTGAGCCGGGGCTATCCACGTGGTCGTCCTCGAATGATTCCTGCTGTCGCGCTAGGATAATCCCTAGCATCTTAACTTCAGTAAAAACAAAGGGTTTGCTGAAAAAGAGATTTGGTGCTTGATAATAATCCGGGAAAACCCTAACATGGGCGTTAAGAGAATCCGGACGCGTCCGACCCGTTTCGGGCGGGCGCGCATATTTTTTGGGTACCAAGCCACACGCGGGCCAAAGTCGAGCGCTGCGCTCTGGTTCCGATGCGTAGGGAGGAACTGCGATGATCCGCCAAAGAACGCTGAAGAACGTGATCCGTGCCACCGGTGTCGGTCTGCATACGGGCAACAAAGTCTATCTGACCCTGCGTCCAGCAGCCCCCGATACCGGTGTCGTGTTTAGACGAGTCGATCTCGACCCACCGGTCGACATTCATGCCTGCCCCTCCAACGTCGGCGATACGCGTCTGTCTACGACGTTGGTCAATGGCGACGCGAAGATCTCGACGGTCGAGCACCTGCTGTCGGCGTTCGCCGGTCTCGGCATCGATAACGCCTATGTAGATGTGAGTGCCGCGGAGGTTCCGATCATGGATGGAAGCGCGGGGCCCTTCGTGTTTCTGATCCAATCCGCTGGCATCGAAGAGCAACACCGCCCCAAGCGGTTCATCCGCATCAAACACCCAGTGGTGGTGGAAGACGGGGACAAGTTTGCGCGCTTCGACCCCTTCGATGGCTTCAAGGTCGGCTTCTCCATCGACTTCGATCACCCGGCATTTACTTCGCGCTTGCAAGAGGCGACGGTGGACTTCTCGTCAACCTCCTTCGTTAAAGAGGTGAGCCGTGCGCGCACCTTCGGCTTCCTGCGTGACATCGAGGCGTTGCGTCAGCAGAATCTGGCTTTGGGGGGCAGTCTCGACAACGCGGTCGTCGTTGACGATTTTCGAGTGCTGAATGACGACGGTCTGCGCTATGAAGACGAGTTCGTGCGGCACAAGATCCTGGATGCCATCGGCGATCTCTACCTGCTTGGACATTCGCTGGTTGGCGCATTCCGGGGTCACAAGTCTGGCCACGCGCTAAACAATCGTCTGCTGCGCGCGCTGATGGCGGATGAGGCGGCTTGGGAAGAAGTCACGTTCGAGGATTCGAACGAGGCACCGATCAGCTATGCCCGGCCCGTGTTGGTCAGCTAGGCTTTAGTGCTAATCGGTCGATGCCCGTGCTGCAAGGCTTTCTGCGAGGCGACGCAGGCTGTTTTGCAAGTCGGCGTCTGTAATCCCTTTGGCGGCCTGCGCCAAATGTGCGGCTGCCGCGGATGCTGAAAAGGTGCCGGCGTCAGTGGTTGCCGTCGGCAGACTCGAGGCGCGCTCTGGCAGGGCGCGCGCACGGCACTCAACAACGGCCACGTCGAGGCGCTGGAGATGATCGACGAGCTGGGGCACAAGAAACTTCAGCCGGCTGACCCAGGTAGGGGAATCCACCGAGACGACGAGAAGGCCATCGTGCAACGATGCCTGCTTGCAGTGTGGGCGGATTGCTTCGGGAATAGCGCTTCGCACCGCCTGCAAGAGACTGTCGCGCCGTTGGAGCTCGTTGAGTAGTGCAGCGACCGCGTCGCTGCGGCGGAGATATCCACGGACATGGCGGGCGGTGTCGGGCATGTTCGGCTCGGTAGTATCTGACTCGTCGCAAATAACGATTTGATTGGGGGCGGGGGCGCTTTCGCGTACCCCCTGAACGATTATTAACTAAAGATCGGAGTTACGATGCGATATCCGAATAGTATCTCGGCCACGTCTTGGGCCCAACATCGTGACCGACGCGGAATGCAGCAGGGTTATAGCTCTGTGATTCTCCTGGTCATGATGATGGTCGCGATCTCCGCTGGCGGCTTGGGGTTTTGGTTGGGCAAGTATCGCTTGGCGCCCGCCGATACCGTTGCCGTGACCTCAGGCGAGGCGGGTTTCGCGGCGGGGGCTGAATTGCGGCAGCTGGTTGCGCAGCGCAGTGAAGTCGATGCCCACATCGACGCGCTGGCGGTTCGTGTAGGGGAAATGCAGGCGGAAGTGCTTCGGGTCAACGCGCTCGGTCAGCGACTGGTCGAGATGGCGGGGCTCGACGGCGACGAATTCGATTTCGTCAATCCCGCGCCGGCCGGCGGCCCCGACGATTCCACGCTGCGCTCAAGTCGATCCGACGAGGTAGCGCAGGATCTCGCTAAAGTCCTCGCCGAATTGGGTGATCGAAAACGTAAGCTGGTCTTGCTCGAGACGCTGATCATGGAGCGAGATCTGAAGAGCCACTCTGTCCCCGAAGGCTGGCCACTCGTGTCTGGTGGTGTAGTGACGTCCAAGTTCGGCTATCGTCGCCATCCCATCACAGGGCGGCGCAGTCTCCACATGGGTATTGACATCGCGGCGAAGCGGGGCTCCGACATTGTTGCCATGGCCGATGGCTTGGTCATTTTTTCCGGCCGCAAGAGCGGCTATGGCAACATTGTCGAAGTGCGTCACGCGAATGGTTTAGAGACCCGCTACGCGCACAACCAGCGGAATTTGGCGAAGGAAGGTGATTTGGTCCGTAAGGGCGAGGTCATCGCGAAGCTAGGTTCTACCGGGCGATCCACAGGTCCGCACGTGCACTTCGAGGTGCGTCGAAACGGCGAAGCCGTTGATCCCATGCGGTATCTGGACTTGAGCAAGCCCTCTCGCGTCGCGCGTCTCTAAGCCGCAGTCAGCGTGGCTGTCTTGACCACCACCAACTTAACCGATATCACCGTTTGTAGGCTGCGCCTTTCAAAGGAGCCGAGGCGACTGCAAATGCGGTGACGTCCGTTCCTGATCGCCATGGTTAGATCGTGACAGCGAAGCAAGCCACGACCTCAACCTTACGCTAGAGCCCGACCAATGCGCGCTGCGCATGGTCGGGCTTTTCCGTTATCATGAGCGAATTTTTCAAAGCGCCAGAGGAGCCCGGAAGGGCAGGAAACAATGGCTTTTAACGTATTCAAGAAGGTTTTTGGCAGCCGGAACGAACGCCTCGTCAAGCGGCTGCTGAAGACTGCCGAGTCGATCAACGCTTTGGAGCCTGAAGTATCGGGACACTCCGATGCGGACTTGCGTGCCCGTACGAACGTCTTCAAGGAGCGTCTGCAGCAGGGCGCAAACCTTGATGACTTACTGCCCGAAACCTTTGCCGTGGTGCGAGAGGCTGGGAGGCGCGTCCTCGGGATGCGTCACTTCGACGTGCAGTTGGTGGGTGGCATGGTGCTCGATTCCGGCAAGATCGCCGAGATGCGCACCGGTGAAGGCAAGACCCTGGTGGCGACGCTGGCGGCTTATCTGAATGCGCTGCCAGGAAAGGGCGTGCATGTGGTCACCGTGAACGACTATCTGGCCCGTCGCGATGCGTGCTGGATGGGGCAGATCTATCATTTTCTTGGGCTGACCGTCGGCGTCATCAACTCCTCTAGCGGCATGGGCCCCGATGCCGCGTCCTACCTCTACGACCCGGACTATGAGCCCGCCGACGACGGCGGTCATCGGCATCTGCGGCCGTCGACCCGCCGTGACTCTTATCATGCCGACATCACCTACGGCACCAACAACGAGTTCGGTTTTGACTACCTGCGCGACAATATGGCCTTCACGCCCGAGCAACGGGTGCAGCGCGACCCCTTCTACGCGATCGTCGACGAGGTGGACTCGATCCTGATCGATGAGGCGCGCACACCGCTGATCATCTCAGGACCGTCCGAAGGCAATACCGACCTGTACCAAAAGATCGACGCCATCATTCCGCACCTCACGCGCCAAGACCCGATCAAAGACGAAGAAGGCAAGCCGGACTTCGGCCCCGGGGACTTTTCGGTAGACGAAAAGGGCAAGCAGGTCTACCTCAGCGAGGATGGCCACCAGAAGGTCGAGGACATGCTCACCGAGATGGGGCTGCTGGGCGAGGGCGAGAGCCTCTACGACGCGGCCAATATCGTGCTGATGCACCACGTCTATGCCGCGCTGCGCGCCCATGCACTGTTCCAGAAGAACGTCGACTATATCTTGCGCGATGGGCAGATCATCATCGTTGACGAATTCACCGGCCGTACCATGCCGGGTCGGCGCTGGTCCGAGGGTTTGCATCAGGCGGTGGAGGCCAAGGAAGGCGTCGCCATCCAGGCAGAAAACCAGACCATGGCGTCGATCACGTTCCAGAATCTGTTCCGGCTGTACCCGAAGCTGTCGGGCATGACCGGCACCGCCGATACCGAGGCCTTCGAGTTTCAGCAGATCTACGGCCTGGAGGTGGTGGTCATCCCCACTAACCAGCCCATGGTGCGTGATGACCGTGGCGATCTGGTGTACCTGACGCAGGAAGAGAAGTACCGGGCCATCATCGAAGACGTTCGCGACTGCGTGAAATCGGGACAGCCCGCGCTGGTGGGTACGGCATCCATCGAGACTTCAGAGCTCGTGTCAAAGCTGTTGACGGAGCAGAAGATCGCCCACGAGGTGTTGAACGCCAAGCAGCACGAACGTGAGGCCGGCATCGTCGCGCGTGCGGGCGAGCCGGGCGCCGTCACTATTGCCACCAACATGGCCGGTCGCGGCACCGACATCGTGCTCGGCGGGAATCTGGATGCCGAACTCGAAAATGCTGCGGACGAGGCCGAGCGGGATCGTATCAGGACCGATTGGAAGGAGCGTCACGGGCGCGTCATTGAGGCCGGCGGCCTGCACGTCATCGGTACCGAACGCCATGAATCGCGCCGCATCGACAACCAGCTTCGAGGCCGTTCTGGACGGCAGGGTGACGCCGGATCTACCCGATTCTATCTGTCGTTACAGGACAGCCTGATGCGCATCTTCGCATCGGATCGTGTCGGCTCGATGATGCAGAAACTCGGTATGCAGGAAGGCGAGGCGATCGAGCATCCTTGGGTCACCAAAGCCATCGAGAACGCCCAGCGCAAGGTCGAGGGGCGCAACTTCGATATCCGCAAACAGCTGCTCGAATACGACGACGTTGCCAGTGATCAGCGCAAGGTCATTTATCAGCAGCGGCGCGAGCTGATGGACGGCGATGAAATCTCTGAGACCGTGGTGGCGATGCGTGCGGATGTGCTGAATGCGTTGATCGACCAGTATATCCCGCCGCAGAGCTTGGAGGAGCAGTGGGACGTCGCGGGCCTGAGCGAAGCGCTGGTGGATGGTTTCGGCGGTGTTTGGCCGGTGCAGCAATGGCTGGATGCGGACGCGGATCTGCACGAGGAGACGCTGCGCAAGCGCATCGCCGACGAGATCGCCGCCAACTATGCGGAGAAGGAAAAGCTGGTCGGCAGCGACACCATGCGGCAGATCGAAAAGGCCGTCATGCTGCAGACCCTCGACACCCAGTGGAAGGACCATTTGGCGCAGATGGACTACCTACGCCAAGGCATCCATCTGCGGGGCTACGCGCAGAAGAATCCAAAACAGGAGTACAAGCGCGAGGCCTTCGAAATGTTCTCGGCCATGCTCGGGAGCATCAAGCAGGACGTGGTCAAGACTTTGGCTCGCATGCAGGTGCAGGCGCCCGAACCTGTGCCCGACCTCGCGTTACGCGAGCGCGAGTTCGAATTCAAGCACGAGGAATTCACGGGGCTCGCTCCTGTTGCTGAAACCGCCGATACCGGCGCCCAATCCGCGTCAGCCCGCGCGTCCGCGCAGTCATCGGCGGGTCCGGAGCAGCAGCCCTTCGTACGCGAGGGGCGCAAAGTAGGCCGGAACGAGCCCTGTCCCTGTGGCTCAGGCAAGAAGTACAAGCAATGCCACGGCAAGGTCGCCTGAGGATCAATGACGACTTCGACAGCCCCCGGCGACGCATCGGGCGTCTGGAAGATTTCCGGTGTGCGCCTGGCCAGCCTTGCCGCTGGTATTCGTTATCGCGACCGCGACGACCTGCTCCTGATGGCGTTGCCGGAAGGGGCAACGACTGCGGCAACCTTTACTCGCAACGCCTTCTGCGCGGCGCCGGTCACGGTGGCCCGTGAGCACCTCGTCGGTGGTGCCGTACGCTATTTGTTGATCAACGCCGGTAACGCGAATGCCGGCACGGGCGCTCGTGGGCTGGCCGATGCCCGTGCCACCTGCGAAGCCTTGGCGCGGCTAGCCGGGTGTAAACCGGAGCAGGTGCTGCCTTTCTCCACCGGTGTCATCGGCGAATATCTGCCGATGGAACGCATCACCAGTCGTTTGCCCGCCGCGCTATCCGCGCTTGGCGAGCACGGCTGGGATACCGCGTCGCGTGCGATCATGACCACCGATACCGTTCCGAAGGTCGCCATGCGCCGCTTCATGGTGGACGGGCGCGAGGCCTCGATCCTCGGTATTGCGAAGGGCGCGGGCATGATCCGGCCGGATATGGCGACGATGTTGGCCTTTCTCGCCACCGACGCCGTGGTCGGTGCCGAAGTGCTGCAACACTGTTTAAGCTCCGCGGTCGAACAGTCCTTCAACTGCATCAGCATCGACGGCGATACGTCGACCAACGACGCCTGCGTCTTGAGCGCGGCGGGGACCCTTGGCAATGCTCCGGTAACCTCGTTGCACGACCCGGCATACGCGGCGCTGGGGCAGGCCGTTAATGGCGTCTGTACCGACCTCGCCACTGCGATCGTGCGCGACGGTGAGGGCGCCACCAAACTGGTCAGTATCGAGATCAGCGAGGCAGGCAGCGTCTCGGAGGCGCGCGCGGTCGCGGATACGATCGCGCATTCTCCGTTGGTCAAGACGGCGCTCTTCGCCGCCGACCCCAACTGGGGTCGAATCCTGGCGGCAGTTGGCCGTGCTGGGGTGCGGGATCTCGACATCGATCGGATCAGCATCGCCCTTGACGATTGCCTGATCGTCTCCGGTGGCGGCCGTGATCCGTCTTACCAAGAATCCGCCGGTCGCCGCGTGATGGAGCAAGACAGCTTCGCCATTCGTGTGGCCCTGGGGCGAGGTGATGCGCAGGCCAGGGTGCTCACCTGTGATCTGTCCTACGACTACGTGCGCATTAACGCTGAGTACCGCAGTTGAGGACTTGGGGATGTCGGGCGCAGCAGCGATGGAGAGGCCGTTGATCCATGTCGCGGCGGGTGCGGTTGTGGATCAAGACGGCCGAATCCTGATCGCGAAGCGCCCCGATCGTGCTCATCAGGGCGGGCTCTGGGAATTTCCCGGCGGTAAGTTGGAACCGGGGGAGCGACCTTCTGACGGTCTGGCACGGGAGCTTTACGAAGAACTTGGTATCCGTATCGACCGCTGGCGGCCATTGATCCGCGTGCAGCATGACTATGGCGACCGCCGCGTCTTGTTGGACGTCTATCGTGTCGATGCCTACGTGGGCATTCCGCAGGGGCGAGAGGGCCAGCCGCTCGCATGGGTCGAGCCGGAGCAAATGGACTCGGCGCGATTTCCCGCGGCCGACCGGCCCATCATCAACGCCTTGCGACTGCCGAGCCTATACTTGATTACAGGCGACGATCCGGCGGATACGGAAGGCTTTCTCATGCGCCTCGCTCGAGCCCTCGATACCGGCATCGAATTGGTTCAACTGCGCGCCCACGGACTTTCCGATAGCGCCTATCGGCGCCTCGCACAGGCGGTTTATCCTCTTTGTCGCGAGGCGCGTGCGCGACTGCTGTTGAACCGCGCGCCTAACGTCGTGCGGGACCTGCCCTGCGATGGTGTGCATCTGGGCTCGGCGTTGTTAAGAGAGCTGCGGGAGCGGCCCTGCCCGACGCCGCATCTGGTCGGAGCCTCATGCCATAGCGCCGAGGAGTTGCGTCTAGCCGCCGGACTCGGTCTTGACTACGCCTTGTTGTCGCCTGTCGAGGCGACGTTGACTCATCCAGGGGCGACGACGCTGGGATGGTCGGGCTTTGCTGAACTGACCGCAATGGCTTGTCTACCTGTGTATGCCTTGGGCGGGCTCGGGCCCGCAGAGCGGGAGCGATGCTTCGAGCAAGGTGGCCAGGGAATTGCGGCGATCCGTGGTCTCTGGCCGGGCTGAGCGCGACGATTCACAGAAAGGCGATTGCCAGCAACAGGAGCAGGGCGCCTAGACCGATGAGGTCAAAGAAGCGTTCCCAGCGGTGATGGGAGCGATGGAGGCGTTCGATCGATTCGGCCACCGCGGGGTCCTGCTGGAGTTCCGGATCGATAAAGATGCGCCGATGCGGCAGTTCGATCGCGTCGGCCGCGGCCACCGCCGATGCTGCGGGACCCCGGTAGAGTCGTCGGTCGACGTCAACCAAGCGACGACGGAGTGCAGAGTGGAAATGCATGAGCGCCGCGTCCAGATCATTGAAGCGGGCCGCGTACTTGAGGCTGTCGGGACGCTCTGGCGGCAGCGTTTCCATTCCGCTCAGCCGCAACACATCCGGATAAGCCGGATGTGTTTCGATGGTCAGGTAGCCGCTGCGCATGGGGCCGCCCCCGGCGCGTGGTACATAGGCGCCACTTTACAAGAGCGCGTGTTCATGGCGCTGAGGTGATCGGCGCGCTGAGGTGATCGGCGAACGAGGTGGTTGTCGGACCTCAGGCATTTGGTTCCTGGCCGTGCGCGCTCACGCGAGCATCGAGCGCTTCGCGCAGTTCTATCCATGCGACGCATGAGCTTACGCGGCAATTGGGCGTAACTCCCAGTTACAAATTCTGATCAGTTGCGCGACTTCTCGGGCGACTGGAGTGCGCTGAGCTGGCTCGAAGGCATGGCCGTTGGACCAAGACTTCTCGGCCTGATCAGCGTCTTGATGCAGCCCTTGGCGACACAACTCCCAGACAGCTTTTCTTTGATTCGGCGTCATCTCGTCGGCCTCCAAAACAACAGGTTGGCCTGAGCAGCTTCGCTGTTGGTCTGTTTGTGGGTTCTGACTTCCCGAAGGAATATCAGTGTTTTAGCGTATTCTTGTGGGCTTCGAGCAACATGTATGGAAGCAACATGTCTCTCCAATCCACATCCTCAGCATAGCTCAGCCGCCTGAGTTGACAATTGGTAGTTTCCATGTGGCGTATTCGAGACTTCCTCCGACGATGCCGTCCGCGGCGCCCGGAAGCCTCTGAATACCAGGTCGTATCGTTGTCTTGCGCCGCGCATCAATGTCGCCATGTTGGGTGAACTTGAGGCGATGCCGTATGCTGAGGCGCCCACCGCGCAGCACAATACGACGCCCCAGTCCGTGTCGACCAACACAATGCTCAGGGGCCAGTTAGGCAAGGTCGCCATGTTCGTCAATTCGTAGGTCATGTAGGTGAAGATACCGAAGGCGCCCGCGTGCAGAAGTGTCTTGAACAATGAACTCGAACGTAATCCTGGGATCACCGCGAATAACAAGATGCCTGCGATATAGAGCGCGTAGAACACCATTGCAGCCGGCCAGTACACGTCTGCTGCCAGCAGGTGCCCGAGACGCGTCTGGTAGAACGCTTGCGCGGTGACGCCGAGCCAGAACATATCGACGGCCAAGAAGACGAGTGCGGTGTATTGGTGGAGCTTGATGTAGATCGTTGATTTGTTGAGGGTTTGGTATTTTTGGTCCGTCCTTTTTCGGCTGGTTAGTTGCCCTCGAACGAGCTGTAGGTCGTCGATTTAACCCAACATGGGAGCGTATCCTTGATATCACCGGGCCTCCATTACCTGAATCGTGATTGCCCCTGGTGCGGCGAGCCCCTCGAGATGACGATCGATTGCAGTGCCGGCGACCAGGACTACGTAGAGGATTGCCAAATCTGCTGCGCGCCAATCTTAGTGAGGGCGCGGTTGGTTCACTCCGCCGACGGCGTGCCAGACGTGTTCTTGTGTCGAGAGGGCGATTAGTTGCAGCGCATCCGGTGCCTCCGCGGATTCTTTATCCGGGGCGGCGATGGGAAACATGTACGCGGAGTGAGTAAGCACACCTTGACTTTTTATTTATTCGGATTAAATTACCCGCCCAGCGATCAGTTTCTAATGGCAGGCTGATCGGCTGGTACCGGAAGGTGACATACCGTCGTCGTTGCAGCGCAGGCAGGAGCTGTTCTGGTTGAACGCCTTGCCCGTTCGCCGTTCGATCGGTGAAGAGTTTGCGCCGATGCCATCGTATCGCGCTGACGCTGCCGGAAGTATGATGACGACGAACCTGTTGGTCCACCGTCCCCGGTCTGTTCCCTCTTTTCCCGCAGCGGCACCGCCGCTGTACTTCATTTTTTGTTGCCGGGAGGCACGTATGGAATATCAGAATCTCAGTGTCGAAGAACTGCAGAGCCAACTTCAGCAGGTAGAGCAGAGCCGCTCTGACCTCGAAAAGGCGTTGTATCAGCGTTGGCATGAGGCCAAATCAGAATTGGCTCAAGAGATCAGGGAAATGATCGACCAGCGAGGCTACGAAGTTGAGGAAATTGCGGAGCTCATCTTGCCTCGCCGGCGTCGTGCAGGCGCTGCGAAGAAGGGTGGGAGCAATAGAAGCTACACCCGCTATGTCGACCCGGAAAATTCCGACAACATCTACGTCCGTGGCGTACTCCCTCGCTGGATGAAGGAGAAAATGACGGCCCAAGGTTACGACCCCTCCGTCAAAGCCGACCGGGAGGCCTTCAAGTCCAGCTACTTACAGGCTGTTCAGGACTGAGAGGGCTGTCGGCACGCAGTGACGCCACGGGGCTTTCGCGGGAATGGCGGTGTTGGAAATCACCGTGAGACGTGGCACTCGAAAAACTCCGATCGCGTCGGTCTCGTGGCGCCATCCTCTTGCGCCTTGAGGCGATGTCTGTCAAATCGCATACCAGCTGACTTGTCTTGACGCCCGCCGTCTGTGTCGCGCCGGCAGTCACATAGCTCGGCTATGCTCCTGCTGGTGCGCCTTGAAGGCGAACCTCAATCCGGCGTCATCGGGTACTAGATTCTCCGGCAATCGCCTAAATCAGGCGGGATTCAGTCATTGCGTGCCTCGCATTAGCCTCTTGTGGCGTTGATTCGGTCGCTCAAAATCTCCGCGAGCAGCGGGTGCTCACCGATCAAGGGCGACATCACCGCGCGGGCCCCTGGATGGCTCTCCATCACTTCACGTGCAATGCCTTCAATATCTCCGCCTGCTCCCGCGTGTCGTCCCGGAGAAATGAACTGCATCGCTAGAATGATCAGTTCTCCATTCCGGGCCGCAGCAGCCAGAACGTCCCCGAGCAGCTCTCCGTTGAAATCATATTCACGGCCAGCGCGGCGTTCCATGACCGCTTGCGTGACTGGCGCAAGGCCGATGAACCGCTGTGCCAGCCGGTGCGCGAGCCATTGCCGTACGGCGGTCACAGCCGGTACCGGTGACCCGTGATCGACGAGTAGGATTCGGTTCGGGGTCCTGTGCTCTGCTTGCATTGTCGTACGGACGTTTGCCTCCAGGATATCGACTAGACGAGGCTCGCCCGACGGCAGTGGACACAGCGCTGGGGCTACGCGAAAGTCGAATGGTCCAGCGATCGCTTCAATTCGCGCGGCAATTTCTGGCAGGAATACGTCGATCGCTCGGCTACGACCAAAGAACAAGGGTACGACGACGAAGTTCCGTACGCCAAGTTCGATCTGCCGTTGTAAAAATGGCTCCAGGGTTTCCGCCGGTCGTCCGTCTAGTTGCTCTGGCGGAATGCTGGACGAATGGAGCAACGAGACCGGGTGCACGACCTCGCCGTCGCGGCGTGTCATTGCGGCGGCGAGCCGCCGAAGATTCTTTGTGGCCTCTGGCCGTTTCGAGCCATTGTCGAGCAGGATGATCATTGGTCTTTCCAGTTCGAGGCGACGTCGATCAGCACCTCATTGCGCCGCAGGAAGCCAGGCGTAAACGGATCGTTGTAATACGCATAGGTCGGTTCAGCAGCGGGCCGCAGTTCGCGGTTGGCCATCCATTCTCTTAGCGCCTGCTCCCGTTCGGCAATGAGGGCATCAGTAGTCCTGCCGCTGAAGCGAACTGCCGCGACCCGCCTCGCGGCGAGTTCGCTCAGCCGTACGTCGTCGCTCGCGGGGGCTGGCAGCTCCGCGAGGCGGTATTGTGCAGGCATGATGAAGCGTACGGCCCAGGCATCGCCCTCGGTGCGCCGTTGCGTCACTGGGGCGGTCATGGCGATGCGTGCGTCTGGTGCAAGCGCCTGCTGCACCACCGGTGCTGTCATCGCGATGCGCTCGCCTCCCACCTCAACGTCGTCAGCGCGTTCCTTGGCAAAGATGTAGCGGGCCAGGGGGCCAAACCCTGCGCTCAAGCCCTGCTGTCGGTTGCCTTTGCGCTGGACCTCCGCGACCACCAGTGCCGGGTAGTCCCGCAACTCGAACTCACGATCCTGTTCGACCAGGGTGTAGGCGGGCTGCTCCACGTTTTGGATGACGTAGACGAATACCAGCACGCCGCCGATCGCGAGCAACGCAAGGCCTGCTAACGAAAACAACAGGAGCTTCAAGCGGACGCCTGCTGGGGCGAGTCGTGGGTTTCTCGTCCGGGAAACAGCCAGCCACCCAGGAGAATCAGCAGGACGCCGACGATCGAGATCCAATACCAGCCCGGGAAGCCCGCAGGCCCATAGCGGTAGACCGTACCGGCGCTGAACAGGATGCCGTCGTCGTAGGGTAGTATCCAACTGATACCGAAACGAACATGATCCGGCGGCGCCTCGATCAGGCTCGCGTAGGCTGCGGCCTCGACGCCGTCGTCGTTCTCGATCAATTCCACACGGAATAGGCCCTTATCGCTGCCAATCCAGAGTCGGCTCCCGGATGCCCCATCCTGCCCTTCGGGTTCAGCTTGGAGTAGCAACGAGAGCACTCGGCTTTTCTCAAGCCCGGTCTTGAGCAGCTGCCAGGGCTGGAAGGCCGCATCCTGCCAGTACAGACCACGGTCAGTCCCCGCCAGCAGGCGGCCATCGTTGGTCGCCGCGAAGGTGAACACGTAAGCGCCCTCCGGGAGGCCGTCGCGGTTCGGTTGCCAGTCTAGTAGCGCGTCATCGCGAGCGCTGTAGACGCCATCGCCGACGGTACCTGCATGCACGTAGTCGGCGCCGTCGATGACCTGTCGCTCGAGCCTGTAGACGTTCACCCCCGGCAGGGTCGCGCGCCAGGTGCCTGGGCCCTGAACCCACAGGCCCTCGCCGGTGGCAACCACAAGACCCTTGGTCGTGGCGATCTCATCGCTGACACGCATCGTTAGTGGTGGCATGCCTGGCGGTGGGTTGACCAGGCCCGCCGCCGTGCCGATGGGGCCTTGGGTTGGTTTGCCGGCCGGCTCCGCGGTCAAGGCAGTGACGGGCTGTCCGTCGAGGTCGACCGGCACGCGCCCCCATTGGCCACCGATCAGCCGCCAGATCTCGCCGTCTTGGGTGCCGGCCAGCACTGCGCCGTTATCCCCCGGTGCCAGGTCCGTGACATGACTCGCACTCGGCAGTTGAATGCGGCTGATTTTTTCGCCGCCGGGCAACAGCGGGCCCGCGATCACTAGGGCTAGACCTAGGGCTGAGATGCCCAGGGCGGTGATGCGCTTGGAATTCATCGTGTTCTTGTCCTCTCGTGGTGACATCGGGTAACGAAGGCAGGGCCGACCATTGCATCTGTTCTGCAGACTGTAACCCGCGATTCCCTGCATGTATCGACCGTGCGGCCCTGAGGCAAGCCCGCCAGGCTCTGCTAGAATCCGCGATCACCTCTTCACGTACGACCGAGGAAGCCTCGCCGATGACCGTTCGCACCCGTTTCGCCCCCTCGCCGACCGGCTATCTCCACGTCGGCGGAGCTCGCACGGCCCTGTTTTGTTACCTGTTCGCCCGCAGGCATGGCGGGCAGTTCGTGCTACGCATCGAAGACACGGACTTGGAGCGCTCCACCGCCGAGTCCGTCAACGCCATCATGGAAGGCATGACCTGGCTCGGGCTCGACTACGACGAGGGTCCGTTTTTTCAAACCCAGCGCTTCGACCGCTACCACGCCGTCATCGACGAGTTGCTCGAAAAGGGACTAGCCTACCGCTGCGATTGTGCCAAGGAACGTTTGGAGCGTTTGCGCGATACTCAGATGGCGGCCAAGGTCAAGCCGCGTTATGACGGCCATTGTCGCGGACGGGAGGTCGACCCCGGTCAGCCCCATGTGATCCGCTTTAAGAATCCTGCCGATGGCGCGGTGGTGGTCGACGACATGATTCGCGGACGTGTCGCGTTCGCCAACGCTGAACTCGACGATCTGATCATCCGCCGCAGCGACGGCTCGCCAACCTACAATCTGACCGTCGTGGTGGACGATTCCGACATGGGTATCACCCACGTTATTCGCGGCGACGACCATGTCAACAATACGCCGCGTCAGATGAATATCCTCAAGGCCATGGGCAAGGAGCCGCCGCGCTACGCACATGTACCGATGATCCTCGGTGACGACGGCGCGCGCCTATCGAAGCGTCACGGCGCTGTCAGCGTGGTGTCCTATCGCGATCAGGGCTATCTCCCCGAGGCGTTGCTCAATTATCTGGTGAGGTTGGGATGGTCCCATGGCGATCAGGAGGTGTTCTCGATCGAGGAGATGATCGAGTTGTTCGACATCAGCGCCGTCAACAAGTCCGCCGCCGCCTTCAATACCGATAAGCTTGATTGGCTGAATCAGCACTACATCCAGCATGGCGATCCGAAGCACATCGCGCGTCTGCTGAGTCCGCACATGGGCCGCATAGAGATCGATCCCGCCGACGGGCCCGATTTGGTGGATGTGGTTGCCGCTCAGGGTCCGCGGGCCAAAACCCTCGTGGAACTGGCCGAGATCAGCGCCTTTTGCTATCGGGATTTCGATGGCTATGAGCCCAACGCTGCGAAAAAGCACTTGCGCCCGGTGGCCCGCGAGCCGCTGACCCGGGCACGCGCCGCCTTTGAGATGCTGGCGTTGGAGGACTGGCAGCCCGAGATGCTGCACCACGTCGTCGAGCGAGTGGCTGCCGAGCTGGAGCTGAACATGGGCAAAGTCGCACAACCGCTGCGTGTGGCCGTGGTCGGCCGCGCCGCCTCTCCAGGCATCGACGTGACCTTGCAACTGGTGGGCAAGGACGCGACGCTACGGCGCATCGACAAGGCCTTGGCGTTCATCGCCGAGCGCGAGGCGCAGGCCTGACGGGGTCAACGCTTTCGGTTGATAGTGGTCTTTGGTGGAAGTTGGGCCGACGCTGGGCGAGTAGCCACGTAGTTGGCGCGGGTCAATGACCAAATGCTCGGCTTATGCGACTCTTACGGATCAGTCTGAGCGCAAACGGCGTCTTCGTGGTGCCGTTTGCGCTCGGTTCGGATCGCCAGTGTGGCTCCGTGAGGGCCGTGTGCCCTTGCCTAGGCGCCCCAGCGACGCACCCGGCCGGTGTCGAGATGGACGAAATCAGACTTGGCGTAGTAACCGACGCCGCCGCGACCAATCTGCAGCGCCGCATCGCGAATGCTGCGGGTGGGCATTTGCGAGAGCCGAACGTCGATTGCCTTGCCGGTTAGGTGCAGACTTCGCTTTGCAACGCCGGACGAGGCGCGCTGCAGCATCGCGTTGGTCTTCGGCGAACGATAAGCGCTGATGATTTCAAAGACGCCGTCTTCATGCCCTAACCGGGTCTTGACGTCGAACAGCAGGTCATAGACACGCGGGTCGATGGCGATGCTGTCGCCGGTGCGGAAATCACGCAGGAAGTGGTTCAGTCGACCCAGGGCGCTGCGCTGGTAGTTGTCGCCGACGCGATACGTCAGGGTCAGTCGTTCATCCGTATGCAGATGGTGCAGGGACAGGGTGCGGGCAGTGCCGCGGCTCTTCGGGCTTTTCGCAATGACGGGTGCGGAAGCTAGCGCGAGACCTGCGCCGAGAAAGTAACGCCGGTTCATCGAATTTCCCCCTAGTTTTGGTAATTTTCCTCGACCGCGCCAAGCTGGCGACGGCGCATTGGAAAGCAACTCGGCAAGACAAAAGATTGACGTCAGCCGTTTGCCCTCTAAAATAGTTGAGGAAAAGCACCCAACTTGTCAAGTAAAAAAGAATTTTTGTGAACATCCGAACAAAGCGGCGAACTGTGGGGCTGTGCTCGACAATGCAGTTGCGGTCGCGAAGGGGTTATGCGGCATGATTTCAGCGAACCGACTGATTGACTTGCTAGGCCTCGCGATTGCGACGAGAGGCGTCGTCCCGGACCCCGTCAGGGTCGAGCAAGGCGCCACTAATGTTCCACGCTCACTGCCACCCCAGCCGATGAGGCGTTCGTTTCACGGTCACGTCGAGCACGTGACGCGGGGCACTCCGGGCCGGAGTGCGCCGGGCTGCGCTGGTTCCGGTTGCGCCTCGAACGGGGCCCCGGTCCGAGGTCAACCTCCATCGTCGCGGAGAGCCGTCTCTATGACGGCGGCCGTCCTTCTGTGGGCGCTCGCGGGCGTCTGCGTCGCAGACGTTTACAAATATATCGACAAGGACGGCAACATCTTTTTCTCCGACGAACCGTTGTCTGGTGCGCACTTGAGCCTGGAGTGGAAGCGCACCTCCAAGCGGCTTGTGTCGGAGAACAGGCAAAACGCCGATAAGGTAAAGCAGCAGCAGGCGGATATCCAGGCACGAATCGATGCGCGCCTTGAGGCGAGCATCAACGCCCGTGCCGAACCCTATGCGCTGCGGCCGTCGCAGCCTGTCAGCGGTTCGATGTCGGTTCGGCGGGCCCGCTATCGACAACTGATTGACGATGCGGCGCGTCGGCATGGACTCACCCCTGAGTTGCTGCACGCGGTGATCCGCACCGAGTCTGCCTACAAAGCCAACGCGCGCTCCCACGCCGGTGCCTGTGGTCTGATGCAACTGATGCCGCAGACGGCAGCCCGCTTCAAGGTCTCCGACATTTGGGACCCAGCGCAGAACATCCAAGGCGGGGCGGCCTATCTGCGCTTCCTGCTCGATCTCTTCGATCATGACCTTAGGCTCGCGCTTGCCGGTTACAACGCCGGGGAAGGGGCGGTCAAGAAGTACGGCTATACGATCCCTCCCTATCGTGAGACCCAGAACTATGTGCGTAAGGTACTGCGTCACCTCTCCGCCGAGGGGGGTAACGCCCCGCGCCCGTCCTGAACCATTACCGCGCGCTTGCTTACCAATCCTTGCGCGGCCGCCCATGGGTGCCCGGATCAACCCACGTTTAGGTAGTCCGTGCCCTTCTTGTAGCCCAGGCACGCCAACTCGGTTTCGATGCGGGGGCGCGCACCGTGCGATGCGACATAGCTCAGAACCAACGGTTTCGGTTGGCGTCTGCGCAGCCAAGTCCACTCAACCACGGGTACGCCGTCGAATTGATTGCCGATCTTGCGCGGATCGATCGCAGGCAGGCAGCGTCGCTGCTGCGTCTCGGAACGGCAGCAGCACGCTGATCGTGACCGCGGCCATGGGAGGCGATCGCCGTCGGCGGCCTAGTCTTCGCCGATGACTCGTTCGTCGCGGGGCGTGGATAGGATCTTTTCCGCTTCGCCCTGCTGAGCGGCGAAGATCATCCGGTAATCGCCGTCGTCCCCCTCGACGCGGTTCGCTCGAAGGTCGCGTACGATGGTTCGGGCATCCTGATAACGATCCTTGGTGTCGATGTAGGTGAGTTGCAGGGTAGGGCTGATCTTGTAGACGAAGTACGGCATTGGACTGACTCTCGCGATTCAAAAGACTTGACCTTAGGCAAGCCCCGAAACATGCGGCGCGTCGCGAGCGGGGTCAAGCGGTTCACAAAACCCGTGCTTTTCGCAGAAATCCGCTCCAAAAGCAAGTGAGCGCCGAACTTGCGGCGAGGATTTCGGTCGAGGCGAGGCGGTCTGCCGGCGGCGTGATGACCTGGTGGATCAAAACGACTTGCCCCGGCCATAAGGAGAACCTTGGAAATTCAATTCTCTGCCTATGGTATCGTCTTCGACCGATCGCGATGCCGGGCGCTTGCTCCAGTCGCGACCCCTTGCGGCCATGTGGCCGTCGACTCCAGATTTCGTCCACGCGGTTCGCTGCTAGACTGAGCAAGGGGCGCGCCCGTCCGCGGTCGCAAGCCCAATGCCCATGCCGGCGAGCCCACTGAAGAGGCCCGTCATGATCAGACCCGTAGGCTCCGATGCGCTTAAGCCCCTGTTCGTTTACGACCCGGACCAGCACCATGCGCTGATGCGCGAGGCCGAGGGCCTGCCGTCCATCACCATCAGCTCCCAGGCCGCCGGCAACGCCGTCATGATGGGTGGCGGCTACTTTACCCCGCTGTCAGGTTTCATGACGGTAGCGGATGCCGTGAGCGTGGCTGAGACCATGAAGACCACCGCCGGCTTGTTCTTCCCCGTGCCGGTGATGTGTCTGGTCGAGGACGCCGACGCCATCGGCGACGCCAAGCGCATCGCGTTACGCGACCCGAACATGGAAGGCTCCCCGATCCTGGCCGTGATGGACGTCGAATCCATTGAGCAGGTCAGCGACGCTCAGATGGCGCTGATGACCGAGCGCGTCTACGGCACCCTCGATATGGAGCATCCCGGCGTTCAAGCCTTCAATACCCAGGGCCGCACCGTGCTGTCGGGCCCGATCCAGGTGTTGCACTTCTCTTACTTCCAAGACGACTTTCCCGATACCTTCCGCACCGCGGTGGAGATCCGCCATGAGATCGCCGAGCGTGGATGGAAGCGGGTCGTCGCGTTCCAGACCCGTAATCCGATGCACCTGGCCCATGAGGAGCTGTGCCACATGGCGATGGAGCGCCTGGAGTGCGACGGCCTCGTCATCCATATGCTCCTCGGTAAGCTGAAGCCGGGTGATATCCCAGCGCCCGTGCGGGACGCGGCCATTCGAAAAATGGTCGAGCTGTACTTTCCGCCTAACAGCGCCATGGTCACCGGCTATGGTTTCGATATGCTCTATGCCGGCCCGCGTGAGGCGGTGTTGCACGCCTACTTCCGGCAGAACATGGGCGCAACGCACTTCATCATCGGCCGTGACCATGCCGGCGTCGGCGATTACTACGGCGCCTTCGACGCCCAAAGCATCTTCGACGAACAGGTCCCTGAGGGCGCCCTGGAGATCGAGATCTTTAAGGCAGACCACACCGCCTACTCTAAGAAACTGAACAAGGTGGTCATGATGCGCGAGGCCCCGGACCACAGCAAGGAGGACTTCGTATTGCTGTCGGGCACCAAGGTGCGCGAGATGCTGGGTAACGGCATCGCCCCGCCGCCGGAATTCTCCCGGCCTGAAGTGGCACAGATCCTCATGGATTATTATCAGTCCTTGAGCTAAACGAGCGTCCGGAGACTTGGGGCTAAGGCCCGGTCGTGGCGACACGATCGGGCCTTTTTTTCGTTATCGGTCGAGGCGGGCCTGAGACGGAGCCAAAAAAAACCCGCCGATTGGCGGGTCGCAGGTCCGGAGCGGGTAGACTCACGTCGTGGTCGCTCCGGCGATGCTGGGCCTTTTACTGGCCCGTTACTGGGTGGCCGATGTCATTTAATCGGTATCATTCGATCGATGTCGGCCGGTTCGCTCCGTCTGCCCGCTTACTTGATCTCAGCGGTGCCTGTCTCGGTCGCGCCCTGATTATCGACCCAGGTGATCTCGATGGGATCACCTGCCTGGCCGCCGTTGAACTTGAACGACAGGTAGGGGTTCTTCGAGACACCACCGCTCCACATCGCCGTCATGACGACCTGATCCTTCCACTTGGCGGTCACTTCCTGGATGAAGTGGGCTGGGATCGGCTCGCCGGTTTTCTTGTCCTTGCGCAGGCCGGTTTCCATCTCGTGGCTCATTAGGGCCTTGACGGTGGTGACGCCGTTGCTGTCCTTGGCGCGAATTTTGATGTTGCTAGCCATAATTTGTCTTACCTCTCAAGTGATGCCGTGTGCAATTAACCGCCGCAGCCGCCGATGGTGACCTTGACGGGCTTGGCGGCGCTGAACAGGCCATCGCTGGTCTGAACGACGGCGACCACGTCGGCGGTCTTGGCCATCTTGATGCGGGTGGAGACGAACGGCATTGCGCTCTCGCCGAGATCGAAAGAGGCGATCAGCGGAGTGCCGTTACCGGAGGCGATAATGGCAATGGACTTCGCACCTTCGACGTCGCTCTCGACGGTGACTGGCACGACGGCGCCGTTTTCGGCGATGTCGGGGGCCTTGATCGTCACTTTGTCGCTGGTTTCAGTGGCGTCGCTGCCCAGCAAATCCTTCAGCGCGGCTGAGGTATCGGTGGCCTTGAAAGCGGCTTCCGGCCAAGCGGCAAGTACGGTGCTCGGGGCGAGCAGGCCGGCGCTCACGGCAACGCCGATGGCGCCCGCACCAAGCGAGCCTTTGAGTAGAACTCTGCGTTTTGCGTCGATCATTGGAACTCTCCTATCGATCGGGGGTTGGGTTAGTGTGACAACGGGGTGCCAGCAGTTATGCTGACAGAATCCCGGGCGGTGGTATCCGGTGTGGCGGTCTCGCGGGCCGGTAGCCCAGGCGTCCACTCATGTCAGCAAGCGTGGATGCGCATACGCGGCCGTCGCAGCTGCCCGGCGCAACGGGCGCCGCGCTGCTCTGGTGGTCTCAGGGACGTCCCGCTGGCAGTGAGGGAAGGATGGGTCAAGAAAATGCCTCCTGGTGTCATCATTATTGTTCGTCGCTCCAGCTGCCCCTGTCTCGAGGCTTCGCTGCGCGCTCGCGTTAGAACGCGCACCCGCCTGGGTCGACTATCGCGCTAGCTTAGCGCATTCATGGCGGCCTGCAAACTTAGATAATACCCGCAGAAATCCATGATTATCCTTCGTTGCGCTTGGGTGGGCTCAACGCGAGCGCCGTTCATGGTTTGTCCGCCGGGCGCGACCACCCTGATGTCTCCAAGGCAGCGCGCCGATTGAGCGCGTACTAGACCGCCGTACGGGAACGAAATCAACGGTCTCCGTTACCCCGGTCCAGCTTGATGTCCTGCCTCTGCGCCTCCGCGCGCATTTCCGACAAGCGTACCTGGATCTTCGACGCCAAATGGAACTCCAGCTTGGGTTGGCGCAACGCGAGTTCCAGCTGCCTAACGGCCGGTTCCAGGTCGCCGTTGTGATAAAGCGCCTCAGCGCGCCAGCGCAGCGCCTGTGCCTGCTGGCCTGACTTGCCGGCGGCATCCGACATCAGGCTATATACCTGGACTATGCCCGGTCGTAACGCGACGAAATCTTCGAGGGTGTTGAGAGCAGCCCTCGAGTCGCCGTTCGCCATTAGGGCCTCGGCATAGGTCTGGCGCAACGGCCAGTTGCCAGGCGACAGACCAACCGGTCCCTTGAGTTCCTTAACGGCAAGCTCCGGCCGGCCGCCGCGGATTAAGATGTCTGCATTCAGCACGATGAATTCCATCTGGCTCGGATGGCGCTGCAGTAAGGGGCTCAGTTGCGCCGTCGCGTCGTTGAGTCTCCCGGCGCGGCTCAAGGCCAGTGCATAGCCGTAACGCTCGGCGGTCTCGTCGCGATAACGGTCCTTCTTCAGCGTATCTTCGAAGTGATCGATGGCCTGCTCGGGCCGGGAATACTTGCGCTGGCGCAGGTTGGCTCGCGCCAAATGGAAGCGCAGGCTGTCCGGCCGTTGTTGATGTCCGTAACGTTCGGCGCGGGACAGCCCGTCGGCGATGCGATTGGTGGTGACGGGATGGGTGCGCAGTAGTTCCGGCGCGCCGCTGTCGTAGATGCGCGTCGCCCGGGTCAGCTTCTGGAAAAAACCCGGCATGGCGAAGGGGTCGTGGCCGGCCCGTGCGAGGGTATCGATGCCAATGCTGTCGGCCTCTTCTTCGTTGGCGCGGGTAAAGTTGATCTGTTTCTGAGCCGCCAGGCCCTGCACGCCGGCCATGGCGGCGATGCCGGCACTCGGGTCCACCGCCGCCCCGAGCACGGCCGCCGCCAGCATCAGGGCCATGGTGGGTACCGACATCTGCTTTCGGGCCTCGAACGAGCGCATCAGGTGTTTCTGACTGACATGCGCGAGCTCGTGCGCGACCACGGCCGCCAACTCGGCTTCGGTCTCTGCGGCCATGATCAGCCCGGCATTGATGCCAATATGCCCGGCCGGCCCGGCAAAGGCGTTGATGCTTTGGTCTTCGACGAGGAAGAAGTCGTAATTGCCGGCCCCTTCGCGACCGGCCGCCGCGAGCTGATTGCCCAGGGACTGGATGTAGTCGGTCAGCACCGGGTCGGAGCTGACCTTCAGCGCCTTACGCACCCATTTCATGAACTCTCGGCCCAGCTCGCGTTGCTCGGCCGGCGACATCACCGAGTCGGCGCTGCTCCCCATTTCCGGCAGATCGAAGGCATCGGCGGGGGCCCGAACAGGCAGGCTGAGCAGTAGCCCGACGCCGAGTGCGCCAAGCGTTGACGCGGTGACATGCACGGCGTGACGCAGCGCTCGCTTGGTGCGTTCCCGTCGATTGGGCGGAAAGGGTAAGATCATCTACTGATTATGGCCGACGCCGCGGTTGGCAAGCGTGAAAAAAGCATGCAAGCGCGCGGTATTTGGGTTTCTGGCCGGTTTGGTGACGATTCAGTTCAACTGAATGCGCTCTCCCCAGGGAACGCCTGAGCGACCCTTCACCAACCAGATCACCGGATAATTAGGCTCGTCGCTTGGGAAGTTGCCGTCGGCGTCAGTGAAATAGACAAGCAAATCAGGACGCATGCCCTGTTTGTCAACCCACTGGAAGACCGGGCGGAAGCTTGTGCCGCCGCCTCCAGTGAGCTTGTCAGGTCTGCAGAAATGCTCCCAGGGTTCGAAGTGAAATGGTGCCCCGGCGCATAGCGTGGCGTCGCAGGGCAGCAGCGTGACGCGCGCCCGGACCTGCCCCTTCAGCGCATCGATCTCGTCGATGAACTCCTGCACCTCGCCATCCTTGATCGAGCCGGAGGTGTCGAGGGCGACGACAATATCGAGTTGGTGACTGCGCAGGCTTGGCATCATGTAGTCGCCCTCGCGGCGGGATGGCCGCGACCAGCTGTAGTCGTCCCGCGACAGGCTGTTCATGTAGCGCGCAAGCAACATGCGCCACGGCAGTTGCGGTTGCAGTAGGTGGTCGATCATGCGCTTGAGTTCGCCGCCAAGCTTGCCGGCCTGAATCGCCTGCTGTGCGGCGCCCGCCATCCGCTGCTGCCACTGCACCTGCAGCGTCTCCTGTTCGTCGGGGGTCAGCGGCCGCGGCGCGTCGGCCGGTTGCGGCTCGGCTGCCTGCTCTCCGCCGGCCTGCGCATCTGTCGCCTCATCGCGATCCGGCTGTTGCTGCTGAGGCTGCCCCTGACCGCGGTTACCCGACCCGGCTTCGCTCTGCGGCTGGTCTGGGTTCTTGCCCTGCTGCGCTTGGATGTCGCGCTCGTCCATCCCGCCCTGTTGACGGTCTGGGTTCTGGTTATCCTGATCGTAGGCGTGGGTGTCCAGAGTCTCGGACTGGTCGTTGTCGTCGAGCAGAGGGTAGATCTCTTCGGCGGTCATGCCCTTATACATCGGTAACAGCTGGGTGTTGGGCGGTGGCATTAGCCCATCGTCGATCAACAGCGGATTTACCGCATAGTCGCAAGCCAGGTCCCAGCGGTGCTTGACTCGATGTTGGCGCCTGGCGAAGTGGGATAGGGCGCAGTGCAGCGCCTCGTGGGCGAGCATGAACTGGGTCTGCTCTATGGAGAGGGCGTCGATGTAATCCGGGTTGTAATAGAAGGCGCGGGCATCGGTCGCCGTGGTCGGGCACCAGTCGGAATGGGCCGGCTGCATCGGCAGACGAAGCACCAAGGCCCCTAGGAAAGGCTTATCTAGAATCAGCCGGGTACGGGCAGAGGCCAGTTTGGTTTCGATCGCCTGGTGGTCGATGAAGGTCTGTTCGGGCATCGTCAATCAGTCCAGTGTCCAGGGGGTCATCGCGGCATTCCGGGGTCAGAGAACGGGTCGCGCAAGGCTACGAGTCTCTACTCGTAAAGCATAACGTCGGCGATCGCGTTCGCCCAATCGGCGAAGGCTGGCACGTCGAAGAGCTCGTGGCCGATGGCCCGATGCAGGTCCGACACCAGCATCACCCCCATCTCTCGCTGGGGGAATCGGCCCGCATAGACTAGGATGTTCCCGATCACCCGCGGGCCGTCATGACCGGCGCGGGCGCGGATGGCCTTGCCGACCAGGGCGGCTGCGACCGCGTATTGCAGGTCGATCTCCTTAGGGACCGAGACCTCTTCGCCGGCACAGATCGCATCCAAATCTGGCATTTGGTCCAGACTATTTACAAACGCTGTTATCTCGATGCCAGCCGCGGGGCCGACGCAGGCCTGCAAGGTACCTTGGAGTAGCTCAGGCTCCTCTTGAAATTTTTGCAGCGCCCTGTGCGCGAATTCCCAGGATCTCGGTGACGGAAAGGCAACGGGATTGTGGGCGGGATCGAAGTCGAACAACAGCTCAGGCCGAAAACGCAAGAACGCAATGATGCGTTCGTCCAGCCGATTGGCGTAGGCCCATGTGACCCAGTCGTCCAGGTGTGTGTCGACCTCGAAGTGTGAAAAGCGGTTGGCAAGCGGCGCTGGCATGCTGTATGTGACGCCGCGGTCACCCTGACGGTTACCGGCGGCGAAGATGGCCCAGTGCTCCGGTACCTGGTACTCACCCAATCGCCGGTCGAGAATCAGCTGATAGGCCGCGGCGGAAACCGCTGGCGGTGCCGACGTGATCTCGTCCAGGAATAGGACCCCGGCCGCGGCGTGTCGGCGCTCGTCGGGCAGCATTGCCGGGATTGCCCACTCCACACGTTCTTCGACGCGGAATGGGATGCCGCGCAGGTCACTCGGCTCCATTTGCGAGAGCCGAATGTCGATCACCGGCACACCATGCCGCCCAGCGATCTGCCCCACCATCTGCGACTTGCCGACGCCCGGCGGTCCCCACAGCATGACAGGGGTGTGATGACCTTCGGCGGCACTGACAAATTCGCGGTCGAGGACGCGTAAAAGCTGGGCGGGACGCATCGGTGATAAGGCTCCTGGTGGGTTTATGGCGCATCTGTGTGATCGACGGCCGGGTTTTCGTGGGGGGGCACCGCAACGCCCGCATCTGCGTGGAAACATGGGACGCAGGCCGGCGCGGCACAAGTGCGTCGCTTCTCGGCATGCCGTCTTCGGCTGTTTCCCGAATCCATGCGGCCTATGCCGAAGGTCAGATCCGCCGAGCGTTGCCGATTAGGCATTCCAAGCACGCAGCTAGGGTTTATACTGGTACGCATTAGAAAAAAGCGGTATTCTTATGCGTTCTGTGGCCCAGGCCGCGCTGCGAGCGCTCGACTGCGCCGTCACGCTCGGTGCTGAACGCTAAGCGTAGTAAGACCGGTGCAGGAGGGGGATCGGGCATGGCGTTTTAGGCGATTGGGAAAAATCGCCTTCGCCGCGGGGTCGGCGCAGGCAATCCCTAGCGAACAATTCAACGAGAGACCGATCGGAGAGAGGATATGAACCAATTCTACTACGACGCTGTCACCAAAATGGAAAACCTTGGTGTCGATGATGAGTACATCCAGGGTTGGCAATGCGGCTTCATGCAGAATCCGAAGCGCGAGGAGCAGCGTCTCACCGAGGCCTACGAGGCGGGCTACACCGACGGCGAGGAGAAGAGCACCGACAACTTCTCGCAGTGGGCGAAAAGCTGATCGAGTTGGTAAGCTGACGGGGTTCGAGAGTCGAGGGTCTCACCAGATTCGAGATCTGTTAAGCAGACTCTACCGTCGAGGTGTTGATCTGCCTCTGGCGGCGAGCGTGGAAAAGGCGGGTGACCCCCGCCTTTTTTATGACGACGCACCAATTCGCCGACGGATCTTCCAGCTTTGCGGCCCGGTCACCATCACGTCAGTTAGGGGCGAGCGTAAATGAGCAACAACAGCTATCTCAAAGATCTCATCCTACTGCGCAATGATCCGAGCAAGGTCGGCGTGGTGCGTGAGGCTGCATTGCGGGGCGAAGTTGACGCGCAGTACGCCATGGGCCTGATCTATGCCGAAGGCCGCGGGGTCGAAGTCGACCTGGCTCAGGCCCATTATTGGCTCTCCATGGCGATTGACCAGGGTGACAAGGATGCCGATCTGTTACGCAATATCGTCGGCAGTCAGATGTCCGATACAGAGTTCGCGGCAGCCATGCGCCTGCGCGCCGGTGCTGCGTTGACGATGATTCGCCCGACGTGCGGGAGCGGGGCGGACTCGCGCAAGGCGCACTGAATCCACCGTCGAGAGCATTTAGCGCGCGTGCGGTCTTGCACGGCCGCAGTGACCCGATCGAGCCGGCACAGACCCGCTCAAAGGCGACGCGGCCGGCAGTGGCGGCCAGGGCGGGGTATCATGCCCACCCCTTCGCCCGAAATCTCTTCGCCCCGGCCCATGACGGAAACTCAGGAAGAACCCTTTTTGACGACGCGTGTAGACGGTGCTGAGCTGACCTTGCTCGGTACCGCCCACGTCTCGCGCAGCAGCGCCGACAAGGTGCGCGAACTGCTGGATCACAACGACAACGGCTTCGATGCCGTCGCCGTGGAACTGTGCGAGAGTCGCTTCAACGCGATCATGCATCCGGATGCCCTGAGCCGCATGGACCTGTTCGCGGTGATTCGCGAAAAGCGCGTCTACATGGTTGCGGCGAGCCTTGCCCTTTCGGCCTATCAGCAACGCCTTGCGGACCAGTTCGGCATCGAGCCGGGTGCCGAGCAGCGCATGGCCATTCGCATGGCCGAGGCGCGCGGGCTACCGGTGCTGCTGATCGACCGTGAGGTGGGTGTGACGTTGCGTCGTGCGGCGCAGAACCTCGGTTGGTGGAAGCGGCTGAACCTGTTCTCCGGTCTGATGGCCGGAATGCTCTCGCGCGAGCAGGTGACCGAGGACGAGATCGAGCGCCTGAAGCAGGGTGATGTACTCGAGACGACCTTCGCCGAGTTCGCCCAGGACCGTCGCGATCTGTATCTGCCGCTGATCGAGGAGCGCGATCGCTACATGGCCGCGCGCCTGACGCATGAATTGCGTGAACAGGGTTATCGCAACGTGCTGGCCGTGGTCGGCGCCGGCCATCTCAAGGGCCTCGGGGAGCAGCTCGGCCAGCCGCATCCGGACCCCGCGCGAGAATTGGCCCAACTCGACCAGGTGGCGCCGCCCGCCCGGGGCTGGCGTTTCGTGCCCTGGGGGATCGTCGTGCTGGTGCTCGGGCTGTTCGCCTACGGTTTCACGCGCAGCCCCGAACTCGGTTGGAACCTGGTGCTGGACTGGGTTTTGATCAACGGCGGCCTGTCCGCGCTCGGCACGGTACTGGCCGGGGCGCATCCCGTCACTGTTCTTGGCGCCTTTTGTGCCGCGCCCCTAACGTCGCTGAATCCCACCATCGGTGCCGGTATGGTGGCAGGCGCCATTGAACTGACCCTGCGGCGACCGAGCGTCGGCGACTTCTCATCACTGCGCGACGACGTCACCAGCGTCCGTGGCTGGTGGCGCAACCGGGTCTCCCGGGTGTTGCTGGTGTTCATCTTCAGCACGATCGGCTCCGCGGCGGGTACCTACGTTGCGGGCTTCACCATCGTCGGGCGCCTGATGGCAGCCTGATTAGCGATGTCCGTGGTCGAGGCCTCAAAAACCGCGACGGCACGGAGAGCTGCCGGTTCGGCGTCATGCATTTAGTGACGCAGTCGGCGGGACGACTCCATGTGCCCAGAGACGGCCATCTAGGGCCACACGATCGGGCGAGATAATTCGATCCTACGACAGTGCCTGTGGAGTGGCGCCGCGCAGGTACTCCGCTAAGCGCTGATCGGCTTCTGTCGCATGCCCGGCGAACCATTGGTAGGTCAGTTCGACGATGTGCTGTACCAGGACCCGCCCTTCGCGGTACTCATGCAGCACGCCCGTGAAATGCGCGAGCAGATTTTGGTGCTCGCGGCGATGGCGCTCGTAGTCGGGATAGCCCTGGTCGAGCATGAGGTTTTCTTCGCGGGTGAAATGGAACAGGGCGTAGGCCTGTACCTCGCGCAGGATGCGCTCCATGCGCTCGCGCGGGGCGCCTTCGGCGTCCGCTTGGTCCAGATCCGAGATCAGTGCCACAAAGACGCGATGCTCCGCGTCTATCCGTTCGATCCCTGTGGCTAGGGTGTTTTCCCAGTTGATGCTCATGGCTGCATGAGATGGTCACGCCCGTTGAGTGTGTCGCGAATGACGCCGATGGCGTGCTCCATGTGCTGAAAGGCGTGGTCGCCACCGGCATACCGTATCAGCCTTCCGCAGCCTTGGTACAGGGCATCCGCGATCCGGTAGTCGATCACCTCATCGCCCTGGTCGAGAAACAGCGTTGTCGGCACGCCGTCGTCGTCACCGTCGCAGGGATGTTCGACACCGTAGGCGCGCGTGGCCTTGATCGCGTCCGCGCTCAATCGATAGGCCACGCCGCCGGCGGTGGTCATGGGAACATCGACGAATGCCGACAGTAACTCCCAGGGTTTCAGGGCCGGGTTGATCATGAACAGGTGCGATACTGGAAACTGCCGCGCAAGATGCTGGCCATAAAAGGCGCCCATGGAGCTGCCGATCAAGGTCGGAACGGCGCCATTGGCCGTGAGCCTTTGCATCTGCGCGGTCAGTGCCGCCACGGCCTCGTGCGGTTTGTGCGCCGGATAGTCCGGTGCCAGGAGGCCCTCAGGCGCCAACGCCGCGCGCAGCCGCAGCGCCTTATGCGACTGGCTGGAACTGTTGAGTCCGTGCAAATAGACGATCATGAGAATGCCCACGGAAAACGCGCGTCCAGCGGCCGTGTTCCCGGAACATCGCTGGCTCGAACCGACTGGCGGTGCGCGACGACATGAGATCAGAGCGGCGCCTTGCGCTGTAGCCGAGGCCAATATGGTAACCGAAACCGGCGCCCGCACCCATGCCCGGGCCCGGGCGTCCGAGCCGCCGCTGGGCGGTCCTGGCGGTCTTCGTCATTGCGCCAACGGCATCTTGCCCCGATCCTCTCGCCTCAAGGCTGGGCATTCGATCGGCCGAGCAATGTCGGCGCCAGCGACTAACGACGAGCGGCCGCGCCAAACTACTGACCCAGCGACGCCAAGCAGGACCGAATCCGCTCGGCACCGCGTATCGGTCGCTCCTTTCCAAATCAATCCAGGCCATCGAACTCAGAGCGCCCGACTATGCCCGATTCCGCGATCCCTGCCCTGCTGCAGTCCTACCTCGACGAACTCGTTCCCGACCGACCTCGAGAACTGCGCGCCATGGAGGCGATGGCCGAGGCGGAGGGCTTTCCCATCATCGGCCCCGCCTGCGGTCAGGCCTGCTATCTGGTCGCCCGCATGATCCGCGCTCGGCGTATCTTCGAACTTGGCTCCGGCTTTGGATACTCCACTGCCTGGTTCGCCCGTGCCGTGCAGGAGAACGCGGAGGCCGCCGAGGCCGATGGACGGGTCGCCGAGGTGCACCACACCGTCTGGGATCAAGACTTGTCAGAGCAGGCGCGGCGCCATCTGACAACGCTCGGTTTTGCCGATCTGGTGCGCTTCCACCAGGGCGAGGCGGTGCAGTCACTGCGCGAGACGGACGGGCACTTCGACCTGATTTTCAGCGACATCGACAAGCAGGGGTATCCGGACTCGTTGCCGGCCATCGAGCAACGCCTGCGACCCGGCGGTATGCTGATCGTTGACAACATGCTCTGGGGAAACCGTATTTTTGATCCTGCCGATCGCGATCCTGCCACCGAGGGGGTGCGTCGGTTCACGCGCCTGGTCGCGTCCAGCAAGCGTTGGATCGGTTCGATTCTGCCGATCCGTGACGGACTGCTACTGGCGATGCGCCGCTAAGGCGGTGTTGGCTCGGCGCGAACACGGCGTCGGATCGCGCTAGGGCTCGCTTCCGAGGGCGCGACCGTTATACTTGGCGGCCAAGTCAATGCTGGAGTCTTCTTCATGGCCGCCAATGCAAAAACGCCCATGGAACGCGTCGAACACCTCTACGCGGATCTGGTTGCCCACTACGGCGAGGGCGATCAACGTGAACTGCGCGCGGCAGCGAAGATCTTGCTGGTGGCACTGAGCAAGTTTCGCGAGCATGGCGGTGTGCATTGGCAAACGCTGCTCGACGAGTATGTCGATGCGCTGAAGCATGATCCACAGAAATTTGAACGCATGCTGGAAAGTAACCGTGCGACTTCCTCAGACGAGTTGATCGCCTGACGCCGAACAAACCCGTGTCGGTCGCCAAACCCAGCCGACCCAACTAGGAGCCCCCATGGACATCGCCCAGGCCAATGACGAGTTCGGTATCGACGGCATCCTGCAAATCTGCGCCGGCAACGGCGGCCTGCCGCTGATCACCGTCGACAACGAGCACGCCCGTGCCCAGATCTGCGCCTATGCTGGCCAGGTGCTCTCCTACCAGCCTCAAGCGCATCCCCACGATTTGTTGTTCGTCAGCGAGCGCGCGCACTTCGCACCCGGCAAGGCTATCAAGGGCGGCATCCCCGTCTGCTGGCCGTGGTTCGGACCGGACCCCGAGGACCGCGGTCGACCGGATCACGGCTTCGTGCGCGCGCGCCAGTGGCAATTGCTCCTGACCGAGGCCATGGTCGACGGCACCACCCGCGTGCGACTGGGCACCAAGGATGACGAGGCCAGCCGGAGCCTGTGGCCCCATGCCTTTGCCCTCGAAATCGAGGTCACCATCGGCGAGACGCTGGACGTTGCGCTGATCAGCCGCAACACCGGCGATGTCCCGGTGACCCTGACGCAGGCCCTGCATACTTATTTCAAACTTGGCGACGTCCGCCAGGCACAGGTGCTCGGCCTCGCGGGCTACGACTACATTGACAAGGTGGGCGAGACCGCCGAGCGTACCCAGTCCGGCCCCATCAACTTCGACGGTCCGGTCAATCGCATCTATCTCGATACCGACCAGGACTTGATCATCGATGATCCGTCTCTGGATCGGCGCATCTGCATCGAGCGCGAAGGCAGCCAATCCGCCGTGGTCTGGAACCCCTGGATCGAGCAGTCCCGCGCCATGGGAGACTTCGGCGACGAGGAATACCTGCGTATGGTCTGCGTCGAGACCACAAACGCGGCGAGCGATGCCGTGCAGGTCGCGCCGGGTGATAGCCGTCGCCTCGCGTCCCGCTACGCCATCCGTCGCGATTGAGCATGGCGCAGGACCTGCAACCGACCGCGTTCGACCACCACTGGCAGCAGTGGTTGGATTGGGCCGCCGAGCATGCGGTCGCGATACCGAACGATGCGGCATTCCAGCAGGCCCGTGAGCGGGTCTGGGAGGCAAGCGAATTTGCCGCCTTGACCGCCGCCCGCAGCCCCGAGACCTTGGCGGCGCTGATCGCCGACGGCGATCTCGGTCGCCCCCTCGGCGCCGATGGCCTGGCCGCGCAGCTGCGCACGGCGCTAGTGGACATCGCCGACGAGCCGAGCCTGCACAAGGCCCTGCGGCTGTTCCGGCGACGGCAGATGCTGCGCATCGTCTGGCGCGACCTGTCCGGCTGGGCCGACCTCGACGAGACCCTGGAGGATCTGAGCGCCCTCGCCGACTGCTGTATCGGCCAGACATTGGCGTTGCTGCGGACCTGGACCGAGGCGGAACTGGGCACGCCGCGCGACGCCGACGGCGTCGCCCAATCCCTGGTCGTGCTGGGCATGGGCAAACTCGGTGCCCGCGAGCTGAATCTGTCCTCGGACATCGACCTGATCTTCGCCTTCCCCAGCACAGGGGAGGTCGCTGATGGCCCCCGCCCGCTCGGCAACGAACAATTCTTTGCTCGCCTGTGTCAGCGCCTGGTCAAGGCACTGGATGCACAGACCGTCGATGGCTTCGTGTTTCGCGTCGACACCCGGCTGCGCCCGTTCGGCGCCGCCGGGCCGCTGGCCATGAGCTTCGACGCGATGGAGGGCTACTACCACTCCCAGGCGCGGGAGTGGGAGCGCTACGCCATGACCAAGGCACGGCCGGTGGCCGGTGAGCCAGGCTCCATCGCCGAGTTGATGGCGATGCTGCGGCCGTTTGTCTACCGGCGTTATCTCGACTTCGGCGCCATCGAATCCCTGCGCAACCTCAAGACGCTGATCGACCGCGAGCTCAAGCGCAAGGGCATGGCCGACAACCTCAAGCTCGGCCCCGGCGGTATTCGCGAGATCGAATTCATCGGCCAATCGTTTCAGCTGATTCGCGGCGGTCGCGATCCGGACCTACAGATACGCCCCATCCAGCCCGTGCTGGCGCTGCTCGGCGCCAAGGGCCTGCTGGAGCCCGCGGCGGTGAATGAGCTGACCGCAGCCTACCGGTTTCTGCGCCTGGCCGAAAATCGCGTCCAGGCCTGGCAAGACCGCCAGACCCACCTGCTACCGGACAAGCCCGAGGCGCGGCTGCGGCTGGCGCGCAGCATGGGCTTTGGCGACTGGGACAGCTTCAAGACGGCGCTGGACCGGCATCGTAGCCGGGTGCAGGCCTGCTTCGACGGTATTTTTGCCGGACCCGGTCCAGACGCCGGTGCCGACGAGCCCCTCGCTGCGCTGTGGGCCGATGGCGTAGAAGAGGCAGCTGCAGCGGTGTTGTTGCAGCAGGCCGGCTTCGCCGACCCGTCCGCGGCCAGTGCAAAACTGACGGGCTTCCGCGAGGCGATCGCCCGCAAGGGCATCAGCAGCCGCGGCAGCGAGCGGCTGGCATTGGTGATGCCGCGCCTGTTGCGCGAGATCGCCGCCTCCGCGGGGCCGGATCTGGCCCTCGACGGTGTGCTGAAGGTGCTGGAGGCGATCGCCGGGCGCACGTCCTACATCGCCATGCTGGCCGAGCACCCGGATGCCTTGCATCAGTTGGTGACCCTTTGCGCCAAGAGCACCTGGTTCGGCGAGCGCACCGCCCGCCATCCGCTGCTGCTGGACGAACTGCTGGACCCACGGCGGTTGTTCGCTCCGCTGCATCGCGACGACCTGGAGCGCGAACTGGACCTGTTGCTGGCGACCGTCGACAGCGACGATCTGGAGCAGCGCATGGAGCGCCTACGCCAGTTCGCTCAGGGCAACATGCTGCGGGTCGCCGCCGCCGACGTGACCGATCGCATCCCGCTGATGGTGGTCAGCGACTACCTGACCGAGATCGCGGAGGTCGCGACCGCCCGCAGCCTGGCCATCGCCTTTTGCGATCTGTCCCACCGTCATGGCCGGCCCGCTGGCGCCGAGTTGACCACGCCGGGCTTTTTGGTGCTCGGCTACGGCAAGCTCGGCGGCATCGAACTGGGTTACAACTCCGACCTGGATCTGGTGTTCCTGTTCGACGAGGACCTCGGCGCCGGCAGCACCGAGGGCGAGCGGACCATCGGCGGCGCGCAGTTCTATGTGCGCCTGGGACAGCGCCTAATCCACATCATGACGACGCCGACCTATTCGGGCATCCTCTACGACGTCGACATGCGCCTGCGCCCGGACGGCAATAAGGGCATGATCGCCCGCTCGCTGAAGTCCTTCGCCGAGTACCAGGCCAGCGACGCCTGGACCTGGGAGCATCAGGCCCTGGTGCGTGCCCGCCCGGTGGCCGGCGATGCGCGCCTCGCGGAACGCTTCGCCGCGGTGCGCGCGGACATCCTGCGTCGCGCGCGCGATCCGGACGAACTGCGCGAGGCAGTGCGCAGCATGCGCAGCAAGATGCGCGACAACCTGGACAAGACCCGCAACGGCCTGTTCGACCTGAAACAGGGCCATGGCGGTATTGCCGATATCGAGTTTATGGTTCAATACGCGGTCTTGCGCTGGGCCGAGGCCCATCCGGATCTAACGACCTGGACCGACAACGTGCGCCTGCTCGAGACCCTCGAGCGCCTGCACCTGCTGCCGGGCGATACCGCGGTCGACCTGACCAACGCCTATAAGGCGTTGCGCGCGATCTACCATCGCAATGCGTTGCAGGACACGCCGGGCCTAGTGCCGGAGGCACAGCTGCAGCCGGAGCGGGCGCGGGTCGCCGCGATCTGGCAGGACTTGATGGAGGCTTAAGGCGAGCCGCGTCGCGGTCGTGCGACCGCCGTGCTCGGGTCGAGTAGACACCGCTCTCGCGGGTGCAGCCGCGCCCGACGCAGAGCCCCGTATTTTCCGGCCCTCGGCCCTCGGCCCTCGGCCCTTCCGAACAGGAATTGCAAGCATGACGATGGCGGATCGCGATGGCCTGATCTGGCACAACGGCAGCACCGTGGACTGGCGTGAGGCGCAGACCCATGTACTCACCCACACCCTGCACTACGGCATGGGGGTGTTCGAGGGTGTGCGCGCCTATAAGACCGACCAGGGGCCAGCCATCTTCCGACTGCGCGACCACACCGATCGGCTGTTCAACTCCGCCCACATCCTGGCCATGAAGCCGCCGTTCGATCGCGAGACCATCAACGAGGCCCACCGCATTGCCGTGCGCGAGAACAACCTGGAGTCCGCGTACATACGCCCGATGTTCTACTACGGGCCGGAAGGCATGGGCCTGCGCGCCGACAATCTCAACGTGCATGGCATCGTCGCCGCCTGGGACTGGGGTTCGTACCTGGGTGAGGAGAACATGCGCAAGGGCATCCGCATCCGCGTTTCGTCGTTCACTCGCCATCACGTCAACGTCACCATGTGCCGGGCCAAGGCCAACGGTAACTACATGAACTCCATGATGGCGTTGCAGGAGGCGTTGCGCGACGGCTACGACGAGGCGCTGCTGCTCGACGCCCAGGGCTTCGTCATGGAAGGCAGCGGCGAGAACGTCTTCCTCGTCAAGGACGGCGTGCTCTACACCCCGGACCTGACCTCGGCACTGGACGGCATCACCCGGCGCACCGTCATCACGCTGGCCGGCGAGATCGGCATCGACGTGGTGGAGAAGCGCATCACCCGCGACGAGGTCTACATCGCCGACGAGGCATTTTTCACCGGTACCGCCGCCGAGGTGACGCCGATCCGCGAGGTCGACGGTCGCGCCATCGGCAGCGGCAGCCGCGGCCCCATCACCGAGCGCTTGCAAAGCCTGTACTTTGACGTGGTGCACGGCCGCAGCGACGCGCACCGGGAATGGCTGACGCTGGTCTGACGCGGCCCACTCCCCCGAGGCCCGAGCCCGATCGGCCCAGGCAAAAAGAACAACCAGCGAGCGAGATACAAGCAATGGACATGATCAGCCCCGATCCGGCACTCGACACCAACGGCATCCAACCGCCGCCACGCTCCGGTGAGGTCAAGACCGTTACCCGCAACGACCTACCCCTGTGCTGTCCGCTACCCGAGGACGAGGTCTGGAACATGCACCCACGCGTGTACCTGGCCATCGAGGATGAGCCCGACGGCAAATCCACCTGTCCCTACTGCGGCGCGCAGTACCAGCTGCAGCGCTGATACGCGTCGAGCCCATACAAACATTCCCGTTGGAGGTTGCAACGATTCGCTTGCCACAACGCCGGAACCACACCTGAGCCCCTATGCCCACGCCCCCCAGTCCGGCGACCTTCGACGACCTAGACCTCACCGAGCCGCTGCTGCGCGGTCTCACCAAGGCCGGTTTCGACACCCCGACGCCGGTGCAGCAACAGGTCATCCCGCCTGCGATGCAACGGCTGGACCTGTTGGTCTCGGCCGCCACCGGCTCCGGCAAGACCGTCGCCTTCCTGCTGCCGATCATGCAGCATCTGCTCGACCAGCGTGCCATCCACGACAGCCCGCGCGTGCTGATCCTGGTGCCCACGCGCGAGTTGGCGAGGCAGATCCATACCCATTTCATGGACATCGGCAGCTACACGCGCCTCACCGCCGAGGTCATCACCGGCGGCGAGAACCGTGGTCATCAGGTCTCGGCGCTGCGGCGCAACCCGGACATCCTGGTGGCGACGCCGGGCCGCATCCTCGAGCACCTGGAGACCGGCGAAGCGGAACTCGGCGACCTGGAACACCTGGTGCTGGACGAGGCTGACCGCATGCTCGACATGGGCTTCGCCGAGCAGGTGTTCGCCATCCTCGGCCACTGCCGGCGCGAGCGCCAATCGCTGCTGTTTTCGGCTACGCTCCAGCAACGCGGCCTGACCGGCTTGGCCGAACAACTGCTGCGCGAGCCGCGGACCATCATCGTCGATGCCGCGCGCGAACCGCATCCGGACATCACCCACCAGATTCTGCTCAGCGACGAGCCTGAGCATAAGCGCGATCAGCTGCTTTGGCTGTTGCGCGATGCCCCCACGGCCCAGACTGTCGACAGCCCTGCCGAACAAGCATCCGGTTCAACGCCTGGCCCGGCACCCGACCCAGCGATTCGCCCAGCACCTGATCAACCCACCGAGCGAGCCCCTGGCCAAGCGATCACTGAGCGGCGCGACAAGACCCTGGTCTTCGTCAACACCCGCGAACGCGCCGACCTGCTCGGCAACTGGCTGGTCGGCCAACAACAGCGCTGTGCCGTGCTGCATGGCGACCTCGACCAACGCGAGCGCAAACGCGTCATGGGCCTGTTCCGCAGCGGCTCCGTCGACGTCCTGATCGCCACCGACGTCGCCGCCCGCGGCCTTGATATACCCGGTGTGCAACGGGTGATCAACTTCGACGTGCCCCGCAGCGGCGACGACTACCTGCACCGCACCGGTCGCACCGGGCGCGCCGGCGAACAGGGCATCGCCATCAGCCTGGTCGGCGCATCCGAATGGAACCGCATGGAAGGCATCCAGCGCTATCTGCGTCTGGACGTGAAACAGCGCGCCATCAAGGGGCTTGAGGCACGCTTCAAGGGTGCGCCGACGCGCGCCAAACCGGGTAAGAAAAAGTCCGCTGCCAGCGCGAGGGCAAAGCCGGACAGTAAGACGGCGCCAAAGTCGAAGCAGCGCTTGCGAGATCGCAAGAATGTCGGCAAACGCAGAGCACCCACCACCCCATCCAACACCGAACCCGGCAAACCGGCTGGGCTCGAGCCGCCCAAGCGGCGTGGTTCCTAAGCGATCCCTAGCAGTGCCATGAAGCTCGATAGCGTCAACGATTTCGTCCAGCAGCAGATGACCGCGCCGCTGCGCCTGGCCATGGAGGCCCGCGCACCCTGGGAACACGGCGCTGGGCTTGCGGCCCAACCGCTGTTGTCCTTGTTGCCCAAGGGCGACGGCCACGCGGTGCTCGTGTTGCCGCTGATGTTCGGCAACGACCTCAGCACACTGCCCCTGCGCAGCTTTTTGAACGGCCGCGGTTATGCCGCCTCGACCTGGGATTTGGGTCTCAACCTGGGCCCTCGCTCGGGGGTGTTCGATGCCTGCCTCGGCCGTCTGCGCGCGTTGCGCGCAGAGCATGGGCGTCCGGTGACCCTGATCGGCTGGAGCCTCGGTGGCCTGTTCGCCCGGGCCCTGGCACTGGAGGCGCCGGACGACGTGCGGCTGGTCATCAGCCTGGGTACGCCGATCCGCGGCGAGCCGAGCCCGGCGCAACTGTGGCATACCTATGAGCAGATCACCGGCGACCCGATGGGCTTGCCGCCGCACCTGATCGACTTGGCGCGGCCGCTGCCGGTGCCGAGCACGTCGATCTACAGCCGCAGCGACGGCATCGTACCCTGGCAGAGCAGCTTCGAGCCGACCAGTCCCAAGGCCGAGAGCATCGAGGTCGAATCCAGCCACCTCGGCCTCGGTGCGCATCCGCTGACGCTGTTTGCCATCGCGGATCGGCTCGCCCAGCCGCCGGGACGGTGGCGCCCGTTCGCCCCCAGCGGTCCCCTTGCTTGGATGTATCGCGAGCCCGGTCGCGATGGCTGGCTTTGAGGCGCGGAGACGCCGAACCTAGCGCTTCGCTGCGAAAATACCGAGACCAGCCGCGCTTGTGGGAGCGATTTGCAATCGCGACCGCCGCGACGAGGATGCTCGCGACGCCAAGTCACTTCCGCAGCGCCGAGGGTCACACGAACGGTCTCGGAGCTTCCGCGGCGACGCACCAGTAGCGAGCACAATCTCGCCCGGGTTTCTCAGAACGACCAACGCTGAAGCGGTCTGTTGCCCCGGGCCGACGCACCTGATTGGTGCATTAGGCCGTCGCTTCGCAAAGGAACCACTCCGGTTCACCGATGGTCAATCGCCATCAATGCCCGCCCCCAAAGATTCTCAGTCCTGACGGATACGGCACTCGGAAAAGCGAAGCTGCCTCTACGGCGAGCCGTCAGCAGCGCATTTCGTACGACTCCAGTAGCATTAGATAGGCCAGATCGCTGCTTCGTGCGCCCGAAGCCGCCGACTCTTACGAATCTCCGACCCGGAGGATCGACGTCGGCGCCATCGACAGGCTTGGCCAAGGCCTCTTTGTGAGATTAGGGCGCAAATATTGCTTAAAGAGCAACCGAAAGTAGCGGAGTTGATGATCGAGTCAACGCCGTCGTTGCCGCAGTAAATGAGGTTTTTGGTTGTGCGTTTATCAATTTTGGTTTGTGCGTTTTTGCTGTTTCTCAGTGTCGATGCCCACAGCATCGACTGGAAGGATATCAAGGAGAAGGCGTCATCCGGGATCGTGCGGGTGTACGTGGTTCATGAGACCAGGGAATACCTCAAGCCCTATCGACAGGGCGATTTGGCACAGCGCATGGGGACAGGGTTCTTTGTCGACCAGCACACCCTGGTCACGAACCAGCATGTCATCGAGGGCGCACGGTCTATCAAGGTCGAAGGCGTGCGCAGCAAAGAAAAGTTCTCGATGCGCCTGGCGTCCGAGCCCAGCGTTCGGTTCGACTTGGCAACGCTTGAGTTCGTAGACGAAACCGAGCGAGAACGCTTTCAACGGATCAACGGCCCGATCGGTCCGCTCCCCTGGGCCAGTTGGGACGAGGCCCGCCCCGGCGGCGAGGTGACCGTCCTCGGTTTCGGCAACAGCGAGAAGCTGGTTGCCACCCAAGGCATCATTTCCAGCTGGGAACCGCGCCACGACGTCTATCAACGCCGACTCGACCACGTCACGCTGATCAGAACCGACGCCGCGGTCAACCCGGGCAACAGCGGCGGTCCCGCCATCAGTCCGAACGGCCGGGTGATCGGCATCAGCGCACGCTATGGGGCCGGCGAGAACATCGGCCTGTTGATCCCATTCAGCTCGGCCCGTCAGGTCGTATCGGCCATGACGGAGCAAGGCCGGTTCGCCAAGACCGATCCCGGGATCATTGCGTACAACCTCAACCCGGTTTCACGCAAAGCGTTGCAAGTCAGCGCGGAACAGGCCGGCCTGGTCGTCTCGCATGTGATCGAACAGAGCCCGGCCGCGGCCGCCGGCCTCGAGCGCTGGGACATCATTACCGCGGTCGACGGACATGTCATCGACCACGGCGAAATAGACCATCCGGTGATAGGCAAAGTGCCCTGGTGGTTCGCGGTGAATACCGCCATGCCGGGCGACAAGCTGAGGCTCGACGTCAAGCGCCAGGGGGTCGATTCAACGTTTCAACTCGTGATGCAACCGATCCACCAACCACGTATCTGGTTGCCGACGGAAGGCGCCGATTATCCGTTGGAGTGGGGATATCTCGGGGGTCTGGTCATTACCGAGGTAACACGTGACGTGCTAGAGCAAATCGAAAGCGTCGGCAACTGGCGCTGGGATCTGGTGAACGACGCGACGCCCGGCGAAAAACTGTTTATCGTGACCAGCATCGAACCCGATACGCAGGCAATGAATTATTCGGAGTACGGCTTAGATCTGCTGCAACTGAGAATACTTGCCATCGATGGTCGACCGGTTAGAGACTCGCTCGGCGAACACCTCGACCGTCTGTACGCAGCGATAGAGCAGGGCCGCGCACCGCCGTTCATCACCGTCGAACTGGAAAAACACATCTCAATACAACTCGCCACCGATC
>CAVOSE010000076.1:0-168562 GCA_963698775.1 uncultured Gammaproteobacteria bacterium
CCGGCGGTCAGTTGAGGGTGGTGCCTGTTGGCGTCAGCTCTTGCGTCTTGATCGAGCGCGATCCATCCGATGACGCCGCATCATGCCTGGGTTTGCGTTGTTCGCCAGCACTGGTATAGCTACATTCTCTGAGAGGTTGGGACTGGGTGGCTTAGAACAGGATCGCTTCCTCGGCACTCGTGCGGCTGGAGTATTGCGACTGAGGCGCGAGCTGTCTGTAAGACGCTATCGGCGATTTCGTGACCAGGCCCGGAGGTTAGAATCCATCCAGGCCGACCCTGATCCAGAGCGCTCGACGTAGTGACTGCAACACCCTCGCACTTGCCTGACAACGACATCTCGCCACCGGCGTTGCTCGAGCGCATTCCGGCGCAGGTGATCGATCCGCCGACACGTTGGACCCGGGCGGAGTACATCGCGGGGTTGGACCCACGGCATCACTGCCAAGAGATCGGTTTTCTGCTGGGTTGCTGCGAGTTCCCGTGGGACACCACCCGCTCGTTGGAGCTGGCGCTGCTGCGGACCTTCGGGATTGCCAAGGGCACGCCGTTGCTGACGCGCACGGGGGAGCTGACCGAGCGTACCCAGAAGCGTTACGACGACACGGTGCTGATCCTGGCCGAGATCCTCGAGAACGGCTATGACCACCCGCGGGGCAGGGCGGCGCTGCGGCGCATGAATCAGCAGCATCACGGTTATCGCATCCCCAACGACGAGTATGTCTACACGCTGTCCACGTTCGTGCTCGAGCCGATCCGTTGGAATGCGCGTTACGGCTGGCGGCGCCTGACGCTGAACGAACGTCACGCCAGCTACTTTCTGTGGCGCGAGATCGGCATGCGTATGGGCATTCGCGACATCCCGCCCAGTTACGAGGCTCTGGAAGAATTCAATGTCGCCTTCGAGCAGGCGCAGTTTCGCTACAGCAACGATAACCACCGCCTTGCCCTGGCCACCCGTAACCTGATGCTCGGATGGTTGCTGCCACGACCCCTCTGGCCACTGGGGGCAATCGGGGTACATGCGATGCTCGATGAACCGATGCTCGCGGCGGTCGGCTTGCCGTCGCCGCCGCGGTTGGTGCGGCGGCTGGGAGCCGGCGTGATGCAGTTGCGCGCACGGTTTGTTCGACACATGCCACCGCGTCGGCGGCCGCGGCTGGCGACGCGCATTCCCAGCCGCACGTATCCGGATGGCTATTGTATCGACCAACTCGGGGCTGATCGCCGCTAACAGGCCTCGGCGGGGCGCTGGAGCCATGCAACCGATTGCGCGATGATCACGATGTCACCCTGCTCCGGGCGGTGCCGATACGCACCGCCTATTGAGCTGATCTGATCCAGCCATTGGTAGGTTGATGCGGTGATCGTCTACCTTAGGAGGGTAGAAAGGGATAGCGGACGACGGCGTTGACAACGGCCACGTGCCGCATAGCCGGCGCCGCCACCAACAACAAGTTCATCGGGGTTGCCGGCGGGACGCCCGCCTTCCGGCAGCGACCTCGGAGTCAGGCACCACTCAAAGGTTTCAGCTCATGGCAAGCAGCACGCGTGAAGGCAGTCTCGAAGCACCGACTCGGCATCCGCTGGATTGGAAAAACCCAGAGTTCTACGAGCAAGAGGCGCTCGACAAGGAACTAGAACGGGTGTTTGACATCTGCCACGGATGCCGGCGCTGCGTGAGCCTGTGTCAGTCCTTCCCGACCCTGTTCGATTTGGTGGACGAGTCCGAGACCATGGAAGTGGACGGGGTCGCCAAGTCCGACTACGTCAAGGTCGTCGACCACTGTTACCTGTGCGATCTGTGCTACATGACCAAGTGTCCCTACGTGCCGCCGCACGAGTGGGCCGTCGACTTCCCGCACCTGATGTTGCGCGCCAAGGCCGTCAAGTACAAACAGGGCGACGTCAAGACACGCGACCGGTTGCTGACCAGTACTGATCTGGTCGGTTCCTTGGCCGGTATCCCGGTGGTGAGCGGATTCGTCAACGCCACACTGAAGAACGGCGCCGGCCGCAAGCTGGTGGAGGCGGTGCTGCAGGTGGACAGCACGGCGCGCCTGCCTGCCTACCATAGCGACACGTTACGCAAGCGCCATCCCGAGTTGCTCGGACGCAGCGCGCAGGGTGAGGCGGCCGGTCCTACGACGGGCAAGGTGGCGCTGTTCGCCACCTGCTACGGCAACTACAACGAGCCTGGCGTTAACGACGATCTAATCGCCGTATTCGAGCACAATGGCATGCCGATGACGCTGGCGCCGAAGGAGCGCTGCTGCGGCATGCCCAAACTCGAACTCGGCGACCTGGAGGCGGTACAAAAGGCCAAGGACGCCAACATCCCAGTCCTGAAGGCGCTAGTGGACGACGGCTGGGACATCGTCGCACCGGTGCCGTCCTGCGTGCTCATGTTCAAGCAAGAGTTGCCGTTGATGTTTCCGGACGACGCTGATGTGCAGTTGGTCAAGCAGCACATCTACGATCCGTTTGAATACCTGATGCTCCGGCACAAGCATGGAATGCTGAAGACGGACTTCAACAAACCGCTGGGTAAGGTCATTTATCAGGCCTCCTGCCATCAGCGGGTGCAAAACATCGGGCAAAAGACCCGAGAGGTGCTGGCCCTGGTGCCAGATACGACAGTGGAGATCATCGAGCGATGCTCGGGCCACGATGGGACCTATGCCGTCAAGAAGGAGTTTCATGCGGCGTCGATGAAGATCGTCAGGCCCGTCGCCAATCGTGTCAAGAAGGCGGAGGCGGATCATTTCGGCAGCGATTGTCCGATGGCCGGGGCGCATATTGCCCATGCCCTCGGAGAAGATGGCAAGCAAGAACACCCGCTGTCTCTGATCCGTGCCGCCTATGGCATTTAGGCTTCGTGGGGTGACGCAGGCGACTCGGTCGCGCCGCCTCGTCTCGCCGCAAGCCACCACGCCGGACACCACATAAGCCACTCGTACCGGAGATTCACTATGCATTCACTGTCACGCAACGATCTGATGGGCCTGGAGCAGTACGCCGAGCAACGCGGCGATTTCCGCGCCCGGGTTATGGCTCATAAGAAGACCCGCCAGGTGCCGATCGGCGCGCACGCCACGCTCTATTTCGAAGATCGCCTGACCATGCAGTACCAGATTCAAGAGATGCTTCGGGTGGAGCGCATCTTCGAGGCTGCCGGCATCCAGGAGGAGCTTGACGCCTACAACCCGCTGATCCCGGACGGCAGCAACTGGAAGGCGACCTTCATGATCGAATTCGACGACATCGACGAGCGCCGTGATGCGTTGGCCCGTCTGATCGGCATTGAAGACAAAGTCTGGGTGCAGGTGGCCGACCAGGATAAGGTCTATGCCGTCGCCGACGAGGATCTCGAGCGCACCACCGCGGACAAGACCTCGTCGGTGCATTTCGTGCGCTTCGAGCTCAGCCCCACGATGGTCGCCGCGGTCAAGTCGGGTAGTTCGGTGCGCATGGGCACGGACCATCCCGAGTACGGCTATCAGGTTGAACTCGCGCCTGCCGTTCGCGATTCGTTGTCCAACGATCTCGACTGATCCGGCGCCAGCGCCAGTCTGCATTCCCTCGGCGGCATTCGCCGCCGGGCCTTGCGCCAGGCGGCCTGCTCAGGTTCGCAGCGAGGCGTCGTCTTCCCATCTCGGGCAGTGCCTGCCGACGACGCTTATCGGCGAGTCCGCGTTTCATCGTTTGTTGATGATGCGTCGGCCCGCACTTTTCTTTATGATTCGTCAGGTCTTTCGGACATCGCAACCACACCGGCCGTTCAGGGCCTGATATAGCCGAACCGTGTATCCCAAGTACTTTGGCCTCAAAGAGGCCAGTTTCTCCATTACGCCAGACCCGCAGTATCTGTTCCTCAGCGGACAGCACCGCGAGGCCTTGGCGCACCTGCTGTATGGCGCCGGCGTTAGCGGTGGCTTCGTGCTCTTGACCGGCGAGGTGGGTACCGGAAAGACCACGGTCTGTCGCGCATTCCTTGAGCAATTGCCCTTGGACGTAGACGTCGCGCTGGTTTTGAACCCGGCATTGACCGCGGTCGAACTGCTGCACGCCATCTGCGATGAGTTCGGCCTCGACGTTCCCGCCCCCGAGCAGTCCGCAAAGGTGCTCGTGGACCGCCTGAACCGATTCCTGCTCGACGCCCATGCACGCGGGCGACGGCCGGTGCTCATCATCGACGAGGCTCAAAATCTTCGGCCGAAGGTCATGGAGCAGATCCGGCTCTTGACCAACCTGGAAACCCCAAAGCAAAAGCTCCTGCAGATCTTCCTCATCGGTCAGCCCGAATTACGTGGCGTGCTGGCGTCGCCTGACCTTCGGCAACTCAATCAACGCATCACGGCGCGTTTTCATCTCAAGCCCCTCGGTGTCAACGAGACGGCGGCCTACATAGATCATCGGATCGCCGTGGCGGGGGTCGATCGGCCGCTTTTCACGGCCGCTGCGTTGCGTCGCGTTCACCGCTACTCGGGTGGCGTGCCGCGTCTGATCAATCTACTGTGCGACCGCGCCCTGTTAGGGGCTGCCGTATCGCGCCGCATGCAGGTGACGCCCGCCATTGTTAATCAGGCGGCGCGCGAGGTGCACGGCAGCGATTACGAGGCGTTGCCGCATCGGGGGCGAACGCTGGCGGTCGCGTTGTCGCTGGTCGTTGCTGTCGCGGCCGGCCTGTGGCTCGGGGACTCCGGTGTCGTGCGACGCGCCTCGGACAACTTGATGGCTTGGGCGGCGCAACTGAAGCAGACAGGAGCGGATACGGCCCGCCTCCCTCCCGATACGAAATTGGCGGCGACATCGGAGGCGAAGCCCGAGACGCAATCGTCCGCGGTGCAGCCAGAGACAGCGCCAGAAGTGGAGGCGCTACTCGTTGCGGTCGAGGACGACGCATCGACAGACCCGCTGCCCCCAGCGGCGCCAGTGGCCGAGATGCCGTCGGAGACGGCGCGCGATCCGATAGCGGCAAATGATACGGACTTGTCGCAGGATTTGGCCCTGGCGAAGTTGGAGCAGGCGCAGGCGCAGGCGGAGTCGGAGTTGCCGGAGTTGCCGCCCTTGGCCGACGCACAGCCGGAGCCACCCCTGCCGCGCATTTCGATGGCAACGGCCGTGCCGACGCTGGAAGATGTGGACGCGGATCGGTTGTCGGACCTGCTTGTCGCCGACGGGGCAACCGTCGATGCGCTGCTACGATTGTGGGGGCTGGCGACCGATGCGGTGGTGAGTGGGTTGGACTGCCCGGCCGTCGCCGCCTTCGGGCTCGATTGCGAGCGTGCAAAGGGCCGTTGGAGCGACTTGCGGCTCTTCGATCGGCCCGCGGCGCTGCGGCTGACGCTTGCGGACGGCCGCGTCGGCAACGTGATCGTCAGTGGAGTGGATGACGAACATGCGACGCTCGATTACGATGGGCAGGCGCTGAGGGTTCCGATCGCGTTGCTCGATGAGCGTTGGTCCGGAGACTACCTGATCTTATGGCGACCACCGCCATTTGACGGCACGGTGATTGGGCGCGGCTCCGGCGCGGACGCGGTCGCCTGGCTGCGGAAGCGGGTCGCCACGTTGCCGGGAGTGAGCATCACGCCAGAGCCGGCGCGCTACGATACCCAACTGATCGATGCGATCAAGCAGTTTCAGTCCGAGCAGGGTTTGGTCGTTGATGGCGTGGCGGGGCCGCATACCCTGATCATGCTGTCCAATGCGTTGTCGTCAGCCGACGTGCCTCGATTGACTCAGGCCCGTTAATTCCTTGTCAGCCTCTTGCGTCGGCTTCCCCGTTGGGGAGCCGCCCGAGAACCCCAGCAACACGCTCAGCGCCGTCGTCGTCCATGTCCTATATCCTAGAGGCTCTGAAAAAATCACAGCAGGAGCGTGAGCTTGGCGTTGTGCCAAGCCTGCAGGCGGTATCCTTCGATGACCGGGCCGCGTCGGAGTCACCGCATCGCTGGGTTTATGTCGCGCTGCTTCTGGCAGGCGTAGCGGTAGCGATCGCGCTGTTCGCGGTCCTGCGTGCGGACCCTTTTGGCAGCGGGTCCGCGATGGTCGCCTCCACCACAGAGGTGGATAGCCTGCCCGGCGTGCCGTCAACGCGGGTGTCGCCGCCGACGCAGTCGTCGAACGCCGAGGTCAGCACGGCGATCGGGCGAACGGACCTCGAGACCGTGGCCGGCCCTGCTGGTCAGCCCGCGACCCAACCCCGCCCACAAGAGCCGCGGACAGAACCGACTTCCGCGTCTCAGGCGCGATCTCAGGAACGGGCAGGGGAGCGCGTTGCAGTTGTTCCCCAGCTACCCTTTCCGGACCCTCCGGAGCGTCCCGCCCCCGAGGCGCGGCCACTTCCGGCGCCTGAGAGTATTAGCGTGCAACCGGAGGTGTTGGTTGTGCCGGCGCCGCCTAAACCGGGGGAGCAATTGCCGCGTGGTGCCGACGAACTGCGTCGTGCGGTGCTCGGTCCGGGGAGTTCGCCGTCGATTCGGAAACCTGCCGCTCCGGCGGTCACGCCGGATTCTGCGCCAACCGACTACAACCCGGCAAGAGCGCCGATGCCGGAACATGCGCCAGTGCCAGCGGATCTGATCGCCGATATCGAGGCATTCAAAAAACAGGTGGGGTCGTCGCCAGCGGTGGCGTCGGCCTCTCCGAAGCTGGCGGCGCCACTCCCGTCGCCGATCAAGCCGAAGGCGGCGGAATCCGATACGGCGCTGCCGCCCCCGCCGTCGACAGAATTACGCGGAAAGCTGCCGGAATTTCGGATGAGCGTCCACATCTTTGATGTCGATCCCGCCCGTCGCTTCGTCTACATCAATGGACGGAAATTGCGCGAGACCGAGAAAACCCGCGACGGACTCAGGCTGGAGCGGGTTGTCGCCGATGGCGCGGTGTTGAGCTATCAGGGGCAGCGCTTTTTTCAAGCGCGTTGAGACGGCGGCAAGCGTCATGTCAAGGCACTGACCTAGATCCGGCACCTCGCATCGGTCACGTAAGCAGATCAAAAGATTCCCGAGGGTAGGTGCGTCTTCAGTCGCATGGAAGGTATTGACTGGGCGAATAAATTCGCCGCTACATCCGAAGCAACTGGCGGACTCAGGCGGACTCAGGATTAAGGCAGGGTCTGGTTTCACAGGCGGTGGTTTCCGGCGTTCGTGGGTTGCAGTCAACGGACCATCAAGACCAACACCACCACAACCCCCACAACCGCAATCAGCGGTAACAGAGCGGCCTGCCAGTCGCCCTTTTGTGCCTTAGGGCCATTCTCCTGCCAGTTCTTGAAGGCCGGCCAAAGGTAGAACAGCAGCATGATCATGAATGCCGCGGCGGCGATCTTTAGGAAAAGGTCCACGGTGGTAAAGGCTCCGTTTGAATTGGTCGATCGCGGGATAAAAAAACGCCCCGACCCGACCTGATAATTGTCGGAGTTGGGGCGATTTGCCGGACCTGTACGACGCTAGCCGTTCAGGCCGACAGGGGAGGGGGGTGTCGATCAGTCGTCGCCCATGATCCCGAGAATCTGCAACAGGCTGATAAAGATGTTGAAGATGCTCAGGTAGATGCCGTAGGTGGCCATGATGTAGTTGGTCTCGGCCCCACTCTTGATGCGGCTAACATCGAACAGGATGAAGCCGCTCATCAGCAGGATGATCGCGCCGGAGATGGCCAGGGATAGCGCCGGCATGGTGAAGAAGATGTTCGCGAGCATCGCGACGATCACCACCATCATGCCGGCGAAGAGGAAGCCGCCCATGAAGCTGAAGTCGGTCTTCGTGGTCAGCGCATAACCGGACAGGCCCAGGAAAATCAGGGCCGTACCGGCAAACGCGGTGGCGATAATCTGACCCCCGTTCGGCAGGGCCAAGTACATCGACAGGATCGAGCCGAGGCCGAAGCCCAGCATGCCTGTAATCAGAAAGATGACGCCGACGCCCTTGGAGGACTGCGCGGTCTTCGGGAGCACGAAGATGCCGAGCACCATTGCCCCAATCACCGATACCAGATACACCCACGATGGCATTTGTAGCGCCATCGACAGCATCGCGGTGACTGCGCTGAAGGCCAAGGTTGCCGACAGCAGCAGGAAGGTGTTCTTCAGAACCTTGTTTGTGGAGAGAACGCTTTGCGCGCTCTGCGTAACCGAATACGGGTTTGCCATGGCAGACAGAATCTCCTCTACGGGTCAGGAATGTTGAGGCCAAAAAATACCCGCGTCACGATTAGCCGTGACGACGGCCTGTGTCAAGCATACCGGAGCGGGTCGATCGTGCAAGACCCGCGGCTCGGCTCCGGCCATAAGACAGCTTTGCACTCGTCTGCGGTCGTCGGATGCGGTACTCTATGACCGTGACATTTAGGCGTGCGTGCGGCCTTCAAGCCCCCACCGGCCGAATCCCCGCTCAGGAGAGGTGGCAGAGCGGTTGAATGCACCGGTCTTGAAAACCGGCGTGGGTTTGTAGCCCACCGTGGGTTCGAATCCCACCCTCTCCGCCAATTCAACGGCTTAGCTCTTGCAATCTGCGCGTGCCATGCGGTTCGTCAGCTTGAGGGCGTGCGAGAGCCCAGGCATCTGGTCGTACCCGACCCCCTCGATTTCCCCCTGCAACCCGGTGTCGCTAGGCCGCGGAATGCCCGTTCCGCAGATCCTCGGCACCGGCTCGGCCCGCTTGGAGTCCGTCCGGGTCATCGTCGATAGCTCGAAAAACTCGTCTATTGCGCAGCAAATTTCGATGTGCGTTACGGCGGTTGTGAGAGCGATTTGCAATCGCGACTGCCGCGACGGGGATGGTCGCAACGACAAGTTGCTCCCACAGCGCCGAGGTTCACCAAACGGTCTCGGGACTTCCGCCGCGGTGCACCAGGCGTGCGAGCCGCTGGGGGCACGGGCTGCAACGTCGGCTGCGAACCGTGGTCGAAGGCAGCGACGATGGGCATCGTGCCGACTTTCTCGCCATGACGCAGCGGTGCCGATCGCGCTATCATTAAAGGCTTTTCCAAATTAGGGGGTTCGATGTTCGACACCAATATGCAAATCGCCGGCTACGACGACGAGCTCGCTCAGGCCATTAGCGACGAGGAGCGCAGGCAAGAGGAGCATGTCGAGCTGATCGCGTCGGAGAACTACGCGAGCCCCCGGGTGATGGAGGCCCAGGGCTCGGTGCTGACCAACAAGTACGCCGAGGGCTATCCCGCCAAGCGCTACTACGGTGGCTGCGAGTATGTCGACGTTGCCGAGCGTCTGGCCATCGAGCGGGTCAAGGAATTGTTCGGCGCAGACTATGCCAACGTGCAGCCCCATTCAGGCTCGCAGGCCAACGCGGCAGTGTTCATGGCCCTGTGCCAACCGGGCGATACGGTGCTGGGTATGAGTCTGGCCCATGGCGGCCATCTGACCCATGGCGCCAAACCCAATTTTTCCGGCAAGCTCTATCACGCGGTGCAGTACGGATTGGACCCGGCCACTGGCGAGATCGACTATGCCCAGGTCGAAACCCTGGCCCGCGAGCACAAGCCGCGCATGATCATCGCCGGCTTTTCGGCCTATTCCCGAGTGGTCGATTGGCAGCGCTTCCGCGACATCGCGGACGCCGTCGGTGCCTACCTGCTGGTGGACATGGCCCATGTGGCGGGTCTGGTGGCGGCCGGTGTCTACCCGAGCCCGGTGCAGATCGCGGACGTTACAACGACCACCACGCACAAGACCCTGCGCGGCCCGCGCGGTGGTCTGATCCTGGCCAAGGCCAACCCGGACCTGGAGAAAAAGTTCAACTCGCTGGTCTTCCCCGGCACCCAAGGCGGGCCGCTGATGCACGTGATCGCCGCCAAGGCGGTGGCCTTCAAGGAGGCGCTAGAGCCCAGCTTCAAGGATTACCAACGCACGGTGGTGCTGAACGCCCAGGCGATGGCCGAGGTGTTCCTGTCCCGCGGTTACGACTTGGTCTCTGGCGGTACCGACAATCACCTGTTCCTAGTTAGCTTCATCGATCAGGGGCTGACCGGCAAGGACGTCGATGCCTGGCTTGGCGCCGCCAACATTACCGTCAATAAGAACGCGGTGCCGAATGATCCGCAGTCCCCGTTCGTCACCAGCGGCATTCGCGTCGGCACGCCGGCGATCACGACGCGCGGCTTCGGCCTCGACGAGGCGCGCGACCTGGCCGGCTGGATGTGCGATGTGATCGATGCCCGCGGCGACGCCGCCACCATCGAGGCCGTGAAGGCCAAGGTGCTGGCCCTGTGTGCGCGCTTCCCGGTCTACGGCTCCAGTCAAGGCTGACGGTCGGCGCTCCGGCTCGCTGTAGGCCGACACTAGATTGCTTGAGGGCGGCAAATGTTCACAGATGAGTCAAGTTTCGATGCAGCATCGGACTGGCGCGGCTCCTCGGGATCGGGGTCGGGATCGGGGTGCGGGTCGCTCGCCAGGCGCTACGATTTCGATAGCGATTCCGATATCCGATTCCGATTCCGATACCGATGATCTCGACTCGTCGCTCTCAGGCAAAGCCTCGCTAGGGGGTCGACATGCGTTGTCCGTTCTGCGGTGCCCAGGACACCAAGGTGGTCGACTCGCGCCTGTCCGGCGATGGCGATCAGGTGCGTCGCCGGCGGCGTTGCGTTGTCTGCAACGAGCGTTTCACCACCTATGAGGGTGCCGAGCTGAACCTGCCGCGTGTTGTCAAGCACGACGGCAGCCGGGTGCCGTTCGACGGCCGCAAGCTGCGTTCCGGCATCATGCGCGCGGCGGAGAAGCGGCCCATCAGCACCGAGCAGATCGACGCGGCCGTGTCGCGCATCAATCGTGCCCTGCTTGGCACGGGCGAGAGCGAGGTCAGCTCGCGGCGCATCGGTGAGTTGGTCATGGACGAGCTGCGCGGCATGGATCAGGTCGCCTACGTTCGGTTTGCGTCGGTGTATCGAAAGTTCGAGGACGTTGCCGCTTTTCGCGAAGAGATCGATCGCCTGGAACGGCATCCGTCGCCGGAGGAAAAGCGCGCCCAGCTCGATCTGTTGGCGGAGCTGGAACGCAAGTCGTGACCTTGGACGATGATTTGCGCCATATGGCGCGCGCCATTCAACTGGCTGCCCGCGGTATCTACACAACAGACCCGAACCCCCGTGTCGGCTGCGTCCTGGTGCGCGATGGCCTCGTGGTGGGGGAGGGCTTTCATCGCCGAGCGGGCGAGCCGCATGCGGAGCGCAATGCCATCGACGTTGCCGGCGACGCCGCGCGCGGTGCAACCGCCTATGTCACGCTCGAGCCCTGCTGCCATCACGGCCGCACGCCACCCTGCACCGATGCGCTGCTGGAGGCGGGGGTAGCCCGAGTCGTGGTGGGCATGGAAGACCCAAACCCCATCGTCAGCGGTCGCGGGCTCGGCCGCCTCCGTGCGGCTGGCATCGCGGTGCAAACCGGTGTACTGGAACAGGCGTCGCGTGCGCTGAATCCCGGTTTCGAGAAGCGGATGCGCGGCGGGCTGCCCTATGTCCGCTGCAAGCTCGCCGCGAGCCTGGACGGACGCACCGCGATGGCCAGCGGCGAGAGTCGCTGGATCACGTCCGACGCTGCCCGCCGCGATGTCCACCGGCTGCGGGCGCGCTCGTCGGCGGTTGTCACCGGCATCGGCACCGTGCTGGCGGATGATCCGTCGATGAACGTGCGTCTGAGCGCAGATGAATTCCCGGCCCTTTGGCCGGACGAGCCATCGCGCCAGCCGCTGCGGGTGGTGGTGGACAGTCGACTGCGCATGCCGCACGACGCGCGCATGCTGCAACTGCCGGGTGCGACCCTGGTCGCGACCTGCGAGGGCAGTCCGCGGGCGATCGCGCGTGCCAATGCCGCCGGTGCCGAGGTGCAGGTCTTTCCCACCGACCCCAGCGGCCATGTCGACCTGCACATCTTGCTCTGCTACCTCGCCGAGCGCGAGATAAACGAGGTGCTGATCGAGGCCGGACCGACCCTGGCCGGTGCGGCGCTGCAGGCCGGCTTGGTGGACGAGCTGCTGATCTATCAGGCACCCCATCTGATGGGCGACGCTGCCCGCGGTCTGTTCCATCTGCCCGGCCTAGAGCGCATGGAGCAGCGTATTGCGCTCAAGATCGAGGACGTGCGTCAAATCGGCAGCGATCTGCGCTTGACGCTGCGTCCGCTGCGGGATGAGACACCCTATCATCGCCCCCGCTGTAACGATCCCGCGGAAACCTGACAAATCAGACCCGCCCATCAAGCAGGGCGACCACCAGGAGTACGTGGCTTTAGCCGCGTGATGCAGGAGCACGTAGCTTTAGCCGCGTGATGGCGACGCTCGCCAAGACAAGCCGGTCTTCTGGCGCGGATGAGTTCCGGACCTTAAGGTCCAGACTCCAAGCGGGGCTGGCTTGAGGCTTTCGCGTCTTTCCATCTATTTCCCGGAGTAAATTGGTGTCTGTCACGGTGTCCTGGGGGGCCGTCCTAGCCCATGGTGTGTGGCACCTAAACGCGCAGTAGCAGGCGCGCTGGGTCTTCCAGTGTCTCTTTGATTGTCACCAGAAACTGCACCGCCTCGCGGCCGTCGATGATGCGGTGATCGTAAGACAAGGCCAAGTACATCATGGGCCGAATCACCACTTGGCCGTCGACGGCGATGGGGCGCTCTTGAATCTTGTGCATGCCGAGGATCGCGCTCTGCGGCGGGTTTAGGATCGGCGTTGACATCAGCGAGCCGAAGATGCCGCCGTTGGTGATCGAGAAGGTGCCGCCGGTGAGTTCCTCGAAGCTCAACGTGCCTTCTTTGGCCTTGGCGCCGAAGTCGCCGACGCCGCCTTCGATGTCGGCCATGCTGAGCTGGTCGCAGTTGCGCAGAATCGGCACCACCAGCCCGCGGGGTGAGCTGACAGCAATGCCGATGTCGTAGTAGCCATGGTAGACGATGTCCTTTTCGTCGACCGAGGCGTTCACGACCGGGAAGCGCTGCAGTGCTTCCACCGCCGCCTTGACGAAAAAGGACATGAAGCCAAGCCGCACGCCATGGCTCTTCTCGAAGCGGTCCTTGTACTGTTTGCGCAGTTCCATCACGGCGCTCATATCCACCTCGTTGAAGGTGGTGAGCATGGCCGAGTTCTGCTGCGCCTCGATCAGCCGTTCGGCCACCCGCGCGCGCAGTCGGGTCATCGGTACGCGTTGTTCGGGGCGCCCAGCCTCGCCACTGAGGCCGGGTAACGCCAACTCGGCAGCGGGCGTGGCCGCTGCGTCGGGGTCGACCTCCGGGGTCTCTTGCTCATTGCGGTCTAGCCAGGACATGACGTCGGCCTTGTGGATGCGCCCGTCCTTGCCTGTGCCGGGTATTTGACCGGGGTTGAGTCCCAGCTCCTTGACCAGGCGACGGGCCGCTGGGGCCAGCTGCGGGTCGGTGGTCGGAGTAGCGGGTGCCGTTGTGGTGGGGGCCACTGTCTCGGATGTGGCCGCCGGTGCGGCCGATGCGACGGCCGACGGGGTGAGCACCGTGCCGGCCGCGGCCGCGTCGATGAGGGCCAGGATCGCATCGGCCTCGACCACCGCCCCCTCGGCAGCCTTATGCTCGACGAGCACGCCGTCCATCGGCGCAGGCACCTCCAGCACCACCTTGTCGGTCTCCAAATCCACCAGATTGTCATCTTTGCGGACGGTTTCGCCGGGCTGTTTGTGCCAGGTCAGCACCGTCGCGTCGGCAACGGACTCGGGGAGGGCGGGGACGCGGACTTCGCTGCTCATCGTTTGCTGATCTCTTCCTGTGGCGGACTCTTAAGGTTGGCCTATTCTTGCGGAATACGGCGATTCATTTTGGGGTTGATCTGTCCGGTTAGCGCCTCGTCGATCAGTCGCTCCTGCTGTTCCACGTGGACGGAACGATGCCCGACCGCGGGTGCCGCCGACGCCGGACGGCCGACGTAATAGGGCAACTTGCCGTCCTGGATCAAGTCGTGGAAGCGGTGCTTGATCTGATCCCAGGCGCCCTGGTTCTGCGCCTCTTCCTGACACCAGATGATTTCCCTTGTGTCCGGGTACATGGCGACGATGTCGGCGAACTCTTCTTTGGGAAACGGGTAGAGCTGCTCGATGCGGATAATGGCCACGTTGGTGAGGCCGCGGGCGTGACGTGCCTCGATCAGGTCAAAATAGACCTTGCCGCTACAGAACACCAACCGATCGACGTCGGCGGGCTCGATCGGATCGATCTCAGGGATCATGTTCTGGAATTCACCGTCGGCGAGTTCCTCCAACGACGACACGGCGAGCCGATGGCGCAGCAGGCTCTTTGGCGTCATCACCACCAGCGGACGGCTGAAGTCGCGCACAAGTTGCCGCCGCAGCAAGTGATACATCTGAGCCGGCGTCGTCGGTACGCAGACCTGAATGTTGTGTTCGGCGCAGAGTTGCAGGTAGCGCTCCAGGCGCGCCGACGAATGCTCGGCCCCCTGGCCCTCGAGCCCGTGGGGCAGGAGCATCACCAGGCCGCACGATAGCCCCCATTTGGTGCCGGCGGAGGTGATGAATTGGTCGATCACGACCTGTGCGCCGTTGGCGAAGTCGCCGAACTGCGCCTCCCATACGGTCAGAGCGTTGGGTTCGGCGGTGGCGAAACCGTACTCGAAGCCGAGCACGGCCTCCTCCGACAGGATGGAATCGATGGCGATAAACGGCCCCTGGTGCTCGCTGATGTGTTGCAGCGGGGTATAGTCTCGGCCGGTGGCCTGGCAGTGGATCTTGGCGTGGCGGTGAAAAAACGTGCCGCGCCCCGCGTCCTGGCCGGACAGACGCACCGGATAGCCGGCGTCGAGCAGCGTGGCATAGGCCAGGTTCTCGGCAAAGCCCCAATTGGCGAGTTGGTCGCCCTGGGTCATCTTGCGGCGTTCGGCCCAGATCTTCGACACGCGCGAGTGCAGCTCGAAGCCGTCGGGCACCTGCAACAGGCGTTCGGCCAATTGCTGCAGCTTCTCGCGCTCGAGCCCTGTCCGGGCGGGTGCCCGCCAGTCGTCGCCGCATCGCCAGTCGGCGCGATAGGTATTGTCGAGACCGCACAGCACCGGGCGGGCAACCACCACGCCGTGCTCGATGGACCCGCGATAGTCTTCGATCATCGCCACGGCATCGTCGCGGGTGATCACGCCATCGTCGATCAGCCGATCGGCGTAGACCGCACGGGACGTTCCGCGCTCGCGGATCTTTTTGTACATCATCGGCTGCGTCACCGCCGGCTCGTCCGCCTCGTTGTGGCCGAGACGGCGATAACAGACCAGGTCGATCACGACGTCTTTTTTGAACTGGTTACGGTAGTCCAGGGCCATGCGTGTCACGAAGATGACCGCCTCGGGGTCGTCGCCGTTGACGTGAAACACCGGCGCCTGCACCATTTTGGCCACGTCGGTACAGTATTGGGTGGAACGGGTATCCAGAGGGTTGCTGGTGGTGAAGCCGATCTGATTGTTGATGACAACATGCACCGTGCCGCCGGTTCCGTAACTGCGGGTCTGCGACAGCTGCAAGGTCTCGGTGACCACGCCCTGACCGGCGAAGGCGGAGTCGCCATGGATCAGCACCGGCATCACCTGCTCGCCGGTGCGGTCGTTGCGGCGGCGCTGACGGGCGCGCACCGAACCCTCGATCACCGGGTTGATGATCTCCAGATGCGACGGGTTGAAGCCGAGCGCCAAGTGGACGATGCCGCCGGGGGTCTCGACGTCACTGGCGAAGCCCATGTGGTACTTCACATCACCGGCGAGTTGGCGCGGATTCAGCGGCACCTTGCCCTCGAACTCTGCAAAGATCTCTTGCGGCGGCTTGCCGAGGATATTGACCAGCAGATTCAGCCGCCCGCGGTGGGCCATGCCGATGACGATCTCCTTGACACCCTTGCGCCCGGCGCGCTGAATCAGCTCGTCCATGAGCGGAATCATCGCCTCGCCGCCCTCCAGCGAGAAGCGCTTCTGGCCCACGTAACGCGTGTGCAGATACTTTTCCAGGCCTTCGGCGGCGGTCATCAACGTCAGCAGCCAGCGCCGGTCGGCGGCCTCGAGTTCAGGGCGTGCCTGGTAGCCCTCCAGGCGTTTCTGTACCCAGCGCTTTTCTTGCGTGGTGGTGATGTGCATGTACTCGGAACCCACCGAGCCGCAATAGATGCGCTCGAGCAGGTCGAGGATCTGGCGCAGCGGCATCCGGTCCGGCGCGTACAGGCTGCCGGTATGGAACACCTGATCCAGATCGCCTTCTTCCAGGTTATGGTAGGCGGGATCCAGGTCCGCAACCTTGGGAGTAGGACGCAGCTTTAGCGGGTCGAGATTGGCGATCTGATGGCCGCGGTAGCGATAGGTGTTGATCAGCCGCAGCACCGCCGATTGCTTCTCCGCGGCGGCAGGCTCCAGATGCGTGGTATGGCGGCTGTGGGCGCGATTGCGGCTCTCGCTCGCCAAGCGCGCGAAGTTCTCGCGCACCGGGCCGTGCGGGATGTCGTGCGCGCGCGTCTCACGCGCAGGGCTGGCATCGATCACGCCCTCATTCGCGGCCTCGTGATGGATGGCATCGAAGCGCTGGCGCCATGCCAGATCGACGCTCTCAGGGTCCTTCAGATAGCGTTCGTAAAGGTCCTCGATGAACGCGGCGTTGCCACCATAGAAGGCCGACGAGGAACGGAACAGCTGCAACAACGCACTCATGATAGTCTGCTCTGGTGGTCTTTTTGTGGTATCCGCCAGCACCCCGGGGTGCCGGACATCGGCTCGAACCGCCGCGGCGCCCGTTCTCCCATACCGCGATCGTGGCACCCAATGAGGAAGGTGCCAAGGGTATGCGACGAACAGCGTGGCAAACCACCAGTGTATAGCACAAAGTTGCGCGGGCAAGACGCATTGATAACAATGCTTTGTATCAGTTTGAAACAGAACTGATCGAGGACACGACGGTGAGCACGATCGGCGCCCGATGCAGCAACCGCGACAGACAGCGCAGGTGACGAAAACGATGGCCGAGACCCAAGAAACGCCCGAAGCCTGCGCGCGTCGCCGCGTGCGCATTGCCCAGGCAGAATCGGATCTCGCCTACTTTCAGGTCAGGTTGGCCCTGATCGGCGAGCCGCTGACGCTGAATCAATATGCCCAGCAGCGCGCTTTCGAAATCCTAAATGAGGCGGTGGCGCAGAAACTGTCGAAACTGAGCGCGGATGAGGCTTAGGCGATTGCCGGAGAATCTCGTACCAGCGGACGCTGGATTGAGGTTCGCCTTCAAGGAGGCTTGAGGGCGCAGCGGTGACGGGCGTGTGAGCCAGGCCTATCTCGTAGCCTTGGCCTAGGTGATGCGGAGGGCTGCTGCATGCCGGCCTTGTGAGCGTCACAAAGCCCTGGGATCTTGGCGTGTTTGGCGGAGAGGGTGGGATTCGAACCCACGGTACGCTCGCGCGTACACTTGATTTCGAGTCAAGCCCGTTCGGCCACTCCGGCACCTCTCCAGCAAGCCGCACAGTATAACCGACCGCGGCTGATTGGGGAATGGCTTCGAGCCTGCGAAATGCCGCGGTGGGCTCAGCGCCTGGCCCGGAAGAAGGCGCGGAGTGTCTCGGCGCATTCTGGTTCCAGCAGGCCGCCTTCGCAATCGGTTCGGTGGTTGAATCGGCCGTCGGACGGCAGGAGGTCGAAGACGCTGCCGCAGGCGCCGCCCTTGGGGTCGGGAGCACCGTAGATGACCTTGGCGATGCGGGCATGGACGATGGCGCCGGCGCACATGGGGCAGGGCTCGAGGGTGACGTAGAGTTCGGTGTCGGGCAGACGATAGTTGCCGATACGCCGTGCGGCATCGCGCAGGGCCTGGATCTCCGCGTGCGCGGTGGGGTCGTGGGCGCCGATGGGTCGGTTCCAGCCTTCACCGATGAGGTTGCCGGCTTGGACGATGACGGCGCCCACTGGCACCTCGCCTTCGGCTGCGGCGCGCTCGGCGAGTTCGAGCGCGTGGCGCATCCAGCGTTGCGCGTCTTCCGGGTTGGTTGCTTCTGGGCTCATCGGGCACTGGAGGTTATGGATCGCGCGGTCACCACCGCATCGCCCTAATGCTCGGCGCAGCCTTGGTTGCGCGGGCAGGGCTTAGATGTGCCGGGCGAACTGGGTGTCGGCGTGGCGTAGGCCCGAAAAGCCCTTTGTCATTCCCACTCGATGGTGCCAGGTGGCTTGCCGGTGATGTCGTAGACGACACGGGAGACGCCGGGAATCTCGTTGACGATGCGTCGACAGACGTGTTCGAGGAAGTCGTAGGGCAGGTGCGCCCAGCGGGCGGTCATGAAGTCCACCGTCTCGACCGCGCGCAGTGCAATCACATGGGCGTATTGCCGGTTATCGCCGACAACGCCGACCGAGCGCACCGGCAGGAACACGGCAAACGCTTGCGACACCTGGTCGTACAGATCGGCCTTGTGCAGTTCTTCGATAAAGATGTGATCGGCCAGGCGAAGGGTGTCGGCAAATGTCTTGTGCACCTCGCCGAGGATGCGCACGCCGAGGCCGGGACCGGGAAACGGGTGCCGGTAGACCATCTCCGTGGGCAGTCCAAGTTCAACGCCGAGCTTGCGGACTTCGTCCTTGAACAGTTCGCGCAGGGGTTCGACTAGCTTGAGCTTCATGTGTTCGGGGAGTCCGCCGACGTTGTGGTGGGACTTGATGACCTTGGCCTTTCCTGTCTTGGCGCCCGCGGACTCTATGACGTCCGGATAGATGGTGCCCTGGGCCAGCCACTTGACGTTCGGCAGCTTGGCCGCCTCTTCGTCGAAGATATCGATGAAGGCGTTGCCGATACGCTTGCGCTTCTGCTCTGGGTCTTCGACGCCGGCGAGGCGCTCGAGAAAGCGCGTCTCGGCGTCGGCGCGGATCACCCGCACGCCCATGTGTCGGGCGAAGGTGGCCATGACCTGATCGCCCTCGCCGAGCCTCAGCAGGCCGTTGTCGACGAAGACGCAGGTGAGCTTGTCGCCGATGGCTCGATGGAGCAGGGCGGCCACGACCGAGGAGTCGACGCCACCCGAAAGCCCAAGCAATACCTCGTCATCGCCCACTTGTTCGCGCACCGAGGCGATGGCGTCATCGATGATGTTCGATGGCGTCCACAGGTTGCCACAGCCGCAAATGTCGTGGCAGAAGCGCGCAATGATGCGGCTACCCTGGCGGGTGTGGGTGACCTCCGGGTGGAACTGGAGGCCGTAAAAGCCGCGTGCCTCGTCGGCGATCCCCGCCAGCGGGGCGTTGTCGGTGGTGGCGATGGCCTTGAAGCCACTGGGCAGGGATTCGACCCGGTCGCCGTGGCTCATCCAGACATCCAGTAGGCCGTAGCCTTCCGGGCTGGTGTGGTCCTCGATGTCGCGCAGCAACTTGGAATGGCCGCGGGCACGCACCTGGGCGTAGCCGTACTCACGCTCGGTGGCGGCGGCGACATTGCCGCCGAGCTGCGCGGCCATCGTCTGCATGCCGTAGCAGATGCCGAGCAGGGGCACGCCCAGGTCGAAGATCAACGGGTCGGCTCTGGGTGTCTCGGCCTCATGTACCGATTGCGGCCCACCGGACAGGATCACGCCCTTGGGCGCGAACCCCCGAATCGCATCCGGGTCCATGTCCCAAGGGTGCAGCTCGCAGTAAACGCCGGCCTCGCGCACGCGGCGCGCAATGAGCTGGGTGTATTGGGAACCGAAGTCCAGGATCAGGATGCGATCGGCGTGGATGTTTGGCATGGGGGAAAGTTGGAAGTTTGAAGTTAGAAGTTTGAAACGGTGAGGGTTGTGGATGAGTCGTTGGGGTAGCACGGCCTAGTGCGGACAAGACAGCTAGGCTGATTTCTAGCTTCACACTTCATCCTTCACACTTCATCCTTCTCTTCAGTTCTCGATGCGGTAGTTCGGCGCTTCCTTGGTGATTTGCACGTCATGGACGTGGGATTCACGCATACCGGCACCGCTGACGCGAACGAACTGCGGTTTGGTGCGCATGTCGTCGATGGTGCGGCAGCCGGTGTAGCCCATGCTGGACGCGAGGCCGCCGAGCAACTGGGTGATGACGTTGAGCACGCTGCCCTTGTAGGGTACGCGGCCCTCGATGCCTTCCGGTACCAGTTTTTCCTTGTCGGTGCCTTCCTGGAAGTAGCGGTCGCTGGAGCCTTCTTTGGCGCCCATGGCGCCGAGGGAACCCATGCCGCGGTAGGATTTGTAGGAGCGGCCCTGGTAGATCTCGACCTCGCCGGGGGCCTCATCGGTACCAGCGAACAGGCCGCCGATCATGACCGTGTTGGCGCCGGCGGCGATCACCTTGGCGATGTCGCCGGAGTAGCGCAGCCCGCCATCGGCGATCAGCGGCACGCCGGTTCCTGCCAGCGCCTCGTTGACGTCCGATACCGCAGTGATCTGGGGTACGCCGACACCGGCGACGATGCGTGTGGTGCAGATGGAACCAGGCCCGATGCCGACCTTGACCGCGTCGGCGCCGGCCTCCACCAATGCCCTGGCAGCGTCGCCGGTAGCGATGTTGCCGCCGATGACCTGCACCTCGGGAAAGCGGTCCTTGATCCAGCGGATGCGGTCAAGCACGCCCTGGGAGTGGCCATGGGCGGTATCGACCACCAGCACGTCGACACCGGCCTCCACCAGCGCCGTCACGCGTTCCTCGGTACCCTTGCCCACCGACACCGCCGCACCGACGCGCAGGCGTTCGCGATCGTCGCGGGACGCCTTCGGGAAGTCGGCGGCCTTCTGGATGTCCTTGACCGTGATCAGCCCGCGCAGCTCGAAGGCGTCGTTGACCACCAGCACCTTCTCGATGCGATGCTTATGCAGCAGGCCGAGCACCTCGTCGCGGCTGGCGCCTTCCTTGACCGTCACCAAGCGCTCGCGCGGTGTCATGATCGCTGAAACCGGTGAGTCCATGCGCGTCTCGAAGCGTAGGTCGCGGCCGGTCACGATGCCGACCAGATGCCCGCCCTCGGTGACCGGTACGCCGGAGATGTTGTGTTCGCGGGTGATCGCGAGCACATCGCCAACGGTCATTTGCGAGTCGACCGTCACTGGATCACGGATGATGCCGCTCTCGTAGCGCTTTACGGCCGAGACCTCGCGGGCCTGGTGCTCGGCGGACATGTTCTTATGCACGATACCGATGCCGCCCTCGAGCGCCATGGCGATGGCCAAGCGGGCCTCCGTCACGGTGTCCATGGCCGCGGACATGAGTGGAATCTTGACGTCGATGTCACGGGTCAGCTTGGTGCTGAGATCCACCTCGCTGGGCACGATGGAGGAGTGGGCTGGGACGAGCAGGACGTCGTCGAAGGTGAGAGCTTCCCCGAGCAGACGCATAATGGGCCTCCGGCGGCTGGTGGACCTGTAAAAGTTAACCTCTTATGATATGAACTCCCATCGCCGCGGTAAACGTGCGCGGTCGGAATTTTTTTCAGTCGTCTCGCGCCGACTGGAACATCGGCGGTCCCAGACCAAACGTCAATTCTCCGCCATAGGACCAGTTCCGCATGTCTTTTGCCGCCGGCGCCGAGACTATCGTCGATTTCACCCGCGACATCTGGAGCGTGTCGCGCCTCAACTCCGAGGTGCGCGCGGTGCTCGACGGCAGCTTCCCGTTGCTGTGGGTGCAGGGAGAGCTGTCGAACCTGTCGCAACCGGCATCCGGCCACATCTACTTCACGCTCAAGGACGAGGCCGCGCAGGTCCGCTGCGCCATGTTCCGCTTCAAACGCCGGTTGTTGCAATTCAAGCCCGCCAACGGCGAGCAAGTGCTGATTCGCGCGCGCATCGGACTCTACGAACCCCGCGGCGACTATCAACTGATCGCCGAGCACATGGAGCCGGCCGGGGAGGGTGCGCTGCGCATCGAATTGGAGCGGCTCAAGCAGCGTCTGGCGGCCGAGGGGCTGTTCGACGAAGGCAAGAAGCGTCCGTTGCCGGCCTTTCCGCGCCAGGTGGGCCTGATCACCTCGGCCAGCGGTGCCGCACTGCACGATTTGTTGACTGTGCTGCGGCGGCGCCTGCCGCTGCTGCCGGTGCTCATCTACCCGGCGCAGGTGCAGGGCGAGGGCGCCGCCGAGACCTTGATCGACGCACTGCAACTGGCCAACCGTCGCGCTGACTGCGATCTGTTGATTCTCGCCCGCGGCGGCGGCTCGCTGGAAGACCTGATGGCCTTCAACGCGGAGGGGCTGGCGCGGGCCATCCGGGCCTCCGACGTGCCTGTCATAACCGGTATCGGTCATGAGGTGGACATCAGCATCGCCGATCTAGCCGCGGACCGACGCGGTGCAACACCGTCGGCGGCGGCCGAACTGGCATCTCCCGCCGCCGAGCATCTGGCGCAGCGGCTACAGGCGTTGCAGCGTCGCCTGCCCGCGGCACAGGTCCGGTTCCACGAGCGGCTGCGACACAGGTTGAACCATGCCGGAAAGCAGTTGCAGCTATTGCATCCGATCGCTCGCCTGGAGCAGTTGTCGCAAAAGCTCGACGGGTTGGACGGCCGTCTCAGGGCGACCCTCTCGGTTCAGCTTGCGCGCGCCCAGGCTTCGCTGCGCTCTGCGCATGTTCGGCTACTCGGCGCGAGCCCGCGCCGGTACGTCGAGTCCGAGGGCAGAGCGTTACACGCGTTGCAGGCGCGCTTGGATAAGACCGGTCAACACCTGCTGGTTGCCCGCAGCGAGCGGATCGCGGGTATCGCTCGGCGACTCGACGCTCTCAGTCCGCTATCGACGCTGGCACGGGGCTATTCGATCGTCACGCTGGCGGAGACGGGGAACGTGGTCCGAGACGCAACCGCGGTGCCGGCAGGTGCTGGTATCAGGGTGAAATGCCTGCGCGGTGAGTTGGCGGCCCGTGTTGAAGGTTCCTCGGCATCGGATTGAAGTCCGATCAGTCAAGCCGCAGCGCGGCACAGACAATTCATGACAGACGCCGGCGGGCACCCGAACAACCTAGGTGCGCAGAGTTTTCTCTCAGCGAAAACGACTAACCCTTGCGATTGACGAACCGCTTGAGCCGTTGACGGTGGCGCTCTTGTCGCGGTGTGAGCTTGTTGCGCTTGCCCTCGTAGGGATTCTTGCCCGTCTTGAATTCCAGGCGCATGGGCGTTCCGTAGAGCTTCAGGGCCTTGCGGAAGCGGTTGATCAGGAAGCGGCGGTAGGTGTCCGGTACGTCGGCGGTTTGATTGCCGTGGATGACGACGATGGGCGGGTTGCGCCCGCCCTGGTGGGCGTAGCGCAGCTTGATGCGGTGGCCGTGCACCAGCGGTGGTTGGTGCTCTTGGATAGCGTCTTCGAGCAGGCGCGTCAGGATTGGCGTCGGCAGCGTGCGGGTCGCGCTGGCGAAGGCGGCGTCGACCTCGTCGAGCAGCAGTCCGACCCCACTGCCATGGAGCGCGGAAATGAAGTGCGTCGTGGCGAAGTCCAGGAATTGGAGCTTGCGGGCGATCGCGTCTTTGATGCCGGCCCGCTGCTCGGGGTCGAGACCGTCCCACTTATTGACGGCGATCACCAACGCACGCCCGCTCTCGATCACGTGGCCGGCGAGGGTGGCGTCTTGCTCACCGATGCCCTGGTGGGCGTCCAGCACCAATACCACCACGTTGCAGGCCTCGATGGCCTGCAGTGTCTTGATGACGCTGAATTTCTCGATGACGTCGCTGACCCTTGCCCGGCGTCGGACCCCCGCGGTGTCGATCAGGGTGTAGCGGCGCTCGCCGAGGGTGAAGGGGATGAAGACGCTGTCACGGGTGGTGCCGGGGCTGTCGAAGGCGACTACGCGTTCCTCGCCGAGGATGCGGTTGATCAGGGTCGATTTGCCCGCGTTGGGCCGGCCGACGACGGCGATCTGGATGCCGGCGTCGGCGCCGGTCACCTCGTCGGACGCCTCCTGCGGCGGCAGCTGTTCGAGCACCTTTTCGATCAAACCGGTAACGCCTCGGCCCTGGGTGGCGGCTATGGCCCAGGGGTCGCCGAGACCGAGCTCGTGAAATTCTGCGCTGACCAGGTCTTGGCTCAGGTGATCGATCTTGTTCACGACCAGCGTCAGCGGCTTGCCGGTGCGCCGCAGCTCCGTAGCGATATCGATGTCCGCCGGGCTCACTCCGTCGTGGGCGTCGACCATGAACAGCACGTGATCCGCCTCGTTGATAGCGAGCCGCACCTGGCGCTCCATCAAGACCTCGACACCGTCGCCACCGCTGATGCCGCCGGTGTCGACCACCAGATAGGGGCCAGGACCCATGCGTCCGATCCCGTACTGGCGGTCGCGGGTCAGTCCTGGATAGTCTGCGACCAGGGCGTCGCGGGTGCGCGTGAGCCGATTGAACAGCGTCGATTTGCCGACGTTAGGGCGGCCCACCAGGGCGATGACTGGGAGCATGGGTGTCTCTTGCGGCTCGTGCGGCGCTTTTGGGGAGGTTGGGTGGAGGGGTGTTTGAAGACCGGAAACGCTGGGGCTGGGGTTGATTCCTCACCTCAACCTACCGAGACTGTGCAGGTATTCGCTGTAGGATGGGTAGAGCGCAGCGAAACCCATGCGGGGTACCACCTAAGTCGCTGATTGATGGGTTTCGCTGCGCTCTACCCATCCTACGGTCGGTCGGCTTTCCGGGGATTTCAGGAATACTTGCACAGTCTTTGCGAGGTAGGGGTGGCGGGGTTTCCAGAGAAATTGCTCGTAGGCTGGGATGAGCCGTGCGAACCCCAGCAATCGGCGTTAGGGTCCGAGGTCCAGTTGCAAACTTGCATCCGTATCCGTCGCCGCGTCCGTATCTGTGGCTTCCACCTTGGTTGCGGCGCCGGCGCCGCTGACCGAAGCGCCGGGCGCCGGTCGCGCGGCGGCTCCGGCGCGCAGGGCCGTCAAGTTGCCATCGTTGGCGTAGATGTAAGCGACCCCGCCGTCAACGACGGGTTTGTGGCCGATGCGGTCCTTTGCGACGCGCTCGAAACCGAGCAGGCGGCCGTCGCGGCGCGACACCAGGTGGACGTAACCCTCCACATCTCCGACGGCGAGATAATTGCCAAGGAGCGCCGGCGCGGTCAGGCGTCGGTGCGTGAGCCCCTCCTGACGCCAGAGGCCGGCGCCGTCGGCGGGGTTGGCCGACCACAGGTTGTCGTCGGAATCGGTGATGTACAAAGCGGTCTCGTCGGCGCTGAGCCCGGCATAGGCTGAGAGTTCGCGGCGCCAGAGCACGGTGCCGGTCACGGTATCGACGGCAGCCAGATCGCCGTTATAGGTGCCGACATAGGCGATATCGCCCACAATGACAGGATCGGCGTCGATATCGGCGATGCGGTCGAGTTCACTGCGGCCCCGCGGTGGCGTCACCGTGGTCTCCCAGAGCGGTGCGCCTTGCTCCGGCTCCAGTAATACCAGCTTGCCGCCGGAAAAGCCGACGATGATGCCGTCTCGGGCGGCGACGGGCGTGCTGCTGCCGTGGAGGGTCAACACCGGTGCCGGATAGGAGAAGCGCCAGCGCTGGGTTCCATCGGCAAGTTCGACGGCATAGACCGAGTCGTCGATGGTGTGCACGACCACCAGATCGCCGATGATGCGCGGAACCGACAGGATTTCGCTGCCGAGCTGCGCGCGCCATTGCTGCGAGCCATTGCGGGTCGACAGGGCCAGCAACTCACCGTTTGTGGTGCCGAGGACCAAGGTGTCGCCCTGTACATCAGGCCCGCCGCTGAACTGAAAGTCGGTCTTTCGCTCCCACAGGATGCGGCCGTCGCGGGGCGAGACCGCGACAATCCTGCCGCTCGGGTCCGCGGCATACAGCTTACCGTTGGCGACAACGGGTATCAGTCGGAGCTGGCGCTCACCCGTGCCCTTGCCGATGCGCGTCTTCCAAAGCGTGCTGATGTTGACCTGCTGGGGCAACTTCTTGTCGATGGGCGTTGGCGGATTGGGGTCCTTCTCGCCGCCGAACCAAGAGAACATCGCGCAGCCAGACAACAGGACCGTCAGCGTGATGATCAGGCCAAGGCGAATGGGCAAGAGCGGGTCAAACAAGCGCCGCCTCCTCCGGGGTTGCGCCTGAGGTAGAACCGGGCCTTGAATCGTGGTCACGCAGCGCATGGCATGGTGCTCATGAGGTGGCGTCGGCCGGCAGATCCTGGAGCTTGAGCTCCAGCAGGCGGGCGTTTCCGGCGCCCCCGTCGATGGCCTTGCGGTAAGCGGTGCGCGCGGCCGCGATGTTGCCCTCGGAGGCCGCGATGTCTCCACGCAGCGCAGCGAAATCGGCGGCGAACGGGCCGTCGTCGTCATACTTGGCGATGACGTCCGACGCCGCGGCCGTGTCTCCGTCCTGGATCAACACCCGCGCCAGGCGCAGGGCGGCCAGTTTGGCGAGACCAGGCTCCGGCGCGTGCTCGAGGGCTGAGGTCAGCGCCGCGACGGCCCCCGCGGTGTCGCCGGCGGCGACGCGGATCTTCGCCGCGGCAAGGTCTGCGAACATCGCGTAGGGCGTATCGGGATACTCGCTTACTACCATCTCCGCCTGTTTCTCGGCGGATTCGCCAGCACCGCTGGCGCTGGTGGCGAGCACCTGCTCAAAGGCGATGGACGCCTGCTGCGCGACGCCGGTCTGGTGGTTCACCCAGGCGCGCCAGCCAATCACGCTGCCCAGGCCAATGGTGATGCCCGCCACCACCGATACACCGTTGGCCTTCCACCATTTCTTGATGGCTTCCACCGTTTCTTCGTCTGTCTGCAGATCCGCCATGGATGCTCCGTGGGTGTTTGTCTTGATGATGAAGTTTGCCGCCGAAGTATACGACGAGGCGCCGTGGGCGCGAGTTGCAATCGCCACGGTGACGACGGCGCGCGCGTAAGCTCATCAGGGCCGTGGGGCGCTCCCCTGGTCTAACTCGGCAAGGGCCTGCTGGAGCGCGTCGAGCGCCACGCTGCGTTGCTCGCCGTTCCCGCGCAGGGGCTTGATGCCAATCGTGCCCTGGTCGAGTTCGTCGTCACCCAGGACCAGGGCCACGCGCGCGCCGCTGCGATCGGCCTTCTTGAACTGGCTCTTGAAGCTGCCACCGCCGCAATGGCAGAGCAGGCGCAACCCCGGTAGTTGTTCGCGCAAGCGCTCGGCCAGCATGAGGGCGCTGGCCTGGGCGCGTTCGCCGACCGCGACCAGGTAGGCGTCGGGACCAGTCTCGATACGGCTGCTATCGATGAGCTCGATCAGCCGCTCCAGACCCATCGCGAACCCGACGGCCGGGGTCGGTCGACCGCCGAGCTGGGCAACAAGCCCATCGTAGCGTCCGCCAGCGCAAACGGTGCCTTGGGCGCCGAGGGCATCGGTGATCCACTCGAAGACGGTGCGATTGTAATAATCCAAACCCCGCACCAGGCGCGGATTCACCTGAAAGGCAATCCCCGCCGCGTCGAGTCCAACACACAGCGTCTCGAAGTGCGCCCGCGAGGCCTCCCCGAGATGGTCGAGCAGGCTCGGTGCACCGGCGATGAGGGCCTGCATGTCCGGGTTTTTGGAGTCGAGCACGCGCAGCGGGTTGGTCGTCAGCCGTTTTTCGCTGTCGCCGTCGAGCTGATCGCGATGTGCTTCCAGGTAGGCGACCAGGGCGTCGCGGTAGCGCGCGCGCTCATCGGCGTCACCGAGGCTGTTGAGCTCCAGGCGGAGGTTGTCGAGGCCCAGCGCGCGCCAAAACTGGCGCGTGAGCAGAATCACTTCCAAGTCGATGTCGGGGCCATCGAGTCCGAACGCCTCGACACCAATCTGGTGGAACTGCCGATAGCGGCCGCGTTGCGGGCGCTCGCGCCGGAACATCGGCCCGCGATACCAGATGCGCTGGGGCTGGTCGAGCAGGCCGTGCTCGATAGCCGCGCGCACGCAACTCGCGGTCCCTTCCGGGCGCAGGGCGAGCAGATCGCCGCCGCGATCCTCGAAGCTGTACATCTCCTTTTCGACGATGTCCGTGACCTCGCCGATAGAGCGTTTGAATAGCTCCGTCACCTCCACGAGCGGCGTGCGCAGTTCGAGGTAGCCGTAGCCTTCGAGCACAGCGCGGGCCTGGTCCTCCAGGAACTGCCATACCGGTGACTGGGCGGGCAGGATGTCATGCATCCCGCGGATTGCCTGGATCTTTTTGGCCATGCTGTGTTGCTCGGCGTCGGCTGCCGGGATCAGTTTTCGGTGGAGCCGGCGGACGCGTCGCCGGACCTGTCCGCATCGGGCGGGGTGTCTGCGCTGACAATAGTAGCGGGGTCGAGTTTGAAGCGGGCGACGTTACCCTTGGCGATGGCGCCCAGGTCGAACGGCTTGCCGCCGACGGACATGGTCACCGCCGAGGCGTTTCCGATCACGAGCGAGAAGGGAGGCGCGCCGCCAAGGATGTGTTGGTCGCCGTCGGCCATTTCACCGAACAATTGCACCTCTCCGGAGGCATCGCGGATATCGACCCAGCAAGGACCGGCGAAAGATACCTCGACCTGGTTGGAATCCGACGTCGCCGCGTTGGCTTCCTCCGATTCGGGCGCCAGGAGGTCAGCGCCGGCGTCGTTGCCGCTGCCGGGCTGTGAGAGCTCGGCATCCGACTTGAGCCGGGAGATGAGTTCGAGGGCTGTTTCCTCATCGGCCGGTTCTGCTCCGCTGACCAGGTTGTCGTCAACCGGGGCCGCGGACTCTATCGCGGTGAGGTCGGCCAGCGGGCGATCGACCGGAACAACGTCGGATTCGAGGACGACCGGTTCCGGGCCGTTCACCATGCCGTCAGCAGTTTCATCGACCTGCTCAGCGTCAACGGCGTCATCCCCGACTTCAGCACCGGGGGCGTTCTGGTCCGGCAAGTCGCTGGAGACTACTGTTTCACTCGGGCCGAGCCCGCCGCTGGTCCACCAGAGGTAACCGCCACCCCCGACCAGCAGCACCCCTGCGAGCATCAGCGGCACCGTCCAGCCGGAGCCGGCGCGCGCGAGTTCCTGGTTCTCGACGGCTGAGCGGGGCGGCGCCTCGGCGCCCGGATGGAGCTCGTAGAAGCGTGCGATCAACGGCTTGGGGTCGATGTCCAGCAGGCGGGCGTACGTGCGGATATAGCCGGAGACGAATACGGGACTTGGCAAGTGATCGAAATCGTCGCGCTCCAGCGCATCGATCGTCTCCGGCTTGAGCCGGAGCTCGGTCCCAATGCGCACGATCTCCAGCTTTTTGGCGCGGCGCGCGGCCGCCAGTGCGCGGCCGGGGCTATCGACCGCCACAGCGTCGTGATCGTGCCGCGCGGCCTCCACGTCGTCTGCTTTGCGGTCTTCCGCGTTATCGGTATCTTCAAGATTCATCGCGAGGGGCCTATCGGTCACAATTGCATAACTTGCGGGGCGTCGGGGAAGCGTTTCCGCAGTGCTTCTGCCATCGCCTTGGCTTGCTTGGGTTTGCCGAGTCGAGAGAGCACGCGCGACCCCAGTAACAAGGACTCCGGGGTGACCTGACCGACTCGAAAGTAGCGCGCCATATAGTCGTACGACTCCTGATACGCGCCGCGATCAAAGCTGAGTTCCGCCATCGCGTACAGAGCTGGAGCAAAGTTGGGGTTGGCCGTCAGCGCATTGCGCAGATGGCGCTCCGCATCGGTGCCCCGATTGGCGCGCTCCGCACACTTGGCGGCGTTCATCAGCGCAACCTCGGGCGTCTGGTACAACGGATTCTTGAGCGCCTTATCAAATTGTGCGTTCGCTTCGCGGTACTTGCCGGCCAGGCAGAGCATCGACCCGTGGGCATTCAGGATATCCGGATTGTCCGGCGCAATCCTCAGCGCAGCGGCGAACTCTTTCTCTGCCTCCTGGGTCTGGCCAAGGCGCTGGTGAATCACCGCCAGCATGTAATGGGCATTGGCATTCTTTTTGTCCGCCTGCACCGCACGCTCGGCGTTCTGCAACGCGGCGCCCATCTGGCCGCGCTCGTAGTACGCCGTGGCCAGTCCGACATACAGGTTCGCCGGGCTGTCCGCGGCTGCGTCGGCCGCAGCGAGCTTGCTGTTCGTCCCGCCGCCGCAGCCGGCCAGCAGCAGGTAGGCGCAGAACAACAGCCAGGCAGCCGGTTGAGGCACAGGGATCTCGTTGGGGCCCAGGAGGCTGATCGGCGCGTGGTTCGACATCAGGCGCGGGGCCGGTTTCATCCGGCGGCGATCCCCTGCGCGAACGGCACCTCGATGCGGCGTCGACTGCGATCCTCCACGCGGCCCACCAACTGGCCGCAGGCGGCGGCAATCTCGTCGCCCCGAGTCTTGCGCGTGGTGGTGACCATACCAGAGCGGATCAGCCGCATGCGGAAGGCGTCGACGCGCTCCGGCGGGCTGGTGCTGAAGCCGCTCCCCGGAAACGGATTGAACGGGATCAGGTTGACCTTGGAAGGCGTACCTTCCAGCAGCCGGATCAGCGCCTTGGCGTGGCGGTCGCTATCGTTAACGCCATCGAGCATCACGTATTCCCAGGTGATACGACGGCGCTTGTCACCACGAAGGTAAGCGCGGCAGGCCGGAATCAGCTGTTCCAACGGGTATTTCTGGTTGATCGGCACGAGTTGGTCGCGCAGTGCATTGTCCGGCGCGTGCAGTGATACCGCGAGCGATACGTCGCTGACCTCCGCCAGGCGCTGAATGTTTGGGACGATGCCGGACGTGGACAACGTCACCCGCTGCTTCGCCAGCATGTAGGCGAAGTCGTCCTGCATCACATTCATGGCCTTGACGACCGCGTCGAAGTTCGCGAGTGGCTCCCCCATGCCCATCATCACGACATTGGTCGGCGCGCGACCCAGCCGATGGGTGGCGTACCAAACCTGACCGATGATCTCGCCGGCGCTGAGGTTGCGGTTGAAGCCCTGCCGCGCGGTCGCACAGAACCGACATTCCAGCGCACAGCCCACCTGGGACGATACGCACAGCGTACTGCGGCGTTCTTCCGGGATGAACACCGTTTCGATTCGCTGTCCGTCGGCGAACTCTAAGGCCCACTTGACGGTGCCGTCCACGGACGGTTCTTCGACGACCATGTTAGGTGCGCCGATGCGGGTCTCACGAGCCAGACGCTCGCGCAGTGGCTTCGACAGATCCGTCATCGCGTCGAAGTCCAGCACGCCGTGCTTATGAATCCACTTGAACAGATTGCGGCCGTGGAACGGCTTCAGGCCCCATTGATTGACGAGGGCCTCACACTCCGCGCGGTCGAGATTCAGCAGGTCAATGCGCTGGTCGGTGTTCATGTCGAGAGGTCTTGGCAAGCCGGACGAGCGGGTCAGCGAGTCCGCTCGCAAACGCCGTCAGGGAAGAAGAAGCCGATCTCGCGCTGCGCCGTGGCAGGGGCGTCGGAACCGTGCACCGCGTTCTCGGTGAAGGAGTCGGCGAAGTCCGCGCGCAGTGTTCCCGGCGCCGCATCCGCGGGGTTGGTGGCGCCCATGATCTCGCGGTTGCGCGCGATCGCGTCGTCACCCTCAAGCACCATTGCCATGCAGGGACCAGAGGTCATGAATCCGACCAACTCGTCGAAGAACCCCTTGCCCTGGTGCTCCGCGTAGAACGCGGCGCCCTGCTCAGGGCTCATGTGCAGCATACGCGCCGCAACGATCTTGAGTCCTGCCGCTTCGAAGCGGGTGCAGATCTGCCCGATCACATTCTTGGCAACGGCGTTGGGCTTGATGATGGACAGGGTTTGTTCGACGGCCATGAGGACTCCGGATTAGTTTAGAAAGGATTGTGGGCGGATGCGGTGCCGCGGAGAGGGGCTGGGGGTTCGGCCTGTTCTAGGCCGATCTTATGAGGGCGCTGGGCAACCCCGCATCAACTTGAAACAGAACCCCTAATTGTACGCACTAACCGAGGTTGCGGTCTATGCCAGAAACTCGCGTTTTGGACCTCCGCCGGTTAGTCTTCTGTCAGAAATTGAGGGTTGGACGAGAATGTGGGGTAGTTGATCATGGCGAGTTTCGATGTCTTCAACGGTGATGCGGACGGTCTGTGCGCGCTGCAACAACTGCGACTGTGCGAACCGCGCGAGACCGTTCTGGTGACAGGGGTCAAGCGCGATATCGGGTTGTTGGCAAGGGTCGAGGCATCGGCCGGAGATCAGGTCACCGTGCTCGATGTGTCGCTGGACAAGAATCGACCCGCCCTGCTCGACCTGCTCCAGCAGGGGGTCTCGGTGCGCTACTTCGATCATCATTACCCGGGCGACATCCCTGAGCATCCGCTGTTCGAGCCCCACATCGAGACTCATCCTGACAAGGGCACCAGCCTATTGGTGGACGACTATTTGCAGGGTGCTCAGCGGGCCTGGGCCGTGGTCGGCACCTTTGGCGACAACTTCGACGCGGCCGCCCGGCGGGCCGCGGAGCCCCTCGGTCTATCCGAGCACGACCTCGGGCTGTTGCGGGAACTGGGCATCCTGCTCAACTACAACGGCTATGGCGCAACCGTGCCAGACTTGCATTTCGATCCGGAGGTGCTGTCCCGGCGCATGGCACCTTATGCCGACCCGCTCGATTTCATCCAGGCTGGGGAGACCTTCGCGACGCTGCGCGGCGGCTATGAACAAGACATGGCCAACGCCAGGGCGGCAACGCCGGAGTTCGTGAGCGACCGTCACGCCGTCGTCTTGCTGCCCGCCGAACCCTGGGCACGCCGCGTCAGCGGGGTCTACGCGAACGAGTTGGCTCAGTCCGCCCCTCAACGGGCGCACGCGATGCTGACGGATCTCGCCGACGGTCACTTCGTGGTCAGTGTGCGCGCACCGCTAGCGAGCGGCGAAGGGGCCGACGTCCTGTGCCGGCAGTTCGCCACCGGCGGTGGCCGTAAGGCGGCGGCGGGCATTAACCGCCTGCCGAAAGATCGCCTGGACCAGTTCATCGCCGCGCTGATGGACAGTTTCTGAACGTCTTGGCTCAAGCTCGCCACGACAACCTCAGCGACCGTGCGCCTGGGCGGCGCGTTTTTGCGTTCCCGGACGATGTAATCGCCTGTGGTTGCACTATAGTAGCTGTGCGCGGACGTGTTTCCCGTTGCGACGAGTCCCCGTGGCCCAGAAACAAACGCTTCATGGCCCCAGGTGCAAAGGGAGGCGAGGCGCGATGAACGCGACCGTGAAACGAACGCTACATCAAGCGGGGGGTGGCCCCGCGCGGAAAGTGCTGACTCCCTCAGCGCTTCCGTTATTATCCCTCAACCCTAGCGGAGATCGACATGAGTTGGAAAGAGCAGTTGGACAAGGCCATCGCGCAGATCAAAGAGGCCGCGGACAGCGAAACCGCGCGCGAGTATTCAGCAAAGGCCAAGGCCACCGCGGCCAGCCTGCTGGATAAGGTCAAGGGCGGCGCCGTTGGTGCGGCCGAGACCTTCCTGGAAGCCAACCGTGACCCGTCGTCACTGCAAGTGCAGTTCCTCAATGCTGACTTGACGGTGTTGTCGCCGTCCGAGGGGATCACGATCGCCCGGCCGGATGCAGCGTCGTTGGTGGTGTCGGACGGGGAGGGCAACGGCCTGGTGATCAACGCGGCGGCGAATCCGGCCTTTGTCGTCGAGCAGATCGGCACTGTCGTTCAGGTCAGTGGCAACACCTTCGATCTAGGCTCCGAGGACGGCGTGAACCTGGTCGTTACAAAGTTCTGAGTATCGAGCATCGAAATCGATCAATGGGCTAAGCCCGCTGTGCGACTCTGTTCGCACGGAAGGCATTGACGGGGCGAATAAATTCGCCCCTACACCCGGAGCAACACCGGGACTACATTCAGCCGAACAACCAGCCCGCGACACCGAGCACCACCGCGTAGCGCGCGCCCTTGCCGATTGCGGTGAGCAGGAAGAACAGCGGGAAGCTGACCCGCATCAGGCCAGCGATGAAGGTCAGCGCGTCGCCGCCGATGGGCAGCCAAGCCAGCAGCAGAGACCATACACCCCAGCGCTGATACCAGCGCTGGGCCGGTCCCAACCGCTCGGGCCTGAACGGGAACCAGGGTCGATCCTGATAATGCAGCAGCCAGCGGCCGATGGCCCAGTTGACGGCGGCCCCCAGGCTGTTTCCCGCGGTGGCCCAACACCAGAGCGCGATGGGGTCATACCCGGCGGCCTGCAGACCCGCCAGTGCGACCTCGGAGTAGAAGGGCAGCAGCGTCGCGGCGATGAACGCGGCAGCGAAGAGTCCCAGGTAGGCTTCCAAATGATCCTTCTTCGACCGCGAATCGGTCAGGCCTCGACTTGCTTTCGGCGCGCCGCGGCCGTCAATGCCCGGAACAGCCGGCGCTGGTCGCGTCGGTAAAGCAGGAACTCAGGGTGCCACTGCACACCCATCAGAAACGGGCCGGTCGGGGCCTCCACCGCCTGCACGATACCGTCGAGATCGCGCCCGGAAACGCACAGGCCTTCGCCGATGCGATCGATGCCCTGATTGTGGAGGCTATTGATCCGCGCTTCGGCGCCGCCGAGCAGCCGGCGCAGGCTGGTTTCCGGTTCGACGCAGAGCGTCTTGACGGGGAAGATGCTCCAGCGATTGGATGTGCGCTTGCGACGGGCGCGCAGCGCTTGGAAGAGACTGCCGCCGAGGCGCACGTTCAGTAGCTGTGCGCCGCGACAAATGCCGAGCAACGGTAACCCGTTAGCGATCGCATGGTCGATGATGGCGACCTCTAAAGCGTCCCGATCGGGGTCGTAATTGGGCGTCACCTCGGGTGCCGCGGCGTACAGCACCGGGTCCACATCGTGACCGCCGGTGATGACGACACCATCGACCGCATTCGGCGGCTTCGGTGCGCGTGGCGTCAGCATCACCGGCCGCGCGCCGGTCATGCGCAGCCCCAGCGCCACCAGCCAGCGCGGCAAGCGGCCGCCCCGGCTTGGCCCCGTGACGGCGATCAGCGGGCGGGGTTGGTTTCGAGCCATTGTTGCGTTTGTTCGGCCCAGTCGCCGGTCAGGCGCCCAAGGGGTCGGTCGAGAAAAAGCGCGTAGGTCTCGCATAGCCGCGCCAGCCGCTGTGGATCGCTGGCCAATCGCTCGACCACCAGCCAGTCGTCCCAGGCCTGGCTCAAGTTCCATCCCGGGCGATCGATTTCGCTGTTGGGCAGGCGATAGTGCAGGGTTGGTCTTGCCTTGATGCGGTCGTCGTCGACACGGGCACGCACTCGCGGCTCGTCCAGATAGGCGAATAACGGCAACAGGTCCAACGCACGATTGCGGGTCGGGTTGGCGTCCAAATAGTCATCGATCAGACGATCGCGATGGGGCGCATAGTCGGCGTCGACGACGGCGCGGGCGTAGGGCTTCGGGAACGGATCGGCGAAGAAGGTCAGACGTCGCGTCAGGTCCACCTGCGCGCGACCCCGCAACCAGTCTTCCAGGCACAGATAGGCCTGGAGGTAGCCGCGGATGCTGTCGACATCGGTGTCGGCGAGCTCCGGGTTGAGTTGCATGCCGAAGGCATAGACGGGGTTGTCGCTGGTGCCGACCGCACCGGCCTCGCGAAGGGCGTCGATCAGTCGATTGACCTCGGCGAGCCGGTTCATCGGCATTGGCGGCCCGACCACCTCCACCGGGACGATGCGCTCGGCGATGGCTCGCAAGCCATCCTCCGCCAGTTCCTGCACGCGGCCGCCGAGTCCCTCGTCATGCTCGCGCCGACCGAGGGACTTCAGCCAGGTGAAGTCCAATTCCACCTGCCAGGGGCCGGCGGGGTCACCCATGACCTGCGTCTCATAGCGACCCGGTTGCCGCGATGGGCCACCGATGAGGTCGATCAGTATCGCGGCGGCCTCTTCGAGGGAGAGACCGCTGAATTCAAGCTCGATGCCGATGCGTCGGGGCTTGCCTTGGGTCGTATGTGTGACTGGGGGTAGGGGTAAGGTCGATTGCTGCGTTGTTTGCATTTGCTCACTCGATGCTCGCTACCTGTCAGAACTCTGGTTGCAGGCTCGGTCATTCAACCCTCGATTGCCGTCCGTTCGCGGGATAGCGAGCAAAAAGCAAGAGGATGCACCGGGGCTTGCGTAGCGTTAAAGGCCAACCAAGCGGCGCATGACTCTTTGTCCCGAATCCGCCAGCGCAGACGCGGCGGTGTAAGATCTGTAGTCAGCGACGTCGCGCTCGCGCTCGTTGGCTGCGTGCCGATTGGCCCGCTCGTCTGTGCCCGCCGACTGAGGAACGTCCGAATGAGTGATTCAATGCCCCTGTCTCCGTCCCTCGAGCAACTGGTCGAGCAACTCCCCAAGGCTGAGCTTCACCTGCATATCGAGGGCACGCTCGAGCCGGAAATGATGGTTGCGCTTGCGCGCAAGCATGCTGTTGCGCTGCCCTACGCGTCGGCCGAAGAGGCTGCCAACGCGTACCGGTTCGAAAACCTACAAAGCTTCTTGGATCTCTATTATCTGGGCGCCTCGGTGTTGCGGGACGAGGACGACTTCTATCAGTTGATGCGGGCCTATCTTGTGCGTTGTCGGCAGGACAAGGTCGTGCACGCCGAGGTCATGTTCGACCCCCAGACCCATACCGGGCGCGGCGTTGGCTTCGAGGTGTTCATGCCTGGTTTCCTGCGAGCCATGGCCCAGGCGCGCGAGGAATGGGGGCAGTCAAGCCTGTTGATCATGTGTTTCCTGCGCGACTTGTCGGAAGACTCGGCGTTGCAGACGCTCCAGGCAGCCAAGCCCTGGTTACAGCACATCACCGCGGTCGGACTCGATAGCGCCGAGGTGGGGCATCCGCCCGAGGGCTTTAGCACGGTCTTCGCGGCGGCCGGGAAATTGGGTCTCCGCCGCGTCGCCCATGCCGGTGAAGAGGGTCCGCCGGACTACATTCGCGGTGCGCTGGATGCGCTTCAAGTCGAGCGTATCGACCATGGTGTACGCTGTCTCGAGGATCCCGACCTGGTCCGAGAACTGGTCGACCGGAACATCCCGCTGACGGTTTGCCCCCTGTCTAATGTGCGGTTGCGGGTGTTTGATCGGATGCAGGATCACAATCTGGTCCAGCTGATGGACCGGGGTCTCTTGGTGACCGTCAATGCTGATGATCCGAGCTATTTTGGCGGCTATCTCAACGACAACCTCCGTGTCGTAATCGAGGCCCTCGCTGTTGATGCGGACCGACTCCTGCGCCTGATCCGCAACGGTTTTGTCGCGAGCTTCTTGCCGGACCGGGAAAAGCAGCGGTGGCTCCAGCAGGTCGACCAATTTGCGTCGCGGCCAGGGCTTGAATCCGACCCACCATCCGAGATCGATTGAGGGCACTCATCGACGCACCGCAATCTGCCGGAAGCGCTGCACATAAACCCGGCGGTTGCTTTGGGTATTCTGGGGCGAATTTATTCGCCCGGTCAATCCTTGCCGAGCGGCAGCGGTATCTCGACGCGGGCACTGAAGCCGCCTAGGCGTTGAGATGGCTCGAGCATCAATTCTCCGCCATACAGCGTGATGATCTCCGTGGCGATGGACAGCCCCAGGCCATGGCCTTCCCGACGTTCATCGAGACGTGTGCCGCGCTCGCGAATGGCGTCGAGGTCGTCCCCGTCGCAGCCGGGGCCGTCATCCTCCACCGTCAGGCGCATGCCGCTGGTCGTCGGCTCCAGCCGGCAGTCGACCCGATGGGTTGCCCACTTGCAGGCGTTGTCGAGCAGCGTGCCGAACAGTTCCAGCATGTCTTCACGGTCGGCGGCCAGCGGGGCTTCAAGGTCGAGCTTGCAGTTCAGCGTCAGCGCTTTGGTGGGATACATTCGCAGCAGCAGATCCCGCAGCACCGGCAGCTCTGCCGCGGGGTCGAACACCGAGCCGGGTGCACCGCCGCCGGCGATGCGTGCGCGCTTGAGTTCGCGCTCCACCAGTTCCCGAACCCGCTGTACCTGCGCTGCACAGATGCTGCGGCTGTCGGCGGTGATCGGCCCTTGGCCGCGTTCAAGCTGTTGCAGCATGAGGTTGAGTGGCGCCTTGAGCGCGTGCGCCAGATTGCCGGCCGCGTTGCGAGAGCGCGAAAGGCGCTTGTCGTAAACGGCGAGCAGACCGTTGAGCTTGCGCACGAGCGGCAGTATCTCGGTGGGCACGTTTTCGGTGATGCTGCGTCTGGCACCGCGTTCCAGATCGTCGATCTCGCGGTAGATCGGTCGCAGACGTCGAAAGCTGTAGCTGACGATCAGGTGTTGAATCAGGATCATCAGCGCGAGTCCGACCAAGGCGAGTATCGCGAACAGCCGCTCGAAACCGCGCAGTGTGGCGAGCAGTGGGGTCAGATCCTCGGCCGTGGCTACGGTCACGGGCTCGCCGTCAACTTGGTATCCGGCGGTGTACACGAGCAGGTGCTGAGCCAAGGGACCATCGTCTTGCCACTGTCTGCGCTCGCCAGGGTGCAGCGCGGGCAGGTCAAGATCCCAGTCCCAAAGGGAGCGCGAGCGAATAACGCCGCCGTCGCCAGTGACGATCTTGAAATAGTGTCCGGATAGCGGTTGGTGATAGATCGGCATGCCGTTGTCGCCGAAGGACTGGAGCGCGCCGTTCGCTTGCGGTCGCAGTGTGCCGAGCAGGGCCTCGGCATCGTGCTGAAGACGCGAGATCACGTAGGATTCGGTGGTCCGATGTAACGCCTTGTGGCCCAGCGCCCAAGCAATCCCGATCAACAGGGCAAGGCTCAAGGCCAGGCCCAGATTCAGGCGGGCGGCAAGGGAATTCATGCCGGACCGCCGGCGACCGGCGCCGACGGAAAGACGTAGCCCTGTCCGCGCTGGGTTCGGACGTGATCGCGGCCGATTTTCTCGCGCAGTCGCTTGACGTAGACCTCGATCAGATTGCTGGCGTGCTCGGCGTTTTGATCGTAGACGTGCTCTATCAGCCGGTCTTTGGACAGCACCTTGTTCGGGTTGTGCATGAAATAGCGCAGCAGCCGGAACTCAGTACCCGTCAATTCGATGGTGACACCGGTGGGTAACATAACCTGCTGACGGTCTTCGTCGAGGGTCAGGCCGGCAACCTCGAGGGTCGCCACCGCTTGGCCGGCGGCGCGGCGCACCAGCGCCTGCAGGCGGGCGATGAGTTCCTCCACGTGAAAGGGCTTGCCGAGATAATCGTCGGCGCCGGCCTTGAGCCCGTCCACCCGCTCGTGCCAAGCATCGCGAGCGGTCAGGATCAACACCGGTGTAGCGAGCTTGGCGTGGCGCCAGTCCCGCAAGACCTCCAGCCCCGGCCTACGGGGAAGCCCAAGGTCGAGCACTATGGCGTCATACTCTTGTTCGGTGCCCAGGAAGGCACCATCGATGCCGTTTGCGGCCCAGTCGACGGCAAAGCCCGCCGCCGCGAGGTCACGGCGTAGGCCGAGTGCCAGGTCTTGATCGTCCTCGATCAGCAGCAGGCGCATGGTCAGTGGTCTATGGGTTCGTGCTCGATGAGTTCGCCCGTGTCGGCATTGAATTCCAGTTCCCAGACGTCGCCGCTGTTGTCGAGCATATGCAGTTCATAGACATGGGTTGCGTGGTCGTCCTCGAAGCTCAGTTCCGCGTCGATCAAACTGCCGTCCCGCAGGCTGCGGGCGCGGCGAATGATGTCCTCCAGCGGCAGGATCTTGCCCTCGGACAGCAAACGACGAGCCAGATCAGCCCCCGCGTCGTCGATGCCGCGCGCCTGCGCCGGGGTGCACAGCAGTGCCGCGAACGTCGGCGCGAAGGCCAGACCACGCCAGACCCAAACAAGCCAAAGCGGCCTAGCTCTTGAGCGATCAAGTCGCATGTGTTTCGACCATCTGCAACCAGGTTTTACTCGACCGCATCATGACGTGGCGTCTAATCGCAAGGGTATCGCTGCGATCATGCAACGCGCGCGCGGTGGTTATGAAGCGGCGGTTCCGTGAGTTGTGTGCTACCGTTAGTGCCAGGTGCCGGTTGCGGGCGTGACGCGCAGTTGTACGACACCTGCCGGCACGTCATCAACCCGCGTGCGAAAGTAGGCCGAGTGCGGATTCCGCTTACTTGGACTGAAGGTCCCCAAGGCGCCGGAGTGGCGGCGCAGCACGCGGCTATCGTCACCGATCAGGTCGATGTTCACGTGGCCCGGGATGCGGCCGTAATAGTCTCGGCGTTTGTCGATGTGGCCGCTGATCGCGAGCGTCTGCTCCTGCCACTGGTATCTGACGTCCGTGGGGGTGAGTCGGACGGAGCCGTCGACCTGTATGGACAGGGCACTGGGATCATGCGCGGTTTTGGCTAAAGCGCTTGGGGCGAGTGCAACCGCAGCCAGCAGCACCAGGGAACGGGCCTTGGATACTAACGATTGCATGTGGTCCTCGTCGCATTAGGTTTGGGCAGATCTAGCGAGGCTTCGCCTCAGACCGACAAGTCGTGACCATCGGATCGGTATCGGTATCGGTATCGGTATCGAAATCTTAGCGAGTGACTCAATCCCGATCCCGATTGCGAGGAGCCTCCTCGCCAGTCCGATGCCGCATTCAAGCTTGACTCATCTGCGAGCATCCGGCGCCCCCAAGCAAGTTTAGGATGCTGCGCTTGATGTCCAACGGTAGCAACCGAGCCTGAAACCAAACTGAACGAGAAGCCTGGCGGGGCTGCCTGTGCTGGCAACCATTCGGCCCGCACCGACGTGGTGGGAGTTAGACCGCTTTCCGCTGTGCCGCACCCCGCTCGGATGCAGCATAGTCGGCTCGTTAAAAGCGCAAATCAAATGTCGCACCCGCAATGGGCGCCGTGTCGTAGTCGCTCTTTTCGAGCAGATCGCCGTTGTCGTCTTCCAGCCGCAGTTGACCGCCCAACTTGGCGCCGGCGATGATGCTGAAGCTGAAGTCGGGGCCGACGCTGCGTGTGACGGACAGATACAGCGGCACCCCTGTCTCCTGTCCGACACCGCCCGCGGCGACGCCGTCGTCGTCGAGGCGAAAGCGCTCCTTCTCATAGCGGCCACCGAGGCTGAACGACCAGCGATCCGATGCCTTCCAGGCCAGCGAGAGCCCCGGGCCGCGGGTCGCGGCGAAGCCACGGGCCGTACGCAGGCTAATGCGATCGGTGATGCGCCAATCCACGGCGAGGATCGGAAACCAATCGGCGTCCTCCTCCAAGTCGGAGAAGACGCCGAAGCCGGGTCCGATGCTGAGTCGGTCGTTGAAGCGATAGGTGGCGGCGGCGAGGAGTCCGCCGGTGCGACCGTCGTCCAGCGAGGCGCCGGTCTCGGCCGCCCAGCGGACGCTGGGAATGGCAAACACGTTCCAACGTTCGCTGGCCTGCCAATTGAACGATGCGCTGAGCCGGGCGTCGCGGACCTCTGACCAAGGGCGCGCGCCGCCGAGTCCGGCATTGCCCGTGAAGCTGTAATTGCGCTGGCCGACACCGGCGGACAGGCCCGCTCGCAACGTCGACGTTAAGGCGCGGCTGGTGCCAAGGCGAAAGGCCCAGGCATCCACCGACAGATCTCCCCCGTCGTCGATGCCGCTTTGCCACTGATGCAGCGCTCCCGCCTCGGCCGAGATACGCCAGCCGTCGCCAGTGGGCTGAGCATGCGCCGCGCAGACGGCCAGAGACAGCGCCAGCGCGGTTGTGGATCGGAGGATGTTCAACGGGTGCATGCAAAAGACTCCAGGGGCGTGATATCGGTTCGACCTCGCTCATAGGCGGGGACCTGGCAACGAGGTCGGTGTGAGCGCCCTTATACTACCCTCCGACAGCGGTACAGTGCGATTTGTGCCTTGCGAGCCAGCCTGAACCGCGCGCCGGCGAGCCGTTAGTCCAGACGCCCGAAGTCCGCTACCGGCACTACCCAATAGTGTAGCCCGCTGGCGGCGAAGGCGGTGCGCAGGTCGTCGAGCAGGGCCCTTGCCGTTTCGGGCGGGACATGGGTGACGAACATCACGCGGCGGCTGCGGCCGGCGACCTGCTCTGCGAGAGTCATGGATTTCTCCGATGAGCCATGGCCGGCGACGGGCATGCTGGAGAAGCCGGGGACGTCGTCGCGCTCCAGTAACCATTCGGCCAGAGCGTCTTCGACCTGGGGGGGGACGATCAGATTCAGCAGGCAGTTAGCCATGGTCCTGTCTCAACGTAGGCCTTTTTAGTCACGATTGAACAACAAACGGGACATCGTTTCTTAACTACGAAACAGGCGAAAATCGCGAAAATCGTCGATTCGCAGACGAAATCCTTGATTTTCGCGATTTTCGTAGTTCGCATTTTCCGCGGTAAAGTTCACATTGCTTCTGCTGCGTTGCCCATGATCATCCGAAGCGCCGATACAGGATCGGCAGCAAAATCAGCGTCAGCGCGGTCGAGGACAGCAGGCCGCCGATGACGACGATGGCCAGCGGGCGCTGGATCTCGGAGCCGGGGCCGGTGGCGAACAGCAGCGGCACCAGGCCGAAGGCGGCGATGTTGGCGGTCATCAGCACCGGTCGCAGCCGGCGCTTGGCGCCCTCGACGACCACCTCGGCCATGGGTCGGCCAAGCGCCTTGAGCTGATTGAACCAGGTGACCATGACCACGCCGTTCAGCACCGCGATGCCGAGCAGGGCGATGAAGCCCACCGAGGCGGGCACCGACAGGTATTCCCCGGTGATGGCCAGGCCGACGATGCCGCCGATCAGCGCAAAGGGGACGTTGGCCAGCACCAATGCCGCCTGATTGACGGAGCGGAAGGTGGAGAACAGCACCAGGAAGATCAGCCCCACGGCCACCGGCACCACCAGCGCCAGGCGTGCGGCGGCGCGCTGCTGATTCTCGAACTCGCCGCCCCATTCCAGCCAGTAGCCGGTGGGCATGTCGACCTGCTCGGCGACCGCCGCGCGCGCCTCCTCGACAAAGCCGACCAGGTCGCGGCCGTCGACGTTGGCGATGGCCACGGCCATGCGGTTGCCGCGCTCACGCGAGAGCGCCACCGGGCCTTCGATGCGTTCCATCTGCACCAGATTGGCGAGCGGCACCGAGCGCCCATCCGGCAGCGCGAGCTGCAGGCCGCTGAAGCGCGACGGCGACGTGCGCAATGCCTCCGGCCCACGCACCACCAGCGGTAGACGCTTGCCCTCACGGTAGACCGTGCCGACCCGCAGCCCCTCCACCTGGGCGCGCAGCACCGCCGCGAGCGCATCGGCATCGATGCCGAGCCGACCCGCCTCCAGCCGGTCCACCGTCAGGTTCAGGTACTGTGCGCCGTCATTGCGTGGGGTGTAGACGTCTTGCGAGCCGGTGATGCCGTCGAGCACGGCGACCACTTCCTCCGCGATGCGGTTGAGTTGGTCTTGCTCGTTACCGAAGATCTTCACCGCCAGATCGCCGCGCACGCCGGTCAGCATCTCCGAGACGCGCATCTCGATGGGCTGGGTGAAGGCATAGTCGACGCCGGGGAAGCGCTCCAGCACGACGCGGATCGCCTCCATGAGTTCGTCCTTGGTGGCGAAGCGCCAGTCCTCATGCGGTGCCAGCACCAGGAAGCTGTCGGTCTGATTCAGGCCCATCGGGTCGAGGCCCAGCTCGTCGGAGCCGGTGCGGGCGATGATGGACTTCACCTCCGGCACCTCGTCCAGGATGGCGCGCTGCACGCGCTGGTCGATGGCGAGGGACTCCGCCAGGTTGATGGACGGGAGCTTCTCCAATTGAACGATCAGGTCACCCTCGTCCAGGCTCGGCATGAAGGCCTTGCCGATGCGGGTATACAGCGCACCGGCGCCGACCAGCAGGGCTAGCGCCAGGATGATGACGATCCACTGATTGCGCAGGCCCCAACCCAGCACTGGGCCGTAGACACGCAGCATTTGGCGCACCACCCAGGGCTCCTCGTGGGAGACCTTGCCCAACAGGAACGAGCTCAGCACCGGGATGATGGTCAGCGACAACAGCAGCGAACTGGCCAGCGCAAACACGATGGTCAGCGCCACCGGCACGAACAGCTTGCCCTCCAGCCCCTGCAAGGTGAGCAGCGGCAGGAACACGATGATGATGATCAGGATGCCGGAGGACACCGGCACCGCCACCTCGCGGGTGGCGCGATAGATCAGATGCAGCCGCGGCAGCCGCCCCTTGCTGCCGGCGTGCGCGAGCTGGGTGACGATGTTCTCCACCACCACCACGGCCGCGTCCACCAACATGCCGATGGCGATGGCCAGACCGCCGAGGGACATCAGATTCGCCGTCAGGTTGAACTGACGCATCAGGATGAAGGTGGCCAGCGCCGACAGCGGCAGGATCAGCGCCACGGTCAGCGCCGCGCGCAGGTCGCCCAGGAACAGAACCAGCAGCACCAGTACCAGCACCACGGCCTCGATCAGGGCCTTGACCACGGTGTGCACGGCCTTGTTCACCAGCACGCCGCGGTCGTAGAAGACATCAATGGTGACGCCTTCCGGCAGACCGACCGAGATCTCGTCCAGCTTTGCCTGTACGCCTTGCACCACGGCGCGGGCGTTGGCACCGCGCAGCCCGAGCACCAGACCCTCCACCGTCTCGCCCTCGCCGTTGCGGGTGACGGCGCCATAGCGGGTCAGTGCCGACAGGCGCACCTCGGCGATATCGGCGACGCGCACCGGCTGCTGTGCATTGCCGCCGACGACGACGGCGGCCAGATCGTCGAGGGTGGCAATGGCGCCCTCGCTGCGCACCAACAGCGCCTCCTCTCCCTCGTCCAGGCGACCAGCGCCGTCGTTGCCGTTGTTGGCGGCGATGGCGTCCTGCAGGTCGCTGAGCTGGATGCCGTTGGCAGCCATGCGGCCATTGTCCGGGACCACCTCAAAGGTGGTGACCAGGCCGCCCAAGGAATTTACGTCGGCGACACCGGGCACCGAGCGTAGGGCAGGGCGGATGGTCCAATCGAGCAGATCCCGCTTCTCGTAGAGGTTTAGGCCCCCGCCCTCGATACTAAACATGAACATCTCGCCCAGCGGCGTGGTCATCGGCGCGATGCCGCCCTCGATGCCGGCGGGCAGATCGCCCCAGATCGCGGCCAGGCGCTCGGCCACCTGCTGGCGCGCCCAGTAGATGTCGGTGCCCTCGGCGAAGTCGACGGTGATGTCGGTGAGCGCGTACTTGGCGATGGAACGCAGCATGGTCTGACGCGGGATGCCGAGCATCTCCACCTCGATCAGGCTGGTGATGCGCGATTCGACCTCCTCGGGCGTCATGCCCGGCCGCCTTGACGATGATCTTGACCTGGGTGGTGGAGACATCCGGGAAGGCGTCGATCGGCGTCGTTTTTAATGCCTGCCAGCCGCCGCCGACCAACAACAGCATCAGCAGCAGCATCAGCAGCCGCTGCGTCAGCGAGAATTGGATCAGTCGCGCGAGCATTAGTTGGCGCCGCCTTCTGAGCCAGTTTCAGCGCCAGCATCCGCCCCGGCCAGCCAGGCCGCCTTCAGCGCCACCACGCCGCTGATCGCGAGTCGGTCCGACTTGGCGAGATTGCCGCTGATGACCGCGGTGCGTTCCTCCTCTACCAAGACCTCGACCGGTAGCGCGGCAAAGCCGCCATCACGGGCCGCGAAGACATAGGCGCTGCCGGCGTAACGCACCACCGCCGCTGACGGCACCCGCCAACTGCCGCCCTCAGTCGGCGCCGCACTGAGCTGCACCTCGACAAACTGGCCTGGGCGCAGCTTCTCGGTGCCGGTCTGGATCTCCGCGCGCACCAGCACGCCCTGATCCTCGGCATGCACCATGCGCCCGATGGTGATGATCTGGCCCTCGATGCCGAGCGTCGGCAGCACCACCGGTGCCCCAAGCCGGATGCCGCCGAGACCCTCGACCGGTACATGCACCTCCACCCACAGCGGCTTCAGCTCCGCGACCCGGTACAGCGGTGCGGCGGTCGCCACGGACTCGCCGGTGCTTACCATCTGCTCCAGCACCACGCCGCCGATAGGGGTTCGCACCGGCAGGCTGCTCGATAGCTGCCGGCTCTGGGTCAGAGCGTCGATGTCCGCGGGGGACAGACCGGACAGTTGGAGCAGCTGGCGGCGCTGCTCGACCAGCGTGGACAACTCCCGCTGACTTGCCCGGCTCTCCAGTAGGCGCCGTTGGGCGATAATGCCCTCGTTGTGCAGCTTGCGGTCGCGAGCGAGCTGACTCTCGGCCAAGCCGAGGCGTGTGACCGCCTCCAGATAGTTGCTCTGCGTGTCCACCAGCTCCGGGCTGCGCAGGCGTGCAAGCACCTGGCCGGGGTCGACGTGCTCGCCCTCGGCCACCAGCAGCGCCTCGATCACCCCCGCTTGGGGCGTGGAGACGACCCGCAGTTGCGGGTTCGGCACCGCCACCTGCGCCGGGTAGCGCCGGGTCAGGGTCTCTTCCGCGGCCATCGGCGCGGCCAGCTCGACGCCGAAGGCACGCTGCTGATCGGCGCTGATGGTCACCAGGGCGGGTTCGGCGGCCGGCGTCGTCGTCGCAACGGTGGCCCCGGCTACGATCAGTGCGGCGAATCCCATGGTCCGCGCGTGGCCCCGGACGCTGGATGCATAACGGGGCGGGCGATGCGGGATCGCGGGGGCGATGCGGACTGTCATTCGGGTACCACTCCAAGGGCTTGATTGAGCCGGGCCACGGCGCGGCCCTGTTCGAGGCCACGCAGTTCCAGGGCGAGGTTAGCGTCGCGGGCGCGCTCTTCGGCACGCAGCAGTGCCGCCAAGTCTGCCTCGCCGAGGTCGAAGGCGCGGCGTGTGATGGCCAGCGCGTCGCCGGCCAGCCGGGCGCGTTGCCGTGCCAGCGCCAAGGCATCGCCGGCACCGCGGCGGGCCAGCATCGCGGCCTGTAGGTCGCGCTCGGCCTCACGGCGAATGTTGTGCAATTCGGCCATGCGGTCGGTGTATTCACGCTCGGCACCGGCCAGCATCGGTGCCGATTGCCGCTTGAGACCGAACGGGATGCTCACCTCCACCTGCAGCGCGTCGACCGGGTCGACGGTGCGGTCGTCGCGGGCGCGTATACCGCCCAGACTCAGCACTGGATGCCCGCGGCGCTCGGCGCTGGCCCGCTCGCGTTCGGCGCGCGCCTGGGCCAGGGCGCCGTCGGCGCTGGCCAGCAGCGGATGGTCCGGCGGCAAGATGATGCCGGTGTCACCGGCCGCCAGGGTCTCGGGCACGGCCTCCGTCAGCGGTTCCGGCAGCCGCGGCTGGCCGGTCAGCAGCACGAAGGCGGCGATGGCTTGGTCGTAGTCGAGTTGGGCGGCGGCCATGTCGACGCCGAGGGCGGCCGTCTCCTGACGCGCCGTCAGCAGTTCCATGCGCGCCAGTTCGCCGGCCTCGGTGCGCTTGGCCACCGTCGCCTCCAGCGACTTGGCCGTCTGCAAGGCCGCTGCGGCCTGGCGCAGCTGCCCATGGGCCAAGGCCGCTCTCCAAGCTGCCTCGCGCACCTGCCCGGCTGCCTCCCAGCGCAGCAGGCGCTGCAGTGCATCCGCCTGCATGCCGAGGGATTCCGCCACCGCGATGCGGGCGCTGCGCTGACCGGGCATCCATAGCGGCATATCCACCATGGCCTCTAGCTCGTAGGCGCCGTCGTTCTCGGTCATCTGGTCCGACAGCACCTTCAGGCGCAGCCCCGGATCTTCGGCGATCAGGCTGCCGGCCTGATCGCGCACCGCGTCACGTTCGCCAAGCAGTGCCGCGATCCGTGGTTGCTGTCCCGCCTGGGTCAGCGTGGCGGTAACCGTCTCGCCGAGGGAAGCGGCGCTTGCCGGCAACGCCGTCAACGCAATGAAGCAGAGCAGGGTTCGAAAGCAGGGCATGGCGGTGCCGATAGGGAGAAGCGGAGGGAAGTTGTCGGTGCAGGCAATCATCCGTGTAAGGCTAATCGATGGAGCTGAATTCACGCTGAACGGTATCTCGGCGGTTGCACGATTTCAGGCCGCAATCATAAGCTCTTGAGGATGTACACGTAGGCCTTTTTGATCCCGGTCCCCGGGATTGTGAACGCCTGGGAGTCGAAATAATTGCCCACGTCCACGGCCTTACCGGCAGGAAAACTGCCGATGCTGATCTCGTTGGCGTTCACATCGCAGCTGCCGCTACCGGGCGGCATCTGCAACGTGATGCGGCACGGCGAGGTGGCACAGGTGCCAGTGTCGCCGGGCTTTACCGTGATGGTATTGTCACCCGACGGAAACTTGCCGGCGGCAGCCGCAAGCGGGGTTTGCAGTAAAGCCTCGCCGATCAGCGCCGCAAGCCGGAGTCCTGTCATGGTATTCGCGACAGTCATGCGGTCGCCCTCGTTTCAAGATTGCAAATGTCAGCACGGGAGCGCCGATTTTCCAGTCGGCGCGTAGGCAACGCCAGCGATGAGCGAGCCGGCGAACCGAACGTCCCCGCAGCGCGTACTGATGAGAATTCTCCCAACCCCGCGCCGGTTCCACCAAAAACGCCAACTTTCCAATCGCCACTTCGCCAAGCATCCCTGCCGAGCGAATAACGTGACCTAAACCACCGCAACTACCCCACCCGCATTTCCCCAAACACACGCCGGTTGGAAAACCGGCGCTCCCAGCGAAGGGCTGGTATTCGCGGGGCTATCTGCCGCACCTGGAGGTGCCGGGGTCGGTGCAGTTCGTGACCTTTCATCGCGCTGACTCGCTACCGCGGCAGGCGAATGAACTGCTGGGGCGGCGTGGCGCGTTTTAGGATCGGGAGTAGTTCGACCGCTACATCCGCGACGATCGGCATCTGGCGGCCGTGGTGCGGTATATCGATCAGAACCCGTCAAGGCCGGGCTGGTGGCACGCCTCGAGGAGTGGCCTTATGGAAGTGCCGCTGGGAGCGCCGGTTTTCCAACCAGCGCTTAGGACGTCGGTTGCAGGTTGGCTGCAAACGGGCGCATCCTCGCTGATCGTTGCCTTGGGGCGAAACGCTGACTGGAAAGTCGGCGCTCCCGGTCTCTTCTGGGTTATCTTTGGCACCATGTAGACTGAGACGCGCTGCCTGAGGTTCTCTCCACTATGTTCACCGGAATCATTCAGGCCATCGGCGAGATCGAGCGCTTGGAGCCGCGCGGGGGCGATGTGCGCGTCGCGGTGCGGGCCGGCGCGCTCAAGCTCGCTGAGGTGGCCATCGGCGACAGTATCGCCGTCAACGGCATCTGCCTGACGGCCGTTGCCATCGATGGCGGTCGGTTCATGGCGGATGTCTCCCGCGAGACCCTGTCACTGACGACGCTTGGCGATTTGGGACCGGGCTCGCGGGTCAATCTGGAGACGGCGCTGACGCTTGCGACACCTCTGGGCGGGCACCTGGTCAGCGGCCATGTGGACGGTGTCGGTACCGTGCTGGAGATCCGCGAGGACGGGCGCTCGTGGCGGCTGCGCATCCATGCCCCCGGCGAATTGGCGCGTTACATCGCCCACAAGGGTTCGATCTGCGTCGATGGCACCAGTTTGACCGTGAACGAGATCAAGGGCGCGGTGTTCGACCTCAATATCGTGCCGCACACGCTGACAGCGACCATCATTGGCGACTACCAGGCCGGGTCGCGGGTGAATCTGGAGGTGGATCTGATCGCGCGCTACCTGGAGCGCCTGGTGCTGGGTGAGCACGCCGGTGATCATGAGGTGAGCGCGATTACGGAAGAGTTCTTGCGCAGGCATGGTTTCTTGCGCTAGCAACCGCGGTGTGAGCGTTGTCCCGCATGCTTCGGCGTAGCCGATACGTGTTGATCGTTCCAAGTCGTAGGGGCGAATTCATTCGCCCACGGACCAGTGAGAGGGAGCGGACAAGCGGGCGAATGAATTCGCCCCTACCCTGAGTTCGCGCCGCAACGACCCCTAGGCGAGGTCGTTACTCCACGGCGATATCCGCCAATCAGGCTACAATCCCCGGTCATCACCCTTGCGCGACCCGAGAACGGACATGGCACAGAAGATCTATCCAGGCATCCACAACGATCCCAAAGGGGCGATGGATCGTACCGGCAACATCATCCGCGACGCCTGGGTATTCGGCATTATTCCGGAAACCGAGACCTGCGAGGGCTGGCTGAGGACGCGTCTCGAGATGCTCTACGACCAGGTCAGCGCCGCCTGGCAGCCCTACGGGCACCTGCCGTCGCGACTGCCGCCGGAACTAATGGAGCGACATCGGCAGATCTATGCCGAGGCCATGCGCCAGGCGCGGGACAAGGGTTGGGACCCGGACGACGCCTTGGCAGACGACTAAAGACTCAGTGTGACCCGGGTTTTTCTTTCGCCGGCAATTCGTTGGCTGTGGTATCTTGCCCGGCTATTTTACGATGACATAATGGACCCATCTCACGGGACTCACCGGGCCCTGAACGTTAGCGCCGATGCCGGCCAGCAGTTGATGCTATGAATTTGAATTCTACCGAAGAAATCATCGCCGATCTGCGCGCCGGGCGGATGGTGGTCATCATGGACGATGAGGATCGTGAGAACGAGGGCGATCTACTGATGGCGGCGGACTGCGTCTCGCCCGAGTCGGTCAACTTTATGGCCAAGTACGGCCGGGGCCTGATCTGCCTGACCTTGACCAAGACCCGCTGCGAACGCCTGCACTTGCCGCTGATGGTCAACGGCAACAATGCGCCGCACTCCACCGCGTTTACCGTTTCAATCGAGGCGGCGACCGGCGTCACCACCGGCATCTCGGCGGCCGACCGGGCGCGAACCGTGAAGGCGGCGGTAGCGCCGGAGGCGCGCTCTACTGATCTGGTGCAGCCCGGACACGTATTCCCGCTGATGGCGCAGCCCGGCGGCGTGCTTGTGCGTGCCGGTCATACCGAGGCTGGTTGCGATCTGGCGCGGCTGGCCGGGTTTGAGCCGGCGGCCGTTATCGTCGAGATCCTGAACGAAGACGGCACCATGGCCCGGCGTCCGGATCTGGAGGCCTTCGCCTCGGAGCACGGACTCAAGATCGGCACCATCGCCGATCTGATCCACTACCGGGTCGCCAACGAAAAGGCCGTGATGCGCGAGCAGCGTTGTGAACTGCCCACGGAGTTCGGTACCTTCCAGGTTACGGCCTATCGGGACACCATCGAGGGCGACGTGCATCTGGCCCTGGTGATGGGCGAGATCAGCGCCGATACGCCGGTGTTGGTGCGGGTGCATCTGCAAAGCACGCTGTGCGACCTGTTCGGCACCTATCACCCGGCCTGCGGCTGGCCGTTAAAGGATGTGATGCGGCAAATCTCGGAGGTGGGCGAGGGCGTCATCGTGGTGCTGCGCAATCGTGACGAGGCTGGCGACCTGCTGGCCAAGCTCAACGAACTCAGCGACGTCGAGGACGACAATCGCGCGCCGCCGCTGCGCACCGATCGCAACGAACTGCGCACCTACGGCATCGGCGCCCAGATCCTGTCGGATCTGGGTGTGCGTAAGATGCGGGTGATGAGCGCGCCCAAGGCGATGCACGGCATCTCCGGCTTCGACCTGGAAGTCGTCGAGTACGTGAGCGGCTGACACGCGGACCGGTACCGATTATCTGAGAGGCAACCATGATCAAGACCATCGAGGGCGCGTTGCGCGCTGACAAGTCCCGCTTCTGCCTGGTGGTGTCGCGCTGGAACAGTTACATCGTCGAGAGCCTGGAGAAGGGCGCCATCGACACCCTCAAGCGCCACGGTGCCAGTGACGACGACCTGAGCATCGTGCGCGTCCCAGGCGCCTTCGAGATGCCGGTGACTATCGAGCGAATCGCCGCCAAGGGTGGCGTCGATGCCATCATTGCGCTCGGCGCTGTGATCCGTGGCGGCACCCCGCACTTCGAGTACGTCGCCGGCGAATGCGTCAAGGGCATGGCCCAGGTCAGCCTGCAACACCGCATCCCGGTCGCCTTCGGTGTGTTGACGGTGGATACCATCGAGCAGGCCATCGAGCGCGCCGGGACCAAGGCCGGCAACAAGGGCGCCGAGGCGGCCATGTCGGCGCTCGAGATGGTCGATCTGTTCCGGCAACTCGATTGAATCCAGCCCTAGAATTAGACGCGACGGAATTTGGAGTAGCTGTTTATGGCCGGGCGCCGCACCGAGGCGAGACGCTATGCCGTACTGGCGCTGTACCAGTGGCAGGTCGGCGGCCTGTCGCCGGACGAGATCGCCGGGCATTTCTTCGATGATCCGGCTTGGATCGAGGCGGTTGCCGAGGGCCTGATCGAGGATGTCGACATCGCCGACGTCGTGCAGCGTAAGTACGACGCCCAGCTGTTCAGCCAGCTGCTGAAGGGCGTGGTCGAGCGCGCCGACGAGATCGACGACGCGCTGCGCCCACTGGTGGATCGCTCCCTGCGTAGCATCGACCCGGTGGAGCGCGCGATCCTGCGGGTCGGCGTCTACGAGCTGTTGTACAGCCCGGAGCTTCCGGTTGGTGTCGTCATCAACGAGGCGGTCGAACTGGCCAAGGTGTTCGGCGCCGAGAAGGGCCACCGCTACGTCAACGGCGTACTCGACAAGCTTGCGCGCCAGGTGCGCCGAGACGAACTCGCTGCGCGCTCTTCGGCCTGATCGCGGCTTGCGCCATCTGCCCCCGCTTCCAATCGCTCCTGACCCCAAAATTGGCCGCCTGATTCTTGCCTGATTGCCACGCTTGAGCCATGTCTGAATTCGATCTCATCCGCAAGCATCTGACCGGCATCGGTGCCCCCCGGGACGACGTGCTGGTCGACGTCGGTGACGACTGCGCGCTGTTGCAGGTGCCCGCCGACCGCGAGTTGGCGGTCAGCATCGACACCCTGGTGTCGGGCGTGCATTTTCTGCCGGACTGCGACCCCGAGGCGCTCGGGCACAAGGCGCTGGCGGTGGGTCTGAGCGACCTCGCGGCGATGGGTGCTGAGCCGGCTTGGGCGACCCTGGCCCTGACCTTGCCGGCGGCCGATGCCGATTGGCTCGCGGCCTTTGCCCGCGGCTTTGGCGCGCTGGCCGCGGCGGAGGATGTCCGCTTGGTGGGTGGCGACCTGACCCACGGCCCGCTGACCATCTCGGTGCAGGTGCATGGCCTCGTGCCTCAAGGGCACGCGCTGCGCCGAAACGGCGCCCGCCCCGGCGACCTGGTCTGCGTCAGCGGCGCCATCGGCGATGCCGGGCTGGCGCTGCGGCACCTCCAGCAGCAGGAGCACCTCGACGACTATCTGCGCCGGCGTCTGGAGCGCCCGCAACCGCGGGTGGCGCTCGGGGAGCTGCTGCGCGGCGTCGCTACCGCTGCCATCGATCTGTCCGATGGTCTGATCGCCGACCTCGGCCATCTACTCAGCGCCAGCGGTTGCGGGGCGCGTATCGAGTTGGACCGTCTGCCGATGGCTGATCAAGTCGCCGGCGTGGTCGCCGCGGGCGGCGACTGGCACCTGCCCCTGGCCTCCGGTGACGACTACGAACTCTGCTTCACCCTTGCGCCGGAACATGCGGCGGAACTGACGGTGCTGTCTGCCGCCGCCGGCTGCCCGCTGACTCGGGTCGGGGAGGTCGACAACCACGCCGGCCTGCGCTTCGTGCTCGACAACGGTCGGCCCTGGGTGCCGCAGCGCACCGGTTACGAGCACTTCGCGCCACGCCCGGGCTGAGGACCCATTGCTCGGGTTAGGCCGCCGCCCTCTTTGGAACGCGTTCGCAAGCCCAATCTTCCGACTCGGGTTGCGCGAAGCGCCACTGCCTAGATTGCTTGAGGGCGCCAGAATGTTTGCAGCTTGAATCAAGTCTTGTCGTTGTCGTATTCGATTATCCGACCGCGATTACGACAACGACAGCGACAACGATGATCGCTGCCAAGCTTGCCAGTGGAGCGATCACGGCTTGTCGGTCTGAGGCGAAGCCTCGCTAGAGATTGGCCATGTGCTTCGCACGCGCTGAGCGCGGTCCCGCTCGCGATCTTCGGGTTGGCCTGCGACCGGACGGCGTAGCGGCGGCAGCCGCTGCGGTAACTGCACTTCCAAATTCAACAAGAGGGGGTTGTCAATGACGAACACATCCGCCGCCGACGCGCCTGCGTCTGCATCTTTCCAGCTCAGCAACATCCGCCACTGGATCGCCTATGGCTTGGGCGCGGGACTGTCGCCCTGGGCGCCCGGTACCGTGGGTACGCTGGTCGCCGTGCCGATCTACCTGCTGTTGTCCACGCTGCCGCTGGGGCTCTACCTACTGGTGCTCGCGGCGATGATCGGCGTCGGCATCTGGGCCTGCGGTGCCGCCGCGCGGGACATCGGCGCGGACGATCCGTCCGCCATCGTCTGGGATGAGATCGTCGGTTTTCTTGTGGCGATGATGGCAGCACCAGCGGGTTGGATCTGGGTGATCACCGGCTTTTTGCTGTTCCGCGCCTTCGACATCTTCAAACCCTGGCCCATTGGCTATCTCGACAAGCGCGTGCGGGGCGGTCTCGGGATCATGCTCGACGACATCTTCGCCGGTCTGATGACGTTCGTGGTGGTGCAGTCCCTGGCCATGATGGTAACCGCGTCCCTGCGCGGTGCCGGCACTCACTAGTTTGAGTGAAGTCCGAATGAGCGACACGCCCATCTACAACTCGGAGGGTCTGGAACGCCTGCCGCTGCACCTGTTCAGCGAAAAGGCGTACCTGGACTACTCCATGTACGTCATCCTGGACCGGGCGCTGCCGAACGTGGCGGACGGTCTCAAACCGGTGCAGCGGCGCATCCTGTATGCGATGTCGGAGCTCGGCCTGTCCGCGGCGGCCAAGTTCAAGAAGTCCGCCCGCACCGTCGGCGACGTACTGGGCAAGTTCCACCCGCACGGCGATTCGGCCTGCTACGAGGCCATGGTGCTGATGGCGCAGTCCTTCAGCTACCGCTACCCGCTGATCGACGGCCAAGGCAACTGGGGCGCGCCGGACGACCCCAAGTCCTTCGCCGCGATGCGCTACACCGAGGCACGTCTGGCCCCGTATGCCGACGTGCTGCTCGCCGAGGTAGGGCAGGGCACCGTCGACTGGCAGCCCAACTTCGACGGTACGCTGGACGAGCCCAAGCTATTGCCGGCGCGGTTGCCAAACCTGCTGCTGAACGGCGCCACCGGTATCGCGGTGGGCATGGCCACGGACATCCCGTCGCACAATCTGCGCGAGGTGGCGCGCGCTTGTATACATCTGCTCAAGCACCCCAACGCCGGCATCGACACGCTGATGCGCTATGTGCCGGGGCCGGACTTCCCCACCGCCGGCGAGATCGTCACCCCGGCGGCGGATTTGCGCCGCATGTACGAGACCGGCTACGGCTCCATCCGCCAGCGCGCCTGCTTTGAGATGGAGCAGGGCGACATCGTCGTCACCGCGCTGCCGTATCAGGTCTCCGGCAACCGCATCATGGAGCAGGTGGCTGCGCAGATGCAGGCCAAGAAGTTGCCGATGATCGAGGACCTGCGCGACGAGTCGGACCACGAGTGTCCGACCCGACTGGTGATCGTGCCGCGCTCCAACCGGGTCGACGTGGCGCGGCTGATGTCGCACCTGTTCGCCACCACGGATCTGGAAAAGAGCTATCGCGTGAACATGAACATGATCGCGCTGGACGGCCGTCCGCGGGTCATGAACCTCCACGAGATCCTCAGCGAGTGGATCAGCTATCGCACCACCACGGTCCGCCGGCGTCTGCAATACCGGCTGGACAAGGTGCTCGAACGGCTGCACCTGTTGGAAGGCCTGCTGATCGCCTTCCTGAACATCGACGAGGTGATCCGCATCATTCGCACCGAGGACGAGCCCAAGCCGGCGCTGATCGCCCGCTTCCGACTCTCCGATGCCCAGGCCGAGTACGTCCTCAATACCCGGCTGCGGCAACTGGCGCGGCTGGAAGAGGTCAAGATCCGCGCCGAGCAGGCCGAGCTGGCCGCCGAGCGCGATTCGCTGCAGGAGATTCTCGGCGACGAGGGCAAGCTGCGCGATCTGATCATCGACGAGATCAAACGCGATGCCGACAAGTACGGCGATGAACGCCGCTCGCCGCTGACCGAGCGTGCCGCGGCCCTGGCCCTGGACGAAAACGAACTGACCCCGAGCGAGCCGGTCACCGTGGTGTTGTCTGAGAAGGGCTGGGTGCGCTCCGCCAAGGGCCACGACATCGACCCCGCCGGGCTGTCCTACAAGGCCGGCGACCGCTTCCTCACCGCCGCCAAGCTGCGCAGCAATCAGCCGGTGGTGTTCCTCGACAGCACCGGGCGCAGCTACTCGGTGCAGGCGCACACGCTGCCATCCGCCCGCGGCCAGGGCGAACCGCTGACCGGCCGGCTCGACCCGCCCAAGGGCGCGTCTTTCGTCGCCATGGTCGGCGACGAGCAACCCCGCCGCTGGCTACTGGCCTCCGACGCTGGCTACGGCTTCGTCTGCCCGTTCGATGCCCTGCTGGCCAAGCCCAAGGCCGGCAAGGCCATGCTCAGCCTACCCGGGGGCGCGCAGGTGCTGGCACCGATCCCATTGCCCATCCCCGGCACCCCGCTCGACCGCGTCGCCGCCGTCACCAGCACCGGTCACCTGCTGGTCTTCCCCATCGCCGATCTGCCGGAACTGAACCGCGGCAAGGGAAACAAGATCATCGGCATCCCCACCGCCAAGGCCAAGGCCCGCGAGGAACTCATGACGGCCATCGCCGTCATCCCAGACGGCGGCAGTCTGACCCTGGTCTCCGGCAAACGCACCTTCACGCTGAAGCCCAGCGATCTCGACCGCTTCCAGGGCGAACGCGGACGCCGCGGCGCGCTGCTCCCCCGCGGATTTCAGCACGTGGACGCCCTACAGGTCCCGTAGGGGCGAATCCATTCGCCCCGGGATCGACTGAATCCGTAGCTGGACGCATTCCATCACGCGCAGGCCCGTCCCGTACATCAGCGCCGCCATCAAGCGCTCCCGTCCCTCTAAGCGTGCGAGCACGGCCGCTACCTCCTCCCGAGTCAGGACAATCGGCACCCGCTGAGACTTCTTTGCTCGACTGATCCCGTCGATCCACGCCATCTCGATCCCCAGTACGTGCCTATACAGGTAAAGAACCGCTGAAAGAGCTTGCGTCTGAGTCGATGCAGACACGGCTCGGTCGTTGGCGAGGTGGGAAACAAATGCCTCGATTTCACCCGCTCCCATCTCCCTGGGGTGGCGCTTACAATGGAACAGAATATAGCGTTTCATCCAGTCGAGGTAAGTCTGTTCCGTCCGATAGCTGTAGTGCATCGCCCGCAGCTTCTCCCTCGCCGGCTCTAGCAGCCGCTTCGGGCGACGTCCCGACTCTGAAGGTACTTTCGACATCCTCCCGCCTCCACATTATCAGAGTAACTGTCTTTATAAACAGTTGGCCTCGAAATTGTAACAGGACAAGCAGTCCAACGCCAATCGCGCCACCGCGGGAGCATCCACGATCTACGTGGCCGACCTGACCACCGCTGCCTAAGCTGCCTGACGTTGTCCCCAACGAATCGGCAATACACAAATGAAGAACAGAGACTTTTTACCGCCACCACCGCTCCACCGACACCATGCAAACCGGTTAATCGACGCACCTAAGTGACTTAGGCGGTCAACTTACCCCCTAAGCCCCCAAAACTGCCGCGCCACGACCGACCGCGAGCTGCTGGACATCAGACGGTTTCTATGAGTTTCTTGCCCTTATGTGGTCGGCATATCGAATCGTTCGGTCGTCCAATAACTGTTAGGCTTTTTCGAAAAGGAGACTCCCTTGAATCCAGTGAAAGAAGCGTTGCCGTTTATCCAGAGCCATCTTGCAAACTATGGAATTGATTGGATAAACAAAGGGCGCGTCAGTGAGAACTTCAAGTTTCTCATCTTTGGGCTACCCGACCACGGCAAGCAGATTGGAATATCCAACCGCGAGAATACAGTAATTCGGATTGAATCCTACGCTCACAGTATTCCGGGCATTGAAGTTCTCCCAAAGTGCGCTACGACTCACACCGCAAACTCTTCGTACTCGAACTTTCGCGACGGGAAAGGAATCTGTGTAACGGTGGAGAACACCGTCGCTCTCAAAGCATTACTGGACAAGTATTTTTCTAGGTGATTCGGGCATTCCGCCTAACGAGCGCACAAGCTCCGACGCCTTGGAGCAGCCTTCGCTGTCGCTCAGGCTGCTCCAAGGCGCTGGCTGTGCGTAACGTTAGCTCACCATGACAAACTGGCCCGATGGTCTTCGACTGGGACGAACGCAAAGCCGCAGCAAATTCGCGAAAGCATAAGATACTGTTCTGGAAACTACCGAGGTTTTCGGCGATGACTTGTCCTTGTGCGTTACCGATCCGGACAACTCTTACGGCGAAGCTCGTTACCTGATCTTTGGCAAGAGTCTCTCGGGGAAGGCCCTCGCAGTATCGTTCACGGTGCCCGAGAATTCGATTGTTTCGAGCCCCTGTTCCTGACGCGATCGGTCATTCCAGCGACAGGATGAAGTCCCATTGCTCCCGGGTCACCGGCATCACCGACAGCCGGTTGCCGCGTCGGACCAGCGCGAAGTCGGCGAGCGCGCCCTCGGCGTGGCCCTTTAGCTCAGTGAGGGGGATGGTGCGCTTCAAATGGCGCACATAGCGCAGGTCCACCATATACCAGCGCGGGTCGGCTGGGTCGCTCTTCGGGTCGTAGTAATTGGCCTCGGGGTCGAAGGCGGTGTGATCCGGATAGCCCTCGCGGGCGACTTCGGCGATGCCTACCACGCCAGGCACCTTGCAGTTGGAGTGGTAGAAGAGGACCTGGTCGCCGGGTTTCATCTGATCGCGCATCATGTTGCGCGCCTGATAGTTGCGCACCCCGTCCCAGGGCTCGGTCTGATCGGGGCGTGCGGCTAGGTCATTGAGGCCGAAGGCGTCGGGTTCGGATTTCATTAGCCAGTAGGGCATGGGTTTGTTGTCCTCCTGCGAGTGTTCGATTGGGAAAATGCCCAGCGGGGTCCCGACGGCCTCGGCTGCTCTGGGTTGCTGTCATCAGTGCCCGGCGCGGTCGGCCTCGGCGACGAGGAGGTGAAAATTGTCCAGTCGCTGCGGGGCGATGGTGCCGCCGTCGACGGCGGCGCGGATGGCGCAGTCGGGCTCGTGGCGGTGGCTGCAGTCGGTGAAGCGGCAGCGGCCGAGGTGGGGCGCGAATTCGCGAAAGCCGCGCTCCAGGTCCCCTCGCGCAATCTCCCCAAGGCGAAAGCTACGTACGCCGGGGGAATCGATCAGGTGGCCGCGATTTCCGACACGGTAGCAGGTGGCGGCGGACGTGGTGTGGCGGCCGAGCCCGGTGGCCCCGGAGAGCCGTCCGATCTGCAGTTCCTGATCGGGCAGCAAGGCGTTGATCAGCGAAGACTTGCCGACGCCGGACTGGCCGAGCAGGATTGCGGTCTGGTCGGTGAGGTGGGGCAGCAATTGATCGAGCCCCGGCGCGCCCTTGACGCTGACGGGCAGGACCGGGCAGCCGATCTTGGCATAATGATGGAAGGCCTGTAGGAAATCGCCTTGCTCGTCTGGGGCCAGCAGGTCCATTTTGTTGACGGCGATCACCGCGTCGACGCCGATCAGTTCGGCAGCGACCAGGTACTGATCCACCAGGTAGCCGCTCGGTTCCGGGCGTGTCGCGACGACGATGACCATCAGCGAGATATTTGCCGCCAGCGCCTTGTCGCGCCCGCTGTAGTCAGGGCGGCTCAGTTCCGTGTCGCGGGGTTGGAGTGCGGTGACGACACCGGCACCGGCTTCGGCGGGTTGCCAGACAACGCGATCCCCACAGACCGGGTGGCCGATGTTCCGCCGTGTCTGACAATGGTGGATCAGCCCTTGCGCGTCTTCGACGGCAAGACTGGCGCCGTGTCGCACGACGACCCGCCCCGCGCGGGGCTCGTCGTCGTCGAGCTGCTCCAGTACCAGCTCAGTGCGCGCCTCGAGCCGCTGGCGGCGCCGATCTTGGATGGCGCGGATGCGCTCCAATTGGCGTCCGGACAGGCGCCGTTTAGGCACGGGCGTAGTCTCGGATCAGTCGCCGAATTTGTAGTACTCCTTGTTCAGTAGGGTCGCGACGCTGTCGACCTCTTCGTCGAACCACTTTAGGCCAAGGTTCTGCTCGCACATGCGCACCTGGGTATCCAGGGCACCTTTAGACGTGACCTTACGATCGGCGCGGGTATACACCTCGGTGCCGTGACACTTGGTGCAATTGTCTGTGTAGAGAGCGTGAGCGTCGGCTTCCTGTGCGCTGACGTTCAGCGACAAGCACAAGCCGGCGGCTAGGACTGCCGTGGCCAGGGTCGGGCGGATGGGTGTGCTCGGCATGTCTCGGCCAGGGCTGCGATTGGGGTTTGGACGCATGGGTTGGTCTCCAGGGTGAGGTTGGGCGTAGTTTATCAGCGCCGCTGGCTTAAAGTGCATCGTCCGGCACGGGGCCGGATGATACGGCCTTTGTTTGATGATCGGCGCGCGGCGAACGCGTTACCATGGGCGACATCGTGTCCACAACGGGAGAAGCCAATGGGCAAAGAGGATAATCTGATCTGGATAGATCTGGAAATGACGGGGCTCGACCCGTTTCACGATCAGATTCTGGAGATCGCGACCGTGGTCACCGACCCGCACCTCGAGGTGCTCGCCGAGGGACCTGTGATCGCGCTGCATCAGCCGGAGCACGTGCTCGCGGCGCTGGACGAGTGGAACCGCCATCATCATGGTCAGTCGGGTCTGCTGGAACGCGTGCGCAACAGCACCTGCGACGAGCGTCAGGCCGAACGCGAGACGCTGGACTTTTTGCAAAAATGGTGCGTCGCTGGCAAATCGCCGCTCTGCGGCAACAGCATCTGTCAGGATCGGCGTTTCCTGGCCCGTTGTATGCCGCGGTTGGAGGCGTTCATGCACTATCGCAACCTGGACGTGAGCAGTCTGAAGATTCTCGCAAAGTTGTGGGCACCGGATGTTGTGGACGGCTTCAAGAAACAAAACAAACATTCCGCCCTGCACGATATCCGTGAGTCCATCGACGAGCTGAAGCACTACCGGGCGGAGTTTCTTCGGGTCTGAAGGCTGGGCATCGTGAACGCGGCGACCGGTTACGCAAGGGCAGCGTTAGGTCAGGCGTCGCTTTGGCGCGTCACGGCGGGCAGGCACCTTGCTGATGGCGCAGCAACGCCCAACGCACATGCTCCCGCACCAAGAGGCTCGGATCATCGGCCCGTGTGCTGAGCGCGGCCCGCACTCGTTCGGACGGGGGCGCGTTGCCAAGCGCAATGGCGATGTTGCGCAGCCAGCGCTCATGGCCGATGCGGCGAATGGCCGAGCCTTCGGTTCGGCGCAGAAACTCATCTTCATCCCAGCCGAATAATGCCAGCAGCGTTGCCGTGTCTAGCCCGTTGCGGGGCAGGAAATCGGTCTCCGGCGTGGCCTTGGCAAAGCGATTCCAGGGGCAGACCAGCTGGCAGTCGTCGCACCCGTAGACGCGGTTACCCAAGCGGGCGCGCAGGGGCTCTGGGATCGGCCCCGGATGTTCGATGGTTAGATACGAGATGCATAGCCGCGCGTCCAGGACGTACGGGGCGACGATGGCATCGGTCGGGCAGACGTCGATGCAGGCCTTGCAGCGGCCACAGTGGTCCTCGGCGGGACTATCCACGGGCAACGGCAGATCGCAGTACAGCTCGCCGAGAAAGAACCAGGAGCCGGCACGGGCATTGATCAGGTTGGTGTGCTTGCCGATCCAGCCGAGGCCAGCCTTTTGCGCCAACGGCTTCTCCAGCACCGGCGCCGAGTCGACAAACACGCGATGTTCGAAGGCGCCAACGCGCTCTTCGATGCGCTTTGCCAAGCGCTTCAGCCGTTGGCGTAGAACTTTATGATAATCGCGACCCAGCGCGTAGCGGGAGACGAAGGCGCGACCCGGGTCCTCCAGGGCCGCGGCCGTGACGGCGGCCGGCTCGCCGCCATAGTCCATGCGCGCCGAGATCACACGCAGGGTGCCTTGCACTAACTCAGCCGGGCGGCTGCGTCGGATGCCATGGCGCGCCATGTAGCCCATTTCACCGTGCATGTCGTTTGCGAGCCAGTCCCTGAGCTGCTGTTCGGCGCTGGTCAGGTCGCAATCCGCGATGCCGATCTGCTGGAAGCCGAGCTCCTCTCCCCACTGCTTGATGTCGCGCGCAAGCGCGTTCGCCTCGTCGCCCGAGAGGGCGATGGGGGACTCTTTGTTGGTTTGCGCGGTCACTACAGCTGGCTGGCCAATTGCGCTGGGCGGTCGTATGTTGTGCCGGTGTGACTGTGTCGGCGACGCTTGTGCGGACGCCGAACTATCCCGGAGTCGAAAATAATGGCGCGTCTCATGCCGAAAAACAATCACCTACCCTATGCGCTCTACCGTGCCGATCAGGTGCGCGCGCTGGACCGCTGTGCCATCGATACCTATGGTATCGCTGGCAGCGAACTGATGGAACGCGCGGGGCGCGGGGCTTTTGATCGGCTCCGGGCCCGCTGGCCCCAGGCACGGCGGATAGCGGTGTTGGCCGGAGCAGGCAACAATGGCGGCGATGGCTACGTGATTGCTCGCCTGGCGCTGGCGCAGGGCTGGACAGTCTGGTTGTTGACCTTGGGAGATCACGAACGGCTGCGCGGCGAGGCAGCCGCGGCCGCTCGCGGCTTCGCGGATGTCGGTGGCCGGGTTGAACCGTTCCGAGGGCTGCCGCGGGGGGTGAATCTGATTGTCGATGCGTTGCTCGGCACCGGGCTGGAACGACCGGTGGCCGGGGATTGGGCCGACGCGATCGAGCAGATCAATGCGTCCCGGGCACCGGTGTTGGCGGTGGACATTCCGTCCGGGCTGCATGCCGACACGGGGCGGGTGCTCGGTTGCGCGGTGCGGGCCGACCTGACGGTCAGCTTCATCGGTCTGAAGCAGGGTCTGTTCACGGGCCAGGGGCCGGATTGCTGCGGCGAGGTCCTATTCGATGCCTTACAGGTGCCGGCGGCCATCTATGCCGGCCAGATCCTGGCCGCCCGTCGGTTGGATTGGCGCAAGGAGCGCGAGCTGGTGCCGCGTCGCCGGTCTGCTGCCCACAAAGGTGACTGCGGTCATGTGCTAGTGGTTGGCGGGGCGCCGGGAATGTCCGGTGCGGCGCGGCTGGCGGGGGAGTCAGCGCTGCGGACCGGTGCGGGGCTAGTGACCATCGCGACGCATGCCGCCCACGCCGCATTCCTGAACCTGACGCGTCCGGAACTCATGGTGCGCGCGGTCGCCGACGCGGCGGAGCTGGCGGCCGTCGCCACGCGTGCGGACGTGATCGCCATCGGACCTGGATTGGGGCAGGATGAGTGGTCCCTTGCGCTGTTCGAGCAGGCCCTGGCGCTGAACAAGCCCTTGGTCGTAGACGCCGATGCCCTCAATCTGCTCGCCGCTGCCCCGCGCCGGTGTGCGCACTGGGTGTTGACGCCGCACCCTGGCGAAGCGGCGCGGTTGTTGGGATGTTCCGCTGCTGAAGTGGAGCAGGATCGTTTTGCGGCGGTCGAGGCGCTACAGCGAAGATTCGATGGGGTTGTGGTGCTCAAGGGCGCGGGTACCCTGATCAAGGGTCCCGGCCATCGGCCGGTTGGGCTCTGCAGCGACGGGAACCCCGGCATGGCCAGCGCGGGCATGGGCGATACCCTCACGGGCGTGATTGCGGCCCTGTTGGCGCGGCGTCGCGGGCTCGGCTGGCCCCCGCCTATCGAGCCCGGCTCCAAGGCGGGGGTGCAGCTGGAATTCGACGCCCATTTGCACCCTCAGTTGCCCCCTGAGTTTGAACCTGCGTTGGAACCGGAGCAGGCTGCCAGCGCCGGGGTCTGCCTGCATGCCGCCGCCGGCGATAGGGCCGCCCGGTATGGCATTGAGGGGTTGCTGGCGGGGGACCTGATCGACTCCCTGCGTGCGACCTTAGCCTTGGCGACGCCGCCGTCCGCTTCGACACCGGCGGATCCTGAGCGGCCAGTGGAGGAGGGCGCCTGATGGAACGCTATCTCGCGAGTGAGGATGCGCAGATGGACTTTGGTCGCGCGCTCGCCGAGCGGCTGCGGGGACGGACCGGGCTGGTCTTTCTGCGCGGCGATCTCGGTGCCGGCAAGACCACCCTGGTCCGTGGCCTGTTGCGTGGTCTCGGGCACGTCGGACCCGTGCGCAGCCCGACCTACACGCTGATCGAACCCTATGAGGTTGCCGGTCAGCGCCTGTATCATTTGGACCTGTATCGCCTTGGGGATCCGGAAGAGCTCGAGTTTCTCGGGCTGCGGGACCTCCTCGATGGCGAGGGACTGCTGTTGGTGGAATGGCCGGATCGCGGTGCCGGGGTGCTGCCGTCGCCGGACCTGATCATCGACATCGCGCACGTACCGCCCGGGCGGCGGGTCGGGCTGTTTCCCAGCCCTGCGTGGGAGCCTCTGTTTCAGCTGGTATGAGATTTGACAGAAATCGCCTTAACGCTCATCGGGCGGCGCCACCCCAGGAGAGGAGACGTTTGTTGCACCGTAAGCATCGCCGCAGTGTTGCGTTTTGGTGCCCGCTGGGACTGGGCCGAGACAGCGCCGTTGCCGCCGGGCACGGCACCAAGTTTCAAAGCGGATACAGCTGTCGATAATCCGCCACTCTCGTTCTTTCAAAGACTTAAGAATTCCCTGCAAAATACGGTATTACCTTGGAAAAGACGACTTCGAAGTGCTATGCTCAGAGGCGTATAGCAGCCTGTTTCTGGGGGCTTGAAGAAGGGGGATGTGCGATGCGGAAGCCTATCGCAACAATTTTGTCACCGTTGTGCATTGCGGCGTTCGTGCTGGTTCTGTCCGGGCAGGTCTTGGCCGAGCAGACGGTCGTGCATGGCGCGCGGATCTGGAACGCGCCGGACCATACCCGCATCGTCCTTGACGTCGCTGGGCCTGTCAGTCACAACATTTTTCCCCTCGATAATCCTCCGCGACTGGTGGTCGACCTGACCGATGCCCGTCTCAAGGGCAAGTTGCCTGGCGTCGACTCCGACGACGTGCTTGTATCTGGTCTGCGTAGCGGCGTCCGCGACGGCGATGACCTGCGCGTAGTGATGGACCTGAAACAGTCGGCCAAGATCAAGAGCTTCGAGCTAGACCCGAACGACACCTACGGGCACCGGTTGGTCATTGATCTATCCCCAAAGAATCCGGTCGACACCGCCGCCGTGCTTGCGGCCGCGACCGCGACCGCGAGTCCGTCCATCCGCAAGCGGGAAGGGGCGACGCGGCGAGAGTCCAAATTCCTTTCGGTGCAGCCTAAGGGTGGCGGGCAGCGAAACGTCATCGTTGCCGTCGATGCCGGGCATGGTGGCGAGGACCCGGGAGCAGTCGGCGGCTCCGGAACGCGTGAGAAGGACGTCACGCTCGCCATCGCTCGCAAGCTCGCGGCGCGCATCGACAAGCAAAAGGGCATGCAGGCGGTGTTGATTCGCGACGGCGACTACTTCGTCGCCCTGCGCCAGCGCATCGCCAAGGCACGCAAGCACAAGGCCGACCTGTTCGTGTCGATCCATGCGGACGCGTTTACCGACTCGCGTGTGCGCGGGTCGTCGGTGTATACGTTGTCCAATGGTGGCGCCACGAGCGAGGCCGCCAAATGGCTGGCGGCGCGCGAGAATCGCGCCGATCTGATCGGCGGTGTCAACCTGTCCGAACGCAACGACGTGCTCGCGGGGGTGCTGCTCGACATGTCGATGAACGCCACCATCGAGCACAGCAGTATCGCCGCCACCCGGGTGCTCGAAAAGCTGCGTTCGCTGGGCCACGTGCACCAAACACGCATCCAACAGGCCGGCTTTGTCGTGCTGAAGTCACCCGATATCCCCTCCATGCTGGTCGAGACCGCATTCATCTCCAATCCGGACGAAGAAAAGCGGCTGCGTAACGTGAAGTACCAGAACCAGCTCGCCGACTCGCTGCTCGCGGGTATCCTGGACTACTTCCAGGAGTATCCGCCCCCGGGGACGCGCTTTGCGCGCCAAACCGACCGCGGCCGCGACGCCAGGTCGGACGCCAGCGACCTGCGCTTCGATCCTGCAGACGTCCCCACTCGGCTTGCCGGAATCTCAGCCGCGATTGTCGGAGCGTCGAGTTCGACGGCAGTCCCTCTGCGCTAGCGACGCAATCCACGGGGGCGAGTTTGTTCGCCGGGTTGCCCTCCTTGCGATCGCGAGCGGTTTCTGGTTCCATCCCGGCGATGCCGACCATACGCACCCTACCGCCTCAACTCATAAACCAGATCGCCGCGGGCGAGGTCGTCGAGCGACCCGCGTCCGTGGTGAAGGAATTGGTCGAGAACAGCCTGGATGCCGGCGCCCGACGCATCGACGTCGACGTCGAGCGGGGCGGGACGAAGCTGATTCGGATTCGCGACGATGGCGTCGGCATCGGTCGCGACCAGTTGGCATTGGCCCTGTCCCGACATGCGACCAGCAAGATCGCGAGCCTTGAGGACCTGGAATCGGTCGGCACCATGGGCTTTCGCGGCGAGGCGTTGCCGAGCATTGCGTCCGTATCCCGGCTCAACCTGATCTCCCGCATGGCGAACGAGGAGCATGGTTGGCGGGTCTCCGCCGACGGCAGCGATCGCATCGATGAGCCGGCGCCGGCGGCCCACGGCACCGGCACCACGGTCGAAGTCCATGACCTGTTTTTCAACGTCCCGGCGCGGCGCAAATTTCTGCGCACCGACAAGACGGAGTTCGGCCACCTGGAACAGATGCTGCGTCGCATGGCGTTGGCCCAGGGTGAGGTCTCAGTGCGGTTGCAGCACAACGGTCGCACGGTGCTGGACCTACCGGCGGGTGAAGAAGGCTTCTCGCCGGAACGACTGCGGGCCCTGCTCGGGGACGGCTTCATGGACGCCAGTCTGACCCTGGATGAGTCGGCGGTGGGCGTGCGGTTGGCGGGCTGGATCGCGCAGCCTGCCTTTGCCCGCAGCCAGGGCGACATGCAGTTCTTTTACGTCAACGGCCGTTTAGTGCGTGACAAGCTGGTGACGCACGCCGTGCGCCAGGCCTACCACGACGTGCTGCACCACGGTCGACATCCCGCGTACGTCTTATTCTTGCAAGTACCGCCCCGGCAAGTGGACGTGAACGTGCATCCGGCCAAGCAGGAAGTGCGCTTCCGCGAGGGTCGGCAAGTGCACGATTTCATCTTCCGTACCCTCCATCGCCGGCTCGCCGGTGGTGTCCGAACCGATACTGGCGGCGGCGATGCCGAGAACGGCGCGCCGGGTCTGGTATCACCTGCGGTTGCCGGCAGCGGTGCCGGTTTATCGCCCGGCTCGTCACCGGAGTCGCCCGTGTTCGGAGGACCGTCCGGGAGGTCGGGCTATCCGACGCCCGGCCGCTTGCCGCTGCGAGCCAACGACGGTCGTGGTGCCTATGCCGCGGCGTTCGCGTTTCAGCGGCCGGGTGCAATGCCGAGCGGCGGGGAGGCGTTGCCGCCGACGGACGTGCCATCGCTCGGCGACTGCCAAGAGGTGCCGCCGCTTGGCTTCGCCATCGGGCAGCTCAATGGAATCTATGTGCTCGCGCAGGCCGAGGATGGACTGGTCATCGTTGATATGCATGCGGCTCACGAACGTATCGGTTACGAGCGTCTGAAGCAGTCCGCCGCGGCCGGCGAGTTGCGCCGCCAGCCGTTGTTAGTGCCGGTCGTTGTGCATGTGAGCGCGGCCGAGGCAGACCTGGCCGAGCACCAGGCGCCGGTCATGGAGCGGCTGGGCCTGGTGGTCGGACGTTTGGGCGAGGGCAAGCTCGCCGTGCGCGAGATTCCGGCCCTGCTGCAGGGTACGGACCCGGAGCGGCTGTTGCGCGACGTCCTTGCGGACCTGAGCGCCGCGCATCAAGCGGGGCCGGACGCCGGCGGCGGTCCAGCGGCCGGCGATGGCGCCGGCGGCGAACGGGTACTCGGCGAGATCAACGAGGTGCTCTCTACCATGGCCTGCCACGGCGCAGTGCGCGCCAACCGCCGCCTGACCATTGCTGAGATGAATGCGTTGTTACGGGACATGGAACAGACCGAGCGCGCCGATCAGTGCAACCACGGCCGCCCGACCTGGATCAAGCTCTCTCAGCGTCAGCTGGATGGGTTATTCATGCGCGGGCGCTGAGTGACCAGTTCGTTCAACGATCCCCAAGCCCCCGAACAAGGGGCCGCTGATGAGCAGGACTTGGCCCCGGCCATCCTGTTGATGGGGCCGACCGCCTCCGGCAAGACCGACCTTGCGTTGGCGCTGGCGGACCGACTGCCCTGTGAACTCATCAGCGTCGACTCCGCGCTGGTCTACCGTGGCATGGACATCGGTACCGCGAAACCAGCGCCGGAGGTATTGGCGCAAGTCCCGCACCGCCTGATCGACGTCTGCGACCCCGCCGATGCGTATTCTGCCGCGCGCTTCCGCGACGATGCGTTGGCTGCCATGGCCGAGATTACGGCGCGCGGCCATATTCCTTTGTTGGTTGGCGGCACGATGCTCTACTTTCGCGCGCTGCAGCAGGGGCTGTCGGCGTTGCCGGAGAGCGATCCGCGCATACGTGCCGAGCTCGCCGAGCGGGCATTGCGGGATGGGGCGGAGGCGATGCATCGCTGGCTGTCGCGGGTGGACCCCGCGGCCGCGGCGCGCATTCATCCGAATGACCCGCAGCGCGTGCAGCGCGCGCTGGAGGTCTTTCTGCTCGCTGGGCGCCCGATGACGGAATTGTGGCAGCCGGCGAGCAAACCCTTGCCCTACCGGACGCTCAAGCTGGTGCGATCGCCGCGGGACCGCGCGGTATTGCACCAACGCATTGCGATGCGCTTCGACGCCATGCTCGAGGCCGGCTTCGAGGATGAGGTACGAACGCTATGGCAGCGAGGCGATCTAGACGCCGAGCTGCCGTCCATGCGCTGCGTCGGCTACCGACAGATGTTGGGCTACGTGCGCGGACAGCAGGATCATGAGGCAATGAAAGACCGCGCGGTCATCGCTACGAGGCAGCTCGCCAAGCGTCAGTACACCTGGCTTCGCTCGGAGACCGGCTGCGTTTGGCTGTGGGATGACGAAGCTGTCGTGTCGCGGGCGATGGCCGAGTACTCGCGCACGTTTTAGCGTTGGCCGGGAATGGGGCAGGGCGCGCAGAACGGCTGCACCGCGTTGACGGCGAGCGATCGTCGGGCGTGTGGCCGTGTTGACGTCGGGGTATCACAGACCTGTAGTCCAGACCTAACAATGTGAAACATACGTTTGATTCGACTCTGTGCTATTTTGTCGTTTTTCCGAAATCCAACAACGGTAGTCCGCCGGCCGCCGATCGATCGGCCGGCGAGAACAACAAGGAGATCACTCCATGTCAAAGGGCCAGAGCCTACAAGACCCATTTTTGAACGCGCTTCGCAAGGAGCGGGTACCTGTTTCGATCTTCCTGGTCAACGGCATCAAGCTGCAGGGGCAGATCGAATCATTCGACCAGTTCGTCGTTTTGTTGAAGAACAACGTCAGCCAAATGATCTATAAGCACGCCATCTCCACTGTGGTGCCGGCACGCAACGTCAAATTGCCGCCGAGCCAGGACGTGGACGACGACTCGCCGGGCAACGCTTGATCGCGCTGATGCTGCATCCTTCCTCGCCCCGATTCCCGGGGCGGACGTCTTAGCTCCCGGCCATGTTTGAACGCCCACGCGCCGGCGAACGCGCTATTCTGGTACAGCTTGCCGTCGGTCACCCGATCGAGGCCGATGCCGTGCTCGAGTTCAAGCTGCTCGCGAAAGCGGCCGGAGCGATCGAGGTCGGTTACCTGAGCGGCTCGCGCGACCGGCCCGACTCACGCCTGTTCATCGGCAGCGGCAAGGCCGACGAGCTGAAATCGCTGGTGGATGTCTCCGGTGCAGAGCTGGCCATCTTCGATCATGCCCTGAGCCCGGCGCAGGAGCGCAACCTGGAGCGGCTGCTGCAGTGCCGTGTGGTCGAGCGCAGCGGCTTGATCCTGGACATCTTTGCGCAGCGGGCACGCTCCTTCGAGGGCAAGCTACAGGTTGAACTGGCGCAACTGCGGCACATGTCCACCCGGCTGGTGCGCGGCTGGACGCACTTGGAGCGCCAAAAGGGCGGCATTGGCCTGCGTGGCCCCGGCGAGACGCAGTTGGAGACCGATCGCCGCCTGCTCGGCAAGCGCATCGCGCAGCTCAAGTCGCGCCTCGCCCGCATCGAGACCCAACGCGCGCAGGGTCGACGCGCCCGAGATCGCGCTGAGGTGCCGACGGTATCGCTGGTGGGTTATACCAACGCCGGCAAATCGACGCTGTTCAATCGGCTCACCGAGGCGGGCGTGTTTCAGGCCGATCAACTCTTTGCGACGCTGGACCCAACGCTGCGACGGCTAGCATTGCCGGACGCGCCGGCGGTGGTGTTGGCGGACACCGTGGGCTTCGTCAATCAGCTGCCCCACGAGCTGGTCGCGGCGTTTCGCTCTACATTGCAGGAGACACGTTCGGCCGATTTGCTGTTGCACGTCGTCGACGCCGGCAGTGATCAGCGCGCACGACGCATCGGCGACGTTGACACGGTACTGGAGGAGATCGGCGCCAACGAGATCCCGACGTTGCTGGTCTTCAACAAGATCGATACGTTGAAGGACACGCCGATGGATTCGGATCCTCGTGTCGACCGGGATGCCCAAGGTCGGGCAACGCGGGTTTGGTTGTCCGCCCAGACCGGTGCCGGTGTCGATCTGTTGCTTGCCGCGCTCGCCGATCACTTCCGCGGCGAGTCGTTGCGCCAACGTCTGCGGCTCGGTCCTGCCGATGGCGGTCTGCGGGCCTGGCTGTTTGCCCACACCCGCATTCTGTCGGAGGCGCCCACGGAGCAGGGGGGCTGGGAGATCGAGGTGGAGATCTCTCGCGCCGACCGCGATCGGTATCTGCGGGATCGCGAACGCTGGAGGGATCGACTGATTTCGGATCCCGCCGGCGAGCGCGTCGATGATGTGGCCGCTGACATCAACGGCGGCGACGATATGCCGACGGCGGCATCGCTAGCGATGACTAGCGTGGCGGCGGAGGCCAGCGACGATGGCGCCGCGGGCGATGAGCCCGGCCTGGCCCCGCAACCGCGGGCATTGCCGGGCTAGCTTGCGCCCCCTAGAATGTCGGGTCGGCTCTGTCGGCTTGATATCGGGACGGTACGGCGGCACTTTGCACCCTGCGCGACGGTCCTAGTTGGCGGTGCACACTGGAACCACGCGAAACTACACAACATCTGTTGCGGAGACACTATGGCCTGGAATGAGCCGGGAGGCGGTAACAAGGATCCCTGGGGCGGAAGCTCCGGGAATCAGGGACCGCCCGATCTCGATGAAATCGTGCGCAAATTGCAGGAGCGTGTCAGCGGTCTGCTAGGCGGAGTGAAAAAGGCCGGAAGTTCTGGCGGGGGCGGCTCCGGTGGTGGCCCCGATCTGAGCCTACGCACCATCGGCGTGATCGCCGCGGTGTTGTTCATCGGCTGGTTATTCTCCGGGATCTACATCGTCGATCCAGCCGAACGCGGTGTCATCACGCGTTTTGGTGCCTACACCAAAATGACCGAGCCCGGCCCGCATTGGCACATCCCATGGCCCATTGAGACCGTGCAGATCGTCAACGTCGACGAGATCTCATCGTTCAGTCACAAGGCGCTGATGCTCACGAAGGACGAAAACATCGTCGACGTTGAGTTGACGGTTCAATCGCGTATTCAAGACGCGGCTAACTATCTGTTCCAGGATCAGGCTCCCGAGAAGACGCTGCGGGATGCGACTGAGACCGTGGTGCGGAAGACGATCGGCGGCAGCAACCTCGACTACATCCTAACCGAGGGACGTAGCGCCGTCGCCGCAACCATCCGCGAACGCGTGCAAAGTCTGATGGACATCTACAAAACGGGGTTACAGGTAACGTCCATCAACATGCAGCCGGCGAAGCCACCAGATCAGGTCAAGGAAGCCTTCGACGACGCCATCAAGGCGCGTGAGGACAAGGAGCGCCTGGAGAATAAAGCCGAGGCCTACGCCAACGAGATTCTGCCCCAGGCACGCGGCGAAGCGGCTCGGGCAACCGCAGACGCCAAGGCCTACAGAGACCGAGTCGTTGCCGAAGCGGAAGGACAGGCCTCACGCTTCACCGCGGTACTCGGGGAGTACGCCAAGGCACCCTACGTCACCCGAGAGCGGCTCTACCTCGAGACCATGGAGCAGGTCCTCGGCGAGAGCAACATGGTCTTGCTCGACGTGCCCGACGGCAACAGCCTGATGTATCTGCCGCTCGACCAACTCATGAAACAGAACCCACCGCAGCCGCGGACCTCAATGGTGGACATGTCCGACAGTACCGGGACCTCCAGTGCGAGCGCTTCTCCCGCTCGTTCCCGTGACGGCTCGCGAGAGCGGAGGAGTCGCTAATGGACGACAACAAGAAAGTCTTGATCCCGATTGCGGTTGCGCTGCTTGCGCTGCTGGTTTACGCGTCGACCTTCACCGTCGCCCAATATGAGACGGCGATCAAGCTTCGGCTTGGTGAAATTGTGGCCAGTGACTACAAGCCAGGGCTGCATTTCAAGGTGCCGCTGTTGAACAACATCCTAAAGTTCGACGCCCGCATTCAGACGCTCGATTCGCGCCCTGAGCGCTTCCTGACCATCGAGAAGAAGGACGTGATCGTCGACTCTTATGCCAAGTGGCGGATCAACAACGCGGCGCAGTTCTTCCGGTCCACCGGCGGCGACAGCAGTCGCACCGCGCGTCTGTTGTCAGAACGGATCAACACGAGCCTTCGTGATGAATTCGGCAAGCGTACGATCAAAGAGGTCGTTTCAGAGGATCGGCTGGAGCTCATGCAAGTACTCACCAAGCAGGTGGATACCCAGGCGTCGGAACTCGGCGTCGAGGTGCTGGACGTCCGCGTCAAGAAGATCGACCTGCCGCCGGAGGTCAGCGAGTCGGTCTACAATCGCATGCGCGCGGAGCGTGAGCGTGTCGCCCGAGACCTGCGCGCAAAGGGATCGGAGGCAGCAGAACGCATCCGCGCAGACGCCGACAGGCAACGTACGGTGATTGTGGCCGACGCCTACAAGGAGGCGGAGGAGACCCGAGGTAAGGGCGATGCCAAGGCCGCCGAGGTGTACGCGAATGCGTTTCAGGCAGATCCGGAGTTTTACGCCTTCTATCGAAGTCTCGACGCCTATCGTAAATCGTTCGCGGATGCCGGAAGCACGTTGGTGATTGCGCCGGATTCGGACTTCTTTAAATTCTTCAATCAGCAGTATGCGAAACCCCCGCAACCTGCTGCGCCAGCGCAACCGAGCGCCCTATCCGGGCCGCAACCGAGCGTGCGCCTGGCCCCGCCGCCCGGGCTGGGTTCTCGCATCCAGTAACCGTCTCAGCCTACCGCCCCGCCTCGTGCGGGGCCGTCTCTGATGGGTTGCTTTGGCGTTATCTCGCTGATCCAGCTTGCAAAGCCCACAGACACCTCAGCTCGCCGCAAGCCTACCGGCTGCACATTTCCGCACCTCCTGTCCAGATTGCCGTCGTACCTGCTGTCGCGTGTGCACAGCAGGCTTTCACGGCTGCCTTCGATTCACCCCGCCTGGCGTGCGTCAATAGACAATCCCATCTCCTTCTGCAATGATTCGGCGCTTTGTGACTGCCGCGACCGTCGTCGCAGGGCAGAACCGAGTGAAGCTGGTCCATGTGGCATGATCTGTTTGTTGCGCTGGCGTTGTTGCTGGTCATTGAGGGCGTGATGCCGTTTCTGGCCCCCGCGACGATGCGGCGCATGCTGCTGGAGGTGTCGCGGCAGGACAACCGCAGTCTGCGTATCGCCGGTTTCGCAAGCATGGTCGGCGGTGTCGGCTTGCTGTATCTGATCAATTGAAGGCGCGTATGAACGACGAACGCTGGTTGTTGCCGGCCGGGATCGAAGAGGTCTTGCCGCCCCAGGCCGCCGAGATGGAACGGCTGCGTCGGGCGTTGCTCGACCTCTACGCGGGATGGGGCTATGAACTGGTCATCCCGCCGTTCATCGATTATCTGGAAAGTCTGCTGACCGGCACCGGTCACGACCTGGACCTGCGGACGTTCAAGATCACCGATCAGCTCAGCGGGCGTATGCTCGGCGTGCGCGCCGACATGACCCCGCAGGTCGCCCGTATCGACGCGCATCAGCTAAAGTGCGAACTGCCGACGCGTCTGTGTTACCTGGGTACGGTGTTGCACACGCGTACAGATGGCTTTGCCGGTACCCGCAGCCCGATGCAGATCGGTGCCGAGATCTACGGTCATGACGGCGCCGAGAGCGACGTCGAGGTGCTTCGCCTGATGGTGGCGACGCTGGCGACCGCTGGTATCGAGTCGGCCTATCTCGATTTGGGGCATGTCGGCATCTATCGGGGGCTGGCGCGACAGGCCGGCTTGGACCATGCCCAGGAAATGGGGCTGTTCGATGCGTTGCAGCGCAAGGCAGTGGACGAGATCTCCGAGTTGGTCGATCGGTTCGACGTCGACCGGAAGGTCGGTGCGATGTTGTTGTCGTTGGCCGAGCTGAACGGCACCGACGCGCTGGCCCAGGCCGCTGACGCGCTCGCGGCGGCGGCGGCGCCTGTCAAGACCGCTCTGGACCGACTGCGTCAGGTGGCCGAGGAGACGCAACGTTGGTTGCCTGATCTCCCGATCCATTTTGATTTGGCGGAGTTGCGGGGATACACCTACAAGACCGGCGTCGTGTTCGCGGCCTTCGTGCCAGGCTGGGGCTTAGAGATCGCCCGCGGCGGGCGCTACGATGATATCGGCCGCGTTTTTGGTCGAGCACGTCCGGCGGTTGGTTTCAGCAGCGACCTCAAAGGCCTGATCGCGCTTGCCGGTAAGCCCGGTGACGGGGCCGATCATGGGCGGGCGGACGCGGTGCTTGCACCCTGGGATGCAGACCCCGTATTGCAGACCGAGGTTAGCAGGCTACGCGCGGCCGGGCGCCGCGTGGTGCAAGTTTTGCCTGGGCAGTCGACCGACCCCGAGGCAATGGGCTGTTCGCAGCTCCTGGAGCTGGTCGATGGGGCTTGGCAACTGCGGCCGGTCAATGGCGCGGACCGCTGTTCCTGAGCGGCCGAGCGAACAATGAGTAGCGTAGTGTGAGGACAAGATGGGAAAGAACGTAGTCGTGATCGGCGCCCAATGGGGTGATGAAGGTAAGGGCAAGGTGGTCGATCTGCTGACCGAGCAGGCGGCTGCCGTCGTGCGCTTCCAAGGCGGACACAATGCAGGGCATACGCTGGTCATCGACGGCGAGCAGACCATCCTGCATCTGATCCCGTCAGGCATTCTCCACGACGGCGTGCGCTGCATGATCGGCAACGGCGTTGTGTTGTCGCCGCAGGCGCTGTTGACCGAGGTCGAGACGCTAGAGGCGCGCGGTGTTCCGGTGCGCGAGCGGTTGCGGATCAGCCCCGCGTGTGCCCTCATCCTGCCCTATCACGTCGCGCTGGATCAGGCCCGGGAGCGAGCGCGGGGCAGCGATGCCATCGGTACCACTGGCCGAGGCATCGGACCCGCCTACGAGGACAAGATCGCCCGTCGCGGTATTCGGCTCGGCGAATTGCTGCAGCCGGAGCACTTCGAACAGCGGCTGCGCGAGGTGATGGAGTATCACAACTTCGCGCTTCAGCATTACTTCAAGACCGATCCGGTCGACATCGCCGCCACGCTGGACGAGGCGCTGCAACAGTCCGAGCAGCTCAGGCCATTGGTGGCCGATGTCCCCGCACTGCTGCACGCGTTGCGCGACGAGGGGGCCAATATTCTGTTCGAAGGCGCCCAAGGGGCGTTGCTCGATATCGACCACGGGACCTATCCGTTCGTCACCTCGTCCACCACCACCGCAGGCGGCGCGGCCAGCGGCAGTGGCGTCGGCCCGCGCGATCTGGATTACATCCTCGGTATCGTGAAGGCCTACACCACACGCGTCGGCGCCGGCCCGTTCCCAACCGAGCTGTTCGATGCGGACGGTGATCGGCTTGGCAAACAAGGCCACGAGTTCGGTGCCACCACCGGCCGCAAGCGCCGTTGCGGTTGGCTCGACATGGTGGCGCTGCGGCGTTCGTTTGCGATCAACAGCATCTCCGGGTTGTGCATCACCAAGCTCGATGTGCTCGACGGCATGGAGACGTTGCGCATCTGTACCGCCTACGAGCTCGACGGCCAGGAGCTGACGGCGCCGCCGGTGGATGCCGACGCGCTGGCGCGCTGCAAACCCCGGTTTATTGAGATGCCCGGCTGGAGCGAGTCCACCGTCGCTGCCGATTCTCTCGATGCACTGCCGCCACAGGCGCGGGACTACCTGAGCAAGATCGAAGCGCTTGGCGGCGTGCCGATCGACGTGATCTCCACCGGGCCTGATCGTAGTCAGACCCTGATGCTGCGTCAGCCATTCTCCGACTGACTGCGATCTGCCGCCATGAGCTGCAATCGTGGCGGCTGATCGTGGTGCGGGATGCGCCGCGCCAAGCGACAGTCGGTCGCGATCTGCCATGACGAAGAAGAGAAATAAACCAAAGGAATAGAGCGAGATGCGAGATGAATGAAATGGGCCTGGTGATGGAGAGTCTGCGCCTCATGGGTATCGGCATGGGGATCGTATTCGGTTTTCTGCTGCTGCTGGTCGGCGTCTTGCGCGTCATGTCCTGGCTCGCGCTCAAGATCGTGCCCGCCGAGGTCCCGTCTCCCGCCGCACCTGTGTCAAGCCTTACAGCGCCGGCAGCGGAAGCAGACGACCTGATTGCCGTCATTTCCGCCGCCATCACTCGCTATCGACGCCGAGGCTGAACCAGTGTGCCGACTCGGTGTCGGCGTGCCCAACCTCTCCGCAACCACTGCCCTGACCACGCAACGTTCCAGAGACGTGCCCATGAATCACAACACCCCGCTCGGCATCACAGACGTCGTCCTGCGCGACGCCCATCAATCCCTGCTTGCGACTCGCATGCGCATCGACGATATGTTGCCCATTGCCGAGAAGCTCGACCAAGTCGGCTTTTGGTCGTTGGAGACCTGGGGCGGCGCGACCTTCGATGCCTGTATTCGCTACTTGGGAGAAGACCCCTGGGAGCGGCTGCGTCGGCTCAAGGCGGCGATGCCGAAGACGCCGCAGCAGATGCTGCTGCGTGGGCAAAACCTGCTCGGTTACCGGCATTACGCCGATGACGTGGTCGATAAGTTCGTCGAGCGCGCGGCGGCCAACGGCATCGGCGTGTTTCGTATCTTCGATGCCATGAACGATCTGCGTAACCTGGAGCAGGCGGTGCGCGCCACGCTGGCGACCGACGCGCATGCCCAGGGCACCATGTCCTACACCGTCAGTCCGGTGCATAACATGGACTACTGGCTCGATATGGGCCGCCGCCTCGAGGACCTCGGCTGCCACTCGGTCTGCATCAAGGACATGGCCGGCCTGCTGCGCCCCTATGTGGCCGAGGAACTGGTCACGCGGCTAAAGGAGACCTGCGCCATCCCGATCGCAATGCAGTGCCATGCCACCACCGGCCTGAGTACGTCGACCATCGTCAAGGCGGCGGAGGCGGGCATCGACATGGTGGATAGCGCGATTTCTTCCATGAGTATGACCTATGGCCATTCGCCCACCGAATCGGTCGTTGCGATCCTGCAGGAGACACCTCGGGACACCGGTCTGGACCTACTGTTGCTGGAGGAGATCGCCGCCTACTTCCGCGAAGTGCGCAAGAAGTACGCCCGCTTCGAGGGTTCGTTGAAGGGGGTCGATTCGCGCATCCTGGTGGCGCAAGTGCCCGGCGGCATGCTGACCAACATGGAAAACCAGCTGCGCGAGCAGGGCGCAGAGGATCGGCTCGACGAGGTGTTGGAAGAAATTCCGAAGGTCCGCGAAGACCTCGGCTTCATCGCCCTGGTAACGCCGACCTCGCAGATCGTCGGCAGCCAGTCGGTGTTGAACGTCCTTATGGGCGAGCGCTATAAGACTATTACCAACGAGACCGCTGGGGTCTTGAAGGGGGCCTATGGTTCGACGCCAGCGCCGGTGAACAAGGAGCTTCAGGCGCGCGTGCTCGCTGACGGCGAAGAGCCCATCACCTGTCGTCCGGCGGACAATCTGAGTCCGGAGTTCGACCGGCTGACCGAAGAACTCGAAGGCATCGCCGGCGAGCGCAAACTCGATTTGGCGACTGCCGTCGTCGACGACGTGCTGACCTATGCGATGTTCCCGCAGGTGGGTCTCAAGTTCATCGAGAACCGCAACAATCCGGCCGCATTCGAGCCGCCGCCCTGGACGATCGAGGACAAACCGGCCAGCGCTCCAGTCGCGGCCGTGCCCGCCGCGGCCGTCTCCGGGCCGGAGTCCTATCGGGTCGAGGTCAATGGCAAGGGCTACGATGTGCGCGTCTCCCCTCAGGGTGCGGTGGAGAGCGTTGCATCCGCTCCGTCCGCTCCGTCCGCGGCGCCCATGTCCGCGCCTGCGCCGAGCGGCGAGACGCATGTGGTTGCGTCGCCACTGGCTGGGAACATCGTCAAGATCAACGTGGGTGCCGGCCAGAGCGTCGCCAGCGGCGACGTCGTGATCGTACTCGAGGCTATGAAGATGGAGACGGAGGTGCGCTCCCCAACCGCCGGGGTCGTTGCCGAGATCCGCGTTAAGGAGGGCGACTCGGTCGGCCTCGGTGCCGCGCTGATCGTGTTGAGCTGATCGGAGCCATTCAATGGAAGAGCTCCTCAAACTTTGGGAATCCATGGGGATTGCCAACTTCGAATGGGGCCAGGTCCTGATGATGGTCGTCGGTGGCGGCCTGATCTACCTGGCGATCGCGAAGAAGTTCGAACCCTTGCTGTTGGTGCCGATCGGTTTCGGTGCCGTGCTCAGCAACATCCCGGTGGCCGGTATCGGCGGCCCCGACGGCATGATCGGGATGATCTACGAGGTCGGCGTCGGAACCGGTATCTTCCCGCTGCTGATCTTTATGGGTGTCGGCGCGTTGACGGATTTCGGTGCGCTGATTGCGCGGCCGTCGACGCTGCTGCTCGGCGCCGCGGCGCAGTTCGGCATCTTCGCGACGCTGATCGGCGCGGTCGCGCTCAACTTTGTGCCCGGGTTCGATTTCACGCTGCAAGACGCCTCCGCCATCGCGATCATCGGCGGCGCGGATGGGCCGACCGCGATCTTCCTGGCATCGCGATTAGCACCTGACCTGCTCGGCGCCATCGCGGTCGCTGCCTACTCCTATATGGCTCTGGTACCGATCATCCAGCCCCCGATCATGCGTGCGCTGACCACCAAGCAGGAGCGCGCGGTCGTGATGCAGCAGATGCGGCCGGTGTCGCAACTGGAACGTATCCTGTTTCCATTGGTGGTGCTGTTGTTGTGCGCGCTGTTGCTGCCCTCGGCGGCACCGCTGATCGGCATGCTGACCTTCGGCAACCTGCTGCGGGAATCTGGCGTCGTCGAGCGGCTGAGCAGGGCGGCTCAGAACGAGATTATCAATATCGTCACCATCATGCTGGGTCTGGCTGTCGGTTCCAAACTCTCCGCGGATAAGTTCCTGGCCCTGGAGACACTCGGTATCCTGGTGCTCGGTGCGCTGGCGTTCTGTATCGGCACGGCGGCGGGCGTGTTGATGGGCAAGATCATGTATCGCGTGACCGGCGGCAAGGTCAACCCGCTGATTGGTGCCGCCGGTGTTTCCGCGGTACCGATGGCCGCCCGGGTGGTCAACAAGGTCGGGCTCGAAGAGGACCACCACAACTTCCTGCTGATGCACGCCATGGGACCAAACGTGGCCGGCGTGATCGGCTCCGCCGTCGCTGCGGGCGTGCTGTTGGCGCTGACGGGCAGTCCATAGCCAGTCGGGCCGATCAATGTGCTGGCGTTGGGCCAGAGAATCGGCATTGACATAAACTCTATTTGAGATCTATATTGGCCGGCTTATGTCTGAGTCGCGGCCAGAACCACAGCCACAGCGAATGCCGGAATTGATCGATCCGCGCAGAGCGGTTTCGTCAGGGTCGCGGTACGAAGGCAGCATCGCCGTCAGTCGGCTGCCCAGGCTGCGTGCCTTGCTTGAAACTGTCGAGGGCTCGGCGGATTACCGGGTCGGCTTCTCGAAAGATGGGCGTGGCTTCGGTGTCGTCAACGGCCGGGTGGTTGCCGAGCTTCGGTTGCGCTGTCAGCGCTGCAATGGGGCCATGACCTTGCCCGTCGACAGCGCATTCTCGCTGGCCCTGATCGATGGTCTGGATGAGGCTGCGGCGTTGCCCGACGAATACGATCCGTTGCTGCTGGACGGACGTTTGCTGCGTTCCAGCGAACTGGTCGAAGACGAGTTGCTGCTGGCGGTGCCGGTAGTCCCGCGCCATCCCCACGGCAGTTGCGAGGCGCCGCTGGATCGATCTCACTCAGCGGAACAGCTCGGGGAAGGCGACGGACCAGCGGAAGCGGATCCGAGTCGGGCCGGCGACGGTGAATCAGGGGCAGGGGTGGAGCCAGCCTCGGGAGCCGAACAGATCAAATCCGAACCTCCGAACCCGTTTGCGGCGCTAGCCGTCCTGCGGCGGGATCGGAAAGAGTAAAACCAACGCGAACCCTATGGAATTGCGGAGACTATAATGGCCGTTCAACAAAACAGAAAAACCCCGTCCAAGCGCGGTATGCGCCGGTCCCACGATGCCTTGTCGAAACCGACCCTGTCGGAGGATTCGAGCACTGGTGAGATTCACCGCCGCCATCACATGACCCCGGACGGGTTTTACCGCGGCCGCAAGATCATCGACAAGGCCGAATGATTCAGGTCTAGCTGGGACCCACCTTCAACTCCTCGCTGCGCGCGCCGTCTTCAGCCCGCCATTTGCCGCTTACAGCCTCGGCCGCTGAGATTTCGGTGCCGATCGGCGGGTAATTCTGCGTATTGGACCGTGACGGCGGGGCAACGGCAGGTGATGGATGAGCGACGGTGGGGTCGATGATTCGGCGGCGTTCGACCAGAACAACAAGATGCGGGATATCACACATGGCAGCGGTACGGACAGGAGCGCGTCAATGGGTCGGCGTCTAACCATTGCCCTCGATGCCATGGGGGGCGATCACGGGACCGATGCCGTGGTACCCGCGGCATTCAGCTATCTGCGGCGCTCCCGTGATGTCGATTTGGTCTTGGTCGGTCGCCAGGACGAGCTCAACCCGCTGCTTCAGGTCGGTAAACTCAGCGCGGACGCCCGGTGCCGGGTTCGGGTTCACCATTCCTCCCAAGTAGTGGGTATGGACGAGTCGCCATCCAAGGCCCTGCGTGGCAAGAAGGACTCGTCCATGCGTGTCGCGATCGACTTGGTCAAATCGGGCGTTGCCGATGCCTGTGTCAGTGCCGGTAATACCGGCGCGTTAATGGCGACGGCCCGCTTCGTGCTCAAGACCTTGCCGCATGTGGATCGTCCGGCCATCATTAGCGCGATCCCCTCCGTTGGCGGCTGTACGCATGTGCTCGACCTCGGCGCCAATGTGGATTGCAGCGCGGCGCAGTTGTTTCAGTTCGCGGTCATGGGGAGCGAGTTGGTGCGCGCCGTACAGGGTGTTGCGCGGCCGACGGTCGGGCTGCTGAATATCGGCGAGGAAGAGATCAAGGGCAACGACCAGGTCCGGCAGGCCCACGAACTCATCCTCGCCAGCTCGTTGAATTACGTCGGCTACGTCGAGGGCGACGACATCTTCATGGGTGGCGTCGACGTGGTGGTCGCCGACGGTTTTGTCGGCAACGTGGCCCTGAAGAGCAGCGAAGGTGTGGCTAAGCTGATGTCGCACATGCTCGGACAGCATTTTCGCAAGAATCTACTGACTCGCTCCGCCGCCATTGTGGCGCTGCCGGTCTTGAAGGCCTTCAAGCGAGACGTCGACCCACGCCAGTACAATGGCGCGAGCCTCGTCGGGCTCCGTGGTATCGTCATTAAGAGCCACGGGGGCGCGGACCAGTTCGCCTTCGAGCAAGCCATTCACATTGCCAAGAAAGAGATACATGCCAATGTCATCGAACGCATCGAGCAAGAGGTGAGCGCGCACCTCGGCGACTGGCGCGAAAGGGCCATGGCGTGAGCATCTATTCGCGCATCCTTGGCACCGGTGGTTATCTACCGGCGAAGGTGGTCACCAATCAAGAGCTTGAGCGCTCGGTAGACACGACCGATGCTTGGATCCGGGAGCGCACCGGTATCCGCCAGCGACACATCGTCAGCGATGGCGAGACCTGCGTCGATCTGGCGGAGGCCGCTGCGCGCCGTGCCATTGATGCAGCTGGCATCGTCCCGGCAGACATCGACCTGATCGTGATGGCGACAACGACGCCCGACCAGACCTTTCCCAGCAGCGCTTGCCTGTTGCAGCACCGCCTGGACATCCATGGCTGCCCGGCATTCGACGTGCAGGCGGTTTGCACCGGTTTCATCTATGCGCTGGGGATTGCCGACAAGTTTATCCGTTGCGGCAGTGCCACCAAGGCGCTGGTGCTGGGAGCGGAGACCTTTTCTCGCATCATCGACTGGACCGACCGCGGTACCTGTGTCCTGTTCGGCGATGGCGCTGGCGCGGTCGTGATCGGTGCCCACGATGAGCCTGGCATCATCTCGTCCTGTCTGCACGCGGACGGCGCCTACCGTGAACTGCTGCAGGTGCCGGCCGGCATCGGAAATGGTGGCAATGGCTCGCCCTATGTCGAGATGAAGGGCAATGAGGTGTTTCGCGTCGCCGTGACCACCCTCGGTCGAATCGTCGACGAGACCTTGAATGCCAACGGCATGACCCGTGCCGATATCGACTGGCTGGTGCCTCACCAGGCCAACATGCGCATCATTCAGGCCACCGCCCGCAAGCTCGATCTGCCGATGGAACAGGTCGTCGTGACCGTCGATTCCCACGGCAACACCTCCGCCGCGTCTGTCCCGCTCGCCTTCGATCAGGCCGTACGTGACGGTCGCATCCAGCGCGGACAAAATGTGCTCATGGAGGCCTTCGGCGGCGGCTTCACTTGGGGCTCCGTCCTGCTTCGCTATTGATTGACCTTGTCGATGACTGATCCCACGCTTGCTTTCGTCTTCCCCGGTCAGGGCTCACAGTCCGTCGGCATGCTCGACGACCTGGCCGAAGCATTCCCCATGGTCCGAGACACCTTCACGGAGGCCTCCGACGTGCTCGGTCAGGACCTTTGGACCTTGGTCAGCCAAGGCCCTGAGGAGGCACTGGACCAAACCGAGAACACGCAGCCGGCCATGCTCACGGCCTCCGTCGCCATTTGGCGCTGTTGGCGGGCCCAGGGTGGTGCGTTGCCGTCGGTGATGGCCGGGCATAGCCTTGGCGAATACTCCGCGCTGGTCTGCGGCGGTGTGCTTGCGTTCACCGACGCGGTGGCGTTGGTGGCCGAGCGCGCCCGACTGATGCAAGCCGCGGTGCCGAAGGGCAAGGGCGCGATGGCGGCCCTGCTCGGGCTCGACGACCCGGCCGTGCTGGCATTGTGCCGAGACCAGGCTGGCGAGCAGGTGCTGGAGGCGGTGAATTTCAACGCCCCTGGGCAAGTCGTTATCGGCGGTGACCGCGACGCGGTTGAGCGCGGTATCGACGCGGCCAAGTCGGTTGGCGCGAAGCGAGCCATCATGCTGGCGATGAGCGTCCCTTCCCATTGCGCGTTGATGCGCAACGCCGCGGCCGCCCTGTCCGAGCGCTTGACCGCGTTACAGGTCAACATGCCCGCGGTGGATGTACTGCACAATGTGAACGCGGCCTCTGCCGGGTCGCAGGAAGAGCTTCGCGCGCTGATGGAACGGCAACTCTATCGACCGGTCCGTTGGGTCGACACCGTGCGGGCCATGGCTGAGCGCGGCGTGACGACAGCGATCGAATGCGGGCCTGGCAAGGTACTGGCTGGTCTCGGTAAACGTATCGACAAGCGTATCCAGTTCTTGCCGGTGTTCGACCGTGCCGGCATGACCAAGGCCTTGGAGGCGACAGCAGATGCTTGAAGGTGAAATTGCATTAGTGACCGGCGCCAGCCGTGGTATCGGTCGCGCCATCGCAGAGGCGCTGCTGGCGCAGGGGGCGGCGGTGGCCGGCACCGCAACGACGGATGCTGGTGCCGAGCGCATCGCGGCCGAACTGTCCGGCCAGGACCGGCGGGTGCTCGGGCTGCGGCTCGACGTCACCGATTCGGCGTCCGTCGACGCAGCGCTGGGAACCATCGGCGATGCATTCGGTGCCGCCCCGGGGATTCTGGTCAACAACGCTGGTATCACGCGCGATAACCTGCTCATGCGCATGAAGGACGCGGAGTGGGGCGACGTCATCGATACGAATCTGACTTCGATCTACCGCCTGTGCAAGGCCTGTCTGCGCCCGATGACCAAGGCACGCAAAGGCCGCATCATCAATATCGCTTCGGTGGTCGGGGCTTCCGGCAACGCTGGCCAGACCAACTATGCCGCGGCCAAGGCGGGCATGATCGGCTTCTCCAAATCCTTGGCGCGCGAGGTCGGCTCGCGAGGAATCACGGTCAATTGCGTCGCGCCCGGGTTCATCGATACCGACATGACGCGGGAGTTGTCGGACGATCAGCGTAGCGCGCTACTTGGCAGTATCCCGCTCGGGCGGCTTGGGCAGCCCGCCGAAATCGCTTCTGTCGTCGCCTTCCTGGCGTCTCCCGCGGCCGCGTACGTGACCGGCGAAACGCTGCACGTCAACGGCGGCATGTACATGGGATAGTTTCTAGAAATAAAAAAGATTTGAAAACAGTCGGTTGCTAATTTCCCTTAATTGTTATTCGAGCTTTTAAGGGTTGGCTTTTGTCTCTAAAATACGCCGGTCGCCTCACACAGTGCGATCTGTCCATAACCAGAGGGTTAAAACACAATGAGCAGCGTTGAAGATCGAGTTCGGAAGATTGTCGTCGAACAACTGGGCGTCAAGGAAGACGAGGTTAGTGCCGAGTCGTCGTTTGTCGATGACCTGGGTGCTGATTCCCTAGATACCGTGGAATTGGTCATGGCGCTCGAAGAGGAATTCGAAACCGAGATCCCCGACGAAGACGCAGAGAAGATTACGACGGTCAAGCAGGCCATCGACTATATCAACGAGCACATGAGCTGAGGCGGCTCGACCAGGACGATCAGGCGGACCCCGCCCGGACAGTCGGCATTGTCTCGCCGGCGCCGGCGGAGGTACGCATGGCCGACCGACACAGTGCAGCGCCGGCAATCAATCGAGAGGTGAGTCATGGCAGGTAGAAGGGTTGTCGTCACCGGTGTGGGCATCGTTGCCCCGGTCGGGCTCGACGTTAGGTCCGCCTGGGAGAGTATTCTCGCTGGCCGCAGCGGGATTCAGCCAATCACGCATTTCGACGTGGCGCCCTTCAACACCCGGTTCGGAGGTCCGATCTACGGCTTCGATCCGACCCAATACGTCTCCAAGAAGGAGGCGCGCAAAATGGATGCGTTCATTCACTATGGCGTTGCGGCGGGTACCCAGGCTATCGAGGATTCCGGTCTGCCCATTACCGACGAAAACCGCAAGCGCATCGGCGTCGCCATTGGCTCCGGCATTGGCGGCATCACTGGTATCGAAAACAACTACGCCGCCTACCGGGACGGAGGCCCGCGGAAGATCTCTCCGTTCTTCGTCCCCGCCAATATCGTTAATATGGTTGCCGGTGACCTGTCGATCAAGTACGGGCTGAAGGGTCCGAACTTCTCGATCGTCTCCGCCTGCAGCACGGGCACGCACAATATCGGCGAGGCTGCGTATATGATTCGACACGGCATCGTCGACGCGATGGTCGCCGGCGGCGCCGAGATGGCGACCTCACCCGTCGGCCTCGGTGGCTTTTCGGCAGCCCGGGCATTGTCCACACGGAACGACGACCCGCAGCGTGCGAGTCGTCCCTTCGACAAGGATCGTGACGGTTTCGTGCTCAGTGATGGGGCCGGTGTGATGGTACTCGAGGAGTACGAGGCGGCGAAGGCGCGCAACGCAAATATCTACGCGGAGATTGTGGGTATCGGCATGAATTCCGATGCTTACCACATGACCGCACCCTCTGAGAATGGTGAGGGTGCGAGTGATTGTATGCTGCTGGCGCTGCAGGATGCGGGTCTCAACGTCGACGCCATCGACTACATCAATGCGCACGGCACCTCGACCCCCGCCGGCGACATCGCCGAGACCAAGGGGATCAAGCGAGCCTTCGGTGAACAAGCCTACAAGCTCGCCGTCAGTTCCACCAAGTCGATGACCGGTCATATGCTGGGAGCAGCGGGCGGGGCCGAAGCGATCTTCAGCGTGTTGGCGATCCGCGATCAGGTTGCGCCGCCCACCATCAACTACGAAACCCCTGATCCCGACTGCGATCTCGACTGTGTGCCGAACACGGCTCGCGACTTGAAGATCGATTATGCGCTGAGCAACTCTTTCGGCTTCGGCGGCACTAACGGCACCTTGGTTTTCAAGCGCCTTTGATCCCGGCCTCGCACCGGTCGATGCCCGGTGCAGCAAACGTGTCCAAGGTGATCAACGACCGAGATGACGCTGCCTTGGTGCCACGACGGGCATGGGTCAATGGTCGTGAACAGGCCGTCGTCGGCATTGGCGACCGAGGTCTACTCTATGGCGATGGCCTGTTCGAGACCATTGCGGTGCGTCAACAGGCACCGTGCCGATGGTCTGCGCATCTCGCGCGCTTGGATCGGGGTGCCGACCGGCTTGGGATCCCCCGAGCAGATCCGGTGCTACTGCGTGCCGAGGCGGATGCGCTGGTCGCTGGCATCGACCATGGCGTGTTGAGATTGACCCTAACCAGAGGGGAGGGCGGGCGTGGATACCGACCGCCGATCGCACCCTGCCCGACGCGCATTCTGGCGCTGTATGCCAGTCCATCGACCAGACCGGCGAGTGAGTTGCCTGCTGGGACATCCAACCAAGGCGCGATCTCCTCGAAGGGCGTTGAGTTGACCGTCTGCCGGACGCGCCTCGGCGATAATCCCCAACTCGCGGGCATCAAACACCTTAACCGGTTGGAGCAGGTGCTTGCGCGCGCCGAATGGCAGGATCCGGGTATCATTGATGGCGTGATGACCGATAGTCGCGGATTCGCCGTATGCGGCACCATGACCAATCTATTCTTGGTCCATGACGACGGACTGGTGACACCCGCGCTTACCCGCTGTGGTGTTGAAGGTACCATCCGCGAATTGGTCTTTGAACGGTGCCGAGCGCTTAACATTCCGCTGGTCGAGCGGGACATCCAAGTCGCCGAGCTCTACCAGGCCAGGGGCCTTTTCGTGACCAACGCGCTGCTCGGGCTGCTGCCTGTCGCGCGACTCGGTGCCAAGCGCTACGCGCTAGACGCCGTGCCAGCCGCGTTGGTCGAGCAAGTGCGGCACGTCGCTTTTGAGCCGGAGACGCAGACTTGAAGAACATCCTCGCGACCCTCGTGATCTTGGGCCTGATCGGTGGCGGTGTCGCATGGGGGGGCTGGTCCTGGTATCAGCGGTTCCTCACGGAGCCCATTGCGCTCGAGCAGGACACGGCGTTGTTTAAGGTTCCCCAGGGCGCGACCCTGCGCGGCGTTGCCCATGATCTGGCCGATCGACGTTGGATTTCGAGCCGCTTCCTGTTCACGATGCTGGCCTATCAAACCAACCAGCAGGAGTCGATCAAGGCCGGTGAATACGCCGTTACGGCCGGCATGTTGCCGACCGACCTGCTGGACCTCCTCACCAGCGGCAAGTCCGTCCAGTTCCCGGTCACCTTCATTCCCGGCATTACCTTCCGCGAGGCGCTAAAGCGGGTATCCGAGTCTGACGTATTCGATATCGAGGTCTCGGAATTGCCTACCGAGGCGTTGCTGCAGCGGATCGGGATCGAGGACGAAAATCCCGAGGGTTGGTTGTTCCCAGATACCTATCTGTTCGACCGGGGCACCAGTGACACCGAGATCCTCAGCCGAGCGCACCGACGGATGCGGGACGTGCTGGACGAGGAGTGGGCCAAGCGCGAGCCCGACTTGCCGCTGGAAACGCCCTATCAGGCGCTGATTCTGGCGTCCATCGTCGAAAAAGAGACCGGGCTCGCCTCCGAGCGCCCGCAGATCGCCGGCGTCTTCGTGCGCCGTCTGCAGAAAGGCATGAAGCTGCAAACCGACCCAACAGTGATCTACGGCATGGGCGCCGACTACGACGGCAATATCCGGCGCGAAGACCTGACGCGGCCAACTCCTTACAACACCTATGTCATCAAGGGCCTGCCGCCAACGCCGATCGCGCTCCCGGGGCGGGAGGCCATCAATGCCGTGCTGCATCCGGCGTCGGGTGAGGCGCTTTACTTCGTCGCCCGTGGCGATGGCAGTCACCACTTCTCCGCGACGCTCGATGAGCACAACTGCGCCGTGCGCCACTATCAGCTCAAACAGCCCTGCAAGTCGCTGGTGGAACAGTAGCTCGTGCGCGGGCGGTTCATCACGCTTGAGGGTGTCGAAGGGGCCGGAAAGTCCACCCAGCGCGACGTTGTGCATGCCGCTTTACTGCGGGCGGGCATCGATGTGACCCTGACGCGCGAGCCCGGCGGCTCTGACATCGCGGAGCGTATCCGGGCGCTACTGTTGGACAAGCGCAACCAGGGGATGGCTGCGGACGCCGAGTTGCTTTTGATGTTTGCTGCCCGGGCCGAACATCTGTGCAAGACGATCTTGCCGGCCCTGGAGGGCGGGTGCTGGGTGCTGTGCGACCGCTTTACAGACGCCACCTATGCCTACCAGGGTGGTGGCAGGGGCCTGCAGCGGGAGCGCATCGCGGTGCTCGAGGAGTTTGTTCAAGGAGCGCTTCGCCCCGACCTCACTTTATGGTTCGATTTGCCCGCCGCAACCGGACTTGCGCGCGCGCTGGATCGCTCCGCGCCCGATCGCTTCGAGTCCGAGGCGGTTGCGTTCTTCGAGCGGGTCGGTGCCGAGTATCGGCGGATCGCCGATGCCGAGCCTTGCCGGGTGCGCCGGATCGACGCCGACCGCCCCCTGGATGCTGTCGCAGCGGATGTGCGCCGGCTCGTCGAACAATTCGTCCAGCAGTCCTTCGCTGGAGTCAGCGATCGCCTGAATCACGCGGTCGGGGGTGAGCCGGTCATCGAGCCCGCCAGCCCAGCCCCCGCCGACCTGTCCGATTCGCCGCGTCGAATGTCGTGAACCAGACACAAGCGCTGGCATTGTCGCCGTTCGAGCCCTTGCCCTGGTTGCAAACCCACTGGCAGCGGCTATGGCAGAGCCGTCGCGACGACCGGTTAGGGCACGCGTTGCTGCTGACCGGGCCGGCCGGGATCGGCAAGCGGCATTTTGCGGATTTGCTGGCGGCAGGGCTGATGTGTACACGGTCGGCCAACGACGGCTTGCCCTGCGGCACGTGCGCCGATTGTCAGTTGATTGCCGCGGGCAACCACCCCGACCTCGTGCATTTGGGTCCTGATCCCGAATCGAAGAGCGGCGAGATCAAGGTCGATGCCGTGCGGGAGCTGTGCAGCAGGCAATCCCTAACGGCGAATCGCGGGCCGCGCGCCGTGTTACGGATCGCCCCGGCTGAGGCAATGAACCTCTTTGCCGCGAACAGCCTGTTGAAGACGTTGGAGGAACCGACGGATTCGACGCTGTTGATCCTGATCTCGGAAGACCCAAGCCGACTACCCGCGACGGTCCTCAGCCGTTGCCAGCGGCTGGCCATGTTGCCGCCCGACACGGCTACCGCGGTCGCCTGGCTGTCCGAGCGGCTTGATAACCCAAGGCGTCGCGACCTCGCCCTGCTGTTGCGACTTGCGCATGATGCACCACTGCGGGTCTGGGCCGTGGCCGACGACCAATGGTTGGAACTGCGTAGCGACAGCTTTCGCCGTTTTCTTGCCATTGCGCAAGGGCGCGAAGACCCGGTGACGACCGCTGCTGCTTGGCAGCAACAGGAGGCCGCGCTAGTATTGGAGTGGCTAGGGGCTTGGATCAGTGACCTGTTGCGCATGGGTCACGACAGCCAGGCTGTTTATCTGAATAACCCGGATCTGCGTGCGGAACTGGCCACGCTGACCATCAAGGTCAGCCCCATTGCCGCGCACCGCTTTCTACAACAGATCCTGCAGGCCAGGGCATTGGCGACCTCCACTATCAACAAGCAATTGCTGTTCGAATCGCTACTGGTGCGCTGGGCGCGCTTGACGGCAAGGGCGAGGTGACGTGGAATCAGAGCCGACAAGCACTGGGCGCCAGCGTATTCTCAGCTTCTCTATTAAGGACAAGCAGGCCCTGTATGGCGCGTATATGCCGTTCGTAAAGAACGGCGGTCTGTTTATCCCGACCACCAAACGCTATCGGCTGGGCGACGAACTGTTCTTGCTGCTGCACCTGATGGAAGAGAAAGAGCGCATTCCGGTTGCCGGCAAGGTGGTCTGGATTACGCCCTTGGGCGCCGAGGGCAATCGCCAGGTCGGCGTGGGCATCCAGTTCAGCGATCAGGACAAGGGCGATGCCCGGCGCAAGATCGAGGAATACCTGGCCGGCGCGCTGGAAGGTGAGCGTCCGACCCACACCATGTAGTTCATTATGCTCGTCGATTCACATTGCCACCTCGACCGCGTCGACCTGACGGCCTACGACGGCCAGTTCGACGCCCTGATGCATCAGACGCGTGCGGACGGGATCAGCCACATGCTGTGCGTCTGTATCGACCTGGAACACTACGCCGGGATGCGCGAACGTGTTTCGGCGTATTCGGATATCTCCGTGTCGGTCGGTGTGCATCCCAACGAGGGCCCGGACGGTGCAAAACGGCGCGAGCCCACCGCCGATGAACTGGTGGCCTTGGCGGCCGATCCGGCGGTGGTTGCGATCGGTGAGACCGGACTCGACTATCACTACAACGAGGGCGATCTAGAGTGGCAGCGTACGCGTTTTCGCGTCCACATCGACGCCGCAAGGCGCTGTGGCAAACCACTGATCATCCATACCCGTGATGCGCGCGAAGACACCATCGCCATCATGCAGCAAGCACAGGCACGCGACGTGGGCGGTGTCATGCACTGCTTCACCGAGAGTTGGGAGATGGCCGAGCAGGCACTGGACCTTGGCTTTTATATCTCATTTTCGGGCATCCTGACCTTCAAGAACGCGGAGGAGTTGCGCGATGTGGCCCGCCGGGTGCCGCTGGAGCGGCTGCTGATCGAGACCGACTCGCCGTACCTGGCCCCGGTCCCTTACCGAGGCAAGAAGAATGAACCCCGCTATGTCGCGCAGGTGGCAGACAAGATCGCCGAGTTGCGGGGTCTCGACCGGGCGCGGGTTGCAGAGATCACTGCGGAAAATTTTTATCGCCTGTTCAGTGGGGCGCGCCGTACGCTCGCCAACTGATTAGGATGCTGGAAGCGGCTGGGTTAGGGTTGCGAACCAGCCCGAGTGCCGCGTTAGCAGGTAGGTGAGGGGCAACCGGCAGAGGTGCCCGCGGCTGACGCGGTCGACCCGCGCCAACCCAGGGTGAGGTGTCTCGTCAGCCTTGGTCGCCGATGATCGGGTCGCCGCACCGCGTGACGCCAACGGGTGAGAATTTCCCCTTCCCATTCTTCAGTGCCTTGCGCATGGCATCGCACACCGTCCTTAATACCTTGATCCGGGCATAGGGCTTGTCGTCGCCCTCCACCAAGGTCCAGGGCGCATGCTCGGTGCTGGTGCGGGCGACCATTTCGTTGACCGCTGCCTTGTATTCTGGCCACTTCTCGCGATTGCGCCAGTCTTCATCGGTAATCTTGTAGCGCTTGTACGGGGTGTCCTCGCGGTCCTGGAAGCGGTTCAGTTGTTCCTCGTCGCTGACCTGGAGCCAGAACTTGAGCAGGATCGCGCCGTTCTCGACCAGTTGTTCCTCGAACTCGTTGATCTCACTGTAGGCACGGCGCCACTCGGCCTCGTTGGCGAAGCCCTCGACGCGTTCCACGAGCACGCGGCCGTACCAGGAGCGATCATAGATGATCATGTGTCCGGAGCGTGGCACATGGCGCCAGAATCGCCACAGATAGTGATGGGCCTTTTCTTCGTCGGTCGGCGCGGCCACCGACATGGTGCGATAAAGGCGGGCATCCACGGCGCTGGTGATACGCCGAATCGCGCCGCCCTTGCCGCCGGCATCCACACCTTCGAACACCAGCACCGTCGACCGGCGCTGTTTGTAGGCCTCCCAGCTCAGTTCGTTGATCTCCTTCTGCAGCTTGGACAACGCTTCCTTATACGGGTCCCGCTCCAGCTTTTGCGTCAGGTCCATCTGATCCAGCAGCGTGATCTGGGCGCTGGCGGACTCCGGCAGATTCAGCGGGTCCGCCGGTGTTGGTGGTTCCATCGCGACCGGTTGATTGAGACGGGAGCGTATCGCTTGCAGCAGGGTCTTGCCGACGGTCAGGTCGCGATAGCGCACATTTTCCGCCTCGATCAGATACCAGGGCGAAATGCCGCGGTCGGTCTGGCGGATGACGCGCTCTGCCACATGTTCGAACTGTTGGTACTGTTCCGAGAACTTGGACTTCTCCGGCAGCATCTTCCAACGGCTGCGGTCGTCACGGGAGAGTTCTTTTAGTCGGCGCTTTTGGTCTGGTTCCGACAAATGGAACCAAAATTTCACGACCAGCGCGCCGTCGTGGGTCAGCATGCGTTCGAAGTCCACGATGCGGCTGAGTTCGGCGTCGAGCGCGGCATCGTCGCACAGGCCCTGGAATCGATGCTCGATCGGTGCCAGATACCATCCGCCGAACAGGATCGAGATCTCGCCCCGCAGCGGCATGGTGCGCCAGAAACGCCAGTAACGTGGTCGTTCCCGCTCTTCGTCGCTGAGTTCCCAGAAAGCGAAGGTCTGCACGCCGCGGGTGTCGAGCCATTCGTTGAGGCGATTGACCACCTCGCCCTTGCCCGCCGCCTCTACGCCGGAAACGATGACGATCACCGGCGTGTTGCTTTCGATGAGTTGCCGCTGTACCTCGAGCAGCTGGGTGCGGAGTTCATCCCGCTGCGCCTTGAACTCGGCCTTGCTGACCGTCCGTCCGACTTTTGTTGCTTCGAACATTGTGATACCCCCTCGTGTGGTGATGCGCGAGCCTGCCTCTGTCTGCGGCGTCCATCCGCCTAATACGTCCTTTCTAGGCCAGGTGCGTCTGCTTGCTTTGGATCGGACGACTGCGTCCGTCGGCGCCAACGGCGACATAGACCAGGCGGCCCTTTGCGACCTGTTGCTCGTCTTCCGGCCGGGCTTCGCGTCGGGCACGTACATCGACCTCGACGGTCATTGAGCTGGTGCCCTCGTGCAGCAGCCGTGCGTACAATTCCACCAGGTCGCCGACCCGCACCGGCGCCAGAAAATGGAACTCGCTGACGGCCGCGGTGGCGACGCGCCCCCGCGCCCTTGCGATCGCAATGGTAGCGCCGGCCACGTCCGCCTGCGACAACAGCCAGCCGCCGAAGATGTCGCCGTATTGGTTCGTGTCCGCCGGCATCGTTAGCACACGAAGCGCGAGCTCCCAGTTGCGAAAATCGCCAATGGCGCGGGAGCCGGGCGTCTCGGTGGACTCGGGCGGTGTGTCACTGCTGTTGGTCATGTTTGGTCTTCGTCGACGGATAGTCGCACAACGGCACGCTGGGTGCAGTAGGCGGTCATCGAATGGTCATCAATTGATCATACCTCGGGGCCGTCAGTCACGCGGCAGCGTCGCCGCGACCTCCAGCGTCAGCTCGATGGCGCGTCCGAGGTGTTCCATCGGCGTGTAGAAGTGGGGCGAGAAGCGTAACCCCCCGCCGCGACTCGCGCACATCAGATTTCGCTGCATCAGGGCCTTATACAGGGCCTGCTGATTGACCCCGGGTACGCGGAAGGTGACGATGCCCGCACGTCGCGCCGGTGCCCGTGGGCTCAGTAGCTCCAGCCCGTGGGCGTCGATCAGCTCCACCAACCGCGCGACCCGCGCGGCGATCGCCGCCGTGACCTGCTCCATCCCGATCTCTTGCAATAGTGCCAGGCTGGCCTCCAACGCGTGCACGCCGAGCATGTTGGGGCTGCCGCATTCGAAGCGTCGGGCATTGTGCGCGGGTTGCCAGTCCTCGCGGTCGTAGTTACCCATGTCCTCGATCATGTGCCAGCCGAACTGCGTCAACCGCAGTGTTTCGCGCAATTCCGGTCGGCACCAGAAAAGGGCGAGCCCTTCCGGCCCGAGCATCCACTTGTGCCCATCCGCAGCGACGAAATCTACCGGGATACGCGCCAAATCGAGGGGTAGGGCGCCGACGCCTTGGATGCCGTCCACACAAAACAGGATGCCGCGTTCCCGGCAGGCATGGCCAAGCCGTTCCAAGTCCAGTCGCAGCCCGCGCGCGTACTGAACCCAGCTGACCGCCAGCACGCGGGTTCGGGCATCGCATAGCTCCAGCAAATCGACCTCCGGATGGTCAGTGTCGGCTAGGTCCAGCCTGCGCCAACTCACGCCGCGATCCGCCAGTGCCTCCCAGACGATGCGATTCGACGGAAACTCCTGCCGCACCCCGACCACGTTGTCGCCGTCGCGCCACGGTAGCCCCTGGGCGACCATCGATAACGCCTCGGAGGTGCTTTTGGCGAGCGCGACATCATCCGGAGAGGAGGCGCCGATCAACGTCGCCAAACGCTCCCGTAGCCGTAACTCCGTGGCCATCCACTGCGGATACCGTCTTGAGCCGGTGGTGCCGTTGTCCGCTGCGAACTGCTGTACCGCCTGCACCGTCCTGCGCGGCCAGGGTGAAACGGCCGCGTGATTCAGATACAAAATGTCATCTTGCAGGTCAAAGTATTCGGACACGGATGCGGTGCTCGTGATGGAGGTGCAGGGGAGCGGGCTCAATGATGGCGCGCTTGACGCGACATCTTGCCCTGATTGCAGGACTGGGTCCATGCCTGGTCTTTGCTGTTCACCGTCAATCTCTTACCGCGCGGCGGCATATCTCTATGACAATTCTCAAAACCAATAACTAAGATTTATATAATTGTCTTTTCAAATATTCGGGCGCTGGCTACTGTGCGTTGTAAGACCGAGCGCTTCGGTCAAACATTAGCCGCCTCCGCGAGCCATGCCCTCGCGTGGCACAGCGACGGTTAGGCGGCACAGCTGACATCACCGTGGAGAATGCCATGACCCAGAACCTCACCCGCGAACAGCAAATCCAGGCCATTGAGAAGGATTGGGCCGAGAACGGCCGCTGGACCGACGTTGCGCGTGGCTACAGCGCTGCCGACGTGGTGCGTCTGCGCGGCAGCGTGCAGCCGGAGCACACCTATGCGCGCCGTGGTGCGGAAAAGCTGTGGGGCCTGGTGCATGGCGACGCCAAGAAGGGTTACGTCAACTGCATGGGTGCCATCACCGGCGGTCAGGCGATGCAGCAGGCCAAGGCCGGTATCGAGGCCATCTACCTGTCCGGTTGGCAGGTCGCGGCGGACGGCAATACCTCCGAGACCATGTATCCGGATCAGTCGCTGTATGCCTACGATTCGGTGCCGACCATGGTGCGCCGCATAAACAACAGCTTCAAGCGCGCCGACGAGATCCAGTGGTCCAAGGAGATCGGTCCTGGCGACGAGGGCTACATCGACTACTTCCTGCCCATCGTCGCGGATGCCGAGGCCGGCTTTGGCGGCGTGCTCAACGCCTTTGAGCTGATGAAGAACATGATCGCCGCCGGCGCCGCCGGTGTGCACTTTGAGGACCAGCTGGCGGCGGTCAAGAAGTGCGGCCATATGGGCGGCAAGGTGCTGGTGCCGAGCTCCGAGGCGGTGCAGAAGCTGGTCGCCGCGCGCTTGGCCTCCGACGTCATGGGGGTGCCGACGCTACTGTTGGCCCGTACCGATGCCGAGGCGGCCAACCTGCTGACCTCCGACGTCGACGACAATGATCAGCCGTTCCTGACCGGCACCCGCACCGCCGAGGGTTTCTACCAGGTCAAGAACGGCCTGGAGCAGGCGATTAGCCGCGGCCTGGCCTATGCGCCCTATGCCGACCTGGTCTGGTGCGAGACCGGCACCCCGGACCTCGGCTTCGCTCGCGAGTTCGCCCAGGCGCTGTTGGAAAAGAACCCGAACAAGCTGCTGGCCTACAACTGCTCGCCGTCGTTCAACTGGAAGAAGAATCTGGATGACGCGACCATTGCCAAGTTTCAGGACGAGTTGGCGGACATGGGCTATCGGTACCAGTTCATCACTCTCGCTGGCATCCACAACATGTGGTACAACATGTTCGATCTCGCCTATGACTACGCCCGCGGCCAGGGCATGAAGCACTATGTCGAGAAGGTTCAGCAGCCGGAGTTCGACGCCCGCGATCGCGGCTATACCTTCGTCTCCCATCAGCAGGAAGTGGGCGCCGGCTACTTCGATGACGTCACCACCACCATCCAGGGCGGTGTTTCGTCCGTGACGGCCCTGACCGGCTCTACCGAAGAAGATCAGTTCTGATCCGGAACGCCGGGGCTCCGGCCCCGGTCGTTCCGCCCGATTTGATTCGACGATTCAACTATTGCGTTGCAGGGGCGAATTCCTTCGCCGCTGCGTAGTTTCGGGGGTTACCCCTTATGACCTTCAATGCGATGACCTTTAGCACGGCCGACCTTTACGACCAGTTCGACGAACAGCTCCGCGTCTGCGCGCCGATCTTCTCGGATTTCGGCGGCAGAGACGCATTCTTCGGCCCGGCGGAGACGGTCAAGTGTTTCGAGGACAATTCGCGCATCAAGGAGGCGCTGGCAGAGCCTGGGGGAGGCCGGGTGCTGGTTGTCGACGCCGGAGGTTCGGCGCGCTGCGCGATGCTTGGGGATCTGATCGCCGAGCGTGCCGTGGCCAATGGCTGGGCCGGCGTGGTCATCGACGGCTGCGTGCGTGACGTCGAGCGGTTGGCGGAGATGGACCTCGGCGTCAAGGCGCTGGCGGCGATTCCGCGCAAGAGCACGCGCCGCGGGGAAGGTCAACGGGATCTGGTCATCGAACTCGCGGACGTCCTCGTCCGGCCGGGCGACATGGTCTATTGCGACGCGGACGGTATCGTGATTGCGCCCGAGGGCCTGATCGAGTCCGAGGCGGGCCGATGAGTTCCGCGGGGCGGGGCGGCGGTGCGAGGGCCTACCGGTTGGCCTGCGGGGAGCCGCTGACCTCGCTGCTGGCGCCGCATCGCGAGCCGCCGACCGCGGAGATTGCTCGAGCCTCGGAGTCGGCCCCCGGGTTGGTGCTAGGGCCGCTAACGGCTTTGGTCGAGCGTCCCAAGCCTGCGGCGAGTCCCGAGCCCGTGCCCGGTTCGGGCGCGCGGGACTGCTGGCCCGATCTTCCCGTCGATCGGCGCCACTGATGGCCTGGATCGAGGCAAAACAGCTCGCCGAGGCCATCCTTGATGGCTTCGACCGCCATTACCGGTTGTTCCGTGAGATCACCGCCGGCGCCCGACAGCGGTTCGAACAAGCGGATTGGCGGGCGGTGCAGCACAGCGCGCGCGAACGCATCGACTTCTATGACGAACGCGTGACCGAGACCACCGCGGTGCTGCGCCGGGAGTTTCGTTTACGCAGCCCCGAGGACGAACTCTGGAAGCGTGTCAAGATCGAGTATTCCCGCCTCTTGCCGCAGCACCATCAGCCGGAGTTGGCGGAGACCTTTTACAACTCCGTGTTCTGCCGACTGTTCCACCGGCGTTACTACAACAATGCCTACATCTTCGTCTGGCCGATGCTGTCCACCGAGCATTTGGAGGCCGAGGTGCCGATCTTCCGGCCCTATTACCCGGCCCGCGACGGCTTCGCCAACGTCATCTTGAGCATCCTCGACGATCTGCGCTTTGGCGTGCCGTTTCGCGATCGCCGCCGTGATGCCCGCAACCTGATGCGCGCCATTCGCGAGCGATTTCCAGCCAATCGTGCCCGGCATCAGAACTTTCAGCTGGCCGTGCTCTCGGAGCCGTTCTTTCGCAACAAGGCGGCCTATGTCATCGGCAAGGCCATCAATGGCGCCGAGCAGATCCCGTTCGTGATTCCGATTCTGAACGATGGAGGGGAGCATCTCGGCAACGGCAACGGCAACGGCAACGGCAACGGACAACGACGGCCGGGGCGGGTTGTATGTCGATACGCTGCTCAGCGGCGAGGACGACATCTCCAACATCTTCAGCTTTTCGCGCGCCTATTTCATGGTCGACACCGAGGTGCCGGCGGCGGTTGTGGACTTCCTACGCCCGCTCATGCGCCATAAAGGCAAGGCTGAACTTTACACGGCCATCGGTCTGCAGAAGTTCGGCAAGGCCGAGTTCTATCGCGATTTTCTCAAGCACCTACGCTATTCCAGTGATCAGCTCGTGGTCGCGCCCGGCATCCGCGGCATGGTCATGTGCGTGTTTACGCTGCCGTCCTTTCCCTACGTGTTCAAGGTCATCAAGGACCGTTTCCCGCCACCCAAGGAGATGACTCGCGCGCAGGTGATGGAAAAGTACCTGCTGGTGAAGATGCACGACCGCGTCGGGCGCATGGCCGACTCCTGGGAGTATTCCCACGTCGCCTTTCCACGCGCGCGCTTCTCCGACGAGCTGATCACCATGCTGCGCGAGGAGTGTGCCGGCAGCATCGAGCCGGTCGACGACCAACTCATCATCAAGCACTTGTACATCGAGCGGCGCATGTCGCCGTTGAACATGTACCTGGCCAGTGCCGACGAAGACGACATCGCCCACGCCGCGGCCGAGTACGGCGACGCCATTAAGCAGCTCGCCTCGGCAAACATTTTTCCCGGTGACTTCTTGTTCAAGAATTTCGGCGTGACCCGCCAGGGGCGGGTCGTATTCTACGACTACGACGAACTCTGCTACCTGACCGAATGCCGCTTTCGCGACATCCCGCCGCCGCCATTCCCGGAAATGGAGTTCTCCGAAGAGGTCTGGTACACCGCTGCGCCGGGCGACGTCTTCCCGGAAGAGTTCGAGACCTTCCTGCTCACTGATCCGCGCTTTCGCAAGGCGTTTCGACCCCTGCACAAGGAGATCTTCGACCCTGGCTGGTGGCGCGCTCGACAGAGCGCCATCCGCAGCGGCCAAGTCGAGGACGTGTTCCCGTATTCGGAGGAACGGCGTTTCGATACGAATCATCCGCGGAGCACGCTGACACCGCGGGGCGTGCGATTTGGGCGAATGACGGCTCGGCGCCGCGAGACGCATCGGTATAATGCCGGTCCCGATCTGTAGCCGCTGCCCCGCCCATGTCTTCCCAAGAACCTTCCGGTAAGCCTCGTAAGCCGAATCGATCCAGCCGCCTTGATCTTTGGGGGCTCTACGGCGGCAGCGCGCTGTTAGTGCTGGCTGTGACGGTGCTGGCGCTGCAGTTCGTGCAGCCTGCACCGCCACAGCAGATCAGCATTGCGGCCGGAGCGAAGGACGGGGCGTATTACCGCTATGCCCAGCGTTACGCGGCGATCTTGGCGCGCAGCGGGATCGAACTCAGGGTCCTTGAGACGGATGGGTCGGTAGACAATCTCCAGCGGCTACTCGCCGCCGAGGACGCGCCGGATCTGGCATTGGTGCAGGGCGGGATTGCCACTGACGAGCAGAAGGATGCGGTGATCGGGCTCGGTAGCATGTTCTATGAGCCGGTCTGGCTGCTTGGTCCGCGGGGTAAGCCGGGGCGTCCGCTGAACCAGCTGCAGGGGCAGCGTATCGGCGTCGGCCCGCCGGATAGCGGTACCTACTTCCTCGCGGTGCGGATGCTGACCCAAAGCGGGGTGCGAGACGAAAACGCCGACTTGATCGGCACTGATTTGAAAAGCGCCGCGGCACAGCTGCGCGCCGGCGAGCTGGACCTGCTGTTCTTGGTCGGCGCGGAGGATGGCCCGCTGCTGCGGGGTCTGACCGGCGATCAGCGTATCCAAGTCCAAGACCTGCCCCACGCTGCCGCCTATGCCCGCATCGACCGCTCGTTGACGGCGCTGACGCTGCCGGCTGGTGTGTTGGACCTGGCCCGCGGAGTACCGCGCGAGGATCTTTCACTGGTCGCGGCCACTGCTAATCTGGTGGCGCACCCCGATATCCATCCGGCCCTGGTTGATCTGCTGCTGGAGGCCGCCGTGGATGTGCACGGTGCCGGCGGGCTGTTCGCCGATCCGGGAGCGTTTCCAACCCCCTTGCATAGTGATTTCCGCCTCAGCAGCGACGCGGTCCGCCACTACGAGAACGGACCGCCGTTCCTGCAACGCTATCTGCCGTTTTGGGCCGCCACCTGGATCGATCGCACCAAGGTCATGATCGTGCCGCTGCTAGCCCTCCTGTTGCCGCTAATCAAGGTCTTGCCGCCGGTCTATGCCTGGCGCGTCCGCCGGCGTATCATCCGCTGGTACGTGGCGTTGCGGCGGATCGACCTGGAACTGGAAACCGGACCCCGCGACCCGGATCGCCTCGCCGACTTCGCCCAGCGGTTGGGAGAGATCGAGAGCGAGGTTGCGCAGGTGGATGTACCCCTCTCCTACGCCGACCAACTCTACAACCTTCGGTTGCATATCCAGGCGCTCCAACACCGTTTGGCGACTGTGGCCGCGGAGACCGCTGGTGGCAAGGGGATGCCGATTCCAGGTTGATGTCGCGGCTCTGGGCCGCGCATCTCTCTACCGAGCGAGGCGTGAACATGTTGTCGGTCGATGCGGTGGTGATGGATATCGAAGGCACGACGACCTCCATCGACTTCGTCACCTCGGTGCTTTACCCCTATGCCAGGGAGCACCTTCCCAACTTCATCCGCCAGCACCGCGCTGAGCCCGACGTGGCCGCCACCATGGACGAGGCACGGGAAGCGGGCGGTGTCTGGAACGACGAGGCAGTGGTGGTGCGGATGTGCCACTGGATGGAACGAGACGAGAAGGTCACGCCCCTCAAGACCCTGCAAGGGCTCATCTGGGAGGATGGCTATCGCAGCGGTGAGTTGGTCAGCCACGTTTATCCAGACGTCGCGCCGGCGCTGAGGGCCTGGCACGCCCAAGGCATTCGGCTCTATATCTACTCGTCTGGCTCGGTCCAGGCCCAGCGGTTGATCTATGGGCACACCATCGCAGGGGATCTGACACCGCTGCTGTCCGGCTACTTCGACACACGCGTCGGCCATAAGCGAGACGTCAGCTCGTACCGCCGCATCGCGGAGACCATCGGCGTCGAGCCCCGGCGCGTACTATTCCTGTCCGACGTGCGCGAGGAACTCGACGCCGCACGCGATGCGGGTTGGGAGACCGTGTGCGTCGCGCGAGAGGGCATGGCTGGGCTGGCAGCCGCCCACCGTCGGGTCACCCGTTTCGACCAGATCCCGTTTTGACGTCATCGCCACCCGCTTGCGAAGCAGTTGGTCTCCTGTCGGTTCAGCGCTGTACGTCACCCTCGTAGACGTCGGCGAGCGGCACGTCCGCGGCGTCCGGTTGCTCGGATTCGTCACGGCGGGCCGACGAGCCAACGAAGGGCAACTCGGTGGGTGCGCGATCGCGGGGGAACACCACAAGATGATCGGCCTGCAAACGCACGCCGATCTGGTCGCCGACGGCGTGGCGATAATGGCTCGGGACCAGGCAGAGTACCTCGGTGCCGCTGGTCAATCGCAGCGTATACAGGAACTCAGCACCGCGGAAGGCTCGCTCCACGACGATGGCCTTGCGAGGGCTCGACTCATCGTAGAGCATGTCATCGGGGCGGATCAGGACTTCCGCCGCGGAGCCTGGCTCCAGCCCGTGGGGATGCGCGCCGGCGATGCGTCCGAGCTCGGTCTTGACCCGAATGTCGTCGTACACCGTCGCGGGCAGAAGTACGCCCTGGCCGATGAAGTCTGCGACGAAACGGTCTGCTGGTTCATGGTAGAGGCTGAAGCCCGTGCCCCATTGATGCACCTGGCCATGCCCAAGGACGCCGATGAGATCGGCCATGGCAAAGGCCTCGAGCTGGTCGTGGGTGACAAGAATCGCCGTCACGCCCTCGCGCTTGAGTACATCGCGTACCTCACGCGCCAGTTGCTCGCGCAATTCCGCGTCCATGCTCGAGAAGGGTTCGTCCAGCAGCAGAATCTGGGGCCTTGGGGCCATGGCGCGGGCCAGCGCCACGCGCTGCTGCATACCGCCTGACAGTTCATGGGGAAACTGCCGAGCCGCATCTTGTAGACCCACCAGTTCCAACAGCTCTTCGACGCGTTTGCGCCGCACGGCCCTCGATTGGCGCCGCAGCCCGAAGCCGATGTTGTCGGCGACCGAAAGATGCGGAAACAGCGCAAAGTCCTGAAAGACCATGCCGATCTGCCGGCGCTCGGGCGGCACCGTCTGGTTGGTATCCGAGACCAGCCGCCCGTTCAGGCGCACCTCGCCTCGGCTGACCGGCTCGAATCCGGCGATGGCGCGCAGCAAGGTGGTCTTGCCGCAGCCGCTTGGGCCGAGCAGACAACCGATGGTGCCGGCCGCGAGCACGAAGCTCACATCCTGCACGATGGTGTTGTCGCCGTAGGCGACGCTGACCTGTTGGACCTCAAGCTGACTGGGCATGGCGGGAGCGGGTGATGGAACGGCTGAGCAGAATGACGGGGAGCAGGCCGGCGGCGACAATGGTCAGCGCCGCCGGACCGGAGTCCGCCAGGCGCTCGTCCGCGGCCAGCTCGTAGGCACGCACTGCGAGCGTGTTGAAGTTGAACGGGCGCAAGATCAGCGTCGCCGGCAGTTCCTTGAGAACATCCACGAACACCAACAGCAGCGCCGTCAGCAGGCTGCCGCGGAGCATCGGCATGTGGATGCGCCGCAGCACCTCGTTGGGCCGATAGCCCAGAGAACGCCCGGCCTCGTCCATGGATGGGCGGATCTTGCCGAGCCCCGATTCGACCGTCTGCAACGACACGGCCAGAAAGCGAACCATGTAGGCGAATATCAGGGCCGTCAGTGTCCCGCTGAGCAGCAGCCCGGTGGAGATGCCGAGGCTGGCGCGCATCCAGGCATCGATGCTGTTGTCGACCCAGGCAAACGGGATCAGGACACCGACGGCGATGACCGTGCCGGGCACCGCATAGCCCAGGCTCGCCACGCGCACCGCGGCCTTCACCGTGGGCGATGGATACAACCGTCGACCGTAGCCGAGCAGCAGCGCCAGAAACAAGGCCAGCAGGGCGGCACCCGCGGCAAGACCTATGCTGTTCAGCGCCAGGGTTGCGAATGCACCGTCCCAACGCGTCTCGGCCACGGTTAGGCTCCACCAGCCGAGTTGCGCCGCCGGCAGCAGAAAGCCGAACAACAGCGGCAGCAAGCAGGACGTGAACGCAAGTGTGGCGCGCCAACCGCGCAGCGGCAGCCGGCGGATGCTTTGCTCACGCTGGCTGGTGTGGTGGTAGCGGGCATGGCGACGCGACCAGCGCTCGAGCAGGATCAGCACGAACACGAAGGTCAGTAGCATCGCGGAGAGCTGTGCCGCGGCGGCCGCGTTTCCGAGCCCGAACCAAGTGCGGAAGATCCCGGTGGTAAAGGTCGACACGCCGAAATACTGAACCGTGCCGTAGTCCGCCAGCGTCTCCATCAGCGCCAGTGAAAGACCCGCGACGATAGCCGGTCGCGCCAACGGCAACGCCACGGAGTAAAAGGTGCGCCACGGACCGTTGCCCAGCGTGCGACTGACGTCGAGCACGCAAAGGGACTGGCTCAGAAACGCCGCTCGCGTGAGCAGATAGACATAGGGGTAGAGGACCAGCGACAGCATCAACGCGGCCCCTGGCAATGAGCGTATTTCCGGGAACCAGTAGTCGCCGTACCCCCAGCCGGTCCACTCCCGCAGCGTGGTCTGGACCGGGCCGGCAAAATCGAGCATGCCCGTGTAGGTATAGGCGATGATGTAGGCCGGCATCGCCATCGGTAGCAACAGTGCCCATTCGAACAGCGCGCGGCCGGGAAAGCGGCACATGCTGGTGAGCCAGGCGGTGCCGACCCCAGCGAGCAGCGTACCGCCGGCAACGCCGAGCATCAGCAAGAGCGAGTTACCGACATAGTCCGCCAGCACGGTCTCCGCCAGGTGCCGCCAGATGTCGCCGGTCGGCACGAAGACGAATCCGATCACCACCAGCACCGGCAGTGCCAACAGCAGCGCGATCGCGATCACACTTGTCGGCCACCAGGCGCGATGGGATGCGCTCTGTTGCAGGCGAGCGGGGGCAGTGTTCTGGCTGGGAATGACGGTGTCGGTCAAGGCGCAGGTCCGGGGCCGGGCGGATGGGCACTGTACTTCAGAGCCGGTATTGAACCACGAACGGCAATGCCGCCGCGCAACAAGCGCTTGCTTCCCAAGCCGGCGAGCCCTCGTAGCATGCGAGTCGCAGGCGCGAGCAGGCGCCGCAGGATCCAAGCCGCGACACTATCGCGTGTGAGCATTGCTACCACGGGTCGCTCAAAGGCCTTTTGATGGGTGCGGCCAAGCGAGGAGATCGCCGTCGAGCAGGGAGGCGACCGCTAGTTTCGTGCTGGCGATGATGCGTTCACGGGCGCTGGTACCAAACGCTATCTCCGGGGGCCGCGCTCCATTGTCTACCGCGGCTGTCCGAAGCTTGGCATCTGGATCGGTGCAGACCAGTTCGCACAGGCCATCAGTGGGGGACTCGAAATCGCAATGACCAGCGCCTTTGATGCGCTGCACCCGTGCCCAATCGGTGGCGGCGAACACCGCGCGGCCGTTATCGAGCGCGTTGCAGTTGGTTGGTTCGCCAGCCAGGGCGAGTAGGGGCTTGTCGAGGCCCTTGGCGGCGCGCACGCCAAGGCCCTGCGTCTCGACTAGGTCGAGCGTGACGATACCGATGCCTTTGGGGTCGGCGCGCCCGGCGATCACAGCGGCGAGTCCGCCAGCGGAAAAACCGGCGTAGACGACCCGCCGAGCGTCCAGGTGGCGGGCCAGTGCGACCATGTCGAGCCCGTTTTGCGCGTGGCGACCATCCCAGGGGCTCGCGTTGCAGAAATCGAGGGTGGCGACCCGAGTACCGGAGGCGGCGAGGGATGTGGCCAAGCCCTTCATCTGCGTCTGGCTGCGTAGAAATCCATGCGCAAGCACAACCAGGTCGTCGGCTTGGCTGTCCATGTGATCGGCAGCGCCGCCGTTGGCCAGCGCCTGGGCGTTTGGGCCATCGGGCACGTAGACGCGGTAATCGAGCCGGCATCCCGTGGACGAGTCGATGCTGCCGGCGATCACCCGCACGCCGGGCGGCAGCGTTGTTGCGGTGTCGTCGCTCCCCGGCCGCAGCAGGAGTCCCGAGCAACTCGCGAGCAGCAATAGGGTGGGCAACAGGTAGCGGAGCTTGGTTTGCATGAGCGTTAGATGTTGGTCGTGCTGCCCATCATCAACGACTGCCGATCGACCGGTGGGTCCAGGCCCACTGTTGACCAGCCGACAACCGCGCCCGCGATAGCGGGGTGTTACCCTTGCCGGATGTCCAACGCGAATCGATCCAAGTCCGGCGCTCAGACCGCCAATGCTATTCCGGTCCGGATCCGTCGAATTGCCGAGGCGTCGGCCCAGCCGTCGGACCTGAAAGCCCTGATGCGTCAGCTGTACCTCCACCGGGGCGATGCCGAGCCGACGTCAGCCGGCCTCGCCGACCTGTTGCCGGCGACCGATCTGCTCGGCATCGGAGCCGCCGCCGAGTTATTGGCCGACTGCATCGGCAGGGACGGGCGCATTGTCGTCGTCGGTGACTTCGATGCCGACGGCGCCACCGGCAGCGCGGTGGCCATGCTCGGCCTGCGCGCGCTCGGTGCCACCAGCCTCCGGCACCTGACCCCCAGCCGATTCAAGCATGGCTACGGCCTGAGCCCGGCGGTGGTCGATGCCGCGGCGCCGCACAAGCCGGGCTTGCTGATCACCGTCGACAACGGCATAGCCAGCCTTGCCGGTGTCGAGCGTGCGCGGGCACTGGGCATTCCGGTACTGGTCACCGATCACCACCTGCCAGGGCCGGAGCTGCCCGAGGCGGCGGCCATCGTCAACCCCAATCAGCACGGCTGTGGCTTCGCCAGCAAGCACCTGGCCGGCGTCGGCGTCATGTTCTATCTGCTCGCGGCGACGCGCTCGGAACTGCGCCGCCGCGGCTGGTTCGACAGTGCCCGCGTCGGTGCGATCGCCGAGCCAAATCTGGCCCAATGGCTAGATTTGGTTGCCCTTGGTACGGTCGCGGACGTCGTCACGCTCGACCGCAACAACCGCATCCTGGTCGAGCAGGGGCTGCGTCGCATCCGTGCCGGTCACTGTCGCCCGGGGTTGCGGGCGCTGCTGGAGATCGCCGGTTGCCGCATACAGCAAGTCACCGCGCGCGACCTGGGCTTCTCGGCGGGTCCCCGACTCAACGCCGCCGGCCGTCTCGACGACATGAGCGTCGGCGTGGAGTGCCTGGTCACCGAAGACCCGGTGCGGGCAATGCAGCTGGCGCGCGAACTACACGCCCTCAACAGCGAACGCCGCGAGATCGAGTACGACATGCGTGAGGCGGCCGAGGGCATCGTCAGCGGCCTGGCGGCGCAGGCCGGCGAGCTGCCGGCCGGGCTGTGCCTGTATGGAGCCGATTGGCACCAGGGCGTCATCGGTATCGTCGCCGCACGCATCCGCGAGCGTTGGCACCGGCCCGTCATTGCGTTTGCCGACGCTGGTCCAGGTGGCGCCGCGGTTGCCGACGCCAGTGCCTGCGCGGATGCCGCCATGGAGCATGGCCCCATGCTGCGCGGCTCCGCACGCTCCATCGAAGGGCTACATATTCGCGACGTCATCGATGCGGTGGACAAGCGTTGCCCCGGTCTCATCGAACGCTTCGGCGGTCATGCGATGGCCGCCGGCCTCAGCCTGCCGCTGCATGCGCTGGACGACTTTCGCGGCGCCTTCGCGGATGAGGTCAGGCGTGAACTCGGCGACGCGCCGACGGTGCGTGAACTACTCTCCGACGGCGAGCTTCCCGGCCCCATGCTGAATCTGCAGACCGCCGACGCGCTGCGCCTTGCGGGTCCCTGGGGTAAGGGCTTTACAGAACCTATGTTCGACGGCCTTTTCGACGTGTCAGACAAGCGGATTGTCGCCGAACGCCACCTGAAGCTGCGCGTGCGCGCCGCGGATGGTGTGCCGCTGGAGGCCATCGGCTTCAACCTGGCGGAACGGCGCGCTGAGGTCGGTGACCGGATGCGCCTGGCCTACCGGCTGGACGTGAATGACTACCGTGGGCTGCGGGCCCCGCAGCTCATCCTCGAGCACATTGAGGCACCGGAGTCTTGAGCAACCAGTACGCGTGCCATGCCGGGGCCAAGCCAGAATTCGAACGGACTTGGCAGATGGTCCATCGGCCAGTCCGGTGACAGGTCGCGCAGCGATGCTGGGGATGGGATCAGGTGTTTGAGATCGTCGACGTAGAAGCGTTGTCGGTTCCAGGGGTCTTTATTCAGCACCAGCAGTGCCTGACTGGGGCCGCTGATGGCGTGTTTGCGCAGCACGAGGATGGATGGGTCGTGATAATCCAGCCGTTCGAGTTGGCCCTCTGCGCCGAATACCGGCGCCTCGGTCTTGATGGCATTGACCTGGCGGACGAAGTCGGTGAGGTCGACGTTGGGTTGCTCCCAGTCGTTGGGAGTGGTGGTGACGACGTCCAGTCGCTTGCGAAAGCCGTATTCAAAGCCCATCGGCATCATCACGCCAGTGGCGAACAGCGCGGTGAACAGATAGCGCTGGCGCAGGGCATCGACGTTGCTTTCAAACTCTTCGAACAGGCGCCGGGTGTCGTGGCTTTCCGGAAAGCCGATCGACGGGGCGATGTGGCGTGTCAGCTCGTATTGCTCGAGTAGCCAGTCGCCGTGGAAGTCCCACCACTTGGCGCTGTTGAAGATGGCGTCGAAGCCTGCAGAGGCGGTGTCGCGGGTCTGCTTGGGTGTGCAGCCCAGGGTCTCGGCGACGAAGACGGTGTCCGGATGCTTAGCGCGAATTTGGTCAATGATGCGGCTCCAAAAGTCGGTTGGGATCTGGTAAGCGGCGTCGCAGCGAAAGCCGCGGAAACCGAGTCCGATCAGGTGTTCCACCATTTGCACGCAATAGGCGAGCAGGCCGTTGGGGTCATCTGCGTGGCGCAGCGCGCCCTGGTGATCGAACTGGGCGAGATCGCGCCAAACGACCTTGTTGCCGTTGTCCTCGATGCAGAATGGATTAGCGACCCGGCCATGCTCATGCACGAACCAGTCCGGATGCGACTTCACCAACGCGCTGTCCTCGGCGCAATGGTTGATGACCAGGTCGATCATCAGCGAAAGACCCTGCTGCCCTGCGGCCTTGGCCATCGCGCGGACCTGATCGTCCGCGCCGAGCTTCGATTTCGGGCGCAACAGGACCGGGTTGATGGCGAAGTAATCGGCGATGGAGTACAGGCTGCCGGAGCGCCCGAGTTTCTGGATAGGATTGACGAATACCCAGTCGAAACCCATCGCCGCCGCCCGTTCCAGATGCGGCTCCCATTCATCGAACGGTCCCGCCAGCAGCGGGAACAGGTTATAGATCAGCATGCTTGGTCGTGCTCTTAGTCATGAGTCAAATACAAGTCAAACAACAAATGCAATCGTTGTCTTAGTCGAGTATTTCCGAGACTGCGTGCCCGGCTAGCGGGCGTGCCTGTGGGAGCGGCTTGCAGCCGCGATTTGCAACCACCGAGACGCAGCACGAGGCGCGATCCTGCGTGCAAACTCTTCTCGCGACGTGTCGCGATTGCAAATCGCTCCCACGGCGCGCTTGCCGTCCTCGGTTACCGCGAGCCCTAGCGATCGCGAATGAAGTCGTAGATGTTCAGATAATCCTGCCCGGGCTGATTCCACGAGTAATCGGCGCGCATCGCGTTCTTGATCAGCTCCCGGAAGTGCTCCGGGTACTGGTAATAACAGTCGATGGCTCGGCCCAGGGCCGACTCCAGACCGGGGACGTCGTAGTTGTCGAAGCGGTAGCCGTTGCGCTGGTCTAGCGGACGGTCGGAATGGTCCTTGTCGAAGACCGTGTCCGCCAGGCCGCCGACGGTGCGCACCACCGGGACGGTGCCGTAGCGCAGCGAGATCAGCTGCGTCAGACCGCAGGGTTCGAACTGACTTGGCACCAACATGATGTCGGCGCCGGCGTAGATCAGATGCGCTAGATCGTCGTCGAAGCCGATCTCTAGATGACAGTCGGGGCTGTCATTGAGCATGCGCTTCAGACCCCAGAAGTCGTTGTTGATGGCCTGATCTGGACTGGAACCGAGCAGCACGAACTGGCCGCCCCGTTCCAGCGTGCTGAAGATCGCGTGGCGCACCAGCTCCAGGCCCTTTTGCGGATCGAGCCGACCGATGAAGGCGACGATGGGCTTGTCGCTGTCCGCGAGCATCAGTCGATGGCGCAGGGCGCGCTTGTTGTCGTACTTGGTGTCGATGTTGTCGACCCCGTAGCGGGCCGGGATCTGATGGTCCACCTCCGGATTCCAGACGTCGTAATCGATGCCGTTGACGACGCCGCCGTATTTCATGTGGTGGGTGTGCAGCGTCGGCTCCAGGCCGAAGCCCTGGCCCTGATCCTTGGTCTCGAAGGCATAACGTGGCGAGACGGTGGTGACGAAGTTGGAGTAGACGATGCCCGCCTTGAGGAGGTTGAGCGCATTCTTGTGCCGGTTGTCGCCCATGCGGTTCCAGTCGAAGAATCGTTCCGGCTGATGGAGTCCCGTGGCGCGCAACAGTTCGGCACCGGTAACGCCCTGGTGCTTGAAGTTGTGGATGGTGAGGCAGGCGCGCGGATGGCTCATCCCAAGCTGCTGGTAGAACTCGTACAGGAATACCGGCACCAATGCGGTCTGCCAGTCATGGCAGTGGATGATGTCCGGATGCTTACCGGCCTGCCATAGGAACTCCATCGCCGCGCGGGAAAAGAACGCGTAGCGCAACACGTCGTCTGGGAAGCCGTAGATGCTGCCGCGGTTAAAGAAGTTGTCGCCGGAGTGCGGTTCGATAAAAAAGCACTTTCGACCATGCACGAAGCCGAAGTACACCGTGCAATGGATAGCCCCGTCGTACCAGGGCACCCACAGGTCCTTATAGGCCTCATGCAGCTCGAAGATCTGGTCGTAGCGCAGGCTGTCGTACTTGGGCAGGATGATCTCGACATGATTGCCACGGATGGCAAGCTCGCGACTGATGCCGAACACCACATCCGCAAGCCCGCCGACCTTGGCCACCGGCGCCATTTCGGGCGTGATGTGCACAATATAGAGGCTGGGCCGGTGAGCGTGGTACACCTCCGGGGCTGGCGGTTCCGGCATGCCTTGCGGTTCCGGTTCCGGTGCCGGCTCCAGATCCATTGCCGGCTCCGGCGCTGGTTCTGGCACTGGCTCCAGCTCGGGTGTGGGTGCGGGCGTTGTTGGCGACTGCGGCGTGCTGGGTTGCTGGGCAGCCGGTGGCGTCCGGTTGACGGGTGTCAGCGGGGCTACCGGCCGAACCTCCGCGGTCGGCTCCGCTTGATTCGCCGGTCGCGTGGCGGTTTCCGGCGCTGGTTCCTTCTTACCGGCAACGCGGGTCGCCGGCAGTGGCGCTTTCGGCTCGGTCGCGGGCTCGGCGGGTTGCTCAGCCGCCCGCTTGGCAGCGGTTACCTGGCCGGCGGCGGGTTTTGGTACCGTCTTTTTGACTGGCCGCCTCGGACTGGTCGGGGCGCTTGCTGGGCTCGCCGCGGGCAATGGAGGCGCCTTCACGTCGCGCGCGGAGTCCGCCGCGGGCCGAGCTTGCCCAGCGTCTGGCGCAGCTGTTGGTGCGGCTCTTGATGGGGCTGAGGCCTGGGGTGCGACCGGGGGCGCGACCCTACCGGCGGATGTCTTGCGTGCGGCGGATTTCTTCGACGTCGTGGGCTTTTTTGCCATTGTTCGTAACCTGCGAGGTTATTTGCCTCGAATGTGTATACCGGACCTGTGCTCTCCGGTCTTAGGCCGCGGTGGCGGAGATCAGCGTGCCGAACGTTTGGCTCGGTCCGGCTTCAACCCAAATCCCGCGGTTGGCCCGGCTGTAGGTGCGGCTTTAGCCGCACGGTGGGTTTGTGCAGTGCGGCTGAAGCCGCACGTACATCGCACCCAAGGCATGCAATTTGTTGAGCAAGCCGGATGATTGATGCGAACTGCCAGATTTAGGTTCGATCGTCATCACCGATGTGGACCGCGGGCTAAGTGTTCGCTGACACGACCGGCCTGAGCACGATACCGGCAAGCGGCGGCAAGGTCAGCACAACCGAATGCGGCTGATTCATCCAGGCCACCGGTTCGCTGGCGATCGCCTCGGGGCCGATGCCCACGCCGCTTCCGCCGAAGTCTTGGGCATCGGAGTTAAACAGCTCCCGATAGGCCCCGGGGCTCGGGACGCCGATGCGATAGCCTTCCCTCGGTACCGGCGTGAAGTTGAGCGCGACGATGACGTGGTCGGGTTCTCGCGGACCGTTTTGGGCATCACCTTGCTCACCGTCGCCACCGTCGGGCTGCTCGTCGGGCGCGCCGACAGCCTGCGGATCAGCCGCCAAGCCCTTGCGTTGATAGATCAACACCGAGTTCTGCGCATCATGGCAATCGATCCATTCAAAGCCCTGGCCATCGAAGTCTCCGTCATGCAGCGCCGGCTCGTCGCGGTACAGCGCGTTGACAGTGCGCACCAAACGTTGAATGCCCTGATGCAGCGGATACTCCAGCACATACCAATCCAGCACCCGCTGGCTATCCCACTCGTCGCCCTGGGCGAATTCGCTGCCCATGAACAGCAACTTCTTGCCGGGATGGGTGTACATGTAGGTGTAGAGCAGGCGCAGGTTGGCGAAACGCTGCCACTCGTCGCCCGGCATTCGGTACAGCAGCGAGCGTTTACCGTGCGTGACCTCGTCGTGAGAGAACGGCAGCAGGAAGTTTTCCGAGAACGCGTAGAGCATGCTGAAGGTCAGCGCGTCTTGATGGTACTGCCGGTGGATCGGGTCTTCCTTGAAATATTCCAACGTGTCGTTCATCCAACCCATGTTCCACTTCAGGTCGAAGCCGAGCCCGCCCAGATAGGTCGGCTTCGTCACCTGCGCATAGGAGGTGGATTCCTCCGCCATGATCAGCGTTCCCGGCACTTGGTCGTGCACCACCTCGTTCAGCTCGCGCATGAAGGCGATGGCCTCCAGATTCTCGCGGCCACCGTAACGATTAGGTACCCAGTCGGTGCGCGAATAGTCCAGATACAGCATCGATGCGACGGCGTCGACGCGTAGACCGTCGACGTGGAACTCCTCCAGCCAGAACAGCGCGCTGGAGATCAGGAAGTTCTTCACCTCGTTGCGGCCGAAATTGAAGATCAGCGTCGCCCAGTCCAGGTGCTCGCCGAGGCGAGGATCTTCGTGTTCGAACAGCGCGGTGCCGTCGAAGCGGCCAAGGCCGTGGGCGTCTTTGGGAAAGTGCGCCGGCACCCAGTCGAGGATGACGCCGATGCCGTTGGCGTGGCAATGGTCGACGAACCAGCGAAAATCGTCCGGACTGCCGAAGCGGCTGGTGGGGGCGTAGTAGCCGGTGGTCTGATAGCCCCACGAGAGATCGTACGGGTGCTCGGTGACGGGCATTAGCTCGATATGCGTGAAGCCGAGATCCAGCACGTAGTCGACCAGGCGTTCGCCCAGCTCGCGATAGTTCAGCATCTCGCCCTCTGGACCGCGCTGCCAGGAGCCCGGATGTACCTCGTAGATGGTCATCGGGCTGTGCAGCCAGTCGTGTCCGGCGCGCGCCTTGCGCCAGTCGTCGTCGCGCCAGCGGAAGTCGCTCGGCGGCTCGACGATGGCGGCGGTGTTGGGGCGCACCTCGAAACGGCGACCGTAGGGATCGGTCTTGAGCAGGATGGAGCCGTCGCCGGCACGCAGCTCGAACTTGTACAGCACGCCGGGGGGCAGATCCGGAATGAACAGCTCCCAGACGCCATTGCCATGCACGCGCATCGGATGACAACGGCCGTCCCAGCGGTTGAAGTCGCCGACCACGCTGACTCGCGCCGCGTTCGGTGCCCAGACCGAGAACAACACACCGGCGATACCGTCGGTCTCGTGCACGCGCGCACCGAGCATGCGGTAGGCGTGCCAGTGGCGACCCTCGCCGAACAGATGCATGTCGAAGTCCGGCAGCTGGGGCGGGAAACAGTACGGATCGTGGGCGATGTGCTCGCGGTGGTCCTGGTCGCGCCAGATCAGCCGATAGCGCTCCGGCAGCTCCGCTGCGTTGCCATGCCATTCAAACACTGCGGTGCCGTCGATCCGGCGCATTGCGTGGTTGCCCTCGGCGATGGTCACGTTCTCCGCGTGCGGTAACAGTGCCCGCACGCAAACGGCGCCGTTCGCGTCCGCATGGCGGCCGAGCACGGCGAACGGGTCAGCGTGGGTGGCATCGGCAAGCTGCTGCAATACCTTGGCGGGGAGCGTTTGGGTCATCCTGGATGTCTCTTTGCGGTGAAATGGAGCGGAGGTCAGATTGATCGGGGGCTGGGGGTCGCGCCGGTACAGGCAATGATTTGCGATAACGGGTATGAGGCGACCAAGTTGGCAGATGCGATTATCAGCGAAGTCAGCCCCGTGGTGTGGGCTTCTTTGTCAGTCCGTCGATACATGGTCCACCGATTCGCGGCAAAGCTGAAGGCCGAAACGCCCCAGCACCGCGGGCGGCGCCCCTCAGTACTGACGGATCGCTGATGGATCAGCTTGTCCGAGAATCGGTCTCTTTTTGGGCACCAGCGGCGCACATAGAGCCCCTGGCGGATGAAGCGTTCAGCCTGCCGCACCGGGTTGAAGATGCGGAAGTAGGGAGTCAACAAACCGTCCAAGTAGTCTGACGCGGTTCAGAGCAGCATGCCGACGACGGTACCGGTCATCAGCGTGGCCAGCGTGCCGGCGATGATCGAGCGCATGCCCAATTCGACCACCTCTGCTCGGCGCTCCGGCGCCAAGGTGCCAAGCCCCCCGATCATGATGCCGAGGCTGCCGAAGTTGGCAAAGCCACACAGGGCGTAGGTCATGATCAATCGGCTGCGCTCACTGAGCACGTCCGCCGGCAGGGCCGCGAGTTCCAGGTAGGCCAGCAGCTCATTCAGCACCGTCTTGATGCCCATCAATTGGCCCGCGCTCGTAGCCTCGTGCCAGGGGATGCCGATCAACCAGACCACCGGCGCGAACAGCCAGCCCAGAAGGCGTTGCAGCGTCAACGCGCTGCCGTCAACGTCGGGTAGCCATGTCAGCGCGAAATTGGCGAGGCTGACCAGCGCCACCATGACGATCAGCATGGCCATGATGTTCAGCAGCAGAGGGATCGCGTCGAGGGTTCCCCGCGTGATCGCGTCCATCGCACTGCCCGAGTCCTGCCCGATCCGGCGCACCTTCTGGGTTGTCTGGGGCGGTGGCGTCGGGATCATCAGGCCCGCCACCACCAGCGCGGCGGGAGCACTGATCAGCGAGGCTGTCAGGATATGGCCCATGGCGTTCGGGATCGCGTCGCCGATCAGCGTTGCGTACAGCACCATCACGGTGCCCGCAATGGTGGCCATGCCGGTAGTCATCAGCGCGAACAGCTCGCCCCGGCCCATCGTGCGCAAATAGGGCTTGATCAGCAGCGGCGACTCCACCATGCCGATGAAGACGTTGGCGGCGGTACCTAGCCCAAGTGCGCCGCCGATGCCAAGCGTGCGGCGCAGCAACCAGGCTAGCGCATCCACCAGTAAGGGCAGCACCCGCCAGTGGAACAGCAGCGCGGACAGCGCTCCGATGACCAGCACCAACGGCAGGGCGCGGAAGGCGAGCACGAAACTGTTTTCTGGGTAGACCGCCTCGAATGGCGCCTGCCCACCGCCGAGGTGTCCGAAGACGAAGCTGGTTCCCGCCTCAGTGGCCGCCTGCACCGCCAGCACCGCCTCGTTGATGGCCGCGAACAGGGCTTGCGCGGGCGGTAGCTTCAACAGCAACAGTGCGAGCAGGATTTGCAGGCCGAGGCCGCCGAAGACCAACCGCGGCGATACGTGGCGCCGGTCTTCGCTGAGCAGCCAGGCAAAGCCGAGCAGGACCGAAAGACCGAGCAGGCCATGGAGCAGGTTAAACATTGAACGGTCTCTGGCGGGGTTCTGCTGGTAGGGCTCGCTGGGTTCTCCGGCGCATCCGGAACGCATTGATTTCGGGCCCGGATTCTAGCGCGATTTGCGCCTGCTGCCGAACCCATGCCCGATCCTCCAGCAATTTCAAATTTGGCCAGTTTTATGCCTGGAATACGGAGCTTCAGCTCCGTAAGAGCGGCCGTGGCGGGCTAAACTTCGCCATGCCAGCGATAGTTTCAGGGCAAATTTGGACTTGCGGCCGATCCCCTCGGGCCAATGGATCGGCCTCATTCGGGACTGATCAGCGGCGGATCCGGCAAGCGCGTTGAAATGCCGGCCGGTTCTGCGCACAATCGGCGCCCAACAGCGATCTGAGGAACTGCAATGAACAAGACTCGATACGTCACCCTCCTGCTAGCGGCGCTGCTGCTTTCGGCCGCGCAGATCATTATCGCGGCTCCGGTGCCCCGCGATCCTGGGACTTACTTCTTCGATACAACCTTTGGCGACTTCAGCGAGGAACTCGCAACCGCTCGGGAAGACGGCAAGGCCGGCATCCTGCTCATGTTCGAAATGGACGAGTGTCCGTTCTGCCACCGCATGAAGACCACGGTCCTGAACCAACCCGAGGTTCAGGACTACTTTAAGGAGCATTTCCTGATCTTTCCGGTCGACGTTGAGGGTGACGTCGAGGTGACGGATTTTCAGGGTAATGTCGCGGCGCAAAAGGACTTTGCGCTCCAGCAGTTCCGCGTGCGGGCGACGCCAGTGTTCGCGTTTTTCGATCTCGATGGAAATCTCGTGGCGCGCTATACCGGCGCCACGGGCGACAGCGACGAGTTCATGCTGCTCGGCCGCTACGTCATCGACGGCGCGTATAGGGACACCACCTTCACTAAGTACAAACGCGCCCAGTCCAATGTGGCTGGCGCGGCGGAGGCTGCGACATCCGACGCGGCGCAAGCGGAACGCTGAGCCCGGCGGCGCGAAGCGCCGTCTGCACGTGTTCGATCAGTCTTTGTAGGCGGGAGCAAGATGATGAACGAATCACCAGAACGAAGCCCGGCGAAGGTGTGTGTGCGCTGCCATGTCGCTGGCAACGTGCAAGGGGTCTTTTTCCGGGCCTCCGCGCGCGAGGAGGCACTGCGTCTGGGATTGACCGGCTATGCTCGAAACCTGCCGGATGGCCGAGTGGAAGTGCTCGTCTGTGGTCCTGCCGACGCGGTCGATGCGCTGCGAGAATGGCTGCGCCGGGGACCGCCACAAGCCGATGTCAGTGGCGTTGCCTGCGAGCCCACAGACTTCCGAACCTTGACCGGCTTCAGCACCAACTGAGGGCTAGGGCGCTGCTGCTTCCAGCACTAACGGATGGCCGCATCCAGAGGCGTTACAAACGCTTTCTTGCCGATGTGGAGCTGAACGACGGGCGGCTCGTTACCGCCCATGTGCCCAACACCGGAACCATGGCGACTTGCTGGCAACCAGGCGCCGCGGTGCAGCTCAGTTACAGCGACAACCCACGCCGCAAGCTGGCCTGGACGCTGGAGCGGGTAGACATGGGCAGCGGTTGGATCGGGGTCAACACGGCGCGGCCAAATCAGGTGCTTGCGGAAGCTGTCGGTTTGGGCCGGATTCCCCCCTTGCGCGGCTATCGCACGCTGCGCCGGGAGGTGCCTTTCTCGGGGCCTGCCCATCGGGACGATCGGACATTCGGGTCGAAGCCGAGTCCGGAACCCAGCTCGAAACAGGGCTCGAAACAGGGCTCGAAACCGGGTTCGGAGAGCGGCCGACTCGATATCCGACTCAGCGATGCCGAGAACGCGGGTTTAGCCGATGCGCTGATCGAGGTGAAGAACGTGACGCTGCTCGACGGCGACCTTTTGCGCTTCCCCGACGCCCGCAGCGAGCGCGGTCGCAAGCACCTCAATCTGCTCATGGCAGCAGTCGCGACCGGGTTGCGCGGCGTGATGCTATTCGCGTTGAACCGGCCGGACGGGCGCGCGCTGGCGCCGGCCTGGGACATCGACCGCGCCTATGCCCAACGGCTCAGCGAGGCGGCGGCTGCCGGGGTCGAGGTCCTTGCGGTGCGTCTGGTCCATGGCAGCGACCGCATCGACACCGGCGAGTTGCTGCCCGTGAACCTATTGCCGCCAGATCAGTAGCAGATCAGTAGCCGCTGGCGCTTGCTTGCAGGGGCTCTGGGTAAGCTTCAGTTCGCTCCACGCCGGTGTCGATCTGGCCGTCGGCGTGGAGTTCGAACCAGCGATAGCCGGGCGTCAACGGGTCGAGGGCGAAACCTTCGCTGCCGGGCAGGAACTGGATGCAGGTGGAAGGTGTCGACAGCCAGATAAAATCGTCGTGTTGGGTCTGGTAGGCCTGGTGTACGTGGCCGCAAACGATGCCGCGCACATTGCGGTGTCGCGCGGCGCGGCTGAGTAACTCCTTGCCGTTGTCTACCCGCATCGTGTCGATCCAGGAACTGCCGACCGGAGCCGGATGATGGTGCAGTAGGATCAGTTGCGGGCGTTCGGGATTAGCGCTGGCGTGCCGGTCCAGATCGGCGAGTACCGCCGGCTCGATGTGGCCGCCCTCGGTAAACGGTAGGCTGGAGTCCAACAGCACGAGATCCCAAGCGCCCAGGCGCTCGACACGGAAGCCAGCGACGGCACCGGCGTCGAGATAGCCGGTCAGCAAATCGATGCGGTCATGGTTTCCGGGGATGCAAAAGCAGACCACACCCAACTGTTCCAGCCGCTGGCGTAAGAAACGATAGCCTTCCGGGCTCTCGTCGTGAATCAAATCGCCGGTGAGGATGAGTGCGTCAGGCGGCCAGTGTTGCCGTCGCGCGAGCGCGAGCACGGACTCAAATGCCAGACGTGTATTCTGACCAAGCAGCCGTCCGTCTGGGTTCGCGTAGAGATGTAGATCGGAGAATTGCAGCAGCCTAACGAGCTGAGGTCTGCCATCGGCAGCGTCGGCTTCGTCCGGGCGGGTTGAGCCAGTCTTGGCCATGGCAGGTCATGAGGCGAGGTCGCGCGCGGCAAGCGCATTGAGTCTGTTTGTAGCAATTATCGCCGGTGACGGCAAGCCATTGACCGCGGAAGTGTGTAACGGTCCGCGAAGGAGGCGCTCTCGAGATGACGTTGAACGAACTGCGCTATGTGGTCGCCGTGGCGCGCGAGCGCCACTTCGGCCGCGCCGCTGATGCCTGCTTTGTGAGTCAGCCGACGCTGAGCGTCGCCGTCAAGAAGTTGGAAGAGGAACTCGGCGTGAGTCTGTTCGAGCGCGGTACCGGCGAAGTCTCCGTGACCGCCATCGGCGAACGCATCATCGTTCAGGCACAGCGCGTGTTAGAAGAGGCCCAAGGCATACAGCAACTCGCGCGCAGCGGCCGCGATCCTCTTGTCGGGGCGTTAAGGCTCGGCGCTATCTATACCATCGGCCCTTACTTGCTGCCGCACTTGGTCCCGATGTTGATGCAGCGCGCGCCAGATATGCCACTGGTAATCGACGAGAACTTTACGACGGTGCTGGTGGAGCGTCTCAAGCGCGCCGACCTGGATCTGATCATCATCTCGTTGCCGTTCGACGAACCCGGGGTGCAAACGCTGTCGCTCTATGACGAGGAATTCGTGGTGTTACTCCCCGTGGCGCATCCGTGGAACGTCCGCGAGGCCATCGACGCCGATTCCCTCGCGGCGGAAAACGTGTTGCTGCTTGGTGCCGGGCACTGTTTCCGCGATCAGGTGGTTAAGGCCTGCCCGCAATGCCTGCAGGGGAGTGCTGCCGCGGGAGACCTGCGGCGCAACCTCGAAGGCGGATCGCTTGAGACCATCCGCTGCATGGTGGCGAGCAATGTTGGTATCACAATTCTGCCCTGCAGCGCCGCGCTGGAGGACCGCTTCGGCGGGCGGCTGGTCTGTAGTCGGCGGTTTTCTGGCACCGTGCCCACGCGACGGGTGGCGCTGGCCTGGCGCAAGTCTTTTCCGCGGGTCGAGGCCGTGCAGGCGGTCGCTGACGCCATTAGGGGGGCGCGGCTGCCTTGCCTGAGTTATCTGGAGCCGGCGCCATCGGCGAGATCGGAAACGGAGCCAGCGCCAGCATCGGAGTCACGACCGGAGTCGGCACCAAGACCAACGCCAACGCCTTCGGCGCGATAAATCCCGACTATCGGGTCTATTGGAACAATCAATTGCCGCCCCATCTCTGCGGGAGTACCTTCCCCACCGACAGACCAGCGACCAACCACAACCCAGAGGACCCTAACATGGATCTCAAAGGCAGCAAGACCGAAAACAACTTGAAGGACGCCTTCGCCGGTGAGTCTCAGGCCAACCGCCGTTACCTGTACTTCGCCTCCAAGGCCGACGTCGAGGGTTACAACGACGTTGCCGCCGTGTTTCGTTCCACCGCCGAAGGTGAGACCGGCCACGCCCATGGCCATCTGGAATACCTGGAGCAGGTTGGCGATCCCGCCACCGGTCTGCCGATCGGCCCCACCGGCGACAACCTGAAATCAGCGATTGCCGGCGAGACCCACGAATACACCGACATGTATCCGGGCATGTCTAAGTCCGCCCGCGACGAGGGTTTTGACGAAATCGCGGACTGGTTCGAGACCCTGGCCAAGGCCGAGCGTTCGCATGCGAACCGCTTCCAAAAGGCGTTGGACAACCTCGACGCTTAGTCCGGCAGCGGAATAGGGCGCAGGTCTGAAACCTGTCGCCAAATAAAAAAGGGGCGCTCGGCGCCCCTTTTTTTGTCGATGGATTTTGGGTTGACTGTCGTCGACCCCGCGGTCCATCCTCTTGGACAATAGCGCATCGGTTCGCCGCCGGAGCCTCCATCCATGTACATGCCAGCATTGGCTTTCACCGATTCAGATTCCGGTCCAGCAGACCAGGACCAAATTTAGATGAGGAGCGGAAGCAGACACAGTTGGCTGGTCCTGATCGTCGCGAACTGGCTCTTGGCGGCCTCGGTTCAGGCGGCCCAACCGCTGTTCGATGCGCACCTGCACTACAACGCCGAGGATGCGGCGCACTACGCGCCGGAGGCGATCATCGCGCAGCTTCAGGCGAATGGCGTCGTCGCCGCGGCCGTGACCGGTCGACCGCCGGAACAGGCACTTCGATTGCACGCGCAAGCGCCGAGACTGATTCTGCCGATGCTCGGCGTCTACCGCACACCGGCCGACAAGGCGACCTGGACGAATGACGTTGGTCTGCCCGAACGCGTTGAGCAGACGCTCGCCGAAGGTCCCTGGCGGGCTGTCGGTGAGCTGCACCTGTTCGCCGAGGACCGGCACAGCCCAGTATTCTTGCGAATCGTCGAACTGGCGACAGCACGGGGGCTGCCGCTGCTGCTGCATTGTGACCCAGCGGTCATCGACACCCTGTTCGAAAAGGTGCCGGAGGCGACGGTGATCTGGGCGCATGCGGGGGCTTACCCCTATCCACCTCTGCTGCGTGACTATCTTGAGCGCTATCCTGGTCTGCACATAGACCTTTCGGTCCGCGACCAGCGCGTCGCGCCGGACGGCCAGCTCGATCCTCAGTGGGAGTTGCTGCTGCTTGAGGATTCGGACCGCTTCATGGTTGGTGTCGACACCTACTGGACGGAACGATGGCACGCCTATGCCGAGGTCGTCAGCCAAATCCGCAACTGGCTCGATCAACTGCCTGACGAGGTGTCAGGCGCGTTGGCCTACCGAAATGCCGCACGACTGTTCGGGCAGAGCCTCGGCAACTGACGGAGCGTCATCGGTGGCGTTGGCCTTGAAGTCACTGTGCTTGCGCTGTTGCGGCTCTCCAGGAGGGTGTCCGACTCTTCACTCTTCGCCCGCTGAGATGAAGGATTCGAGCGGTGGAAAGCTCTTCGTTGCACACGCATCCTGCGACGCTCGGCAATGCGCTGGTATCATCGCGCCGCCAGCCGTCACAGTTGCAACGATAGGCTAACCGATCAGGACCGACCGCTCATGCTCAAGCTGGAAGCCATCACAAAGGACGCGTTCCGGGTGACCTGTTGCGCGGCTTGCGACAGCGAAAATAAGCTGGCGGCAGTTTTGTAGGAGTGAATGGTTGTTTTCGCTAGAGAACCCCGAACGACTGCATCAGTTCGGCTTTAAGCTCGGCAAGGGTGGAGCGCATGCGGCGCGGACGATGATGCTACCCGAGCTACGGCGGCTTCTCGAAGTAGCAAGACAGGAGTCGTCGCGAGACGACTACCGTCTGGCTGTCATCGAGCAGAACGTGCTCGACAAGCCGACGTTGAAGGCGCGCAAGTTGACGTTCGAGCATTGATGCAGCGTTTCAGCGACTGGGGCAAAGACCGCTTCAGCGACTCGTCTGTGGAAGCCATGGCTCAGCGAGTCAACGGCACCTGGACCCAAGCCGGCTACCTGACTGGACACGTCAAGAAGATCAGATCGCAGCCGGTGATCACCCCGGCGAACGTGACCTTCGCGCTGTTCCTGGGTTATCTAGAGGGTCGCCTCGCACGCCGTCTCTTCACCAGCGACTGGGTGCGCGTGCTCGATCTCCCAGAGGAGCGGCTGATCGAGCTGACCCAGGCCGCGGCCCAGCGCGGGCTGCTGGTATTTCGCCGCACCGGCGCGTCATGGAGGTCCGCTTCCCCGACTATCTGACCGAGCAAGAACAGGAGTGGCTCAGTGAGCAGGCTTGACCGACTCATCGAACGCTACGCGGAACACATCGCCACGCCTTGGCCCGAAGGGCTGTCCGGCATCGAGCGCGTCATCTTCGTCGTCTACCCGCCGGCGGACGAGCTGAAATTTCGCGTCTACATCGACGAGTTCGAGCTTCGCACGCGCGACGCCGGCCATGGCTGGAACCTACTCGATCTCACCGACGCCTTCCCGCAGTGGATGGCCGCCCAGCGTTACCGCGACAAATACTTTCGCCGTCCGGAGCTGCTTGCCGGGTACCCCGAGGGACGGCTGACCGAGTTCACCAAACACCTGGTGGAGCGTACCAGCGCGCAGATCGAACAGGCGTCAGCGAATGACGTGGTTGCGATGTCTGGGGTCGGAGCCCTGTTTGGCGTCTCCAGCGTCTCGACTGTTGTCGACCAGGCCGCCTCCGGCAAGCTCGGCTCCGGCGCCGGCAACAATGTCCGTCTCGCCCTGCTCGGCATCGTCTTCAAGTCCGCCGGCCTGCCGGAAAAGTACAACCAGGCGCGCCTGGTGATTTGGCTCAAACGCGAGGGCATCCTCGAAGCGGTCGAAGCGGCCCTTGCGCAGAACGGCACGAGTCTGGAACGGGAGCTGCCGGAGCTGTTCGTCTCCGACGATCTGCACGCGGCCCTGTTGGCCGCCAAGCCCGAGCTGGCGCCGGACGCGCTGCACGTCGGCGACCGCCTCATCGCTCAGTACCCCGAGGTCCAGGACGTCTCCAACGACGAGATGATCCGCGCCGTCAAGGATGCGCTGACCAACGACGACGGCTTTCCGCTCACCCTCATCGTCCTCGACGAGGTGCAGCAGTTCATCGGCGACAGCGGTGATCGCGCCTACAGCATCCAGGAGGTGGTCGAGTCCTGCAGCAAGCACTTCGGCGGTCGTCTGCTCTTCGTCGGCACCGGCCAGACCGCCATGTCCGGCACCCCCTCGTTGCAGAAGATCAAGGGTCGCTTCACCGTGCCGGTGCAGCTCTCGGACACCGACGTCGAGGCCGTCATCCGCAAGATCATCCTGCAGAAAACGCAGGGCGCCGTGCCCGCCATCCAAAAGGCGCTCACCGACAACCTCGGCGAGGTGTCCCGCCATCTGCGCGGCACCAAGCTGGAGCACACCACCGAAGACGAGCAGATCATGGTCGAGGACTACCCACTGCTGCCGGTGCGCCGCCGGTTCTGGGAGAAGGTCCTGCACAAGCTCGACGAGTCCGGCACCATCTCGCAGCTGCGCAACCAGCTGCGCATCGTCCACGAGGCCGCCTGCGCCACGGCCGAGCAACCGCTGGGCCAGGTGGTGTCCGGCGACTTCATCTACGACCAGCTCAGGCGATTGCCGGAGACTTTCATACCAGATGACGCAGGATTGACGTTCGCCTTCTAGGAGGGCTGGCGGGAGCATAGCAAGCTATGTGACCGCCAGCCCGACACCGAAGGCGGGCGTCAAGACAAGTCAGATGGTATGAAAGTTGACAGAAATCGCCTCAGCACCGACCTGCTGCAGACCGGGCTGCTGTCGCGCGAGGTCTACGACCGCATCGGCAAGCTCGCCGCCAGCGGGGATGACGAGCGGCTCAAGGCCAGCCTGCTCAAGCTCGTCGACCTAGTCGGCAAGCTACCCACCGACCCCATGGCGGACATCGGCCTGCGCGCCACCGAGGACAGCCTGGCGGACCTTCTGGTCACGGACCTCGCCGGCGGCTCCAGTGCGCTGCGCAAGCGTATCCCGGCCCTGCTCGACGCGCTGCACGACAAAGACGGGCTGGTCATGGCCATCGCCACCCCGGCGGGCACCGAGTACCGCCTGCAGACCGCCGAGAGCAGCGCCTGGCACGACGAGTACCGCAAGCAGGTCTCGGAGCTGTCGGCCAACACCCAGCGCCTGGAGATGGAGCGCCTCGACCTGTTCAAGGCCGCCTACCGGGATGCGCTCAAGGGCGTGCACCTCACCCAGGGCCAGACCAAAGAGGCCCGCACCCTCACCCCCTGCTACGACGACACCCTGCCGGCGGACGCCGACAAGCAGATCGTTGCCTGGTTCCGCGACGGCTGGAGCAGCTCCGAGGCCGAGATCAAGGGCGACGCCCGCAATGCCGGCCCCACCAGCCCGTCGATGGCAGCGAACTCACCGACAAGCTCCAGACCGCTGGCGGCGCCTCCATCGTGCGTCTGTACGGCGACTTCGACACCGCCGATCAGCTCGGCTGGGACAAGGTCATCGAGCGCGCGCGCAAGGGCGAGACCCAGCCCCTGCAGCCCATTAAGCACAGCGCCGACACCGACCAGCATCCGGTCTGCGCCGCCATCCTCAAGGAACTCGGCGCCAGCAAGAAGGGCAGCGACCTGCGCGACCACTTCAAGGACCCGCCCTATGGCCGGCCTCAAGACGCCGTCGACGGCGCCCTCTACGCCCTGGTCGCCAGCGGCCATGTGCTGGCGTTGAACCACCTCGGCAAGCCGGTGGACGCCAAGGGGCTGGAGCGTCGCCGGATCACCCAGAGCACCTTCAAGCCCGAGACCGTCACCATCAGCCCGGTGCAGAAGATCCAGATCCGCAAGGTCTTCCAGGCGGCGGGCGTCACCTGTCAGCCCGGCACCGAGGTCGAACGGGCACCGGAACTGCTGCGCGTGCTGCGGGAACTGGCCGCAAAGGCCGGCGGCGAGGCACCAAAGCCAGCGGTTCCCGACCAGAAACCCATCAGCGATCTGGAAGCCCTGACCGGCAACGCACTCCTCGCCGAGTTGTTCAGCCAGCGCGATGCCCTGATCCAGAACAGCAAGGCCTGGAAGACCACCGGCGAGCAGATCGCCAAACGCTGGCCCGTCTGGACGCTGCTACAAGACCTGCTAGGCCACGCCAAGGACCTGGGACCCTACAAGGATCTGGAAGCAGAGGCAGCCGAGATTCGCAAGCAACGGGCGCTACTCGCGGATCACGATCCGATCCAGGCCCTGCTGGACAAGACCGTCGATCTGCTGCGCACCAGCCTCAACCACCACGTCGAGGCGTACCAGACCACTTACCAAGCCGAGCTGGCTGCCCTGGAGCAGGACAGTAACTGGCAGACGCTCACGGCTGAGGAGTGCCAGGAAATCTTCGCAAAGCACGGCCTGCATGAGACCGTCTCGGTCGACGTCTCCACGCCGGACAGCATCCTCGACGAGCTGGAACGCTGCTCGCTGTCTCAATGGGCGGACCGCACCCAGGCACTCAAGGGCCGCTTCGAGCAGGCCCGCCTGGAGGCCGCCAAGCTGCTGGAGCCCAAGGTGCAGCGGGTGGACCTGCCGCGCCGAACGCTGATCGACGAGACCGACCTTGCCGGCTGGCTGAAGGACGCCGAGCAGCGCATCCGCGACAAGCTCAATGACGGGCCTGTGATGATCTGACGGTCGATCTCTCCCGCACGCCTGCGCAGCCAGGGCTTCAAGCCCTGGTGTTTCACGCCTGCGTAGCCAGGGCTTCCAGCTATGGTGTTTCATGCGGAATCAGGGCTTCAAACCCTGCTGCTGACCCGTCAGGCCAAGATGGCCTGACTACGCAACAAACGCCCACTGCGATCATTGCGGCCTGGGTGTCGGCTAAATCAATGTCCACCTCCTCGCATCCGTTGCGCAGCAAGGGGATCGGCGCTAGCATTTCGCTAGCTTCTCGTTATCTGGAGGTCCGAAATGCCGACTCTAGTACTGCGTAACTTACCCGACGATCTCTACCAGCGCCTGAAAGAGACCGCGGCCGAGCACCGCCGCTCCATGACGCAGGAAGCGATCGTCTCGCTGCGGGTGGCGCTGGACGGATTTCAGGAACAGCCCGCCAGACCCACTCCGGGAGAGACGCTCGAATGGCTGAAGAACGAAGTCTGGTCGCTGCCCGTGCTCGACCAACGCGGCGCCGACGAGATCCTGGGCTACAACGAGCATGGCCACTTCGATTGATCTCGCGGTCGATACCAGCGCCCTGACCGCCATCCTGCTCGGGGAGGCGGATGCTACCGCCCTGGTGCATGCCCTCGGCGCGGCGCAAAACATCGGTCTCTGCGCCCCGAACCGCACCGAGTTGCTGGTGGTGATACAGACCCGCCTCGGTGATGCCGGCGTCCAACGCGCCAAGCAGTTTCTGCACCGGGAGCACATTCGCACAGTCCCCCTCGATCAGGGGCTCGCCGATTCCGCTGCCGATGCCTATCGCCGATTCGGAAAGGGCCGGCACCCCGCCGGGCTCAACTTCGGTGACTGCTTCTCCTACGCCCTGGCGATCCGCGAGCAGGCTCCGCTCCTCTTCATTGGAAATGACTTCTCGCAGACCGATGCCCTGGTTGCGAACCACCCGGCGCCCTGAGCGCCAACCTGGAAAACGAAACATCGACAAGACAAATCACGAGAGGCACATGCAAACCCTCGCCAACCCCCCGCGCAACGCCGAGAGCGAGGACGCGCTGCGCCGCAAGGCCGCCAACCTGCTGGAGCCCAAGGAAGAGACCGACCTTGCCGCCTGGCTGAAGGAGGCCGAGCAGCGCATCCGCGACAAGCTCACAGACGGGCCGCTCATGATGTGACCGAGGTGATTGACGACAATTGCCCACCCACCCCATGATGGGAGGCAAATTACCTGCGTTTTGGTTGCCATCATGCCTGCCGTAACCGTCAAGAATCTGCCAGATGGGCTCTATCAGCGCCTCAAGGCCAATGCTCAGGCGCATCATCGCAGCATCAACGGAGAACTGATTGCGACCCTCGAACGGGCGCTTTGCATTCAACCGACCGACCCGGAGCAGCAGCTCGCCAAGATCCGCGCCTTGCGTTCCGGACTGGATCTGCCGCTGCTCGACCCCGACGAGATCCGCGCCGCGATCGAGTCAGGTCGACCATGATCGTCGTCGATACCAACGTCCTCACATACCTGCTGCTGCCGACGCCCATGACATCGGCTGCCGAGACGCTGTATCGAAGCGATCCTGAATGGGCTGCGCCGTTGCTCTGGCGCTCAGAGCTCCGCATCGTCCTTGCGCTCTACCTACGCAAGGGCTTGGTGACGCTAGACCGCGCGCTGGCGGTGCAAGAAGAGGCCGAGCACCTGATGGCCGGGCGCGAATTCCAAGTACAGTCCAACGCTGTCCTGCAACTGGCCCTGGCCAGCGCCTGTTCTGCTTACGATTGCGAGTTCATCACCGTCGCGCGGGATCTCGGCACTCACCTGTTCACGGCCGACAAACGTTTGCGAAAAGCGTTTCCGGACATCGCGCGGGCGCTCCCGGATCGAGACTGACGCCGACGGCTGCGTGCCCACGGCCGTCAGCTCGGGGATCAGCGTCGACCGGACGGCCATCAGGCCATCGGCAAGCTGGTGCAGGAGACCGCCTACGAGCATTGGCACCGGATGCTGTTCGCCCGCTTCCTGGCCGAGAACGGCCTGCTGATGCACCCCGACGGCGTGCCGCTGACCCTGGACGAATGCAACGAGCTGGCCCATGACGAGGGCGCCGCCGACGGCTGGGAGCTGGCCGGGCGCTATGCCTCGCGCATGCTGCCGCAGATCTTCCGCCCGGACAGCCCGGTGCTGGCGCTCAAGCTCGCCCCGGAGCACCAGCGCGCCCTGGAGAACCGCCTGGCCAGCCTGCACCCGGACTGCTTCCAGGCATCCGACAGCCTCGGCTGGGTCTACCAGTTCTGGCAGACCACCTACTTCGAGCAGCACTTCAAGCTGTTCCACCACCGCCCCTTCATCTGGCACATCTGGGACGGGCTCAAGGACGGCTTCGCGGCGCTGGTCAACTACCACAAACTCGACCGCGCCAACCTGGAGCGGCTGATCTACACCTACCTGGGCGACTGGATTCGGATGCAGGAACGCGCCGCCGCCGACGGAGCGCAAGGCGCGGACGAGCGCCTGGCCGCCGCCAAGGGCCTCAAGACCAAGCTGGAGGCCATCCTGGAGGGCGAGGCCCCGCTTGACATCTTCGTGCGCTGGAAACCCATCGAGGCGCAACCCATCGGCTGGGAGCCGGACCTCAACGACGGCGTGCGCCTGAACATCCGCCCCTTCCTGCTCGCCGGCGACGTCGGCAAGAAGGGCGCCGGCATCCTGCGCGCCAAGGCCAACATCCACTGGAAGAAAGACCGCGGCAAGGACGTCGAAAGCGCCCCCTGGTACCACCGGTTCCAGGGCGACCGCATCAACGATCACCACCTGACCCTCGCCGAAAAGCGGGCGGCCCGGAGCGAACAATAACCAACGGAGAACGCGGTAGAGAGCGATGAGCACCATCAAAGGCGCGGAGTATCCGCTGTACAAGGTCCTGTCCAGTGACTTCGAATTCCATATCCCCGACTACCAGCGTCCCTACGCCTGGACGCGGGAGCAGGCGTCCGAACTGTTCGATGAGGAATGGGGACAGGAGTTCGACAAGTTCGTGCGCGAGCCCGGCGCCAAGGCTCTGAAGCTGGCCCCGAAGCCGCGGCTTTTCCCGCGCAAGAAGGACCAAGCCTTCTTCGAGAAGTACGTGCAGACGCCGGGCGGCTTCCCGGACCTGTTGACGCAGGACGTCGGCAAGCTGTCGGAGCCACGGCGCAACATGGTCGAGAACGCGGGGCATTTCGATGAGCGTCTCGCCGAGCTGTCCGTCGACGCCATCGGTGAGCTCGGGCAGTTCATCGTCAACAACTGCTACATGGTCGTCGTGACGACGGACAGCTTCCACGCCGCCTAACGAATCTTCTCAGTGCTGAACGACCGGGGCCTGGAGCTGGAGCCCTCGGACATCCTCAAGGCGCGAGTCATCGCGCGCATCGACGAGGCTGCCCGGTCCGCCTACACGGAACTGTGGGAGGACCTGGAGGACCAAAGCGGCCGCAAGGGCTTCAACGAACTGCTCGGTCACGTGCGCATGATCTATCGCAAGGAGAAGGCCAGGCGCTCGCAGCTGGACGAATTCGAGGAGTATGTCGTCAAGCAGGTTCCCACCGCCGAGGCGCAGAACTACGATTTCGCGACCAAGAAGACGAAGTATTTCCAGTCCAAGAGCGGGGTGTCACCCTATGCCAGCACGACCCAGGTGCTGAGCCGCGGCCAGTGGTCCGTCGCCGTGGTGGAGGCGAGGCAGCAGGAGCTGCTGGATGTCTTCCGGAAGGGTTGGCAGCTTGGGTGACCCCTCGAGAAAGATGCTTTACGACGACGAGGCCGAACTGCTCGACGAGATCGCCGCCGGCGAAGACGCTCTGCTGGAGCTGAAGGCGGTCGCGTTCAAGGCGATCAAGTGCGCTTCGCGAGCGAGGAGCGCAGGGCCGACGAGGTCGTCGCCGAGGTCTTCGTCTCGATGGCGAACACCGAAGGCGGCGTGGTGGTGTTGGTGAAGCTGTTCGCGGCGCATGCGGAGGCGGGCATCCAACATCCATGGCAGATGCCGGCGGATTGCATAGTCCGGGCCTCGATGCCTGAGTGGTCCGGCCAAAATTGCCTGACCGCGCAGTCGCAGGAGAACTGGCGCTTTCGGTCACAGTTTCTTGCGTCTCGCGATTCACAGATATGGCAAGTTTGCCATATATGAACTAGCCTTGTCGCATGTCCGAGGCTAGTTTCGAGTGGAACGAGGCGAAAAACCTCGATAACCAGCGTAAGCACGGGGTGTCGTTCCTGCAGGCGCAGTTCGCCTTTCTGGACAGGAAGCGTGTGATCGCGGAAGACGTTGATCACAGCCTCGGCGAGCAGCGGTACTACTGTTTCGGATTGGATCGCGAGGGCGCCGGCGTGCTCACGGTTCGTTTCACCTACCGAGAGGGGCGGATTCGCATCATCGGCGCCGGTTATTGGCGAAAGGGCAAGAAGATCTATGAGCAAGCGAATTCAGTACAGCGATGAGCCCATCGGCGAGGTCCGGCTGGTGCCCGACTTTCTCCCCTCGCCGGAGGAGCTGGCGCTGAAGAACGAGCAAACAAAGGTCACCATGCATCTCAGCTCGGAGACTGTTGCCTACTTCAAGGCCGCCGCGGACAAGCACCACATGCAGTATCAGAAGATGATCCGGCAACTGCTCGATGAATACGTCGCGCATCAAAAGCAAGCGGGGCGGTGATGCCTCGTCAGGCGCCGCCGGTTTCTCCCGGCGAGATGCTGATGGAGGACTTCCTCAAGCCGCTGGCGCTGTCGCAGTATGCGTTGGCACGGGCGGTGCATGTGCCGCCGCGGCGGATCAACGAGATCGTGCATGGCAAGCGCGCGGTGACGGCGGATACCGATCTGCGTCTGTGCCGCTTCTGCGGCCTGTCGGAAGGCTGGTGGCTGCGCCTGCAGGCCGACTACGACATTGCCCTGGCCAAGGAAAGCATGTCCAAGGTGCTCAGCGAGATTGAGCCGTTGCCGCGTGGTCGTGATTGACTGAAGCCAGATAGCGCAGCATACTTGTACGATATATTGAACAAGTTCGACGGCTGCCATGCAAACCATCACCTTCTCCGATGCCCGCAATCAACTGAAGCAAGTGCTTGATCGCGTTGTAGACGACGCGGACTACACGGTCATCACCCGGCGTGATGCTGAAGACGCGGTCGTCATGTCCCTCGACAGCTTCAACGGCCTGATGGAGACGGTCCACCTGCTCCGCTCTCCGGCTAATGCCGAGCATCTCGCCCGCTCCATTGCTCAATACCGCCAGGGACAGACCGCCGAGCATCCGTTGCAGCATGACTAGACGGCTCGCCTGGACCGACGAGGCCTGGGCAGACTACGTCTACTGGCAAGGCCAAGACCGCAAGACCCTGAAGCGCATCAACGTGCTCATCGCCGACCTGCTGCGGACGCCGTTCGAAGGTATCGGTAAACCCGAGGCCTTACGGGAAAACCTGAGCGGCTTCTGGTCGCGTCGCATCGACCAGGCGAATCGTCTGGTCTACGCCGTCAATACCGAGCAGATCACCATTATCTCCTGCCGCTATCACTATTGAACTAAGCACGGAATGAGGGCCTTGATCATCGTTCTACCCACGTGGACGGTCGACTGCGTAGTCAGCCCATCTTGCCCTGACGAAATCAGGGCTGGAAGCCCTGACTACGCAAGGTCCAAGGCCGGAAAGAGCAAACGAAGGCGAGTATCCAGTTGAACGCGTCGACAGTTGCTAACCTTAAAGGCGTGGCGGTACGGCGCCGATGACCGAGACCGTCTTGGATCGCCTGCTCGACTCCCTGCGCAGCGCCGCGAACGTCAGCCGCGCCGAGCAGGTACGGCCTGCCGCCGTGCTCTGGACGGATCATGACGGGCAGTGGCGAGCGGTCGCCGAGCGGCTGCGGGAGATGATCCCGGAGTTGTTGGTGCTCGGTGAGCACTGCGCCGGCGGAGCGCCGCGGCGCCGGCCATTTGGATCAAGTGCATGCTGGCGCGCACCCTGGAGCAGGCGGACTGGCCTGCGAGCGCGGTGCCGATCATTTATCTGCCGGGCGTGTCGCGGGCCGACCTGCGCGCCATCGAGACCTGCCCGCGGGCGTTGCAACCGCTGGCGGAGCTGCAATACCGGGGTCTGTTCTGGAGCCAGCTCAACGGCCGTGACTGGACGCTGAACGCCTTCCTCTCCAGCAGTCGCGGCGGGCTGAACCTGGACCTGTCGGCGGATCAGGGCACCCAGCATGCGATGCACCGGGCGCTCGATGTCCTGGTCGACACACCGGTGGACGCTCTCAAGGGCCGGCGGCTGGAGGCGTCGGACTTCGATGCCCTGTTGAGTGCCGATCCGGTCCGCGACCTGCTGACCTGGATGAACAACCCGGAGGGCACCGCCGAGGAATGGCAGGGCGCCCGCTGGGATGCCTTTCGCAGCCGCTGCAAGGCGGACTGGAAGCTCGACCCGAAGACCGACGGCGTCGCTGGTCGCCGCGGAGCGCATCAGCGAGGGGCACCGGGAGTGGGATGCGGTTTGGGAGCGGTATCAGTCTGGTTGGAGGTCCTTTCCGAAGGTGATCGAGCGGCTCCGATTGGCGTCTCTGCCGGTGCATCGGGACCTGTTCACCGATCTCAGCCGTTACCCCAGGGCCAACGATGAGGCGGAAGACAGGCTCCGGTCGGCTCTGGTTGGGCTCGCGGGCGCCAGTCAAGCTGAGGCCGTCTCAAGGCTGAAGGGGCTGGAGCAGGAGCACGGGCCGCGCCGGCATTGGCTTTGGGCGGAGATGGGCCAAGCACCGCTGGCCCAGGCGCTGGAGCCCCTGTCCCGGTTGGCCACGCTGACCGGCAAGCCGTTCGGCGGACAGCACATGGAGGACATGGCCGACGCCTATCGGGCCGAGTTCTGGCAGGCGGATACAGCGGCCCGGCAGGCCCTCGCGGGACTGCGCACCAAGGCCGATACCGAGGCGGTGAGCGCTGCCCTGCAGGCTGTCTATGCGCCCTGGCTGGAACAGGCAAACCAGCGGTTCCAGGATCTAGTGCGCAAGGACGGCTATCCTGGCTCCAATGTGGTCAAGGAGCCGAGCGCCGCCTACCAGGCCAGTGGGCAATGCTGGCTGTTCGTCGACGGCCTGCGCTACGACGTGGCACAGGACCTCGCAGTGGCTTTGAAAGCGGAGGGTCTGGAGTCGAAGATCGATTCGGCCTGGGCGCCGGTGCCGTCGGTGACCGCCTCCGGCAAGATCGCCTGCTCGCCGGTCGCCCATGTCGCCAAGGGGAGGAGTTCGGACCAGGACTTCGTTCCAAGCCACGGGACGCAGGACAAGCCGCTCAATACCGCTCTGCTGCGCAAGATCCTCAAGGACGAGGGCTGGCAGGTGCTCGGCGGCAGCGAGATCGGCGATCCAACAGGGCGCGCCTGGACGGAATTCGGCGATCTGGACCACTACGGCCATGAGCACGGCCTGCGGCTGGCCCGTGAGGTGCCGTTGATGCTGGACGCCATCGTCGAGCAGATCCGTTTCCTGATGGATGCGGGCTGGCAGCAGATCCGCGTCGTCACCGACCACGGCTGGCTGCTGGTGCCGGGGGGCATGCCAAAGACGGAGCTGGCGAAGTTTCTCACCGCCACCCGCTGGGGCCGATGCGCGGCCCTGACGGATACGGCCAAGCCCACCGATCTGACCCTGACCTGGAGCTGGTGCCCGGATGTGCGCATCGCCATGGCGCCGGGTATTTCCAGTTTCATCGCCGGCCAGGAGTATGGGCACGGTGGCCTGAGTCTGCAGGAGAGCATCATCCCCATGTTGACGGTGACGCGGCCGAAGGGGGTTGCCGATGAGCCGATCGTCGAGATCGTCGAGGTCAAATGGCGGGGCCTGCGTTGCCTTATGCGTAGCCAGGGCTTCCAGCCCTGGTTCCTCTGTAGCCAGGGCTTCCAGCCCTGATGTTGCCAGGCCAAGATGGCCTGGCTACAGTTCTGGCTACAGCGGGGGGTGCCGGGTATGGCATGAAAATTTACCGGGTGGACCTGCGCCGAAAACTGAATGATCCGGCCACCAGCGTCGCCAACGGCGGCAAACCACTAAAGGACGGCAAGGCATCGCTGGTGGTCGAAGACGACGAACTGGAGGGCGAAGCCATCTCGCTGGTGGTGCTCGATGCCCGAGGGCGGGCCGTCGCCAAGGCCGCAACCGTGATCGGCGGAGACTAATCCGATGCAGCTAGACCAACTGGACCGCAAGGCCGCCGAGCACTTCGAGGGCTATGTCGTTCGCAAGGATCTGGTGCGGCAGTTCAGCCGCCAGTTCCCGGTGCCCACCTACGTGGTGGAGTTCCTGCTCGGGCGCTATTGCGCGACGACCGATGAGGAGGAGATCAACGAGGGGCTGGACATCGTCCAGCGCCAGCTTGCCTCGCGGACGGTAAAGGCCGGCGAGCAGGAGCTGTTCAAGGCCCGCGCCCGCGAAGATGGCACCGTCAAGCTGATCGATCTGATCGGCGCCCGACTGGACGCCAAGACCGACGCCTATCTCGCCAATCTGCCGAGCCTGCAGCTCAAGGACGTGCGCATCGCCCCGGAGATGGTGCGTGAGCACGAGCGGCTGCTGACCGGCGGCTTCTATGGCGAGGTGACCCTGAGCTATGACTCTTCCATCGCCCAGGAGGCCCATGGCCGGCCCTTCGGCGTCGAGGCCCTGCGGGCCATCCAGCTCTCCAAGCGCGATGTGCTGGACGTGCTGGCCAAGGCGCGGGAGGGCCTGACCACCGCCGAATGGAAAGCATTCCTGCTGCGCAGCGTCGGGCTGGAGCCTGACCAATTCACCGAGCGGGCCAAGGACGCCCTGCTGCTGCGCATGGTCCCCTTCGTCGAGCGCAACTACAACCTGGTGGAGCTGGGGCCTCGGGGCACCGGCAAGAGCCATCTGTTCCAGCAGGTCTCGCCCTACGCGCACCTGATCTCGGGCGGCAAGGCGACGGTGGCGAAGATGTTCGTCGTCACGCCGGAGCTGTCGAGCGAGAACAGCATCGGTGCCGATCCCCTGGAACCTGGGCAGGCGTGGACCTTGAGCCCCGGCGGCATGGATGAGCATCCCGGTCTGTATCGTATCGAGGTCAACGAGGGGCCGGGCAGCGGCCTGCGCATCCTGAACAAGCCATCGCCCGCGGCGTTCCAGGAGTCGGTGCGCTACGCGCAGCAGAACCTCTATGCCCGCGCCGCGCAGCTCGTCGGCGACCGTGACCCGAGGGCGCACGAATTCTCGGTCCAGCTCAGGGGCTTCGATGCCGCCAAGACCGGCAAGCAGGTCGGCGTCGCCGCCCTGATCGCACTCTGTAGCAGCCTCCTCAAGAAGCCTCTCCGGGGCGGCCTGGTGATTATTGGCGAGATCAACCTGGGAGGGTCCATCGAGCCGATCCACAACGCCGTGACGCTGGTCGAGCTGGCCGTTGAGAAGGGCGCCGAAGCGGTGCTGATGCCGGTTACCAGTCGACGCCAGCTGTTCGACCTGTCCGATGACATGGCGACGAAGGTGGATACCCAGTTCTATCAGGATGCCAGGGATGCCTTGCTGAAGGCTTTAGTGGAGTAGCCAAACGCGGGTCCACCGACATGCCGCAAAACATGCCTACATCGACGGGGAACGTATCCGCAAGGCGCGCACGCTGCGGCGTGTCGAGCCGATCCAAGAGCACCTGGCCATCGCCCTGGCGGCAATCCCTGAGCTGCGCTACATCAAGCTCTCTCGGGGCAGGCTCGCCGCCTCCAACCAGATATCGGTTGATGGGAAGAAGAACCCAGTCGTCTGGTGGTCTCGCTAAAGCGGACGTTCGCGTCGCGAAGGCGGCTGACCGCCTTGGGTCGCCACTCGACATCCGTGGGAGCTATGCCGGCGTGCCAACTGCCCGACGGCGGGTCGATGGGGTGGCGAAAGAACCACACCGTCGCGATCAAATGGGGATGGTGCGGTGTCCGGACGCGGGTCGCGGCAGCTCATCGGCCCAGGGTCAGAAAGGGCCAGAGCACGAGGTACAGCACTGCCGCGGCGCCGGCTAGATAGAACAATGACGTGAGGGGGCGGCGAGCGATGCGCTGCAGCGTGGTCTCGGCCTTGCCGGAGGCGCGAAGGGCGGCGTACTCGCCGCTTAAGCGAGCACTGCGCGCCTGTTGATAGGTGTCGATGACCCGCCGCGCGGCGGCCTTTTGGTCCGCGTCGAGGAGCCATAGGCCAGCGATCCCGAGGCCGAGGAAGCCGCCGGTGGTCTCGTGATAGTCGAAGCCGTGCTCATCGAGCAGCGCTCGCACTTCGGCTGCCTCGTCGTCCGGCACGCCATTGAGACGAAAGATCAGGACCGACATGACGGTAGGCGGACAGGTTCGTTGTTCTTCGGCATCGGCGCGCGGGGCATCAACCAATCATCGGAAAACTTACCGTGATGGCACTCGCGAAGGCCAAGGCGCTGGTCACCGCAGCCACCAGCGGATAATTGGTGCGGCGATAGATCCAGCCGCTGAACAGGCCATAGATGATGAACAAGGCGAGGATGGCGGGGATGATGATGACGAGGAAGAACAGCTCGTTCATATTCAGCGCTACCGCCAACATCAGCGACACCACGAACAGCACTTTGGTCAACGCATAGACGCCGCGGGCGCGTCCACCGCGGGTCAGCCATTCGTCGGCGACGAACCAGAGCAGGGTGCCGGCGAATAGGACCAGCACGGTGGCGAGGCGATCGCTGCCGGGCAGGTAGGCGGAGACGAAACGGTCGGTGGGTAGGGTGACGAGGGCCGTCTCGTAGAGGCCGACGGCGAGGACTGCCAGCAGCATTGCGCCGCCGCTGACACCTTGCCAGAGACGCGCCGGCCGCTCGCCTACGAGCCACAGGCCGCACAGGGTCAGTAGCCCGTAGAGACCGAAGTGCAGGGCGATGTAATCACCAATAACGATGGGCAGAAAATCGCTCGGGATGGGCCGCAGCATCAGCGGCGTCAGCAACGCCGGGACGAGTGCCAGCGGCAGCAGCCGGCTCCAGCCGAGTGCGGCCCCGCGCGGTTGCGGTGCGACCCGCGGTAACAGGGTGCTCAGCGGCCAGGCCAGCAGCAGCACGCCGAGGTAGAACAACCCGAGCCAGGGGCCGCGGGCGTCGATCATGCCGGTGCCTTCACCGGTGCGCCCGTAGACGCGGTTGATCCAATCCAGCGCGGCCTGCTGCGACACGGCGCTGTAGAGCACGCCGATGTGCTCCACGCCATCGGCGATGATCATGCGCCGGGCATTGGCCGCGGACGGATCGCCCGTCGCCGCATCGTCCCTCGCATCGGCCCCGGCGGCGCTGTAGGTCACACCCAGTTCGATGTCCTCAGGCGACTTGCCGGCCAGCGCGGCCACCGCCTCGCGGGCCTGGTCGGAGATCATGGCCGGCTCGTACTCGCCGAACACGAACAGCAAATTGCGTTGACCCTCGGCGCCGAGTTCACGGGACAAGTAGGGGGACACGGCAACGGCGGCGTCAACATCGGGGTCGATGTCGGCGTAGCGCACCAGGATATCGCCGGCCATGGAGTGACCTAGCGTCGCCAGGCGGCCGTCGCTCGCCGGCAGCGAGCGGGCATAGCGTGCGACCCGCGAGAAGGCATCGAGCAACGCCTCGGCCCGTTCCGGTTCGCCCAGTGTGCCGGCCAGCGGCGTGCGGTTGCGGCCGTGACCGGGGAAGTCGAAGGTCACCGCGACATAGCCGTTGCGCGCCAGGGTGACCGCAAACGGATGCATCAATTGCCGCGAGCCGGCGAAGCCATGGCCGATCAGCACCGCCGGCGCGGGTGGCGCGTCGCGCGGTGCAAACACCGTGACCGGTATACCGTCCACTTCGGTGTGGACAATGCTCAACCCGCGCTCGGCGCGGAGCAGCATCGAGAGTCCAACGACAATGGCGGCGACGGCCAGCACGGCCGTTAGCCGTTGCCATCCGCTCATGGGAGCTTCTTGCATGGCTTAACGTCTCCTTGGGTCAAGGGCTCATCCTAGCGAGGCTTCGCCTCAGACCGACGAGTCGCGATCATCGCTATCGGTATCGCTATCGTATCGCTATCGGTGTCGCTATCGGTGTCGCTATCGGTGTCGCTATCACTATCGGTATCGGTATCGGTATCGCTATCACTATCGAAATCGTAGCGAATGACTCGATCCCGATCCCGATTTCGACGAGCGGCACCAGTCCGATGCCGCATCGAAACTTGACTTATCTGCAAGCATTCGGCGCCCCCAAGCAATCTCGGTCGGCAACGCCCGCGGGCGTGTCGATTCAGAAACCTTCGGTCGACGTAAACAGACCGACCCGCAGGTCCTTGGCGGTGTAGATCTCGCGGCCGTCGACGTCCATGACGCCGTCGCCGATACCGAGCACCAGCTTGCGCGAGATGACCCGCTTCATGTCGATACGGTAGGTGACCTTCTTCGCCGTTGGCAGCACCTGACCGGTGAACTTGACCTCGCCGACGCCGAGCGCGCGACCGTGCCCGGGGTTGCCGATCCAGGCCAGATAGAAGCCGACGAGTTGCCACATCGCATCCAGTCCGAGGCAGCCAGGCATGACCGGGTCACCCGGAAAGTGGCAGCCGAAGAACCATAGGTCCGGATTGATGTCGAGCTCGGCAATGATCTCGCCCTTGTCATTGCTGCCGCCGTGATCGGCGATCCGCACAACGCGGTCCATCATCAGCATATTCGGCACAGGCAGCTGCGCGTTGCCGGGTCCGAACATCTCGCCATGGCCGCAAGCGAGCAGCTGCTCGCGATCGAAGGAGGCTTCTTTGGTCATTATCTTGGTTGAGTTTCCTTGCTGAGGATCGGGCGTTGCGGGAAGTGCTGAAACGCCCGTTGTCGCGGGATCGGGGGAAGAGTGGGGCGGTTATGGACAGTTCACGACCAGCATGAACATCACCGCGGAAAGAGCCAAACTACGAAACACGCGGAATACGCGAAAGAAAGGAGAATCTTACCGCCATTTCGAAAATTTTCGCGCCTTTCGCGTGTTTCGTAGTTCAAAGAAGACGTACCCCCTGTTGTCGTGTCGACACTTAGGGCGCCAGCTTACGCTCTAAGAAGGGCACGATCTCATCGATCGGGATCAGTTGCATGTCGGCGTCGCGCCGCCCCTTGTACTCGACCTTGCCGTCGTCGAGATGCTTGTCGCCGATGACGACACGGTGCGGGATGCCGATCAGCTCCATGTCCGCGAACATGAAGCCGGGGCGGGCATCGCGGTCGTCGAGCAGCACCTCGATGCCGACCGCCCGCAGTTGCTCGTAAATGTCTTCGACTGCCTCGCGGACGCGGAACGACTTGCCGAGCTTCATCGGCAACAGCGCCACCTCGAACGGTGCGATGGCCTCCGGCCAGCAGATACCGCGCTCGTCATGGTGCTGCTCGATGGCAGCGGCGACCACGCGCGAGACGCCGATGCCGTAACAGCCCATGGCCATGGTCACAGCCTTGCCGGACTCGTCCAGCACCACGGCCTTCAGCGCGTCGCTGTACTTGCGTCCGAGTTGGAAGATATGGCCCACCTCGATGCCGCGGGCGATGGTGATCTGGCCGTGACCATCCGGGCTCGGGTCGCCGTCGACGACGTTGCGCAGGTCCGCAACCTGGGGTTCCGGCAGATCGCGCCCCCAGTTCAGCCCGAACCAGTGCTTGCCGTCCTGATTGGCGCCGGCGCTGAAATCGGCGGCGACCGCGGCGGCGCGGTCCACCAGCGTCGGAATCGCCAAGTCTTTCGGCCCGAGGGAGCCGGGCCCGGCGCCGATCGCGGCGCGGATCTCTTCCTCGGTGGCCATGCGCAACGGGCTTGCGACCTGCGGTAGCTTCTCCGCCTTGACCGCGTTGAGTTCATGGTCACCGCGCACCAACAGCGCGATCAGTCCGCGCTCCGCACCGGTTTCGGGGTCGGCCGCGGCGACCACCAGGGTCTTGACCGTGCGTTCGATGGGCTGGTCGAACTGCGCGACCAGGTCGGCAATGGTCTTTGCGTTCGGCGTGTCGACCAGACGTGCCTCCTCGGTCGGCGCCGCCGGCGCATCGGCCGGGGCGACTGCCTCGGCCAGTTCCACGTTGGCGGCGTAGTCGCCGCCAGTGGAGAAGGCGATGGCGTCTTCGCCGGAGTCCGCCAAGACGTGGAACTCATGGGAGGCATTGCCGCCGATGCTGCCGGTGTCGGCCTGCACCGCGCGGAAGTCGAGCCCGCAGCGGCGGAAGATGCGGCTGTAGGTCTCGTACATGACCTGATACGTCTGTTCCAGCGAGGCATCATCGGCGTGGAACGAGTAGGCGTCCTTCATCAGGAACTCGCGTGCCCGCATGACGCCGAAGCGCGGCCGGATCTCGTCGCGAAACTTGGTCTGGATCTGATAGAAGTTGATCGGCAGCTGCTTGTAGCTCTTTAGCTCGCCGCGGGCGAGATCGGTGATGATCTCCTCGTGGGTCGGGCCGAAGCAAAATTCGCGCTGATGGCGGTCGCGGATGCGCAGCAGTTCCGGACCGTACTGCTCCCAACGGCCGGACTCCTGCCACAGCTCCGCGGGCTGCACCGCGGGCATCGATACCTCCAGCGCGCCAGAGCGGTCCATCTCCTCGCGCACGATGCGCTCCACCTTGCGCAGCACCCGCAGCCCCAACGGCAGCCAGGTATAGAGCCCAGCCGCCAGTTTGCGGATCATGCCCGCGCGCAGCATCAGCCGATGGCTGGCGATCTCGGCGTCTGCGGGGGTCTCTTTAACGGTCTGAAGCGGAAACTGGGAGGTGCGCATGGCGTCGACGGATAGGCAAAACCCGAGAGTCTAGCGAGCGGCGGGAATGTCCACAACCGAGGAAACGCCATGGCAGCGGTTTCGAAGGGGGCTCGCGCTTGTTTCGCAGCGCGTGCCGCGGTTACCCTTCCGTCTCATGCCAAGCCCGCCGACCGACTTGACCCGGTGGGCGCCGCGTTCGTGTCGACCTAGACGCTCCCTAATCTTGAGTCGTGATCCGATCGCGATCACACGCCGAGATCATCACGCAGTGCATTCCCTATGAACAAAGACTTGCTCGTCGCCCTCTCGCTGGATTTCGCCGGCATGTTGTTGATGGTTGTGAGCATGATCGGCTTCACGGGCATCCTCGAGTCGTTTGTCCCCTGGCTGTCTCGGCCCGGGGTCTATCTCAGTTTCGGCGGTTTTGGCCTCTTGTTGACGCTAATTGCGATGCCCCGCGTGTTGCGCGCGGCGCGGGCTGCAAAGGCCGGCCGAGATAAACAGGGCTCCTGACCTGACCCGCTCGGTTCGCCTTCTGTCGGGTTGAGGCGGCTTGGCTGTCTTCAGCCGAAAGTGCCCGCGTTGTATCCAAACAGGTGCCGGTCCGGCGACGCGAATTCGATGTAGGTACGCCCGGGCGGTACCCCGAGATGTTGCTGCATTAGGGCGCACAGCGTTGCCGAGAACTCCCCCGTTCGTTCCTCGGGCAGCCCCAGACTCTTGAGCTCCAAGTAGGCCAGCGGCGCCCTGTCGCCGCCAAAGCACATGTACGGGGTCGGCTCCAGGAGAACCATCACATAGCGTTCCGGCTTCCCAAGCATGCCGGACACGGTCGAGGACAATATCTGGAGCAATCCGTCCTGATCGATATGGGCGAGGTCGGCGTTGGTTTTGATGATCAGCGTTGGCATGGCGCGAGCACGGGTCGGTCATTGAGCCACGAAGTATCCGAGGGTGATCGGTAAGCGTCAATGGTGCGCCCGGGGCGAGAGTTTAGAGGCGTCGATGATGAAACCCTCAAATCTATCCGGTAATGAGCTTGACGAACCTGAGGTTGGCGTAGACATGCTGCAATGCCGGTTGGACGCATGACTTCGGCGATAACGCCCTTTTCGGCTGATGGTTCTTACGCGTTCTCCCCGTCGAATCGAGTTGACCTCCTCTTCCGACCTCGCTACCGTTCAGGGTTACAGCGCCCTGGATTCGTAGGGCAGACCGAGTTGTCTGTTTCTCCTGCTCTCATTCTCGTTGAGGTCAACGCCATGCGATCCAGCCTTCATGTTCTCGTCATCGGCGCACTGTCGCTGATTGTGCTGTCTGAATGGGCGTTGGCCGAACCGATGCCCCGCTCCCCGATTCGTCACCTCATCGTCGTGGTCGGAGAGAACCGAAGCTTCGATAACGTATTTGGAACCTATGTCCCTCGGAGGCGTAACCAGAGCGTCTGGAACCTGGTTTCGCGCGGCATTATTACCAGCGACGGGCGACCCGGACCAAACTTCCAGCTTGGCGAACAGCAGCAGGCGGTTGCCACACGCAGCTACGAACTGAGTCCGACAAAGACCGGTCCATTTGCTGCCCTCCCGCAACCCAATACCACGCTCGACGCCTTCCCGTTTCCCCAGTGCACCATGGGCAAGCTCGAGGCGACGCTTGCCCTCAGTGACGATCCGTTCGACTGGAACTGGGAGCATTTTTTCGAGTTCTGCAAGTCTCGAGGATTACGCCGCGCGGACTACGACCTGTTGAAGCAGGGCGGGACTGGCCAACCGCTTTACGATGTCTCGCTCAAGTCCTCTCCCGTCCCTGATTGTCGCTATCCAGCTGGGCTTAGGAATCTTCCCTATTCGATTGTCGGCGCTTCCGAATTGAATAACTGTTATGCAGACTGGCCTGCGAGCCTCTTCAACGAGATTTTGCAGGTGATCGGGAGTATCGATCCGATTACCCCCGTCTCTTTCAATAGCCATACCGGCGATCCTGTCCATCGGTTCTACCAGATGTGGCAGCAGTCCGATTGTTCGGCAGCGCAAATCTCAGCCGACAACCCCAGCGGCTGTAAGTCCGACCTGTACCCATGGGTGGCAACGACCGTGGGGTGGAACATCGAAAAGCCGAGCAACGACCAGGAAACCTTCCAGGGCGGGGTGGCCATGGGCTATTACGACATGGCGAACGGCGACTGGCCCTACTTCAAAAAGCTGGCGGACAGATTCGCGATCAGCGATAACTATCATCAGCCGGTGATGGGCGGCACGGGGCCCAATTCTCAGTTCATGTTTACCGGCGACGTCTACTATTACACGGACCAGAACGGTGATCCTGCAACGCCGCCCGCGGACTTGATCGAGAATCCGAATCCTCTACCGGGTAGCAACAATTTCTACATCCAGGACCAACTCGGCACGGTGGATCCTGGCAATACAGGTGTTGCCTACACGAATTGCAGCGACACCTCGCAGCCGGGCGTTCAGCCCATTCGGGACTATCTCGAATCGCTTCCGTACGAGCCGTTCAATGACGGCAATTGCGAGCCGTCGAGTTGGTATAAGGTTAACAATAACTATCCCTATTACACGACGGAGGGCGAACCTTTCAGCGATGCCGCTGATAAGAATGCGTTTCCGGGCGGCACGCACTATTCGGTCGGACCACAAGTCATTCCAACGATCGGCGATTCCTTGGCGGCAGCGGGTGTTTCATGGAAGTACTATGGAGAAGGCTTTGGGATCGCCAACAACACCTCCCCAGAGAGTCTAATTTATTGCATGATTTGCAACGGTTTCCAGTATTCCCGCTCGATTATGACCACACCGTCTCTGCGACGGAATCTGGTTGACCTCAAGCAGTTCTACAGGGATCTGCGGCGCGGAAATTTGCCGGCAGTTTCTTATGTCAAGCCTGGCTGGCTCACGGACAGCCATCCAGGCACATCGACGCCACCGCTGTTCGAGGCGTTTGTGAAGAAGTTGGTGACCTCAGTCCGGGCGAGGCGGGCGATCTGGAGGCAAACCGCGATCCTTGTGACCTACGATGAGGGTGGAGGGTACTTTGATTCCGGCTACATCCAGCCGATCGACTTCTTCGGCGACGGTCCCCGTACGGTGATGATTGCGGTCTCCCCCCACGCCAAGCGGGGGTTCGTGGATCATACCTATGCGGATCACGCGTCGATCCTGAAGTTCATCGAATGGAATTGGGGTTTGCCGCCACTGTCTGAACGAAGTCGGGACAACCTTCCCAACCCAGTGAGTGAACCTTCAGCGCCTTACTTTCCAACCAACAGCCCCGCTATTGGCGATCTCACGACGCTATTCAAGTTCTAATTGGTATTGGCTTCGGGCCGCCGAGCGTTGGCGGCAGCGCCGTTTGGCGGGTAAGCAGCAGCGCATCATTGTCCAGCCTCGGCCGACGCCGGCCCGAAGTACGCGTCCAGGGCCGGCAGGAGCCGCTCCAGCGCCATGCCTCGGGAGCCCTTGAGCAGCAGCGTTGTGTCGGCCGTGATCTCGGCGGCGATCCTAGCCGCGAGCCCGTCCGACCAGGTCGGATCGGTGCTGACCAAATTCGCATCGAGTGCCAATTCCGCGGCCGCCGCGCTGAAGTGCGGACCGACCAGCACGCATCGTTCAGAGACGCCGACGGCCAGCGCGGCGATCTCGCGATGGGCCGATGGCGTGGTGGCGCCGAGTTCCAGCATATCGCCCAGCACCGCAACGCGCGGGGCAGGGTAGTCGGCAAGTACCTTGAGCGCCGCACGCATGGACGTGGGGTTGGCGTTGTAGGCGTCGTTGATGACCGTGGGCCGGCTCGCGTCAGCGGCGTGCAGGACCTCGCCGCGCATCGGCGCGTGACTCGATGCTGGCCAGGCGGATTGGATGCACTCCTCGGAGATGCCGAAACAGCGGGCGACGGCACTGGCAGCGGACGCGTTCAGCCGGTTGTGTTCGCCCGGCAGCGGCAGCCCCGCGGTCACGGGATCTAGGTCGAAGCGCTGAATCGCAAAGGCCGGCTCGGCGGGGATCGTCAGCGGGACGGGCAGTCGGTGTTCCGCCGGGAGTATGGCTTTGCCGCCGTCCGCGATGTGCGCCAACAGCGCCGACTCCTCGCGGGCGACGCCGGTGAGGTCCTCGAAGAACTCCAGGTGCTCCTCGCCGATGCTCGTGATGACGGCGATGTCCGGACGCACGATCGCCGCTAGGGTCGCGATCTCCCCGGGATGGTTGGTGCCGATCTCGGCGACCAGGAAGTCATGTCCGGGGCGCGCCCCGAGCAGCGTCAGCGGCACCCCGAGGTGGTTGTTGAAGCTCTTCGGGCTCTGGCTGCCGTTGAGTCCGCCATGGCTCAGCACCTGATGGATCAGGTGGCGGGTGGTGGTCTTGCCGTTGCTGCCGCAGACGCCGACGACGCGGCAACCGGCGGCGCCCAGCAGGGTCCGCCACTGGAACGCGAGCGCGTGCAGCGCGGCGACCGTCGACTCGACCCGCAGCAGCGCAAGCCTGTCTCGGTCCGCCGGCATCGGTGCCGATACATCCTGCTCCACGATCGCGATCGCGGCACCCGCCGCCCGTGCCCGATCGACAAAGGCATGTCCGTCGAAGCGCTCGCCGGCGATGGCGAGGAAAGCATCCCCCGGCCGCACCGTCCGGCTGTCGATGGTCAGCCCTCGAATGGGCGATGCAGCATCCGCGGGGGGCACGAGCCAGCGGCCGCGGCTGACAGAGGCGAAGACAGCGGGGGTCCAGAAGGCGGTCGCGTCGGCGCTGTTCACGCCGCTCCGGGCCCTGTTGTCGGCTGGGTGATCGGCGCGGCGACCGGCTCGACGGCACAGGCCATGCCGGTGCCGATCCAGAAGTCCAGGTCCTTGTCCAGCAGTTCCTCCCAGCGCATGTAGTGCGAGCCGTCGCAGCTGAAGTTGAGGCCGACGGTTCCGTTGAAAATATTCAACGACCCTGAGCGCAGGTAGATGTTCTCGTCCATGAATCTCAGCCCTTTGAAGGTTCTGAGCACGTCGCGGACGCGTGCTGCCGGAATCTCGGCATCGGCCGGATAGGCGCGTCGCGGATAGGCGAGCCGGATGTCCGGGTTGGTGAGGTCCTCGAAGTCGAGTACGCGAAAGCGGTAGGGGTCGTCCAGCGACCATAGCGTCGCGCGCGAACTCGAGAAGTGCAGTTTGCCGTGGAAGACGCCATGGGTTGTCAGCAGCTCCGACAGCAGGTCCAGGACGTCATCGAGGCAGCCGTCCATCAGACTTTCGACACGCTGTTGATAGAACAACCCGCCACGAATGGCCGGGTCCCCCTTGAGCTGCACCCACTGGTCCGACTGGCGGTACAGTTCGCGGGTCAGCGGTAGTTCGCGCAGGTCGAAGTCGGCGCCCAGGAAACCGATGAGTCCGTCATCGGCATCCGTGATGCGCTGGATCGCGGTCAGCGACGGACGCTGCTGATTGCGGCTGAGATAGGCCGGCGACAGGGAGAATGCGGCCCCTGCCAGCGCCTCCGCCAGGTAGGGCCGCTGGCTGCGGTCGCGGCCGTAACTCGCCGCCTGCGGACTCTGGCGCGACAGATTCGATGTGATCTGTCGTGCGTCGCGATCCAGCAGGTAGAAGTAGGTACAGGCGGGCACTTCCGTCAGCGCCTTGTCCAGCAGTGCCTCCAAGGCGTCGCGGTCACCCCAGGCCACGCGGCAGGGCGCAACCAGTCGGCCTAGCTGGTCCGCGAGTCTGCCGTGCAGCAGCATGCGCTGGCGGGCAATGGCGGCTTGCAGTGCTTCACTCATGGTGGGTTGCCTCCTCCCGGTGTTCGGGAAGTCGCTTCGCTTGCAGTCTGCAAGCGAAATCAAAATCGGGATCGGGATCGAAATCGACCAGCCCCTCAACCTTACTATAAGGCTGCCGGGAATCGATCGATTTCGATCGGGATTTCGATCCCGCTTTCGATGCCGTTAGGCGGCCTCGGCAAGCGGCTCCGCGCTCGCCGTCTGCCAGCCCTTGCCCGGCACGCGCCGGTGCATCTCTCCGGCATCGTCCATGCGGAACAGATGCAGCCAGCCGTTGTCGAGCATCTGCCGCACCAGCTCGTGGCGGTCGATGATGTCGTCCATCGCCTCCTGCGGCGCCTGCAGGAAGACCGACAGGCGCATCGGCTCATGCATCCACTGCTTGCCGTCGTGCAGGGACTGCATCGGCAGGCCCACGCGCAGGTCACCGGCGTTGCCCTCCAGCACGCCGATGGCGCCGCCGACGACGTTGTGCAACACCTTGTTGCCGCTACCGAAGCGGCGGTTGTCGGTGGTCGAACCGTAATACTGCAGGTTGATCCAGCCGGCCACCACCATCGGTGCGGTCATGATCAACTCCAGCACGCCGAAGCCCTCGTCCTGTTCCCAATTGTAGTCGTGCAGGAAGGTGCGCCCGCCGAGGTCCAGCCCGCGGGTGCGTGCGCGCGGTGCGGCGATGAAGGCGGCACAGCCGGCGAGCGCCCATTCGGGCCGCACCTGCGCCCAGTCGCGGCTGCGACGGCGGACGTCGGCGGTGACGGCGTGCAGCGACTGTTGCTCCAGCCCGAGCCGCGCAGCGCGTTGCAGCCGCGTCACCTCACCGGCCTGTTTCAACCAGCTACGCAGCTCCGCCAGGTCTTCGGCATAGCCCGCGGGGAGCCGTTGCGTATCGAACAGTTTGACCTCGTCGACACAGGTGTCGTGCAGCGCGCCGATGAACCAGGTGTCCGCCGGGATGGCGAGGCCGCGCGCCGCCAGGCCGCGACGGACATCGGCATCGTTGAGCAGGGCCGCGGTGACCCGTGCGCTGGCCTCGCCGGTCATGCCGCCGCAGGCACCGCAGTCGAGTCCGGTGGCGTGCGGGTTGTTGACCACGGTGCTGCCGTGGCCCACCAGCAACACCAGGCGGGCGAAGTTGCCGGTCATGGACATGGCCTTGAGGATGCCCTCCGCCAGCGGCACCCGATCCGCCTCAGGGATGCCGAACGACGATGGCGCATGGTCGTGGTCGTGAGCGCAGGCGCCGTGGCTCGGGGCGTCCAGGCTCGGCCCGACGCGATGCTCGGTCGATTTGTCCAGATGCAGGTCGTCCGGCGCCGCTACCGGTCGGCTCCAGCCAAAGCTATCGGCGATGATCTTTGGTGCGTAGACCAAGATGCCGGCCGCCTCGACAAAGGAGAAGCAGGACGATGCGCCCATCTTGAAGGCCTTCCAAGACTTGGCGACGCCTGTGCGCCGACGCTGGGTGGCCAGCGCCTCCTGCGCGTCTTCCGCATCGGTGTCCTGGATCTCGGAGCAGACCCGGTACTTGGGCGTGAGCAGCACCGGCATGTGCGAGCGGGGCGTGGTTGCACCGAACGGCACATGCTCGATTGGCACGCCGAAGAAGCCCGCGAAGCCGATGGTCTGTGCCTTCGGGCACACGGTCTCGAAGGCACGGCGGATGATCTCCGAGCGGACGTCGATGCAGAAGGCCGCCTGCACCGCCGGGCGGCGGTCAACGATCTTGGCGTTGCCGCCCCGGCGCATGTCGTCGATGAGGCGGCGCTGGTAGCCCTGCTCGAGCGCGGTCAGCAGGACATGCTCCACCTCGGGGTCCCCGGCCGCCCCCTGATTGCCGCCGACGCCGGCGCCGTCCTCACCGCGGCCGAGGCGTGCGCAGATCTCGCGCCAGCGCGGCCGCAGCGTTGGTGTGGACTTGTGCTCGTACAGCAGGACATCCCAGGCGAGCCGGATGGCCAGCAACTCGACGATGGTGTCGTCGCTGCCGCCGGCCAGCTCCTGCTCCCAGCGCAGCAGGCGCGTCCAGGCCGCCCAGCCGCCGATGTCGAGCAGCGCCGCGTGCATGTAGTCCAGCGCCGCCGTCCTCCGGGATGCCGAGCCGTCCCAGCGCCGAGGCGATGCAGGCCCGCGGCGACTCAGGCAGGGCCTTGACCCGGGCGCGCATGGCATCCTGACCCATCATGGTCAGGCTGTAGTCGAGCGCGGCGAAGCGCCGCCAGGACGCATACAGGGTCATGCCCTCCCAGGGCCGCTTCCAGGTGGCCTGGCCCATGTCGAAGTAGGACGCGCAATGGTGACTGATGCGCTCCACGACGAAGCTCGACCAGTCGTCGGCATCCATCTCATCCACCAACGCGGTCAGCAACGGCACGCCGCCGGCCGGGGTCTGATGCTCCGCCGCGGCCTCCGCGCGCAACTGCGGCGGTGTCAACTCGCTGCCGCACAGTCGGGCCGCCTCGCGCAGATCGTCGTCGGTGATGCGCCCGGCGTCCAGCTGCTCGCGGTACCAGCCGCGCGGCATGTACATGCGCGCGTCGGCGATGCGCCGCAGCGTGCCCGCGGCCTCCTCGAAACGCTGGCTCACCAGGCCGTGAAACGGGTTCACGGCAACGAAGCGGTCCAACGGCCAGACGGGTGCGATGCGGTTGCAGGCGGCGTCGATCTGTCGGGCGAGCTCCGGCGTGACCGGGTCGGCGTCCGCCGGCTGCAAGGGTGCGTAGCCCTCGGCGGTCACGTCCCGCGGTTGCTCGGTGGTCTGATCATCGATGCGCAGGTCTTTGGGGTGCATGGTATTCACTCCTATCACTCGATTCTAGAATCCGGTTTGTCGGTTGAGCGAGGCGATGGTCAGGCGCTTGCGGTTGCAAGGGCGGGTTTGGCGATGGCCGGTCTGGACTTCGGGACGGGCCAGAGCCGCACGATGAGACGGGTCACCAGCACATCCACATAGAAGCCGTTGTAGAGATGGACCTGGATCGCCTGGCGCAGCGGAGCGCTGATTCGTGTAAACAAATGTTGCACCAGGATCAGGCCGACGAACACGGCGACGATCGCGAGACTGAGCCAGAGACCGAAGGCGCCTTCGTTGGCGGGCACTGGCCGCACGCTGCCGATCAACGCGTGCTCGAAGAGCGCGTGCAGGCCAAAGTAGGCGAAGCAGACGAAGGCGCCGAGGCCGGTGGCGCGGACCAGGAGCCGAGCGTTGTCTTCGAGCACCAGTGCCTGCAGCAGCAATTGCGCGGTGGCGATGGCGACGATGGCGCCGGTGACGATCAGCGCCGGCTGTTCGACCGGGTTCACGCCGAACACAAAGCCCGCCAACAAGGCCATCAGAATCGCGCCCTGGAAGGCGACCAACCAATGCCAAGCCTCAGGTGCTCCACCTTTGAATTGAAGCGCCGGGGCGCGGAACCCGTCCACACTGCTGCCGGAGGCGAGGAAGGCATGCGCCTTATAGAGCGAGTGTGCGACCAGGTGCAGCAAGGCTAGGCTGTAGAGCCCCAGGCCAGCCTCGAGCAGCATGAAGCCCATCTGCGCCGATGTGGACCAGGCCAGAGAGACTTTGATACTGGTCTGCGTCAGCATGACCAACGAGGCCACCGCCAGGGTGACCAGACCCACCACGGCGAGCGCGTCGAGGGCCGCACCGGACGCGGACATCACCGGGCTCATACGGATGATCAGGAAGGCACCGGCGTTGACGATGCCCGCATGCAACAGCGCGGACACGGGTGTCGGGGCTTCCATCACCTGGATCAGCCAGCCGTGGAACGGGAACTGCGCACATTTCAGCACGGCGGCAAGCGCGATCAGCCAGGCGGCGGTCTGCAGCGCGGCCGGCAGTGGCCCGTCCATTGTCGCCATTGCCGCGAACAGGGTCTCGAAGTCCAGCGTGTGCACCGAGGCCCCGATCAGCAACACGGCGGTGAACAGGCTCGCATCGCCGATACGGCTGAACACGAACTTCTTGTGCGCCGCCATCTGCGCCGCCCGGCGATCCGGATAGAACAGCAGCAGCCGATGCAGGTTCAGACTGGTGGCCATCCAGGCCAGCGCGAACATCAGCAGATTGCTGGAAACGATCAGGGTCAGGATCGCCGCTAGCGTGAGCAGCAGCCATTTGTGGAAGTGACCTTCACCGCCGTCGCCGGCCATGTAGGTGCGTGCATAGGTGGTGACGATGGCACCCACCAGCGACACCAGCGCGAGCATGATGACGGTCACGGCATTGACGTAGACGCCGATGGCGAAGTCGCCGATGCCAAATGGCATCGGGATCGCAAACAGGTTGACTGTCTGGCTGGAGCCGAAGCCGGACCCGAACGCGTAGCTTGCAAAGGCAACCAGGGCCAGTGCGAAGGCGCTCCAGGTCACTCCGGTGGCGAGTCTTGCCATGCCGGAGGCATAGCGGTCGGCGTTCTGACGCGGCACGGCCCCGGCGATCCAGAGGATCACGGGCGCCGCCAAAGCGGACGCGGTGGCTGCGGTCAAGGCGGTAACGGACATGGGCTTCTTCCTCAGTTGATCCCCTAAAGCCAGGGCACGGGATGGAACATAGTCCTCACCGTCACTTCGGAAAAATCTAACTTTCCGATCTTTCGCATCGGGCTTTATCTATGGGTTGGGATCGCATCTCGTTCGAGCCTAGCAATGGTGCGGATGATCGAACTCCGACGCGTTTGGAGTGCTAGCGCTATTTTCGCATTGTGAAACGATTTGACGATTATGGTAACTCTCAGCCATGGCGTGAGTGTCTGGCCGACCATTCGCAGTACGCCGATGGGCCGTGCCGCCGAGATCCAGCTGATATCGCGGCTGGTGCGCTACGAGTTGCCGGCAGGACGCAAGCGGAGTGATCTTGAAGCCTGGTGAGGAGGGGGACTCGGCGATGCTGACAGCGGGGTATGGGGCCTCAAGTCGCGACGTGCGGCCGTGGACATGCACTGACCGAGCCTGACGCTGCTCCCTGTGACTGCCGGTGCGACACAGAAGGCGGGCGTCAAGACAAGTCAGCTCAGCTGGCATGAGATTTGACAGAAATCGCCTGAGTCAACGGTCCCGGGGTACAAGATGCGTTCAACTCGGTGCAGACGCCCGGCGCCGTCACTCTGGTTGACGTGCGCTGCAGCTTGGACGAAATCGGGAGTGGCGCCCCGTTGTGCCGACCGATGGGAATGAACCTTTGGTCTTAGGGGATTTCCACTTTCTTCCTGGATGACTAGATTTTGTCTAACGGTGATGCTACTTTCCAACCTAGAAAACATACAACGAACAGATGCTGGAGGAAAGAACGTTGAGAACCTGCAAAGCATGCCGCGCGGCTTGGCCCTTCGCCTTCGCGATTGCGCTAGCCGCGATTGTGTCCTTTCCAGCCTGGGCAACCTTCGATCTCATGGCGCTCGAGCCTGCTTCTCGGGTCGCTGGGACGGCACTGGTCTTTTTCATTAGCGCCACCGGTCTGATGCTCTACGTGCACTGGTGCATCAAGCGCAACTGCTCGTTACGGCGCGCCATGGCGGCACCGCGTGGACTAAGCGGTCTGAGGTCGGTGGCTCGTTGACGTTTGCGCCTGCAGGGTCTGATCGGCGTTGTCACCCCGCCAGCATGAGGCCTGTCCCAGCACGATACGATGTGCGTGCTACGCCACCTCTATGGCGCTATGTGCAACCGACGCATCGCGTTGGCCAGACCCAGGGCGTCGCTGGGGCTTAGTTGAACTAACCGGAGCAGGACTAAGTCTTCCACGCGACGTACGCCCACGTTCAACGCTATGAAAAGAAACGCTCTGTCAGCTTTACGCAGTCTGCTACCGGCTCGTCTCGGAAAATTCCGCAACCCGCCCGCGACCGTGGCGCGGGTCGACCTCGACCGTCTCCTAGGGACGTGGTTCGAGGTAGCAAGGCTGCCCAACCTCGAGGCGGACGGCCCTGGGCAGTGCAGCGTGGACGTCACCGCGACCTATGAGAGGCGCCCCGACGGCCGCATCACTGTGACAACCGTGGGCCACAATGCAAAAGCGGGGATGCGGCGGACTGAGGTGACCGGCATGGTCCATCCCGCCGACGCGAGCGGCGCGAAGTTAATCCTGAAGTTTTTCAAGCTGATTCGTGGCAACCTATGGGTGGTTGGCTTAGACCCCGAATATCGATGGGCCCTGACGGGGACGCCAAGCCGGAGGCGACTTTGGCTCATCGCCCGCGCCCCGAGCATCGATCCTGACGATTACGATCACGCCATGGCAATCGCCAAGGCGCAGGGATACGACGTGGCGCGCGTCCGACCAACCCAACAACGGGCCGCCGCATGAACGGCCGCCGTCAGAGGCTGGTTAAATCGTCGGCGGCTGTGAGCCGGGCACTGATTTCCAACGGCCCTGTTGGTCGCATCTCATTTCGGCTTACCACTTCATCTTGTCAACCAGCGTTACGGGGTCTGGTACCCTTGCCGCGCGGCGTCTGCTGCTCGCGATCACGGGGTAGGACCATCTCCGCGGAGATGCGTCTGCCCAAGGAGACGCTCCAGAGCCGAGGCCGCATTGGAAGCGCCTCGATCAACCTCACCAATGTCGCCGGTGACGGCTCAGGGCAAACTCAAAGGCTATGTGCGAACAACACCTCGATATCGTCGAGGTAGATGATGCCTGAGAAGTTGTCAAAATATTTCTCTGCGACCTGTTTCGCGATCGCCCGGGCGACGTCATCGTTCGCGGTGATGACGTCGATCTTGATGTTTGAGAAGGTGTCCGAGACGGCGGGTTGACCGGATGAGCGCGTATTTCGGCTACCGACGCCACCGGCGGCCATCACGGTGTAGCCCGTCGCTCCGGCCGTTTGGATGATCTTGGTGACCTTACTCAGCAGCACCTTCTCGGTGATGATGACGAGTTTCGTGGCTCTTTGTGTCATGACGTGATACCTCTTTGTGCAGATCGACGGGGCCGGGTGCGTCCTTCCACGCGACACGCATGTCCCGATTCTTCCCGGTGTTCGAAGCTGACTGACCAGTCCCTGAGACAGTCGGGGCGTTGTTCCAATTGTCGCCTTGACCTGTCTCTCCAGGGGCCTGAGCAAGGCGTCCCTGCCGTCGACGGCTCTGAAAACGACGCCGCTACGCTCACAGCAAGCTCAGCAGGCTTTTGGCTCCTGGCGGACGCCGCGTCAGGCTCCGAAGACCACCTGTGCCAGACCGATATAGAGCGGAATGCCGATAGCGATGGCGACCGGGGTGCCGATACTCGTCGATGATCCAATGTAGGACGACGGGTTGGCCGTCGGTATGCCGGCACGCAGTGTCGGCGGCCCGGAGATGTCGGAGCTCGAGCCCGCGATGATCGCTAGCAGCACCACACCTCCGGGGCTGAAGCCGGTCAGTACATGGGCGATGTATCCAAGCCCGAAAGCGATCAGGCCGTGTACGATCGGCATGACAGCGGCGTAGACGGCGAACCAATGAGCCACGCGTCGTAGCTCGTTCAATCGGGCGTACGCTTCGATGCCCATGATCAGCATCAAGACCGATAGCAGACCACGGAACAGCGGCTCGTAGAAGGTGTCGAAAACTCGCTCAGGATTTGTGAACAGTCCGAGGGCGATCCCCAGCAATAACGCAGAAAGAGCTGGCCCCTGCAGGCTTTCCTTGACGATTGGCCAGATCTCTACCTTTTCGCCAGAACCACTCTTCTTCTTCAGATAGACACTCGCGAGCACGATGGCGAGAACCAGCGCCGGGATGTCCATGAAGGGGTATAGCGCTACGGCCCAGGGTTCGTAGGTGATACCGTCGGACTCCAATACGACCGTCCCCGCTGCGAGCGTCGACCCGCTGACGGCCCCGAACAGGCCGGCGGTCGCGATTCCATCCTCCTTGCTAATACCAGGCAGCATGGCCAGCGTGTAGCGGCCGATAACGACGATCGCGCAGCCCACAAAGACCGCGATTAGCGCAGGGAGTAGCATCGCCGTGAGGTCTGCCTCGCCGATCGCCATACCGCCCTTCAGACCAACCTTCAAAAGCAGCATGAAGACGATGAATTTGTAGATGGCATCGGGGATCGTTAGCCGGGAACCGAGCGCGGCGATCAGGATGCCGCCCAACAGAAACGCCAGTGTTGGCGATTGTAGCTGTTGCAAGAACCGAGCGCCGAAGTCGATCAATACTTCCACGTTCTTTACTCCGATTTGATTGCAGTATTCGCAGCATGGCGTCGTCGTAGCGACGGCGCGTCTGCTGCGTCGTTAAGCGATTTCTGTCCGTTGTCATGCCACTTTGCTTGTCTTTTGGCCCGCCTGTCGCGTTTTCCCAGCGGTTGCATAGAGCGGCTGACGGTGGCCCCTCGACGCGACAGGCCTCACCGCCAACCGGTGAAGAGGCTCGATTGCAAGGGCATGCGAGGAGATCGTTCGGCAATGCGCTTCAAGTGCTGTACCGACCGCCGTTCATGACCGCCCGAGCTGCATTCGGGCGACTTGAGACAGACCTTACCCGGCCTGGACGCCAAAGCTATGGGCGCTTCGCCGCGACTACGAATCGAACTTTGAAGCGAAACTCATAGACCAGAGGCGATGGCTTCGCAAAAATGATAGGAAAGCAAGAGAAATCCTGATTTAGGCGATTGCCGGAAAATCTTATGCCAGATCACGCCGGATTGAGGTTCGCCTTCAAGGAGCACCGGCAGGAGCATAGCCGGGCTATGTGACTGCCGATGCGACACCGAAGGCGGGCGTCAAGACAAGTCAGCTGGTATGAGATTTGACTGAAATCGCCGTAAATCGGGGGCCCGCTCAAATCGCTCTGACAGCGCGGCGCGATCGCGACGCTAGGCGGCACGAGAGCACATTAGCTCATGTTCCGCGCCTATTGTGTCGTCCGTGATCCCACCCCAGTGCCATTAAGTTAACGAGCGATGAGCACGCTTTGTGGGAGCTTCCAGCCGCGACTCGGCTCGCGCGACGACAGTCGCGGCTGCAAGCCGCTCCCACGGCTTAACTTACCAGCGTTGCATTGGCGCCAGGGTCAACTTCGTCAAGGGCTTGATCGGACTGCCCCGACCTTTGCGCCGCCCTCCGTTGTTACCGTTCGATGGTGCCCCTAAATCGACAACATTCTCGAAGAAACACGAAGCAATCAATGAACGCACAGCGACTTTTGGAACAGTTCATGGACCTCGGTGCCGGCGACCCAACTGCGCCGGCCGCGCAGGCTAGCCAAGGCGTTCGCGGGGCCAGCGGTCTAGGTGGAGTCGCCGGCGGTTTGGCAGCCGGCGGTCTGCTTGGCATGCTGATCGGCAACAAGAAAGCGCGCAAAAAGATGGGCAAACTCGCTGGCGGTGCCGTCGGTTACGGCGGCGCTGCCGCGCTTGGCGCGCTAGGCTATCGCGCCTACCAAAACTGGCAGGCAGGCAAGCAGGCCGGGACGATAGAAGATCCGTCGGTTTCCGCTCCTCTGCCAGCCCCGCCCCAGGGTTCGCGCTTCCTCCCAGAAACGGCTCCAGCAGCCGATGGAAGGCCATTCGAACTGACGCTGATCATGGCGATGATTGCTGCCGCCAACGCCGACGGGCACATCGGACCTGAAGAACATCGCACGATCTTCGATCAAGTCAGCCTGCTATCGCTCGATGCCGAAGACAAAGCCTTCGTCTTCGATACCCTCGGCAGTCCCCCTAGTCTGCAGGACATCGCCAGTCTAGCCAGCGGCCCGGAGCAGGCAGCCGAGGTCTATCTCGCCTCTCGGCTCGCAATCGATCCCGACCACCCGGCCGAGCTGGCATACCTTGACGCACTTGCCAGCCGCCTTGCCCTTCCGCCGGATCTCGTCGCGCACCTGGAGAGCCAGGCGGCACAAGTAGCCTGAGCGGCTGACCGGTCTCCACGACCAAACACTGCAACACCACTCTGACGCCAGGACGTAGCGCTGGAATCTTGCGAGGACCACGCATTATTGGGTGCCAACTGTCAAGGAAGCGGAAAAATCCCGACGTTGCTTGGTGGCGGCAGCGGTCTTATCTTGGCAGGAATCCGCCCGGGCAACGTTCAGCCGTGAGCCGCCAAGCACACGTCAGAGGACAATCGCGCTGAAAGAGAGCAAGGGCCTTGTCCGGTGCAAGCGGTCTTAGGCTAACCATCGGCGGGGCGATGCCAAGCACGACATTTGGCGTCTTGGGAGAGTGCATCGGTTGTGGTCGCAGTCGGCAACGCGAGATCGCGAGATTCGTCGACTTGACCAATAGGCTTCCCTTCCGGTATTTTCGCCTGTTCCGTTGCCTCAACCAGCGTTTCGCCTTGGGTCTTGACCTTTATGGTCAATCGTCGCCATGCCGAGGAAATCTCGGGCTGACCATCTCCGGGTTCCGCCCGCGGTTGATTTGATTGGTGTTCGTGGCAAGGTGGTGCCGACCCGAGGGGCGCAACGGCGGATGTTGCCCCGATCGGGCGCGATGAATCCAACACGACGGCGTCAGCGATCGTGCGGGCTGCGAGCGGCCTCCGTGCCGCGTGCCGACCCGAAGCTCGCAACCAACCCCAGCGCACAGCGCTGTCTGAACATAGGAGGCCAACCTTGGAGCTCAGCGGTGCCGAGATCACCATACAGGCGTTGATCGACGAGGGTGTGGAGTACGTGTTCGGTTATCCGGGCGGCGCCGTACTCCATATCTACGACGCCCTGTTCAAGCGCGAAGACCAAATCAAGCACATCCTGGTCCGGCACGAGCAGGGGGCGACCCATGCTGCCGACGGCTATGCGCGCGCCACTGGCAAGGTCGGTGTCTGCCTGGTGACGTCCGGGCCCGGCGCGACTAATGCCGTCACCGGTATCGCCACCGCGCACCTGGACTCCATTCCGATGGTGGTTCTTACCGGTCAGGTGCCGACGCCGGTGATCGGCAGCGATGCCTTCCAGGAGGTCGACACGGTCGGCATCACGCGCCCCTGCGTGAAGCACAACTTCCTGGTCAAGGACGTGCGCGATCTTGCAACGACCATCAAGAAGGCGTTCTACATCGCCAGCTCCGGCCGACCCGGCCCGGTAGTGGTCGACATCCCCAAAGACGTCACCGATCCGGGCATCAAGATCCCCTACGATTATCCGAGCCAGATCAGCATGCGCTCGTATAGCCCGGCCCAGCGCGGACACCAGGGGCAGATTCGCAAGGCCGTGGACAGCATCCTCAGGGCCAAGCGCCCGGTGATCTACACCGGCGGCGGCGTGGTACTCGGCGAGGCCTCGGAGGCGCTGACCGAGCTGGTGCGCAAGCTGGGCTATCCGATCACCAGCACCTTGATGGGGCTCGGCGCCTACCCGATGACCGACAAGCAGTTTCTCGGCATGCTCGGCATGCACGGGACGTACGAGGCCAACATGGCCATGCACGAGACCGACTGCCTGATCGCCATCGGCGCCCGTTTCGACGATCGCGTTACCGGCAAGATCGAGCACTTCTGTCCGCATGCCGAGATCATTCATGTCGACGTCGATCCGGCCTCGATTTCTAAGACGGTCCGGGTCGATGTGCCCATCGTCGGTCCAGTGGGGAGCGTTGTTGCCGACATGCTGGCCTGCCTGCGCGATAGCAGCGCCAGCCCCGACGCCGATGCATTGGCCGCCTGGTGGAAGCAAATCGACGATTGGCGCGGCATCGACTGTATGCGTTACGACCGCGGCAGCCCTGTGATCAAGCCGCAGTTTGCGGTGGAGACGCTGTACAAAGTCACCGGCGGTGATCTGTACCTGACCTCCGACGTCGGTCAGCATCAGATGTTCGCGGCGCAATTCTACCCGTTCGACAAGCCCCGGCGCTGGATCAACTCCGGAGGCCTCGGCACCATGGGCTTCGGCCTGCCGGCGGCGATGGGCGTGCAACTGGCGTTTCCGGATGCGCAGGTCGCCTGCATCTCCGGCGAGGCGAGCATCCTGATGTGCATCCAGGAGATGGCCACCTGTAAGCAGTACGATCTTCCGGTCAAGGTGATCCTGCTCAACAACGGCTACATGGGTATGGTGCGGCAGTGGCAGGAGTTCTTCTACGAAAGCCGCTATGCCCACTCCTACGTCGACGCATTGCCGGATTTCGTCAAGCTGGCGGAGAGTTTCGGGCACGTCGGCATGCGCGTCGACAAGCCGCACGAACTCGAAGCGGCAATGCAGGATGCCTTCGCATTGAAGGATCGTTTCGTGTTTCTCGATGTGATCGTCGACCCCACCGAGAACGTCTACCCGATGATCGCCGCCGGTAAGGGGCAGCACGAGATGCACCTGCCGCCGACCATGTCCGAGAGGGAGTTGGCCTAAGGCCGAGCAAAGACCCATGCGCCATATTATTTCCATGTTGGTCGAGAACGAATCCGGTGCGCTGTCGCGCATCGCCGGGCTGTTCTCGGCGCGCGGCTACAACATCGAGTCGCTGACCGTCGCACCCACCGATGAGCCTTCGCTGTCGCGCATGACGCTGGTCACCAGCGGCAACGAGGACATCGTCGAGCAGATCAAGAAGCAGCTCAACAAGCTCATCGACGTGGTCAAGCTCCAAGACCTCGCCGAAGGCGAGCACATCGAGCGCGAGATGATGCTGATCAAGCTCAAGGCCGCCGGTTCGCACCGCGAAGAACTCAAGCGCCTGGCGGATATCTTCCGCGCCAAGGTCATCGACGTGACCGACCTCAGTTACGTGGTCGAACTCACCGGCGCCTCAAAAAAACTCGACGCCTTTATTCAGGCGGTGCCCGAGGGGCTGATCACCGAGGTGGTCCGATCCGGCCCTACCGGTATCGCCCGTGGCGAAAAGGGCCTGACGCTCTGAGGAACGAAAGACGAACTGCTTGTGCTTTATCCCGAACATCTTGAACAAGGCGCCGCGAAAATTTCGTTGTCGTTGTCGTTGTCGTAATCGAATACCGTGACGACGTACGAGTACGATTACGAGCACGACAACGAGCGCGGTTTTCGACCCTGTTTATCGGTTCCGATTCCGCCGGGTTAGGTTCTAGCCACTCGTTACAGTCAATTAGGCGACAAGACCCGTTGCCTTCCTCATACCATTCAACAAAAACAGATTCTCACTTAGGAATCCCCTATGGCTATTAACGTTTATTACGACAAAGACGCAGACCTCTCCCTCATTCAGGGCAAGAAGGTCGCCATCATCGGCTACGGTTCCCAGGGCCATGCGCACGCCAACAACCTGAAAGACTCCGGCGTCTCCGTCGTCGTCGGCCTGCGTCCGGGCTCCGCGTCCGCCGCCAAGGCGGCCAACGCCGGGCTCGAGGTGCAGGACATCCCCGAAGCGGTCGCCGGTGCCGACGTGGTGATGATTCTGGCCCCGGACGAGCACCAGGCGCGGTTGTATCGCGATCAGATCGAGCCGAACATCAAGCAAGGCGCTGCGCTTGCATTCGCCCACGGCTTCAACATCCACTATGGCCAGATCGAGCCGCGCGAAGACCTGGACGTGATCATGATCGCGCCCAAGGGCCCAGGGCATCTGGTGCGCTCCACCTACACCCAGGGCGGCGGCGTGCCGAGCCTGATCGCCGTCTACCAGGATGCCAGCGGTAGCGCCCGCGACATCGCGATGGCCTACGCCTCCGCCAACGGCGGTGGCCGTGCCGGCATCATCGAGACCAGCTTCCGCGAGGAGTGTGAGACCGATCTGTTCGGTGAACAGGTTGTGCTGTGCGGCGGCCTGACGTCGTTGATCCAGATGGGCTTCGAGACCCTGGTCGAGGCCGGCTACGAGCCCGAAATGGCCTACTTCGAGTGCCTGCACGAGGTCAAGCTGATCGTCGATCTGATCTACGAGGGCGGCATCGCCAATATGCGCTACTCGATCAGCAACACCGCGGAGTACGGTGACCTCACCCGCGGCCCGCGCATCATCAACGAGAATACCCGCGTCGAGATGCAGCGCATTCTTGGCGAGATCCAGAACGGCTCCTTCGCCCGCGAGTTCATCCTCGAGAACGAGGCCGGCGCGCCGCGCATGAAGGCCATGCGCCGCCTTGGCGAAGAGCACCCCATCGAGCACGTCGGTGAGCGCCTGCGTGAGATGATGCCCTGGATTCGCGAAAAGAAGCTGGTGGACAAGGCCAAGAACTGATTGAGCTGCGGGTTTTGGTTTAGACGGATCTTACCGCGCTTGCAACGCCTCCCAGTCGCGCAGGGAATACAGATTCACGGACATGTTGGAGTGCGCACCTCCAGCCGTGGAAATGCCGAAGACGGTGCTATGCACGCCAGCGACCTTGCCGTCGTGGAACACCGGTCCGCCGGAGTCGCCAGGGCAGAGTGAGGGCGTACCCGTACGCAACTGAGCTGCATAGCTGTAGAAGTTGACCGCATCGACGCGAATCACCTGGCTGTGTCCCCAGCGCCGGCGGCCGAAGGGCAAGCTGCGGTGCTCTTCGCGCCGATGTGCCAATTGGGCGCAACCGTAACCGACCAGCGTCACCGCATCGCCTGCTTGTAGGGATGCGGCGTCTATCGTCGCTACCGGTATCCCTGCGGTGTCGCGATCGATCTCGACCACGGCGGCATCCGGGAATCTCAGCGTGAAATGATGTTTCGCTTCCATTTCCGTAATGCGTCGTAGCAGTTCGGTGCCCGCGAACTGTTCGGTGAAAGCGGCGATGCGCTTGCGTTTGAAGCTGATGAAGCGTTCCAGGCCGTCTTTGAACGCCGGCGCGAGCAGCGTATTCGTCACTGTCGCCTTGCTGAAGTCCGCTTCGGTCTCGGGCGCTACCGAACCGCTGATCTTGATGGTTCCATTGGCACGAAAAGCGGGCCGCAGCTCGCCGCTCGAGGTGTCGACGACGCAGTGGCCAGCGGTCAGGAATTGCCGTGCGGCGATCTTGGTCGCCGAGCATTGATCAACGGGGCCGCCGACCAGCACAACCACGGCGGCAAACCGCGCTTCCGTGTCGGTCTGTCCGCCCTCCAGCCCCTCGGCGGCAGTTGCGCCAAGCAGCAGCCAAAGCACGGCTCCGCGAACAACGCGGCCGCGATCGCGCCTTGTCAGCTGAGCCAGTTGCTTCCGCTGTGGGGGCGAATTTATTCGCCCAGTCATATCCTTCCGTGCGACTGAAGTCGCACCCACCCTGGGGGCGCATTCCATTGATCTGCTCAAGCGATCGATGCGCACTGCCAGATCCAGGGTAAACGACATCAGGACCGGGTCGGCCCGCCTTCGCGCCAGCCGAGTTGCTCGGAAATGATCTTGCCAGCCGCGATGACGTCGTCTATCCACGCCAACCGGCGACGCTCTATTGGAGCGGAGACGGAGAGACCAGCGGACACGCGGCCGGTCGCGTCGAACAGCAAGACCCCGATGCAACCAACGTCGAGTTCCGCCTCCTGATCGTCAAGCCCATACCCCCTTTGCAGCGACTTCGTGCATTCGTCGATTAGACGCGGCAGTGCGGTGATGGTGTTGCGGGTGTAGGCGGGCAGGTTGGTGCGCTGGGCGTAGCCGCGCATGCCGTCTTCACCGGCGGCACCGAGCATCAGCTTGCCCACCGCGGTGACGTGCAGCGGTGCGCGGGAGCCGATCAATTGCTGCACGTGGATCATGCGGTTGGGTGTGCACTTGTCGATGTAGACCACCTCGTCGCCCTCGCGAATCGTCAGATTCACGGACTCCTCGAGCTTGTCCCGGAGCTGCTCCATCACAGGCCGGGCGATGGCACGCATGTCTACGTTGCCATGCAGGCGCACGCCAAGCTGCAGGAGTCGCAGCCCCAGACGGTAATGCCCTACAGCATCCCGCTCGACGAACCGGTTCTGAATCAGTGCCGCAAGGATGCGGTGCGCGGTGGAAGGGTGTAACCCGGTTTCGGCGCCCAAGACCTTGAGACTAACTGGCTCCGGATAGCGGGCGATGGCGTCGAGCAGGGCGGCGGCACGGTCGATAACCTGAATCTTCGGGGTGTCGGGGGAAGATGTCGCCATGGAGGATCTCGACTCTTTCTGCCATATGAAACGTTTAACGCAAGGTTTTCGTTAGTTGGAATCATTTGCCCGATTGTCAATCGAAGTCTGCCTTGTATGATCAGCATCCAGAGCATCATTGGCCCGGAGGAGCCGATTCTGGCTGGGGCGTTTTTGTGAGAGAAAATAAATTTCATAATGCAAAAAATTAATGTCAGGGACTGCACCGCCTACCGTTGGTTTTGATCGTGGCAAGAGCAGCAATAAATATATAAAACAATAGGATGTGATTTTTTGCCGGGGCGCCGTGCCTGGTGTCGGGCCGGCTGGAGCGCGCCGTCACGCGCTGCGTTGGCAAGTGGACAATAGCCAAATTATCGACGGCGTCGTCGCGCCGGAGTCTGCGAACAATGCCGCCAGCACGGGTTCGATGCTGCCGATGGTAGCGTTCGGCATCCCGGGGCGATTTCCGGAAATGGCTGCACTTGGCATTCGCGGCAAATGCGGAAGGGCGAATAAACCGAAATCCGGCAGTCGGCCGAGGCAGTACATGGATGACCGGAAATCGCCTCAGGTGCGCAGGGTCGCCAGCCCCTTTCGAAAACCCGACCCAAACACTGACGCTGTCACTCAGCCACTACGAGGCCGAGTACCGCACTGAACGACAACATTGGAGTAAACGGCCATGGCCGAAGCCAGCACTGTCTTTGCACTCATCTCCGCCGGCGCCGACGACGCTGAGGCGATTCTGGCCCCCGAGCGCTCGAGGCTGACCTTCGCGGGCTTGCGCACGCAAGCGCAGCAGACCGTCGCGGCGCTGAACCAGCGCGGTGTCGGGCGCAACGATCGGGTCGCCATCGTGCTGCCCAACGGTGCCGAGATGGCAACCGCCTTCGTCAGCGTCGCCTGCGGAGCGACCACGGCGCCGCTGAACCCGGCCTACCGGCTGGACGAGTTCGCGTTCTATCTGTCAGACCTGAATGCCAAGGCGCTGATCGTGGAGCAGGGCAGCGAGTCGCCGGCGGTCGCCGCCGCGGACAAGCTCGGCATTCCGGTGCTGCGCATCGTCGCCGGCGAGGCGGCCGGCACCTTTCGCTTCGAAGGCCCGCCCAGCGGTGACGCGGCGGCGAACGGCGGGCTCGCGCAGCCGGACGACATCGCGCTGGTCCTGCACACGTCGGGCACCACGTCGCGGCCCAAGATCGTGCCGTTGACCCAGCGCAACCTGTGCGCGTCGGCACGCAACATCAGCACCACGCTGGCGCTGACCGCCGATGATCGCTGCATGAACGTGATGCCGCTGTTCCACATTCACGGTCTGATGGCGGCGATCATGTCGTCGCTGCGCGTCGGCGCCAGCGTCTTCTGTACGCCGGGTTTCAATGCGCTGAAGTTCTTTGCCTGGCTCGATGAGGCGAAGCCGACCTGGTACACGGCGGTGCCGACCATGCATCAGGCCATCCTGCCGCGCGCGGCACGCAGCAAGGACATCGTCGACGCGGCCAAGCTCCGCTTTATTCGCTCGTCGTCGTCATCGCTGCCACCGCAGGTGATGCACGCGCTGGAGGAGACCTTCGGCGCGCCGGTGGTCGAGGCCTACGCCATGACCGAGGCCGCGCACCAGATGACGTCGAACCCGCTGCCGCCGCGCGCGCGCAAGCCCGGTACCGTTGGCATCGCGGCCGGTCCCGAGGTCAGTATCATGGATGCCGACGGCGCACTGCTGCCGCGCGGGTCGGTCGGCGAGATCGTGATCCGCGGCGAGAACGTGACGCCGGGCTACGAGAACAATCCCAAGGCCAACGCGGAGAATTTCACCAATGGCTGGTTCCGGACCGGCGATCAGGGCGTGATGGACGACGAGGGCTATCTCAGCATCACCGGCCGACTGAAGGAGATCATCAATCGCGGCGGCGAAAAGATCTCCCCGCGCGAGGTGGACGACGTGATCATGGACCATCCCGCCGTGCAACAGGTGGTGACCTTCGCCATGCCGCATCCCAAGCTCGGCGAAGAGGTCGCGGCCGCCGTGGTGCTGCGCGAGGGTCAGGAAGCCAGTGAGCGTGATATCCGCGACTTTGCCGCCGGCCGTCTCGCGGACTTCAAGGTGCCACGCAAGGTGCTGTTCCTGGAGGAGATTCCAAAGGGCCCAACCGGTAAGCTGCAGCGCATCGGTCTGGCCGAGAAGCTGGGGCTAGGCTGATGCGTATCTGTATTTACGGCGCCGGCGCCATCGGCGGCTATCTGGGGGTCCAACTCGCGCTTGCGGGGGAGGATGTGACGCTGATCGCCCGCGGACCGCATCTCGAGGCCATGCAGGCCAACGGACTGAAGCTGCTGATCGATGGTGAGGAGCGTATCGCACATCCGCGCTGCACCGACGACCCGTCGACGGTCGGGCCGCAGGCCTACGTGATCGTGACGCTGAAGGCGCACTCGGTGCCGCGCGTGGTGGAGGCCATGCAGCCGTTGCTCGGTCCGGAGACGGCGGTGGTGTCCGCGGTCAATGGCGTGCCCTGGTGGTACTTTTATCAACTGGCGGGTCCGTGGCAGGATCGTCGTATCGAGAGCGTCGACCCCGGCGGCACGCAGTGGGACCGCATCGGGCCTGAGCGAGCGATCGGCTGCGTCGTCTATCCCGCCTGCGATGTCGCGGAGCCAGGAGTGATTCGGCATATCAGCGGCGATCGTTTCACCCTCGGCGAGCCGAGCGGTGAGAAGACCGAGCGGGTCATGCAGCTCAGCAAGGCCATGGTCGAGGCGGGATTCAAGGCGCCGGTCCGCAACATCCGCGACGAGATCTGGGTGAAGCTGTGGGGGAACCTGTGCTTCAACCCGATCAGCGCGCTTACCCAGGCGACGCTCGACGTGGTCGCCACCGAGCCCGGAACCCGCGCCGTGGCCCGTGCCATGATGTTGGAGGCCCAGGCCATCGGCGAAAAGCTCGGCGTGCGCTTCAAGGTCGACGTGGAAAAGCGCATCGATGGTGCGGCCGCGGTTGGCGCGCATCGCACGTCGATGTTGCAGGACCTCGAGCTTGGACGGCCCATGGAGATCGACGCCCTGGTGACCGCGGTGCAGGAGATGGGCCGCCTGGTCGATGTCCCAACGCCGACCCTCGACGTGGTGCTGAGCCTCGTGCAGCAGCGGGGGAGGGTCGCCGGATGCTACGGAGGATGAAGCAGGCCGCGCGACTCTGATTTCCAGAACGGGTTCTCGAATCGTCCTTTCGCCCAGAATCCGAGACCGTGCAAAGCACACCCGTAGGATGGGTAGAGCGAAGCGAAACCCATCGTCCCCGGCTGCCTGGACCGATCCCGGTATCGCCTCCGCCTGCCTTCGTCGAGGCCGCGCTCATGTCGACGGGTCGGCCGGTCATGATCGTGCCACCGAAGCCGGCGTCGGTGATCGGTAGCCACATCGGCATCGGCTGGAATGGCAGCGCGGAGGCCGCGCGCGCCGTTGGCGCTGCCATGGCCTATCTGACGACCGCCGAGTCCGTCACCATCTTTACATGCCGAAGCCAGGACGACATGGACCTACCGCCTGACGAGCTCGTGGACTATCTCGCCTGGCATGGCGTCGCGGCTGACGTGAAGGTGATCGGGCGTGAGCCGAGCGTCGGCGCGTCCCTGCTCAAGGTGTCTGGTGACATGGGTATCAATCTGCTCGTGGTCGGCGGCTACAGCCGCAGCCGACTGCGGGAGTTGATCCTGGGCGGCGTCACGGCCCACCTGCTCCATGCCGCCGAGATTCCCGTCTTCATTATGCACTGAGGGTATCGGCGGAGTTTAATGTTAATCCGGCAGTTGCGCGGAGTGTAGGGGCGAATTCATTCGCCCAGTCAATGCTTCCATGCGACTAAAGTCGCACCTACACTAGGCGCCCAATCCCTTGGTCTAATGAAGCTATCGGTGCGAACTGCCGAGTTTAGGTAAACCCAATGCGCGACTTCCAAACGCCCGGCCGCTCTGCCGTCTATGCCCAAAACGGCATGGCCGCCACGTCGCACCCGCTTGCGACCAAGGTCGCTTTGGATATGTTGCAGCAGGGCGGGAATGCGGTGGATGCGGCGGTCGCCGCCGCCCTGATGCTGCCGTTGTGCGAACCGTGCGCGACTGGCCTGTTCGGCGATGCCTTTGCGCTGATCAAACCGGCTGGAGACGAGCGCATCGTCGGTATCAACGGCTCGGGGCCGGCGCCGGCGGCCCTATCGGCGGGGGCGATGCGGGCCGATGGTCTGGCAACCGTGCCGACCAACGATGCCCGCGCGGTGACGCTGCCAGGGGCGGTTGCCGCCTTCGAACGCATGCTGCTGGACCATGGCCTGCTCGGTTGGGCCGAGGTGGCTGCACCGGCCATCCATTACGCCGACGCGGGCGTGCCGGTGGCACCGCGGGTCGCCTTCGACTGGGCCGCCTTTGCGCCCGAACTGCGCGGCGCGGCGCGGCGTCACTACCTGATCGACGACGCCGCCCCGCGGTCCGGACAGCTGTTTCGTGCGCCGGGTCAGGCCGAGGTGCTCCGCCGGATCAGTGCTGACGGTGCGGCCGGCTTCTACCAGGGCGAGGTCGCCGCGGACCTGATCGAATCGCTGCGGGCCCTCGGCGGCTGCCATGTCCTGGCGGATATGGCCGGCGTCAGCGCCGAATGGGTGCAGCCGATCTCGGCGGACTACCGTGGCCTGGAATTGGTCGAGTTGCCGCCGAACGGGCAGGGGATCACGGCGCTGCTCATGGCCAAGATTCTCGCCCACTTCGATCTTGCCGCCCTGGCGCCGCTTGGTGCCCAACGCGCCCACATCGAGGCCGAGGCCGCCAAGCTGGCCTACGACGCGCGCAATCGTTTCGTCGCCGACCCTCGGCACGCACCTATCCCGGCGGACGTACTCGCCCGTTTGCTGAACGATCGGACTGCCGAGGCGCTGGCCGGGCTCATCGACCCCGAGCGCGCCATGCCAGACCCGCGCCCGCTGACCGAAGCGGTGCACCGCGACACGGTCTACCTGACCGTCGTCGACCGCGAGCGTTGCGCGGTATCGCTGATCTTTTCCATCTTCCACGGCTTTGGCAGCGGTCTGGCGTCCGAGCGTTTCGGGCTGATCTTCCAGAATCGCGGCGCCGGCTTCTCGCTGGTTGAGGGCCATCCCAACGAGGCCGCAGGCGGCAAACGCCCGCTGCATACGATCATTCCCGCCATGGTCCGACGCAACGGTCGCCTGCTCATGCCCTTCGGCGTCATGGGGGGCCCCTATCAGCCGACCGGCCATGTGCGCATCCTCACCAATCTGGTCGACTACGGCATGGACCTCCAATCCGCCCTCGACGCACCGCGCAGCTTCGCCTGGACCGATGGCCTGGAGCTGGAGGCCGGTTATTCAAAGCAGACGGCTGACCAGCTCACCGCGATGGGCCATCGCGTGCAGCGCTGCCAGTCCCCCCTCGGCGGCTCCCAGGCCATCTGGATCGACGCCGATGCGGGCGTGTTGATCGGCGCGTCCGATCCGCGCAAGGACGGCTGCGCGTTGGGATACTAGATTGCTTGAGGGCGCCGAATATCTCCAGATGACCCAAATTTGCCTTAGTCGTTGTCGTTGTCGTTGTCGTAATCGACTATCCGACAACGACAACGACAACGGTGATTACTCCCCAGCTTGCCAAAACGGCAATCACGACTCGTCGGTCTGAGGCGAAGCCTCGCCAGGTGATTGAAGCCGCTTCGGCAGCAGCGGCAGAAGGTCGGCGGCAAGTGCGTCAAGGGTGTCGCGGTCCCAATGTGGGCGGGGTAGGTCGTTGGGCCAGGGCTCACCGGGGGCGAAACGGCCGGTGCGGACCAGCGCCGCGCGGATGCCGCAGCGGACGGCACCGGCAATGTCGGTGTCGGGGCGGTCGCCGATCATGACGCAGCGCTCGGCCCCGAGTCCAAGCCGGAGCCCGAACCGGAGCCCAAGTCGGGCCAGGGCCATCCGAAACAAAGCCGGCTCCGGCTTGCCGATGACGATGGGCTCGACTCCGCTGGCCAGCGCGAACGGGGCGACCAGGGCGCCGCCGCCGGGCAACACACGGTGCCGACCATCGTGATGGTCGTCGACGCTGGTGTCGGGGTTGGTGACGACGAGCCGCGCGCCATGTTTCACGATCAGGTCGATGCCGGTGCATAGACTGTCGAAGTCGAGCCCCGGCCCTTCTCCAACGACCACGAAATCCGCTTGCTGCCGGTCCCCGCGTCCACCGGCGGAGCGCAGTGCCCGATGCAAGCCGTCGGCGCCGACCGCGAAGAACCGAAAGCCGGGGCGTTCAGTGGCGAGCCATGCCGCCGTGGCGGCGGCAGACGTCAAGATCTGTTCTGGCTCAGGTCGGGGCAGGCCGATGGCCTCGAACCGCTCCGCAACCTGCTCGGGGGTGCGAATCGGGTTGTTGGTGACGAAGAGGTGCGGAATATGCGCGATGCCGCGCAGGAAGTCGGCGGCACCGGGCAGCGGCGCGTTGCCGTGGTAGAGCACGCCATCCATGTCCAGCAACAGGGCGTCGATCGGTGCTTCGGTGGCCATGTGTCGATTTCTACAGGCGTGCGACTCTCGGAAAGTGGGACTGGGATCGGCGCGCGCGAAGCGACCAACAAATTCTGCATAGCATCGACGACTTGTCCAAAACGCCAGGCCCTCTTTCTGCCTAGCTCGTCCGCGCGCTTGAGATAGCCAATCAGGCCCTTGTGCTTGTCTTGGACGACACGCGTGCTTTGAAACGCCCTCAGACAGGCGTCGTCGTGCCGCACAGGCCATCGCCCGGTGGTCTCCGCGACACCGCTTGTACTTGCACTTTCAACGAACTTGCGGGGCCAGGGTCCAGCTCGGTCGCGGGAAGCGTCGGCAACAATTGTCTGGCCCCTAAGCATGTGCTAGCGTACACCTACCGGACAGACGATAGGGTGATTAACCACAGCGAGGCGCAGCGATGACGCGCCAAGTTCGGATGCTAGTCAGATTCTACCCTATCCGGAATAGGCAGAATCTGCCTAGCACA
>CAVOSE010000077.1:0-46317 GCA_963698775.1 uncultured Gammaproteobacteria bacterium
TTACGCATACGCCTCAAGCCGTCTCGCGCCTGGTCAAGTGCTTGCATGCCTGTTTCGCGATCGACACCGCACTTGGTGAGGCGCGCCGCCAGGGCCTGTCGCGGGTGTCGGTTGACGCAGTGGTCCACCAGCAGCGAAAACGGCAGCGCGGCCCCCACCTCCGCGTGCAGGGTCAACAGCCAGTAGCAGAGCACGATACGCTCGGCGGCGCCGGCCTGTTCCAAACGTGCGTGCAGCAGTGCCCGCGTGTCGCGCCGGAATGCCTGCCAGTGCGGCGACGCCCAGCGAGTGGGCCATAGCACCGGGGATGCATCGCCGCTTGCCTGCTCGGGCGTTGAGAAGGCCCGGGATGCCGACTCTGACTCAGTCTGAGGTGGATGCAGAAACCGCCGCAGATTGGCGGGTTCGTCGAGCCAAGAGACCTGGCCGCTGCGATATTCCTCGTCGGACAAGAATCGACTCAGCAGCAGTTCGCTGCCAATGAGGCCACTCAGCAGCCATGGATCGCGTTGCCCGTGACCTGTTGACGAACGGTCCCGCGGAGCCTTCTCACCGCTCGCTGGACCGCGGCAGAAATCCGGCAAATACGCGCCGAAGACCCCCACCAGGGTCTGGTTGGCCAGTTGAAGCCACCGCCCTTGCTCATCTTCGCCGAGGCGCACCACGGGATAGTCGACGGCCAACAATCCTGCATCATCGGGTGCCGGTACCAGCAGCGCCGGATTGAAAAAAGCTTGCTGCGGAAACGGCCACGCATCTGTGCTGACGGAGCCACGCAGCTTACTGAGCGGCCCAGACTCCAGCCGCCGAACCTGGCGGAACAACAGTTTCAACACGCGGCGGTTGATGGCTGGTCCCTGACGCTGGAGCAGCTCGAGTGGTCCGTGCGACGAATCAGCGTGCGCCTCGTCGTGTCGCGGCGACTCCGGTGGCGTGCGCTGGTAATGCTGTTGCAGGGAGCGGTTCTCGCGCTCGGCGAGGCCGAGCATCCAGCGCAGCAGCGCCAGTTGCAGTAGGACGAAGAGTTCGGAGGAAAAGGCCGAGCGGTCGCGTTCCAGCGCGGATTCGAATAGCCGCATGTAACGTCGGCGAAAGCGCTCGAAGTCTGCGGCGCTGACCAACTGCACCGGCGCCTGGTGCATTGACGCGAGCAGATCCTCGGCAATCAGGTTCCGCACCATCAGCACCGACAATTCGCAAAAGCGCGGACTCAAGTGCACATCGACATGGACGTTGTCGATACCCACGTCGAAGCCGCCAGCATCGAACGTCCAGCCAGTGGGCGACTGCATCGCCTCCAGAAACGCTAACAGCCCCGGACGCCACATGCGCACCGTCTCTCCAATGCTATGCTTACGGTTTAGCGTCTCCAACACGATGGGAGGCGTCCGCGGATCGTCGAAGATCGGGCACGAAGCTTGAGAAAGACGACAGCTATCCCCCGCAAGCGAGATCAAATGCAACCCGTCCGTTTCATGCCCTCGGTCCGACTTGGACTGGCGGCGACAGCCTCCCGGCGGCCTCGGCCAGTTTGGCCCCAGCCCGGTCTGGTTGGCAATAGTAGGCGTTTTGGGCGCCGGTTCGTAGGTGCCTTGCTTGCCGCCGCGTTGCTGCTGTGCTCACCGTTGTCGCCCGCCGATAGTGACGCGCGCAATACGATGGTCGAGGCCATGGCGCGGATGATGGAGGCCATGGGCTTCCTCGGTGACGATAAACCCGACGGCATCATGCCGATGGATCCGGGCAGCTTGGCCATGCCGGGGATGATGCCAGGCATGAATCAATTCGGCCTGAATCCGTTTGCGCAACAGCCGTGGTCGTCTGCCATGACCAATCCGGCGCAGGCTTTCGGCATGGACCAGATGATGCAGCAGATGCCGGGCATGCCCCAGGTGCCTGGCATGCCCGGCTGGCAGCGCACAACGCTCGACGGCATCTGGGAAGGCCGCGGCGGTGCGCTGCTGATCGTCCAATCACATCGTTTCCGACTGTATTCGTCCCAAGGCGGCTATATCGACGGACTGATTCAGCAGCGCGGCGACCGGCTTGCCCTCTACGACCCGGAGCACGACAGGGCGCGCCCCTACGAGTTTGCCGAACATCAGGGACGTTTGGTGCTGCGGGACCCGGAAGGTCAGGTCTTCCTGTACCGACGCCTATGGCTCGAAGATACTGTCGATTCGGATGCACCGACGTCGCGCTAACCGAACGAAAATTCGGCGCAATCTGGTATGACGGTCTCCGGCAATCGCCTAAGCCAGCAGCAGGCGCGAACCCACCACGAGCAGCAGCACGCCAAAGATCCGCTTCAACAGGAGCGTCGGCAGTCTGTGCGCCAGGCGCGCGCCCAGCGTTGCCATCGGGATACTCGCGACCATGATCGCCAGCGCGGCAGGCCAATAGACGAAGCCCAGGCTATGCGCCGGCAGCCCGTCACGGCCCCAGCCGGTCACGACGAAACCGATACTGCCGGCGATGGCCAATGGCACGCCGCAGGCGCTCGACGTGGCCACCGCGCGCTGCATCGGTACCCCGAAGCGGGTCAGAAACTGCACGATCAAGATACCACCACCAATGCCGAGCAATGCCGATAGTGCCCCAAAAGCGGTGCCAATGGCGCTGAAGACGGTCGTCGACGGCAGCGGGCGTGCCGACCCGGCGCCTCTGCCGGACAGCAGGCGGACGGCGTTGTAGAGCAGAAACAGCGCGAATATGCGCTTCAACCACAACGCCGGTAGCCAGCCGCTCACAAAGGCGCCGAGCCAGCCGCCGATCAGCAACCAGGGCACCAAACGCGCAAACAGTTCCCAGCGCACCGCGCCGCGGCGGTGATGGCTCCAGGCCGAGGCCGCCCCGCTCGCAATCACTGTGGTAAGAGAGGTGGCAACCGCAAGATGGGGGATCCAGTCCGCGGCGAAGCCAAGCTGGCTGAACAGCAGCAGCAAGGTTGGCACGATCACGGCGCCGCCGCCGATGCCAAGCAGGCCGGCGAGCAACCCGGCAACGCCGCCGATGGCGCCGAAGGCGAGAAAGACCAAGACGGTCGGGGAAAGTGGTTCCAACGACGATGACCGGAAGAAGAGGGTTCGGCCCGCCATTGTGTCGGGGTCGAAGCCCCGGTGAAAAGCCTGAATCGTTGCTGATTGCGCCGAAACGGCGCCTGGCACGACAACGACGGCGAGACGATGAGGCATAATACCGCGCGCGCGGCTCCATCGGCGTTGCGCTGAAACAACCGGCATCGATGCCTGTCATTCGTCGCGCCATTTGGTCGACGACCGACGTTTAATCCCCTGGCCCAGCATCACCTAACGGCGACATCAGCGAATGAAGCAACAAACAGCCTGCATCTTCGGCGGAACCGGCTTTGTCGGACGGCACCTGGTCCGACGTCTCGGCGACGCCGGTTATCACTGCGTCTTGCCGACGCGCCGCGCCCAACGCCACCGTGACCTCAAGCTCTACCCTGGCGTCGAACTGCTCGCCATCGACGACCTGAGCACCGAGACCATGGCGAACTGCCTAAGTGGCTGTGACTTGGCCGTGAATCTGGTCGGCATCCTCAACCAGGAAGGTCACACCAGCTTCGACCAGGTCCACGTCGACCTGGTGCGGCGTATCGTCGCCGCCGCGGAGCGCGCAGGGGTTGCGCGCCTGCTGCAGATGAGCGCACTGAACGCCAATGCCGCGCGCGGCACCAGCGCCTATCTGCGCTCCAAGGGCGCCGGGGAAGACATCGCACTGGCTGCCGATGGCAACACCGGATTGATGGTAACCAGCTTTCGCCCGTCCGTGATCTTCGGCCGAGGAGACAGCTTCTTCAACCGTTTTGCCCAACTACTTGAACTTGCGCCGGGGGTACTGCCATTGGCCTGTCCGGACGCGCGCTTCGCGCCGGTCTGGGTCGGCGACGTCACCGAGGCAATGGTGCGCAGCATCGGCAACGAACAGACCGTCGGGCGAGGCTACGACCTCTGTGGCCCGCGCATCTTCACGCTGGCGGAGCTGGTGGAATACACGGCGCAGCGGATAGGCAAACGTCTGCTGCTGGCTCAGCTGAACGACACCGCTTCCAGGCTTCAGGCGAAGCTATTCGGACTGTTGCCCGGCAAACCCTTCACGTTGGACAACTATCTGTCCATGCAGACCCCCAGCGTCTGCGGCGAGCACAATGGACTGCTCGAACTCGGCATCCATCCGACCGACATCGAGGCGATCGTGCCGAGCTATCTTGGCGCGTAGCTGATCGTCGAGGTCCCCTAACGATCCAGCGCCCCCGAGACCCGAATCCCGCTCACCCGCTGCACCCGTTGTTCCAGCGCATGCCCCAGCACGTCCTGGTCGCTGTAGACCAGCGTGAAGGCATCCTTGGAGCGTGTGATGCCGGTATAGAGGAGCTCTCGAGTGAGGACGGGGTTGGGTCTGTCGGGCAGAATCAGCGCGGTGTGGGTGAATTCCGAGCCCTGGGACTTGTGCACCGTCATCGCGAAGACGGTTTCCACCGCTTGCAGTCGGCTGGGCAGAATCCAGCGGATGCGGTCGCTGCCGTCGCCGGCTGGGAAGGCGACCCGCAGGACCCGGCGCAGATGACCGTCGTGTTGCCGGACCGGGACCGCCAGCGTGATGCCGATGTCGCCATTCATCAGGTTCAGCTGGTAGTCGTTGCGGGTGACCAGCACCGGTCGGCCGGCGAACCATTGGCGCCCTGAGTTGGTCTGGCCGTACTCCCCGATGGCCGGCAGCAAGGCAGCCGCGGCCAGGATGTCGATGATCCGGCGGTTGAGTCCGTCGACGCCCCAGGGGCCTTGACGCAGCGGGGTGAGCAGCTGAAAACGGCCATGCGCCTCCACGATCTCTCTGCCCCAGGCATCCAGGGCCTCCTGATCGGCCTCGTCATCCGGGTGTTGCGTCTGTATCCGGCTGAGATACGCGCGATAGCCCTCGCGGACCAGCTCCGCCAGCGCGGGGTCGTCGGCGTCCTGTACGCGGATGGCCTGGATGCGGCCCATCGGCTGATCCCCAACGCTGCGGTGTCGATCAAACAGCTCCAGCACGGCAGCCAAACGGCCGCTCCGGGGTTGTTGCCGCGCCAGATCAGCATCCGCCGAGTCCGCATCCACTGGGTCCGCATTGACCAGCGCGGCCAAGGCGCCGATGCCGCCTTCGGCCCGGAAGCGATAGCTCTTGCGCAGCATCGCGATGGCCTGATCCAGCGGTGTGCCTTCGTCGTCCGGTGCTGCTTGCGCAAGGATTTGCCCGGTGACCCGGTGAATCCAGTCGCGGGTCGCCTGGGTGTAGAACGAGCGGGCGGCGCGCTGGCAGAGTTCGCCGAGCACCGCGCCGGCCTCCACCGACGCGAGCTGGTCCTTGTCGCCCAGCAGGATCAGCCGGGCGTCGGGGCGTAGCGCGGCCAGCAGGTAGGCCATCATCTCGACATCGACCATCGACGCCTCGTCGACGACGACCAGGTCCGCTGGCAGCGGATTGCCGGGCCCATGGCGAAAGTGGCGGCTGTCGGGCCGCGCGCCGAGCAGCCGGTGCAGGGTCGTGACCTCGGTGGGGATGGCCGCGCGCACCGCCTCGCCATTCGGTAAGTGATCGAGCCGCAGGCTCGCCACCCGGTCGGCGATGGATTCGTTTAGGCGCGCCGCCGCCTTGCCGGTGGGTGCGGCCAGGTGGATGCGCAGTGCGGGCTGGTCCTGATCCAGGGCCAGACCTTGCAGCAGCGCGAGCAGGCGCACCACGGTGGTGGTCTTGCCGGTGCCGGGGCCGCCGGTGATGATGGCAAAGGCGCTGCGGGCGGCGAGGGCGCAGGCGATCTGTTGCCAGTCGCCGTCATCCGAACCGGCGTCCGACCCGGCATGCGCAGCGGAATCGCGGAACAGCGCCTGCAACTGCGCGCGAAGCCGGTCCTCCGGGATCGACAGCGTCAGACCCAGACGCTCGGTGATGCCGGTCAGGATGCGTTGCTCGTAGGCCCAATAGCGACGCAGATAGAGCAACGGGCGCTCGGCGCTGCCGTGCAGGACCAGTGGTGAGGCGCGATCGTCGTCGGCGCCGCTCAGGCGGTCACAGACCGTCGCGCTGGCGGCCAGGCGTTCGACCCAGTGCGCCAGCGTCAGGCCGGCGAGACAGTCGCTCAGTTCGGCGCGGACCTCGGCGGCGATCTCGACATCGTCGCGCAACCGGCTGAGCAGCCCCTCCGGCCGCTCCAGCGTGCCCTTGAGGTCGAGGCAGACGTGGCCATGGCCGTTGCGCTCGCTGGTCAGCGCCGCGGCGAGCAGCACGGCGGCGTCGGACTCCGGTGCCTGTTGATGCAGAAAGCGGGTCAGCGCCAGGTCCAGCGGACGCAGGGCGCCGGCATCGACCCAGCGCTGCATGTGATCCAAGAGCTGATCGGGGTCCCTGTGCATCAGGCCGTCTCCTGGTTGCTTTGATCCAGTGCCTCGTCCGGTTGATCCTGCGGTCGCTGCTCGGGGGGCATCGGCTCGGCGGGCGTTGGCTCGCCGGCGAACAGCCGGTCGAGGGTCTCGATCAGCTGCCGCGGTGGCTTGTCCATGTACAGCCCCTGGCTGGCGCCGTAGCCGCCGCGCAGGAACACATACAGGGCGCCGCCGATGTGGCGGTCGTAGTCGTAGCCCGGCAGGCGCGCCACGAGTTGGCGATGCAGGGCCAGCAGATACAGCACGTATTGCAGATCGTAGCGTGCGTGCAGGATCGCCTCGCGCATGGCCGGCTCGGTATAGGCGGCATCGTCCGCGCCCAGCCAGTTGGATTTCCAGTCCACGACGTAGTAGCGGCCGTCGTGCTCGAAGACCAGGTCGATGAAGCCCTTGAGCATGCCGTTGAGCTGCATGCCCTCCAGACCGGGGCGTGGCTGTCCGGGCAGGACCTGCGCCTGCACCAACCGATCGATGCGGGCGGTGTCGACGCGGCGGCTTTCGAGCCAGAACTCCAGTTCGACCTGCACCTGTCGGGGCGGCAGGTCGCGCAACGCCAAGGTCGGCGTATGGCCTTGGGCATCGGGCAGGCCGTGCAGCGACCAGCGGCGGGTCAGCAGGTCGCCGAGCCAATCGTTCAAGGGTTCGATCCAGCTGGTGAGGCCGCGCAGGTTGCAGCGCCGCCCGAGCATCTCGCGGCGCAGGCCTGGCGAGGCCGCCGCGGCGGCGAAACCGCGCAGCGGGCTGCCGTCGTCCGCCTGCGCCTGCTGTACCGCCGCCCACTCCAGGATGCCGTGCAGAAAGGTGCCTTGACTGCTGCCCCGCGGCAGCGCGTGCAGGTGCTTGTCTGGCTTTGGTTCAGGTCGGGTGGCGCCGCGACGGCGGCGTGCGCGTCCATGTCGGTCGCCCGTCTGGATTCCTCCAGCGCCGTCTCCTGGGCCGCGGTCTCCGCCCCTAGACTGGCGCTGGTCTCGGCCGATACCGCCATCGACGGCCCGCTGCCGGCGGGTGCCGGCTCGACCTCGACGCTGGTGCGTCGCAACGACGAGTAGCTCGCGATCCACCAGGGTTCCGGGTGGTTGCGCGGTGCGGGACGGGCGTCCTCCAGCGCGTCGTCGCGTGCGGCGGCCAGCGTGGTGTCGGTCGCGGTCGGCGCCGGCTCGATGCGGATCTCGGCGCAATCGCCGCGCAGCGCCGTCAATGCCTCCCAGACTTGCGCCGGCGCGTCGAACGATGCGCCGCCGCTCAGCACATAGCCGATGGCGGACCGTTCCAGCTGGGGCTTCTTGCTGTTGCCGCTCTTCAACGCCGCGATGCCGAGCCAGACGGCGTGCCGGGCACGGGTCACGGCGACGTAGAGCAGGCGCATGTCTTCGCTCAGGCGCTCGTCGTCGGCGTCGATCCAGGCCTGCTTGAAGGCGTCCTTGGGCGCCAGCTCGATCAGGCGTTGCCCCCGGTGCCGATACGGCAGTTGCTTGGTCTTGCCGTCCACCGCCCGCCAGCTGCAGATGAAGGGCAGCAACACCAGCGGATATTCCAGGCCCTTGGACTTGTGGATGGTGATGATCTGCACCAGCTCGGCGTCGCTCTCCAGGCGCACGATGAATTCGTCCCCGGAGGTACCCGACTGCCCCAGCAGATGCTCGGACAGGTGCCGAATCAGGGCCTGCTCGCCGTCGATGGCGGTGGCCGATTGCTGCAGCCATTCGGCCAGATGCAACAGATTGGTCAGGATGCGCTCGCCATCGGTGCGCGCCAGCAGCCGCGCGGGCAGGTCGGCGTCGTGCAGCAGTTGGCGCAGCATGGCCAGTACGCCCCGGCGCTGCCAGACCTGGCGGTAGTCGCGAAAGCGCTCGAGCTGGGCCTCCCAGCCGAGTTCGTCGTGCCGGAGTCGATCCAATTCGTCCAGCGGCATGGCCATGGTGTTGCTGCCGAGGGCCGCGCGCACCAGGGCCTCGTCGGTGGGCGCCGCGCAGGCACGCAACCAATGCAGCATATCGCTCGCCTCGCGGGTGTCGAACACCGAGTCCCGATCCGACAGGTAGACACTGGCGATGCCGCGCGCCGCCAGTGCCTGCCGCATCACGGCGGCCTCGGTGCCGCTGCGCACCAGGATGGCGATGTCTCGGGGTCGCAACGGGAAAAAGCCCTTCTCGGCCTCAAAGCCGGCACCTGCCGTCTGCGCCTGTTGCAGCCAGCCGGTGATGGCGGTGGCGGCAGCGGCGGCCATCCGATCGCGGTAGTCGTCTGGCCCGACCGGCTCCGCACCGCTGTCGAGGGTCCAGAAGGTCATCGCCGGCGCCGCGTCGCCGTCGAGCATCAGGCGTTCGGCGCGACCCTGGGCCCTGACCTCCTGAAACGGAATGGGGTTGTCGTCGCCGATGCGGAAGCGAAAGGCCGCGCGCGGGTGCGATTCCGCGTGCGAGAACAGCCGGTTGCAAGCGGCGACGACCTCGCTGGTGGCACGATAATTGGTGCCAAGGCTGTAATGCCGACCCGTAGTGGCCTGGCGGGCGTCGAGGTAGGCGTAGATGTCGGCCCCGCGAAAACCGTAGATCGACTGCTTGGGGTCCCCGATCATCACCAGGGTACTCTCGTCGGCGGCATCGAAATCGATATCGGTATCGGTATCGGTATCGGTATCGGAATCGGACATCGACATCGACATCGGCATCGGCATCGGCCGCGCCGCCCCAGCCGACGTCGCCAGCATCAGCGCCAGCAAAGATACGCTTAAAGATCCGATACTGGATCGGATCGGTATCCTGAAACTCGTCGATCAGGGCCACCGGGAACTGGCGCCGGATGGTGTCCGCCAAGGGCGTGCCCTGACGCGCGTTAGGCTCCGGCGTCAACGCCCGATCCAGCTGGCGCAGCAGGTCGTCGAACCCCATCTCGGCGCGGGCCAGCAGGCGCCGCTCCAGCTCGCTCCCGACCCAGTGCGCGGCATGGGCGAGCAGGTAGGCATCGAGCCCCGGTTCCGGCGCCTGCGGCAGCGGTGGCTTGTCCGCTTGCGCGTTCAACCAAGTCGGCGATCGCCTGGAATGCCGCGTGCTCGGTCTCGGTCTGGCACTTGGCGGTCTTCTTGAACTGGAAGGCCCCTTGGGCGAAGTTCTTCAGCTTGTTTGGTGCATCTTCGCCTTGGGACCAAGCGGCAATCGCCGCCAGCAGTGCGTCGAACTTTTCCGGTTTGGCGCTATCGTGCTGGGTGCCGCTGAGGTGGGGGCGCAGCGCCTGCAGCTGCCCTTCGATCTGCGCCTGATGGGTCCGCCACAACGCCCGTGCCGCATCCTCCAGCGCCAGGTTCCGTGCGTCCAGACGATGCCGTTCGGCCTCCACCTCGTTGGTTTGCTCCCGCCATTGGCATTGCGCCGCCAACGCCCTTGCCAGCCCATCGCCCGGCCCATCATTAGGCCCATCGCAGGACAGGGGCTTGCCCTTGTAGGCCAACGGCGCGTCGCGCCGCCGCAGCCAGGCGTCGAGCTTTGCCTGCAACGCGGCGGGCGATTGCACCACGTCGAGCACGCAGGCGGCCTGCTCGGGCGGCAGCGGATAGAAATGCACCCGCCAATAGTCGCGCACGATCTCCGCCAGCAGGTCGGCCTGATCCGTGACCAGTTCGCGCTGAAACAGCCCACGGGTGTCGAAGGCGTGCTCCTTGAGCATGCGATAGCACCAGCCGTGAATCGTCGAGATCATCGCCTCGTCCATCCACTCCGCGGCCAGTCGCAGGCGCCGCGCGCAGCCCGGCCATTGCTCCGGGGCGTAGGTTGCGCGCAGGGCCAATAGCGGATCGGAGCCGGCTACGTCTGGGGCGTCGGCTGGGGCATCGTCGTCCGCGGCGGCTTGCGCGCCATCTACCAACAAGGCATCGGGGTCGGCCTCGAAGCAGGCGGCGGCCTCGACCAAGCGCGCGCGGATGCGGTCGCGCAGCTCCTTGGTCGCGGCATCGGTGAAGGTCACCACCAGGATCTCGGGCGGCATCAGGGCGCGCGCGAAGGCCGTCTCGTCGCTGCCGTGCCCCAAGACCAGGCGCGTATAAAGTAGCGCCAGCGTGAAGGTCTTGCCGGTGCCTGCGCTGGCCTCGATGAGTCGGCTGCCGCGCAGCGGGAACCGGAGTGGGTCCAATGCTTGGATCATGTCACAACGTCTCCGAACGCAGGCAATGCCGGTAGAGCGGCCGGTAGAGTTGATCGACCAGGCGCGTGTAACGCGGGTCTCCCCGCAGCGCCGCATAGCTCGGCCAAAAGCGGCTATAGCCCGGGTGCTCGTCGGATTCGCCATCCCGTTGGTAGCCGCCCTCGTAGGTCTGGCGCGGATCGGCCTTACGCTCGTCGTCGGCGCAGAGCTGGGCGAAGGCGGTCTTGCAGGCCAACGGCGGCAGGTCCGTCATGCCTTCCAGATAGCCGGTCATGAGCTGGCGCAGGATCGCCTCGGCCCGTTCCGCGTTGAGCGGCGCCAGCATGAAGTCGGTCTCCGGACCGAGCAGGCAGGTCGAGGTCGGGCGCTCGAGCTGCGCCGCGAGATGGCGCGGCCACTGCCTGACCAGGTGGTACCACTTGAGGTCGTCGCCGCTGTTCAGACTGCTGGCCTGCAACACCAGGTTGAGTCGGTTGCCCTGCGCATCGGTGCGCAGTTGAGCCAGCGTATCCGCCAGGGCGACACCGCCCTCTTCCAGCGCGATGCCTTGCGCCGGACAGACCCGCGGATACTCCCGCAACAGGGTCCGATAGCGATCGATGGGCGCGCCCAGGCGATCGACCAGGCCATCGGTCCAACGCCGATGGAAGGGCGGCAGCGGCAGGCGACCCATGCGCGCGAGTTGTTCGGCGGCATTGCGCAGATAGGTATCGGTGTCCGACTCCGTCGCGGCATCGGCGTCGACGTGCTGCACCAGTTGGTCGAGCACGGCACTGATCGCGGCATGCTCCAGTGCCCAGTTGCCGAGCCCGTCGAAATGGAACACCTCTTCGTCCTCGACGCCATCTTCGTCGGCGGTCAGCAACAGCCCCAGACGCCGGCTATAGAAGTGCTGCACGGGATGGCGCAGAAAACTGGCCAGCGCCGCCAGACCGATGGGGCCGTCCAGCGCGGGTGCTGCCAGGCCCGATTCCAAGCGAGGTGCCAAGCGCGGCGCCGGTTCGATCCCGGTCGCGACCGCACCGCCCTGATGCGCCGAGCGCCATTCGCTGGCATAGGTGAACAGGCCCGGCGCGCGATCCGGGGCAAAGTAGCGACGGCTGAAGGGCTGCAACGGGTGTTCGGTGGTGAGCGCGTCGACCAGCGCCCGACCGGACGCGGTGGCGGCCGCGTCGGGCGGCTGACCGGCCAAGCGCCAGCCGGCGCCGATATGGTCGCGCAACTGCCCCACCAGCACCGACGGCGGACGCGCCGAGTTGTCGCGGATGCTGCGCCCGACCCAGCTGACCACCAGCCGCTCGCGCGCCGACAGCAGGGCCTCCAGGAACAGATAGCGGTCGTCCTCGCGACGCGAGCGGTCGCCGGGGCGGTAGTCGTTGGCCATCAGGTCGAAGTCCGCCGGTGGGCGGCTGCGCGGGTAGTCGCCATCGTTCATGCCCAGCAGCCAGATCTGGCGAAACGGCACCGCGCGCATCGGCATCAACGTCGCAAAGTTCACCGCACCGGCGAGAAAGCGCTGGCTCAGGCTCGGCTCGTCGAGTCCAGCCAACAGCGGCTCGCGCACCACCTCCAGCGGCAGTAGCTCGTCCTCGGCACCGCCGCGTCGGCACTCCTGCACCCAGGCCTCCAGCGCGTCTTGGACCAGGCCGATGGCGAGGTCGTCGGCGTCGCCGGCAGGGGCGAAGGCGTCGTCGAGTAGCCGTGCGATCAGTTGCGCCCATGCGCCGGCGGTGCGCTCGCCCTGCAGCGCCTGCCAATAGCGTTCCAGCATCTCCAGCAACTGCACCAGTGGGCCGATCAAGGCCGCCTCCAGGCCGCCGATCTCGTCGAAGGGTTCGACGCCCTGCCAGGGGCCGCCCCCGCCAGCGGCGAAACCGAGCAGCATGCGCCGCAGACCGAACCGCCAGGTGTTCTGCTCCAGGCCTTCCGGCAGGCCGAGGCCGACCCGTTGGTGCGCGTCCAGACCCCAGCGGATGTTGGCGCCGCCGATCCACAGCCGCAATCGGGGCAGATCGGCCTCGTCGAGGCCAAAACGCCGGCGCAGCGCGGCGATATCGAGCAGGTCCAGCAGTTCGCTGACCGCGAACCGCGATTGCGGCAGTTGCAGCAGGGTCTCCAGCCCGATCAGCAGCGGGTTGCGGTGCCGCTGGCCCTGATCGGACAGGTGGAACGGGATGTAGCGCGCATCGCTCGGCGGCAGGCGCCCGAACACGGCGTCGATGTGCGGCGCGTAGCGATCGATGTCCGGCACCATCACCAGCACGTCGCGCGGTTGCAGCGGCTCGCCGTCGGTGGTCGCCTGCGCGAAGGCATCGAGCAGTTGGTCGTGCAGGATCTCGACCTCGCGCTGGGGGCCGTGGGCGACCAGGAACGTCAGGCTGTGATCGTGCGCGGGGTCGATCTCCGACCGCCAGGGCTTGGCGCTCATGCAGCGGGCGCAGCTCCAGGATGTCGTCCTGCAACTGTTGCAACAGGCGCTCGCCACCGGGCGATTCGAACAGGTCGATGCCCAGATCCTGGGCGCGGAAGTGGGCCTCGTAGCGTTCGCGCTGGTCGTGCTCGTCGAGCAGGCGGATGTAGTCGCGGCCCTGCTTGCCCCAGGCCGCCAGCAGCGGATGGCCGTGCAGGTGCAGCGCGGTCTCGTCCACGTCCTCCGGCACCTTGCGCGCTGGGTTGCGGCCGTAGCCGTGGCGGAACAGCTCCCGCCCTTCGATGATGTCGCCCCAGTAGTGCTGGCAGGGGTTGTGCACGAACAGCATCACCTGCGACAGGTGGGCGATGGCGTCCAGCACCTCCAGCGCCTGGCGCGGCAGCGACGAGATGCCGAACACCACCACCCGGCGCGGCAAGTCCTCCGGACGCTGCTCCGGCGTCAGCGCCTTGGCCCGTTGCAGGAACTGCTGGTGGATGTCGGCGCGGCTAGCCTCCGCGGCAGAGCGGTCCGGCTCCGTCTCCGCGGCTTGCCGGTCGATGCGCGCCGCGATGTCGCGTTTCAGGCAGCGCCACAGCGCCGGCTGCCAGCGTTGTTCGGCCGGCACCGGGGTTCGGCTGCCGTCGGGGCGGATCAGCTGGTCGTCGTCCGCCTGCCAGGCCTCCAGCCAATCGGACCGATACACCTGGTACTGGTCATACAGGTCGGCGAGGCGCTCGGCCAATTGGTAGCGCCGGCGGGCGTCCGTATCGGTCGCCAGAAATCGCCGCAGCGGGGCGAAGCAGTCGGCATCGATCGGTTGCTCGCCGCACCCCAGCGCATCCAGGTCGCCCAGCAGGCGATACAGGCGCCAGGTCATCGGCGCCTTGTCGAACGCGGAGCTGTCCGGCAGCACCTCCAGCACGCTGCGATACACCCGCCAAATGAAGCGCGCCGGCAGCGTCACATCGACCGCCGCGGCAATCCCGCAACCGCCGCTCAGCGCATTCCGCGGATCGGCCGCCAAGGCCAGCTTCAGCCACTGGCCGATGCCGTTGCTCTGCACCAGAATCACTTCGTTTTCGAGCGGATGCAGCGGATGACGCTGCATCCAGGTGGTCATCAGGCCGCACAGGGTCTCCAATCGGTTGCCCTGCAGCAGCATGAAGCCCGTCGGCCAATCATTCACGCCTTGCGCGTGCTCCTCCATCGTGTGTCTCCCATCGCCAACCCATTGCGCTGTCTACGTCCGGTGTGGCGCATTATGCCAGCGGAAGACTGGTTCGATCCGCGCATGGCGGTTGCCAACCCTAGAACGCCTCTTCTTCCACTTGCAGGTAGGCAATAGAGATGTGTTTGCCGAGCTCGTCATCCAGTCCGGCCCAGTCCTCGAAGGCGCCTAGGCGCTCCGCGATGACGGGCTTCATCTCAAAATCGCTGGCGCCCTCGTCGAACAATTCCTGCACGCTGCCATACACGATATCCAGGTAGTTAAGATTCTCGTCCACGATCTCCCAACCACCAGTGGTGCCGTGGCCGGGGATCAACACCTTGGCCTTTGTCCTGATCTTGATCTGCTGCAGCCCATTGATCAGACCGCTGAAGGAGGCATCGTCCATGCGTACGATCCGCTTGTTGTTGGCATTGTCGCCGAGGAACAGCACAGCCTTCTCGGGCACCTCGATCATCAGGTCCGTGTGGGTGTGCTGTTGACCGAAGTGATGGAAGCGATAGGTCAGCCCGCCCAGGGTGAGCTCATCGCCATCGTCCATCGCAAGGTTCGGGCCGATGGCCTTGGTGCCGGCCGTTGCGTTGTCGGTGGCACGCAGCATTCTGTCTTCCCATTCCGCGCCCGCGCCTTGTTCAACCGCGGCGATCATCTTCGGATGACCATAGATGGGCACCTCCGGTTGCTCCGCGCGCATCGCCTGATTGCCGAGCCAATGATCGCCGTGCACATGGGTGTTGAGCACGGCCAGCAGCGGCTTGTCGGTGAGCTTGCGGATCTGACGCAGCACCATCTCGCCGGACTGCACGCTGGCGCCCGGGTCGACCACCACCACGCCATCAGCGGTGACGATGAAGGCCGGATTGTTCATGAATCCCTGATTCTCGGGGCTCGGATAGCCTACTGGACCGTGGATCACATGGACGTCAGGCGCCACTTGTTCGGCGGTGTAGTCAGGCAGTGCGGGGCCGCGTGCCGCGGTTTCCGCCAATGCCAAGGGGGCGCAAAAAGCCAGTATAGCGAGTGTTGGTAAGCTGTGGCGCATCGGGATTCCTCCAGTGGTAAATCACCAAGCCTACCACTTGGGCATCGCCGTGTGAGCGTGTTTGCGGTGCGTCCATGGGTCCGTTTGCCAGCCCCTGGCCTTCGATGGCTGGACTGACCTAGTCGGCCCTAACGGCATGCTGGAGCCGGTCAGGCCTCCCAAGGATGCCTGGTGCGTATCGCGCCGAAGTCATCGGGAATGCCTTCCGCCGCGAGTTGTCCCCACGCGGCTTCGAAACGCGACCACAGCTGTTCGTCAGGGTGGTCGCTGTGGCTGATCGGAAACTCCATGATCTCGTGGGGACCGGCGAGGTGATTTGCGATGGCGTAGACGGTCTTGGCGGGCACCACCTCGTCGTGCAGACCGAGGCCAACGAGGGTTGGGCAAGTGACCCGGTCGGCAAAGCTCACAGTGTCGAAGTAGCTGAGCACCAACATCACGTCGTCTGCGAATTCCGGCCGTTTCTCGAGATAGGCACTGATTTCCGCACCGGAGCCGGATTTGACGAAGAAGTTGCGGCCCTCCGCCCAACCAAATGTCGGTACGCCGACGGCGAGGAGGTCGGCGATTTGCAGGATGGACTCTGCCATCAACGCCAGGCCACCGGCGAAACTCACACCGTGCAGCACGGTGCGGCTGATGCGCCCCCGACACAGCAAGCTGCCGATGCGCGCCGCCTGCATATAGTCGCAGACGGCGAGGCGCAGGATCGATGTCTCCGGCGCTTCGATACCGGTCAACACGTAGCCAAATCGGGAGGGCCGCTGCAGCGCCTCGGCGGAGAGCCCAAAGCCGCGGATATCGACCCCCATGACGTTGAACCCGCGCTGAGCCCAGTCCCAACGAGGCTCGCAATGGCAGCCGTAGCCGTGGCTGTGTATCAGCAGCGGGCGCGGTTCCTCGGTTTGCCACTGCAGAAAATGCGCCGTGATCCGGGCGCGCCCGAGCGAGGTGAACTCAGCGAGTTGGTACTGAATCGGCGAGGATATCGGGCTGTCTTGCAGGGAAAGCGTCATGTCCGGGTCGACCCGCTCCAGCTGCGAGCGCGTGCTGTTCCAAAATAGATCGAAGTCCTCCGGGCGACGCAGGGAGGGTTTGAACTCTCGGCGCATGGACTAAGCTCCCTGCAATAGGCGGTTTAGACCCACAGCGTAACCCGAGAATCAGTTGGGGTCATCAGCGATGCTTTGCCTGGCCCTCGAACTGCCCCGATGTTTCTCCCGAGACGGCGAGCCCGAGGTTCGCGTACAGATCGATCACAGGTATCTCCGCAAATGATAGCTCCCGAAATGCTCAGACAGCTCGCCTTCTTCGAGGGGCTAAGCACCCAGGCGCTGAAGCCCATCGCTGATCAATCCGAGATCCGTGAGTTCTCCAACAACGACGTGGTCGCCACCCAGCACGACCGCGCTATTGCGGTCTACTTTCTACTCTCGGGGACCGTGCAGTTTCTGATTCGGGTCGAAGGGCACGACGACCTCTTGGTTGCGCTTGGAAGTGAACCGGGGCTGATCATCGGCTGGGCGGCCTTTCGCCCTCCATACCGGCATACGTCCAGCGCGCGTTGCGAGCAGCACTGCCGCTTTCTCCGCGTGCCGCACGACGCATTCGACCAAATTCTGGAACAGGATGCAGAGTCCGGACTGACGATCATGCGCAGGATTGCCGAGAACCTGGCGCGACGGCTTGATCTCGAACGAGCACACCTGTCCGAGGGCGAGGACCAGCGACAGTTGCCGGCAGTCGGCAGCGTGTCCGATGCCGGTCCCCCGGGACACCGAGGGGAAGCCGAGCCAGTGGATTTGGACCTAACCACGTCGAGCGGCATCGCCGCGCTGCTTCAGGACACCCAGTTCTTCGGGGACATGGACCCGCGCTTCCTCGCCTGGCTTGCCGATCAGGCGCATGTCATGCGGGTATCTCCCGGCGACATCCTGTTCAAGCAGGAGCGCGTGGCGAGTCACCTCTACGTCCTCGTCGCAGGTCGAGTGGGCTTTACCGACGAACACGCCGACAATCGAGGCCCCGGATCGTTGCGCACCCTCGCCGGGCTTGGTGAGCCCTTCGGTTGGTCCGCTCTGGTGGATCCGCGCCGTTATCGTGAGACCTGCGTCGTCGTTGAACCCGCCCTGTTGCTGGCGCTGCCGAGCCCACCCCTGGAACGGCTGTGCGAGGATGAGCCCCCGTTTGGTATCGCCCTGTTTCGCCGCGTGATCCAGTTGATCGGGTCACGCTTGCGCGCGACGCGGGTTGGGCTGGTGGCGCGGCACTATGCGGAAGAGGCCCTGGCCATTCGTGCCCTGATCGATCAGTCGGTGGAGACACTTCATGTCAGCTCCGCGCTGCACAAGATTCCGTATCTGTTGGAGAACAGGCTCACGCTGGCGGACGCCTTCAATGTCCTCGAACTGACCAAGGCGCATGGTGATCCGCTGGAGCGCCATCTCGCCACCCAGTCGCTCGACATCCTGGCGGGCGTCCATCGAGAGCTGGATTTCTATCGTGGGCTGCAAGCCGTCTACGAGACCGTTGCCAACGCACCCGCGGACCTGACTGCCGAGGACGTCCGAAAGTGGTCGATGGAGGTGTTCGCGCATCTGTTCCGTCGAACGAGCTACAGAATCCGCGGCGAGGAAAATCTACCCGATCACGCAGGGAACCTCATCATCATGAATCACTTGGAGAACCACCCGAATACGCTGCTGCCGAACCAATTCCGGCTCACGCTGGACAGCCACTTCGTCTCCAGCATGATTCTTTACGCCCACTACGACGAGGCCCCCATCCGCGTAGTCCGGAAACCATTGCTTGGCTGGTACGGCTTCCAGCAGTATTTCGACCGGCTGGACTACATCTACGTCTACAGCGGCGATGTCGATGAGGAGGACCGAGACCGGCACGTCTCCCACGACGATCGCATTCAGGCGTTTATCGACAGGGCGGCCGCGCATCTGAAGGCAGGTCGCAACCTTGTCATCGCCCCTGAGGGCCAGTGCAGCTATACCGAGGACTCGCCAGGGCCATTTCGCACCGGTGCCTTTCGGCTAGCCGCGAGCGTCAGGCCAGAACCGCTGATCGTCCCGATCGCCGTGGCCAACTTCGACAAGAAGATCACCCAAACCACGACCGCCGCGGTGATCTTTCCACCCTTCCGGCTTTCCGAAGTGCTGCCCGATCCGAGCGACAAGCAGGCGCTCGATGCATTCGTTGAGCAGTTCCAGGAACGGTTCAGCGGCTTCGTCAAACAGGCCATTGCCCTGGCAGCAACGCGGGCGCCAGACACGGGAACAGGGACTACGCGGGGCTCGTGATGGGCCGGCGCTCGGCCTAGAGGGTTACGCCGCTTCCACACAAGACGTCAGGTGTCCCACATGACGTTTTTCTCTTCGATCGCGGCAGCCTTCAGCAACTCAATCAACGGCAGCGCCCGGTGCGCTAGACTGACGCCTTGGCTTCGGCGGTCATCGTTGTCATCGTCGCCGGCGGGATTCAGCGGTGCATCCGGATTGCGTTCTACGGCGGCCTCGAGCTTCTTCAGCGCTTTTGGCACGTCGGCGGCCAGGATGGCGCCCGGCACACTGCCGCTGTGGCCCATCATCTGGATTAAGGCCTTCGCGACATCGCCGAACATCGTGATATCTGCGTGAACCGGGGTCTTGAAGGTGATCAGCATTGGTAAAGTCCTCTCTGTATGCTTTCAGGCATGGGGCGCCACACCTCACCCAAAGTTAATCCGCGCCTCCAGGTTGGCGGCCGAATCCGCGTTCAAGAGGCATTCCTCCAGCGAGATAGGGCGTGAAGTCCATCGCTGCTCCTGGTACTCGCGTGCTTGTGTTGGATCAAGGACCGGTCGCTGACCCCGGGCAGGGTCAGCGGCGGCCTGGGGCGGGAGATCCGTCGGCGCTCAGTTCGTCCGCATCCAGTTCGAAGATCGAATCCCCGGCGCCGTCTTCGCCGAAATCGACGGGCACTTCGGAGTCGTCATCGTCGGCGAGGATGGACAGGCCATCCATTTCACCCAGCGCGTCGCGCTCGTTGGCATCCTTGCCTTCCAACTTGATGCGTAGACGCAGTTCGTTCATCGAGTCGGCGGCACGCATGGCATCCTCATAGGTGATGGTGCCAGATTCGTACAGATCGAACAGCGCCATGTCGAAGGTTTGCATGCCGGCCTCCTTCGACTTTTGCATAATCTCTTTGATTTCGTGCACCTTACCCTTGAAGATCAGATCCTGAATCAGCGGCGAATTGATCAAGATCTCGATGGCCGCGACGCGCCCGCCGCCGACCTTGGGTAGCAACCGTTGCGAAATGACGGCCTTGAGGTTCAACGACAGGTCCATCAGGAGCTGCGCGCGGCGCTCTTCCGGGAACAGGTTGATGATGCGATCCAGGGCCTGATTGGCGCTGTTGGCGTGCAGCGTCGACAGGCAGAGGTGGCCGGTCTCGGAGAAGTTGATGGCGTGTTCCATGGTCTCGCGGGTGCGGATCTCGCCGATCAGGATCACGTTCGGCGCCTGCCGCAGCGTATTGACCAGGGCGTTGCCCCAAGACTCCGTGTCGACACCGACCTCGCGCTGCGTGATCAGGCAGTTGGCGTGCTTGTGCACGAACTCCACCGGGTCTTCGATGGTGATGATGTGACCGTAGGTGTTGTGGTTTCGATGGCCAATCATGGCCGCCAGCGACGTGGACTTGCCGGAGCCGGTACCACCCACCACCAGGATCAGCCCGCGTTTGGTCAGGATCAGGTCTTTCAGGACCGGCGGCAGCCCGAGTTGTTCCAGTTTCGGAATCTCGGTGGGAATGATGCGCAGTACCGCGCCAACGCGGCCTTGCTGCACGAAGACATTGACGCGGAAGCGTCCGATGCCGGGCGGGTTGATTGCGAAGTTACACTCTTTGCTCGCGTCGAACTCTCTGATCTGGTGATCGTTCATGATGGAACGGACGAGCGTCGAGGTCTGCTCGGCCTTGAGCCTCTGCTCCGTCAACGGCGTCAGCTTGCCGTCGATCTTGCAGGCGGGCGGAAAGTCCGCCGAGATGAACAGGTCTGAGCCGTTGCGCGCCAACATCGTACGCAGGCAGTCGAGCATGAATTTGGCGGCTTGCTGACGATCCATGATGCGGTCTCTCTGAGCGATGGCGAAGCTAGCGTGAGCGGCGTTCGGGGCAGGATGCCATCATTTTCAATCGCTTAAGCGATTGAAAATGAGGGAATTCGGGAGCCGAGTTTTCGTGTTCCGTCTGATTTTTGGCCAGGATGGCCAGTCAATCAGGATACCCCTAAGATAAACACATTGGCGCGACTTGTTGCGAAGACGTTCCCAACGCGCTCGCTTACGCTATGCGGTGGCGAACAACAGGTCATACAACAGCGCGTACACGATGCTCGCGGCAAGCAGGCTCAGAAGCATCGACGGCAACCCCACCCGCAGCCAGCGCATCGGTGAGATGTGCGCCCCGTCGATACCGGAACGCTCGGCCTCGGCCACGCAGATGATGTTGGCAGTGGCGCCGATGTGCGTGCCGTTACCGCCGAGTCCGACACCGATGGCCAGTGCCCACCACAGGGGCTCTACCTGTAGGCCGGACGACTGCAGGCCGGCGACGATCGGGATCATGGTCACCGTGAACGGAATATTATCGATGACCGCCGAGACCAGTGCCGCGACCCACATCAGGATCAGCGCCGTCAACAGCAATTGCGACGGATCACCTGCCAGGTGGGCCAGTTCCTCGCCGATCAGATCCAGCAGCCCCGATGCCTCGACGCCGCCGACTAGCACGAACAGTGCCGCGAAGAACAGCAACACCGGCCACTCCGCCTGCTTCAGCAGGTGTTCCGGATCGGGCCGCACCAGCGCCAACGCGATGACCAGGCCAATGAAGGCAACGAATGCCGGGTAAAGGTGCAGATGGTGATGGACGAAAAATAGTCCGATCACGATGCCCATGGCCAGCATGACCTGGCGCAGCATGGCAGGTTCGGTGATGGCCTTGGTCTCGTCGAGGTCCAGCGTCAGGGCCTCCGCCTGCGCGCCCGGCGGATAGTGAAGTTCCTTGCGAAACAAGACGAGCAGCAGTCCCACGGTGATGAGCCAGACCGGCACGATGATCGGCAGCAAATGCAGCAGGAAGGCGTTGAAGTCGAGCCCGGCGGCCGAGCCGATCATGATGTTGGGCGGATCGCCGACCAGCGTCGAGGCGCCGCCGATGTTTGACAGCATCGCCTCGGCCATCAGGTATGGCGCCGGGTTCAACTGGAGCATGCGCGTGATCAGCACCGTCAGCGGCGCGAAGATGATGACGGTGGTCACGTTGTCGAGAAACATCGACAACACCGATACCGCCAGCGATAGATAAACCAGCAGCCGCCGCGGTGATGCCGCCGATAGCTTGGCCAAGCGAATGGCCAGATACTCGAAGCCCCCGGTCGGTCGCACCAGGGCCACCAATAACATCATGCCAAGCAACAGCAGCATGGTGTTACCGTCGACGGCTGCGATCGCTTCTTCCTGGTCGTAGAAGCCCATCATCTCGCCCACCAAGACCATCACCACCGCCCCTCCCAGGGCCGCGATCGTGCGGTGCAGGATCTCGGTGAAGATGAGCACGTAGGCGCCGATCAGAATGATCGCCGCGACCAGCATGTCCAGGGTGTTCACCTCCACGACTCAGGTCTCGGCGTATCGGATGATGGCCTCGCCGATCCCCATGATCGAAATGCAACCGTGATAGTCGTCACCGTTGAGTACAAACAGGTAGGTCGTGTCATGGCGCTCCATGACCGCCAACACCTTGGCCACCGCCGCGTCGCGGCCCACCGACGCCACATCCGGCAGGATGAACGGATCGACGTCCAGCTGCAGCAGGGTGCGCGCCTTCTCGGCCGGCATCTTCAGGCTGGAGAGGGTGTCGCCGAGCAGCGCCGCGTGCTTGACCATGTAGTCCGGTATGCAACTCATCTTCAACACATGACGGATGCTGGCCTTGCCGGTGATGCGCCCTGATGCATCCCGAAACGGAATGCCCGGCACCTGCGTGGCTGCACATTCGCGAAACAATGTCTCCACCTTCATGCCGGGTGTCGCCACGGCGGTGGGAATGATCAGGTCATCGAGTTTCAAGGCGGCCGCGCTCCAAACGGGAAAGACGATGACAGTATCGGACAGGCGGGAATGGGCCGCAATGACGTGCGTAAGCGCGCTCGATCGGGCTGATTGCTGCTTGCCCATGCGCCCTGCGGCCGTGGGGTTTCTCGGCGGGCTAGCGTGAAAATTCGCGGCATGGTAATTATTTCGTCACGAAAGGTAAATTGGTCTGTCAAACTCCTTACCTAAGATACCAAGATCAAAAAAGATACCGAGCCAGGATACAGCATGCGCAAAGAACGACGCTTAGGCGCCAGGCAGCCAATTGATCGTGCCGTCTACATCCGTTACCGGAAGCGCCGTTTCCTGGGGGCGCAGGCCCGCAATATCGCTGTCGCGGGCATGTTTCTGGAAGTGCAAGCGCTCACATTGCCCGTGGGCACGTCGGTCGAGCTGGAATTTCGCCACCTGGGACGCGACTGGCTCATTCCAGCTAGTGTGACGCGCAGCAATGAAAACGGCCTCGGGATAATTTTCAGCGAAGCCCAGCCTGAGTTGTTCCGCGAACTGACGCTCGGACGTACGGCGATGCCGCCGCTTGCCATTTCTGACGGTGCCGCCGATTCCATGCTCAATCGCTGAATGACAGCCGGCAAGGCCGCGTCTTCGGCAGCCGAGCCCAGGCGCCGGCGCGTTGATGGCGCCTCAGGAATAGACGGCGTTCGGCAACCAAGTCGCGAGCTGCGGAAACACCGCCAGCGCAATCAGCATCAGCAGCTGCAGCAGGATGAAGGGCACCACGCCGCGGTAGATTTGCCCGGTCGTCAGTTCCGGTGGTGCAACGCCACGCAAATAGAACAGCGAAAAGCCGAAGGGCGGCGTCAGGAACGAGGTCTGCAGGTTGATGGCGATCATCACGCCGAGCCAGACCGGGTCGAGCCCCATGGCCAGCAGGACCGGGCCGACGATCGGTACGACCACGAAGGTGATCTCGATAAAGTCCAGGATAAAGCCAAGCAGGAACATCACTAGCATCACCAGCGCCACGGCGCTGACCGTGCCGCCGGGTAGTCCGGTGAGAAAGTCGGTGACCATCTCGTCACCTTCGAAGCCGCGGAACACCAACGAAAAGACGGCGGCACCAATGAAGATCAAAAACACCATGCTGGTCACCATGGTGGTTTGGCGGACCACGTCGCGCAGCGTCGACAGGGTCAGTCGCCGTTGCGAGGCGGCCAGCAGCAGCGCACCGACGGCGCCCACCGAGGCGGCCTCGGTGGGAGTTGCGATGCCGTACAGGATCGAACCCAATACCGCCACAATCAGGCCCAGCGGAGGCAGCAGCACCTGCACCACGCGAAGCCAGAAGCGCCAATCGTGCGGCGGACGCTCGTCGGCCGGAATGGCCGGAACGGCCTCTGGCCGGAAGACGGCCAGGCCGATCATGTAGGCGATATAGGCGGCCACCAGCAGCAGCCCCGGGATCAGCGCGCCGACGAACAGATCGCCAACCGAGACGGTCTCCGGCGAGAACACTCCCATGTCCAGCTGCGCCTGCTGATAGGCGGCGGACAATACGTCGCCGAGCAGTACCAGCACGATAGAGGGCGGGATGATCTGCCCCAGCGTTCCGGACGCGCAGATGGTGCCGGCGGCGACGCTCGGGTCGTAATTGCGGCGCAACATGGTCGGCAACGACAGCAGCCCCATGGTGACTACCGTGGCGCCGACGATGCCGGTACTGGCCGCCAACAGCATGCCCACCACCGTCACCGAAATACCTAAGCCGCCGCGCATGGGGCCGAACAGCAGCGACATGGTATCGAGCAAGCTCTCCGCCACCCGCGAGCGCTCCAGCATCACGCCCATAAAAACGAACAACGGTACCGCGATCAGCGTCTCGTTGGTCATGATGCCGTACATGCGGTTCGGCAGCGCGTCGATGAAGGCGTGATCGAACAGCCCGAACCATTCGCCGACGAAGGCAAACACCAGCGCCGTGCCGCCTAGCGACAGGGCCACCGGATAGCCCAGCAACAACATCGCACCCACGGCGGCGAACAGCAGCAGCGGCATGATCTCAAGCATCGGCGCCGGCTCCCTCCGTGGCGGCATCGGTACTGGACGCGGAGGTTGGAATCGCCCCCTGCACGCCGAGCAGGAACAGCCCGTTGCGCAACACCCAGACCACCCCCTGAGCCATCAGCAGCACCGGCATGATCACCAGCAGCGTTTTCAGCAGGTAGACCCCCGGAATACCGCCCGCCTCCCGCGAAGCCTCGTGGATGGACCAGGACTCGGTCACGTAATGCCACGAAGAGGTCAGGATGAATAGACAGACCGGGATCAGTAGGACCAGCGTTCCCAGAAGGTCCACCCAGGCGCGACCGCGTCGTGAGAAGCGTTGGTAGAAGATATCCACCCGCACGTGCCCGTTGAGGTGCAGGGTGTAGGCAACGCCGACCATGAACAGCACGGAGTGCAGGTAGGTGACCGATTCCTGCAGCGCGATGGAGCCGGCGTCGAAGGCATAGCGCAACACAACGACGACGAAGGTCACCAGCACCATCGCCAGCGAGAGCCAGGAAATGCCGCGACCAATCCAGCCATTGACCCGGTCCAGGAAATCGGCGAACTTGAGCAACCCGGTTGAGATGTTGCCGGAGCTAGCAGCCATTGGCTAAGGATTGTGGCGATTGGGCCTGGGCGGATCGATGCAAAAGGGTCATCGCATCACCAGCTGAACAATAGCCACTGAGGCACCGCCAGTTCCGGGGGCCGCTGATTCTGCACGTCGAGCAGGCCGTCGCCGTCGATATCCATCATGTAGTAGGGCGGGCCGACCTGCGGTTGGATCTTGACCATGTAGACGCGGCCGTTGACGCGGTACTCGTAGATCACCTCCGTATCGGTCTCGATGATCGTGACCTCGGGCTCGATCAGATCGTCCGAGGTCGCCGGCGGGGGTGAACTTGGTGCTGGCGCCGACAAGAACCCGTTGTCCTCGGTGCCGCCCTGCGCCGTCGCGAATGACGCGACGGCAAAGAGCGTGACCAAACCGGCTACCAGCGCAAAGACCGTAGGCAAGGGGATGGCGTGCGGAAGTCTCATGGGCCTTGAGTCCGAAGCGGCAAAAGGCCAATAGTGTACCGCATCCGCAGACAACCAACCGGCACCGCCGGACGCCGAATTCATGCAAGGACTCAACCCACGCCAAAGCGAGGCGGTGCGCCACGTCGGCGGCCCGCTGCTGGTCATCGCTGGTGCCGGCTCCGGCAAGACCCGCGTCATCACCCGCAAAATCGCCTATCTGATCGGCGAGCGCGGGTTGCCGGCGCGCTCTATCTGCGCGCTGACCTTCACCAACAAGGCGGCCCGCGAGATGAAGGAACGCGTCAGCCAACTGGTCAAGGGGCGCGCCGGCCACGGGCTCACCGTATCCACCTTCCACACCTTCGGTCTCAACCTGCTACGGCGCGAGCATGAGGCCGCCGGGCTGCGTCCCGGCTTTTCGCTGTTCGATCCCCAGGATGGCGAGGGCCTGATCAAGGAACACCTGCGCGACGCCGAGCTGGCGGAGGCCACCAGCGCCGCCGCCGTGCTTGCCCGCATCTCCCACTGGAAAAACGACCTGGTCGATCCGGCCCGCGCCGCCAGCCGCGCCGAGGATGAGTTCGACGCAGGCGTCGCGCGCCTCTACATGGACTACGAGCGCAGCCTTCGTGCCTACAACGCGGTGGACTTCGACGACCTCATCAACGCCCCGGTGCGCCTGCTGCGCGAGCGTGCGAACATCCGCGAAAACTGGCAACAGCGCATCCGACACCTGCTGGTGGACGAATACCAAGACACCAACGGCGCCCAGTACGAACTGGTGCGCCTGCTGGTCGGCCCGCGCGGCGCCTTCACCGTGGTCGGCGACGACGATCAGTCCATCTACGCCTGGCGCGGCGCTCGACCCGAGAATCTGGCACGCCTGCGCGAGGACTATCCAACCCTCAAGATCGTCACGCTGGAGCAGAATTACCGCTCCAGCGCACGCATCCTCAAGCTCGCTAACGGCCTCATTGCCAACAACCCGCACCTGTTCGAAAAACGCCTCTGGTGCGACCTGGGCGCCGGTGAGCCCGCCCGCGTGCTCACCTGTCGCGACGAGGCGCACGAGGCCGAGCGCGTCGCCGGGGAACTGCTGCACGGGCACGTCACCAAGGATCGCAACTATGGCGACTGCGCCATCCTCTACCGCGGCAACTACCAGGCACGGCCCTTCGAGAAGGCCCTGCGGGCGCTGAACGTGCCCTATTTCCTCAGCGGCGGCACCTCGTTCTTCGGCCGCACCGAGGTCAAGGACGTGATGGCCTACCTGCGCCTGCTCGCCAACCCCGCCGACGACGCCGCCTTTCTGCGCGTGGTGAACGTGCCGCGCCGCGAAATCGGCCCCAGCACCCTGGAGAAACTGGCGACCGCCGCCACCGCCCGCGGCGTCGGTCTGCTCGACGCCTGCACCGACCTCGGCCTGACCCAGCACATCGGCGAACGTCCGCGCAAACGCCTGGCCGAGTTCGCCGCCTGGATCGACGGCCAACGCCGGCAGGCCGACAGCGAACCCGTCGCCACCGTGCGCAAACTGGTCGACGCCATGGACTACGCCGGCTGGCTCAAAGACAACAGCAACAGCCTCGCCACCGCCGAGCGACGCATCGAGAACGTCGACGAACTCATCGGCTGGCTCGATAAGTTGAGCAACGAGCACACCAAGGGCGGCAGCCTCGCCGACATGGTCTCCCACCTGTCGCTGCTCGACGTCCTCGAACGCCAGGAAGAGCAAGAGGGCGGCGATCGCGTCCACCTGATGACGCTGCATGCCGCAAAGGGCCTGGAATTCCCGCACGTCTTCCTGGTCGGCATGGAAGAAGAAATTCTGCCCCACCGCACCAGCATCGAAGAAGACAACATCGAAGAAGAACGCCGCCTCGCCTACGTCGGCATCACCCGCGCCCGCAACAGCCTCACCTTTACCCTAGCCAGGCGCCGCCGCCGATACGGCGAGACCGTCACTTGCGAGCCCAGCCGCTTCCTCGACGAACTCCCCGACGGCGAACTCGACCGCCCCGACACCCGCGAGCAGAGCCCCGAAGAACGCCGCGAACGCGGCAAGGCCCACCTCAGCGCCCTCAGGGGCCTGCTCGGTTCAGGGGCTTGCGAGGAATCGACCAATTGACGCAACGCACTCCTCAGAAAAGGCGTTCAATAGCTCGGCGCCACCCGAAAAATGAAACAGTTAATGCACGGAAACGGCTCGAAAAAGATCGGTTTACTGCCGAAGCAGCTCGCAGTACAGGCCCATCGTAGCCGCATCGACCAATTCGGACGCGAATTCTGATTCAGCGAGTCGTCGGCCCGCGATACCGAACCGATGCCTTAGTGCTGGGTCGCCAAGCAGCAGCGCAAGTGCGGAAGCCAAGGCGTCTGCATCACGCGGGGGGACGAGTAAACCGTTCTGACCAGGCACAACGGCCTCGCGGCATCCGGGTACATCTGTCGTTACGATCGGCCGCCCCGCCGCGAGCGCCTCTAGCAGCGTCTTGGGTAAACCTTCCCGATAGGAGGGTAAACAGACAATGTGGGACTGGTCCATGAGGTCCGGCACGTCAGAGCGTTTCCCAAGCCACTCCACAACCCCTTCTTCGTGCCACTGGCGAAGCTGGGATGCGTCAATGGTTGCGGGGTTGCCAGGATCCGGCGCCCCGACCAAACGAAACCGCGCCGCCACACCCTGCGCCGCAAGGATGCGTGCAGCCTCAACGAACTCTGCGACGCCCTTGTCCCACAGCATCCTGGCGACCAGCATCACCACCGGTAGGCCGGGCGATTCCGGCTTCGGGAAGAAGCGCTGCACGTCAACCCCCGCACCGCGAATCAGGACGGCGTCGCCGCGTCTCACCAGCCTCTCAGCGACTGCGGAGTTCAAGTCATCGCTGTTCTCGAACACGACGCGGCTGCCCAGCGGGTTGAGCAAACCGCGTAACGCGAGTCTCATGACCGGTCGCAACAATCTTGCCAGGCGAGATCCCGAGGCGAACACGAAACCCATGCCAACTGGTGCGTTGATCACCGTGCGGTGGCCTGTCAACCGCGCGGCCAGGCTGCCATAGACGATTGGCTTAAGAGCGAAGTGGTGAATCAGATCTGGTGAGAAACGCCGATAGACCTTGATCACGCGGAACAAGGTCGCAAGCTCAATGAGCGGATTGATACCGTGGCGAACCATATCAATGGGAATTAGTTCGAATTCTTGGGCGCGGATCTCGTCTCCATGCTCCCGAACTCGAGTCAGTACCAGGACATCGTGCCCGGCTCGTTTGGCAGCGATGGCGCGCTCTATGAAATGCGAACAGAAAAACCAGTCCTCGGACACGAAGAACAAGATCCGCGAACGCCGCATGGGTATGCTAATATCCATGTTAAACGTTTCCACAGGCGCCAAGCCGATTGCCTTTCCCTACTGGCTTGAGGACCCCCCTCATCGCTTGAACGACGTGAGGAGCGGTGCCTTGTAGCGAATAGTCGCGCTCCACGCGGTGTCGACCGGCTTGTGCCATCGAACGACGAAGGTTCGAGTCTAGTCGAAGATCCCTTAACGCCTTTACCCAATCCTCGTTGGCGTTAGCTAGAAAGCCACAATCGTCGCCAATGATGGCAGGGTTAACACCAACCGGAGATGCGATCACCGGCAGCTGGCAGGCCATGTATTGGAGCAATTTGAAACCACATTTTCCGCGCTCCCAGGGTGAGTCGGTCAGGGGCATGATCCCGACATCCAAATCGCTCAACAACCTCGCCTCCGTCTCTTCGCTCCATGCATGCTTTTCGATCGGCACATGAATGTCGGGAAGCGTTCCTGCGCCTATGGTCACGAGCCGCAGCGGCATCTCTGCCGCCAGGGTTTCGAGGGGGACATGCACAAGACTCAAATACTTCGTCGTTGATGGCGAGCCGATCCATCCAATGCGGAACTCGTCGTGCTTACGCTTCCGAACTCTTGGGTACTTTGCCAAATCGACGACCGTCGGTATCACAACGACTTCCCTGGCTCCGATGCGTCGCGTATAGTCCGCAAGGTAAAGGTTGCCGACAGTCACCAATCGAGCGGAACGAATGAGCGGATGAAGCTTCTTCCTGAGCAGCCAACGTACGATACGCGAATTGTTGAGATCGTAGCGGTGAAAGGTCGCATCGTCATAATCGACAACGTAATTGGTCTCAAGCGTTCGCAATACAGATTCAAACGCGCCGGGAAGGAACGGAAACAGTTCTTTCTCGATCCAAACGACGTCGTAGTGTCGGGCCGCAATCACTCCACTGAGTCTGCGTAAGAAGCCGCTTGCCGCATCGCTGAATCGCATGCGAGTTCCGACGGCAAGCCGATGAAGATACTCGTCGTCGAAGAACGAACTGACACTGACCCGAAACCCTGCTGCTTCCAGGTATGGTCGATATTCGAGCATGCGCAGCCGGCTGCTGGAGCCCATGCGGCTGTGGCGGGTGAGCATGAGCAGAGAGGCGTCAATGCACACTGTAAACTTTCCTGTGCAATGGCCGCTTCTTCGGGGGAGAGACCTCAGGCTCGCCAGGAGATCCGTTTTCAGCTCCAGCCATCGCTGTAACCTGTTTTGGCATAGCCTCGAGACGTTCCTCTCGACCAATCCAATCTGCGCGATGGATAAGGATGACGGCGAGGGCTGCTGTCACCCGGTCCGTAGGCAACGGCCTCCTCGTAATACTGGCTTGTCCACGATCTACAAGATCGAGAGTCAGGTTGCGACCGTACGCAGTATCCCAGAGGACGGCGTGACCCTGGCACGCTGCTTCCGAGCAGCCCTGTCATCATAACGCCGGGGCTAGTGTCGTGCATCTCCAGTTACTCGTACCTTTGCTGCATCGTCGAGTAGAACGGCGCCCATCATATACGAAATGAGGAATCCGTCGCCGCGAAGTCAACAGCAACCGTTGAATCGCAGACTACTCCCGGCCCCTCTCAGCGTGACGTTGGCGTTGTTCCGAAACGATTTCCCCCACAAGATCGTAGAAGGTCTGGCTGGGTGCCCAACCTAACTCGTCGCGCAACCGGCCTGAGCGATAGCAGGCCGACCCTGCCAGCCTGGCCATGATCGTCGAGGATAGGGGCATGGGACGCAGAAGGATGCGTTCGAGAAGGTCGCCAGCGTGACCACCGGCGCTAAGCATGGCAGCTGGGATCGTCCAAGCAGGGGGCGGGCGCCCTAGCGCGCCGCGGATGGCAAGGAAAAGGTCATGGGTGGAATAATCCACTCCATCCGACACGATGTAGACTCGCCCCGACCCCTTTGGGTCTGTCATGGCAAGCACGGCCGCCGAGACCAAATCTGGCAGCGATACCATCGACCGCCGATTGCCGAACTCCGGGATCGGAGGGAAGCGTCCGGCAGCCACGGCTCCGATCATTCTGTCCAAGTTGCCCTTGACGCCTCGGCCGTAGACAAGCGAGGGCCGCAGCACCGTTGCATGCATCGCCCCCGATGCCGCTGCCGCGAGCGCGAGCCCCTCGGCCTCGAGTTTCGATCGACCATAGGCGTCCGTAGGCGGCTTGTTCCAGGCCTCGTCAACGCATTCCGATCCTGGATCCGCTGCCGCTTTGACACTGCTGAAATAGACAAAGCGCTCGACTCCCGCGGTCTGCGCCGCATCGAGCAATGCACGGGTTCCTTCGACGTTGACGCGCTGATAGACGGCATCCGGGATCCCCGCGATGTCCTGAACATGCGCCACGCCCGCTAAGTGGAAGATCCCGTCTATCCCGTCGAATACGTCCCGCGGCAAAGGGTCCCGTCCGAGGTCGCACGTCACATACTCTTCCCAGGTCCCGAGCGTGGGGGAGCGGCCCAGCGCGCGAACGCAATCGCCGCCGTCTGCAAGCGCTCGCGCCAACGCGCCGCCTACGAAGCCGGACGCACCTGTGACGAGATAACGGCTATTCACTGTTCAGACATGTCCTGGAAACCTGCAGATCCCTGGATTTTCGTCAATATATCAATGATCATGTGCTACGTTTGGTCTACCAAAGCAACGAAGAGGTCATGGTGCCTTGCTCTTGCGCGTCGTCAAACCCCATGCGTCGCGGATTGCGACAGAGGTGATGATAACGCGTCGCGCATCGCCAGGTTATCAGGTACTTGTTTTGGGCCGTCAGTGGTCCTTGCCGTGGGCGCCGCTGGATTTCGAGGCGGACGCGGCCTTTCGGGGCGAACCTGAGGTCCGGGGCTGTGTTAGCATCGCCGCGCCATGGCCATGGGATTCCATCGATGCTCCGTTTCCTTCTCCGTTCGTCGCTCTTCATGCTCGCCCTTGGGGTCATCGCGCTCGCGGTCGGTCCGTTGCTGGTGGACCCTCGGCCGGCCCCCGGTGCCAGCACGGCGAAGACCTTGGCCACTCCCGAGAGCCGCTTTGTCGACGTACCGTTTTCTGGTACCGACGGCCTCGCGCTGCACTACCTGGAGCAGGCCGCATCCGCCGGGGCCACCATGCCGGCCTTCGTCCTGCTGCATGGGTTCACCTTCAACGCCTTCACCTGGAACCGAATGCTGGACAGCTTTGCCGAGTGGGGACGAGTGATTGCCTACGATCAGGCGCCCTACGGCCTCAGCGCCAAACCCTTGCCGGGCACCTGGGACGGGCCTAATCCCTACTCCAAAGCGGCCGCCCAGGTGCAGTTGTTCGCGCTCATGGATGCGCTGGACATCGAGCAGGCAGTGCTGGTGGGCAACTCCTCCGGCGGCACCCTGGCGCTGGAGGCGGCCCTGGCGGCGCCGGAGCGCATCCGCGCCTTGGTGCTGTTAGGGCCTTGGGTGCACGCCAAGCGGCCGATCTTTCCCGACTGGTTCGCCGACCTGCCGCAGATGCACCGTCTAACGCTACTGCTGGCCCGCTATCTAGGGGGCGATAGCCCGCTGCTAGAGTATTCCTATGCCGACCCCTCGGGCATCGACGAACAGCGCCGGATGCTCACCGGCATCCATCGCCAGATGGCGAACTGGGATGTCGCCTGGGCCGCGTTGCTGAACCATTCCCTGACCGATCCGGTCGAGATCAGCGCGCACCTCGCGCAGATCACCCAACCGGTGCTGGTGGTCACGGGCGCGTTGGACCAGGTCGTGCCGCCGGCCGATTCCGAGACCACCGCGGCGGAACTGCCGAACGCGAGCTTCGTGAGCCTGCCGGGCTGCGGTCATGTTCCCCAGGAGGAGTGCCCACTACAGGTGGCCGCCGCGGTCGCGGACTGGTTGCGGGCCTTGCCGCCGGAGACGCGCTAGGGCTGTTCCCGCGCCCCTAAGCGTGGCATGGTAAGGCTCTCGTCACGAGGACGTTGAACTTATGGATAGTGCCAGCCAACAGCAATCCCGAAGCGGCAACGGCCGCGACCCTGCTCTGTGCCCCGGCGTGTGCCTGGTGTTCGGCGCCAGCGGCTATATCGGCAGCCATTTGGTGCCGCGCCTGCTGGAGGAGGGAATCCCAGTGCGAGCCAGCAGCCGCAGTCGCGCGGTGCTTGAGGCCCGCGGCTGGCCAGGCGTCGACCTCGTGGAGGCCGACGCGCTGGAGCCGGCCAGCCTTGACGCCGCGCTGGCAGGGGTCTCGGTAGCCTATTATCTGGTTCACTCCATGGGCGCCGGCAAGGACTTCGGCCGTATCGACCTGGAGGCCGCCGCCAATTTCGCCGCCGCGGCGGAGCGTGCCAGCGTCGATCGTATCGTCTACCTGGGCGGTCTGGTGCCGGCGGACGCCGACAGCGAGCATATCGTCTCGCGCCGAGACACCGGCGACGTGCTGCGCCGCGGCAAGGTGCCGGTTACCGAGCTGCGTGCCGGCATCATCGTCGGTCCAGGCTCCGCGGCGTTCGAGGTGATGCGCGACCTGGTCTATCACCTGCCGGTGATGGTCACCCCGCGTTGGGTCAGCAATCAGTCGCCGCCGATCGCGCTCGATAACCTGCTCATGTATCTGGTGCGTTTGCCCCAGATCGAAGCAGCCAAGGGCGGCGTGTTCGACGCCGGTGGCCCGGAGACCCTGACCTATGCCGAAATGATGCGTATCCTGGCCGAGGCCGGCGGTAAGCGCCCGCCGCTGATCATCCCGGTGCCGGTATTGAGCCCACGGCTGTCGTCTTACTGGCTGCGGCTCATCACCGCCGTGCCCACCAATATCGCCCGTGCCCTGATCGAGGGGCTGAAGAACAACTTTACCGCGGACGACGCGGAACTACGCCGCCTGGTGCCCCAGCACCTGCTCGGTTTTCGCGAGGCCGTCGAAGCGGTATTCGCCGCCGAGCGTGCCAGCGAACCCATCGTCGCCCGTTGGATTGAGGGAGCCTTTGCCGTGCGCAACCGACGCATCGACTATGCCTATTACGCCAAGCGCGCCGGCGGCAGCGCCGAAACCACCGCTTCGCCCGCCGCCGTCTGGCAGGTGGTCTCCGCCATCGGCGGCGACACCGGCTACTACTACATGAACGGCCTCTGGCAGCTACGCGAACTGCTCGACTGGATGGCCGGCGGTCCCGGCCGCAAACACGGCCGGCGCCATCCGACCGACCTACGAGTCGGCGATCGCGTCGATTCTTGGAAGGTACTGGGCCTGGATCCCGAGCGGCGGCTCAGCCTCGCCTTCGGCATGAAGGCCCCCGGTGCCGGCCTGCTCGAATTCGACCTCACGCCGCTCGCGGACGGTGGCACGCGCCTGGCGGTGACCGCCTACTGGCACCCCGCTGGCGTTTGGGGACTGCTGTATTGGTACGCCTTCGAGCCAGCGCACAAGTTCATCTTCAGCGGTACCGCCGGTGAGATTTGCCGCCGCGCCGAGTCGCTTGAGGGTCGCGCCGCGGCCTAGACCTTCTTGGTCGAACGGGACAAGCGCGGCGCGGTTTCATCGTGCGCGTTCTGTTCTGCCACCTTGCGCCCCTCCGTGCTCAGGGCCGCACCAGCATCCCCAGCAGCGACGCGATACGCCCGTGCTGGTTGGCCTCCGGGTGGTGGAAGGCATAGGCGGCGCGCTCCATCAACGGCGCCCCCCGCACCGGCAGCAGGCGACCCGCGGCGACGTCGGCGGCGACCATGGCCTCCGGTAGATAGACCGTGCCGCCGTAATCGAGCACGAAGTCGCGGGCCAAGCGGCCGATGCCGATGCGCAGCCGCGGTGGCGGTGCCGACGCGAATGCCTGGGCGTGAGCATTGGCAAAGCCGGTGCCCCAATCCACCAGGACGTAGTCGTCGCGCTCAAGTGCCTGCGTCGGGTCGATGCCATCATGGCTGCTGACCATGACCAGGCGGATGCGCAGCAGTTCCGCGACGCTGATGTCGGCCAGTTGCGGTGACTCGAAGCCGAATGCCAGGTCCAGCGTGCGCTCGCGGATGCGCCGCAACAGGACATCCGCGCCATGTGCCTCGGCGGTTACCGAAAGCAGCGGTCGTGCCCGCGCCAGGGACGTCAACCAGTCCTTGAGGCAGATGTCCCAGAGGCTCGGCACACTGCCGACGGCCAGCGTGTTGATGCCGTCTCCGGTTACCGCGATTTCCTGCCGCGCCCGCGTCCAGGTGTTCAGAATATGCTCGGCGTAACGCCGCAGGCGTTCACCCTGGGGCGTCAGCTGCACATTGTTGCGGGTGCGCGTGAACAGCTCGACACCCAGGCTTTGCTCCAACTGACGGATACGGGCGCTGACCGCCGACTGGGTCAGGAACAGGTGCTCGGCGGCCTTGCCGAAGTGTCGGGTGCGATTGACCTCAAGGAAGGTCTTCAGTAGCTCGGTATCCATCGCGCTCCTTCAATACGCTGGCATCGATCGTCGCTTAGGGGCGCAGGGTCAGTCACGACCACCGTGGTCGTGTTCGCTGCTGTGCGCTGGTGATGTCCGGGTGCCAGTATCGATCAAAAAACTTGATCAAAACCATGAAGATTTTTCGTTTCCATTTTCGTGGTGGTCTGGCCGTATATTGAGAGCCAACAATTAGGCAACCCCCATGAGGGCATCAATGAAGTACGCAACAGATGACACGCCGGACGACGATAACGCAACCAGTGACGACGAGATCACGCCGCTTGAAGAGCGGCTATCCATGCTGCGCTCCAGTCGCGGTTCGGTCGGCGGCTACTCACCCGAGGCACGCCAGCGCATCGAGTACCTGCAGGAGCTTCGGCGTCTGCGCGCGCAGATCGGTGACGACGGTGTCGACACCTTCTAACGCAGCTATCTCAACGTACCGACCTGAACTGTAGGCGACTACCGCGAACGGCGTCATTGACGACGCCGTTCTCGTAGGCGACCTGTCCGTTGACCAGGGTCGCTACGATGCGGGCATGGAATTGCCTGCCTTCGAACGGCGACCAGCCACACTTGTACAGCACCTGGGCGCGCTCGCGGACGTACGGCGCGCTGAGTTCTACCAGCGTCAGGTCCGCCCAGTAGCCCTCGCGGATGTAGCCGCGCTGCTCGATGCCGAAGCACTCCGCCACCGCGTGGCTGGTCTTGTGCACCAGGGTCTCCAGGCTGAGGCGACCGGCCTGCACGTGCTCGAACAGCGACGGCAGCGCGTCCTGCACCAGCGGCAGCCCCGCCGGCGCCTTGAAATAGGTCGCGGCCTTCTCCTCCAGCGTATGCGGTGCGTGGTCGGTGGCGATGACGTCGATGCGGTCCTCGCTCACCGCCGCCAGAATGCCGTCGCGATCCTCCGGGCGCTTGATGGCCGGGTTGCACTTGATCAGCGTGCCCTTGTCGGCGTAGTCGCGCGCGTCGAAGAACAGGTGATGTACGCAGGCCTCGGCGGTGATGCGCTTGCCGGTCACCGGGCCGGGGCTGAACAGGTCCAGTTCCCGCGCGGTGGTGATATGCAGGACGTGCAGCCGTGCGTCGTGCCGGCGCGCCAACGCCACCGCCAGCGTCGAGGACTTCAGGCAGGCCGCCTCGGAGCGGATCAGCGGGTGCGCGCTCATCGGCACGTCCTCGCCGTAACGGGCGCGGAACTCCGCCTCGTTGGCCTGGATGGTGGGGGTATCCTCGCAATGGGTCGCGATCAGCAGCGGGCTGTCGGCAAAGATCGCATCCAGGGTCTGTTCGTTGTCGACCAGCATGTTGCCGGTGGAGGCGCCCATGAACACCTTGACGCCGCAGCACTGACCGACCCTAACTTCACGGATGGCGTCGATGTTGTCGTTGCTGGCGCCTAGGTAAAAGCTGTAATTGGCCCGCGAGACCTCTGCTGCGCGGGCATGCTTGGCCTCTAGCAGATCCAGGCTCAGGGTCGCTGGGTTGCTGTTCGGCATCTCCATAAAACTGGTGATGCCGCCCGCCACCGCCGCCCGCGACTCGCTGGTAAAGTCAGCCTTGTGCGTCAGGCCCGGCTCGCGAAAATGCACCTGATCGTCGATCATGCCTGGAATCAGCAGCCGGCCGGCGGCATCCAAGACACGGTCCGCAGGCCGAGCCTGCAGGTCGCCGCCGATGGCCGCGATGCGTCCGTCCTCGATCAGCAGGTCTGCCTCGAAGCGGCGACCCTCGTTGACGATATCGGCGTTGGTGATCAGTAGGCTTGACATGATGCTGCTCTCTGTTTGGCAAAACCGACGCGGAGTCCGGCTTGCGCCACCGTAACAAGGCCATCTGCGTGACTGGGGCGGCCTGTTGACCGGGTCCGATGCCACTCCGGAAGGTGCTGCGTTTGTTTCCCGTTAACTTCCTTAGTCTAGCGTCAGCGGAGCCCGATCGCATGGGGAGCACAAGCGTCGAGGCGTAAACATACGGTAATCAATATATATGATTCTTGGTATATACTGCCGTGCCATCGACCGCCTCAACCTCTGGAGCAACCACCTTGAGCATCCGCATTGGCATCAACGGCTTCGGCCGCATGGGCAGACTCGCGTTGCGCGCCGCCTGGGATCGTCCCGCCGGCACACCGGCATTGCAGTTCAGCCACATCAACGAGACCGCCTGCGATGCCGCGGGCTCGGCGCATCTGTTGCAGTTCGACTCGGTGCATGGGCGCTGGGACCATGACTGCAGCGGCGACGGCGACCGGATGGCAATCGACGGCCAAGACATCGGCTATAGCAGCAACAAGGCCATCGGCGACACCGATTGGTCCGGCTGCGACATCGTCATCGAGTCCACCGGCAAGCACCACAAGCAGCCCGAGACGCTGCAAGGCTATTTCGACCAGGGTGTAAAGAAGGTGCTGGTCGCAGCGCCCACGCACGGGGCGCTCGACATCGTCTACGGCGTCAACGACCGGCTGTACGACCCCGCCGTGAATCACCTGGTGACGGCCGCTTCCTGCACCACCAACTGCCTGGCGCCGGTGGTCAAGGTGATGCATGAGCAGATCGGCATCCTGCACGGCTGCATGACGACCATTCACGACATCACCAACACCCAACGCATCGTCGATCTAGGCCACAAGGACCTGCGCCGCGCGCGCGCCTGCGGCCAATCCCTGATCCCCACCAGCACCGGCTCGGCCAAGGCCATCACCAAGATCTTCCCGGAACTGACCGGCAAGCTGAACGGCCACGCCGTGCGCGTGCCCTTGCTGAATGCGTCGCTGACGGACTTTGTGTTCGAGGCGGCGCGGCCTGTCACCGCCGAGGAGGTCAACGCGCTGTTCAAGACCGCGGCGGAAGGCGAACTCCAGGGCATCCTCGGCTACGAAGAGCGCCCGCTGGTGTCGGTGGACTATCTCAACGACCCACGTTCGTCCATCGTCGACGCCCTGTCGACGATGGTCATCGACGACACCCAGGTGAAGGTCTATGCCTGGTACGACAATGAGTGGGGGTATGTGAATCGGATGGTGGATATTGCTCGCAAGCTCGCAGAAAGTTTGAAGTGAGAAGTGAGAAGGCCGATGGTCCGCACAGCGGGCCCTCCAGCCGCTCCTTTAGACCTGATCGGGAATCGACGATGGAAACAGCAATCCGCAACTACCTGACCGTTACCGGCGGCTACTGGGCCTTCACAATCACCGACGGTGCAATACGCATGCTGGTGGTGCTGTACTTCCACCAGCTCGGCTACTCGCCGTTCGAGGTGGCGATGTTGTTCCTGTTCTACGAGGTGTTCGGCATCGTCACCAATCTGGTGGGCGGCTGGCTGGGGGCGCGCATTGGGCTCAATCTAACCATGCACATCGGTATGGCGTTGCAGGTGGCCGCGCTGCTGATGTTGACGGTGCCGGATGCCTGGCTGTCGGTGGCCTATGTGATGGCCGCGCAAGCCCTGTCCGGCATCGCCAAGGACCTGAACAAGATGTCCGCCAAGGCGACGGTGAAGTCGCTGACGGGGCAGGCCAAGCCCGGTGAGGACGGCAGCTCGAAACTGTTCAAATATGTCGCGGTCCTGACCGGCTCGAAGAATGCCCTAAAGGGCGCGGGCTTTTTCGCCGGCGCGGCCTTGTTGCAATGGCTCGGCTTCCGCGGCGCGCTGTTCGTGCTGGCAGGGATCCTTTTCATCGTGCTGGTGGTTACCGCGCTGCTGCTCCCCGCCGGTGTCGGCAAGATGAAGCAAAAGGCCAAGTTCACGCAGGTCTTCTCCAATACGCCGGCCGTCAACTGGCTATCGGCGGCGCGCTTCTTTCTATTCGGTGCGCGCGACGTCTGGTTCGTCGTTGCGCTGCCGGTGTTCCTGACCGGTGTGCTCGGTTGGTCCTTTACGCAGGTGGGCGGATTTCTTGCCGTCTGGGTCATCGGCTACGGCATCGTGCAGGCGGCGGCACCTCGGCTGCTCCGGCGCGGCCATCATGGCCGCGGTCCGGGGGGCGACACGGCGCGCGGATGGGCGTTGCTGCTGGCGCTCATCCCGGCCAGCATTGCGCTGGCCTTGACCCAAGGGCCGGCGCTGGGCTGGGCGCCGGGGCCGGTGTTGATCGTCGGGCTGATCCTGTTCGGCGTCTTCTTCGCGATCAACTCCGCGGTGCACTCGTACCTGATCCTCGCCTATTCGGATTTCGACAAGGTCTCGATGAACGTGGGTTTCTACTACATGGCCAACGCCGGCGGGCGGCTCACCGGCACGGTGCTGTCCGGTCTGCTCTACCAGACTCAGGGGCTGGCGGGTTGTCTGTGGTGGTCCGCCGGCTTTGTGCTGGCCGCCTATGCGTTGTCGCTGAGGCTACCGGAGGTTCCGCCCGCCCCCGCGGCGGCCGGACCGGCCCATGTTTGAGGCCCTCGGCAACCTCGTCGCGTTCACGCTGCTGGGGCTCGATCCGGCGTCGCAGCTCGGCGCGGCGCTGCAGTTCTTCGTCATGGACGTGGCCAAGATCTTCGCGCTGCTGGTCGCGGTCATCTACGCCATGGGCCTGCTGCGGGCCATGCTATCGCCGGAGCGCGTGCGCGCCTTCGTGCGCGGCCGGCCCGACTGGCAGGCGCGCGGGCTCGCGGTCACGCTCGGCGCCGTCACGCCGTTCTGCTCCTGCTCGTCGGTGCCGCTGTTCATCGGCTTCGTCGAGGCCGGCATCCCCCTCGGGGTGACCTTCTCGTTTCTGATCGCGAGCCCGATGATCAACGAGGTGGCAGCGGTGATCCTGGTGGGCGTATTGGGTTGGAAGCTGGCCGCACTGTACGTGGCCGCCGGCCTCGCCGTGGCCTGGTTCGGCGGCATCGCGATGCAGGCGTTCGGTCCCGAGCGCTGGGTCGAGGACTATGTCTGGAAGATCCGCATGGGCGACACCGCGAACATCGCACCGGACCGCAGCCTGAAGGCGCGTCATCAATACGCATTGGCCGAGGTCAAGGAGATCGTCGGTCGCATCTGGTATTGGGTGCTGATCGGTATCGGCGTCGGCGCCCTGTTTCACGGCTTCGTGCCGGCGAGCTGGGTGACCGAACATCTGGGCGGTGACGACTGGTACACAGTGCCAGCGGCCGTGTTGCTCGGCATCCCGCTCTACTCCAACGCCACCGGCATCATCCCGGTGGCCGAGGCCATGCTCGGCAAGGGCGTCGCGGTGGGTACCACGCTGGCGCTGATGATGAGCGTGGCGGCGCTGTCGCTGCCGGAGATGCTGATCCTGCGCAAGGTCATCCGCTGGCCGGCCTTGGCGCTGTTCGCCGGCGTGCTGGCGGTGGCCTTTACGCTGGTCGGCTGGGGTTTTAACTGGATCGCCTGAGGTGGTTCAACGAGCGAGGTAACACCATGAAGACGATTAAAGTGCTAGGTTCCGGCTGCCGCAATTGCGAGCTCACCGCCAACGTCATCGCGCAGGCGGCGAAAGAGGCCGGTGTCGAGATCGAACTGGAAAAGGTCACCGATATCGCGGAGATCATGGGCTACGGCGTCATGTCGACGCCGGGCGTGGTTGTCGACGGCGAGGTGGTGCACGCCGGCGGCGTGCCGGGGCCGGATCAGGTGCGTGCCTGGGTGGAGGGGTAGATCTCGGGTTCCGTCTCAGGGCGCGTTGGCTTCGGCTGGAGCCGCAGCGGAGTCAGCCAATAGGCCGCCATCGATTCGAGGCAATAGTGACGACTGTGATGCCTGTGCGGGCCACAAACGCGTCTACGCCCCGTTATACTTGGGTCAGAGATAGCTCCCGGCCTTAGCGTCCATGCCTTAGCAATTCATAGGCTTACACAATCTCCCGAGGTGCCTGATGGAATGGCAAGAACTGTTCAAGGGCGCGGTCGAAGCCCTCTATACCTACGGCCCCTTTGCCGCGCTAGCACTGTTCGCCCTTTATGTGGCTCCCAGGCAGACCAAGCTGTTTCTCGATTTGAGCGGCGAGCAAGAACCAGCCGCCAAACTGTGGCTATGCGGTGCCGTGGCCGGCATGACCTGGCTCATCGTTGCAGTGCTGACGTGGGTGATCGTAGTCTCTTGGCCGCCCACGGAGGTCTACCGTGGCAAGCTTGGTATTCACCCCAAAGAAGTCTCGATCCAGTCGACCTGCGATGCCCTGTACATCAGCGCACGCGAGGTGGGCCGAGGCCGCTTTCGTTGGCAATATGCTGTTGTCGCCGATAAGGCCGCGGACCTGGACGAGGAATTCACCTTCTCCGTGACCCATAGCCTCAATGAATACGCCTATGATGACGAAACCCTAACCCGCGCCCAACTCGCCGCCGGTCGAGTCGATTATATAGCTGGGGAAGAGGACGCCACGGTAGAACCGATTACTGCCCAGGCGTCCGTGACCAACGGCTCGGTCGATCGGCCCCTGCGCACGGCTCAGGACTGGCTCATCAGGGCAGCGTACGCTCAGGAACCGGCTCCTGATCTGCTGCTCAAGGATCTCAACGACAAAGAGTCCAAGGTCAGGGCTGCTGCGCGGCTGCAACTGCGCCGTTACAGCACGCAGACGCTGCTAGCGCTACTTGAAGATCCCGATCAGCCCGAACTGGTGCGTCAGCAGATTGCAAAGGAACTCAGTCGCCGCTGAATTCGGCCGAAATTCTGTAGCGCGAGCGGCACTGCAAACGCAAGCACATACCGGCCTCTAGCCGTGGACCGAATACATGCCCCGCCCAGCTACAGTCTGGTCGCTTGGCTGTTCCTGCGCGGTCTTGGGCTGATCGATTGCGCGGCGTTCGCGTCGCTGGCGGTGCCGATCACGGCGCTAGCCGGCGCGGACAGCATCTATCCGATCTCCGAGCAGTTCGACGTCGCCACGCAACGCTTCGGCGGCATGCGCTGGCTCAGCTATCCGGCCCTGTTCTGGATCGCGGCGGGCGATTGAGCGCTGCTCGCGGTTGCCTGCCGCGGCCCTGGCGCCTGTTCGCCGCCTGGAGCACGATCACCTGGCAGCTGTTGATCATCGCCAGCAGCAATCACAACTGGCTCAATCTGCAGACTATTCTGCAATGCCTGTTTCTGTTCGATGATCGCGCGCTGGCGAAGGTGCTGCCGCGCACCTGGGCACAACGTCTCGCGGCCGTCTCGCCCTTGCCGACCAGCCGCTTGGCTCGGTGATCGTCGTCTGCCCCGCCCCACGGCCCCTCCTTGGTGTCAGGGCTTGAGGTAGGTGAAGCCTTGACCCTGCAACTTGGCCAGTCCGGCAACGCCGCTTGGGACAATGTCGACCTGGCCGGTATTGGCTGGTCGGTGTCGTACAGGTCAAAGAACGGTTCTTCCCTTTCGCCTTGCGGCGTTCGATCTGTGCTGTCTGACCTATGTTGCTGATCCGCGGGTAAAGTGTGCAGTACGAGTATCCGATCTCGCGCTGCTTATAGCCCCTGCTGCGATAAGCCCCGACGAAGGGGCCGTTGCGCTAGGGGTGATCGCGCGCACACTCGGATAGCGTCCTTGGAACACATGGCCCGAGCCGTCGTTGAGTTGACGTACGCCCTTGGCCAGACTCGCGTCCGGGGTCTCCACCGACAGGTGGGCTTGGTTGGCCATCAGGCAGTAGTCATTCACCCCCCAGTCAAAGCTCGCCGGTCAGAATCGCGTCGCCGTCGAGGTCAAGCGCGCCCACGGCATGATCGCGCATGTGAGCAAGGCTCGCGGCAGCTGGATGCCTCCGCGAGGCATCCCGAGAGGCACGTGACTCTCCGAAACCCGTTCGAAAACGGGCGCTTTCTTTATACAGGGACCAGCCCCCGGTGATTGGCGTGGCGAAGATACGCGTCGGGACTGGCGTAAGACCTAGGTCTCGTTAATAATTAGAAAAAATTCATAGGACAATCGAGTGACGACTCGCTGCGAATCTGCGGAATACCTTCAATGATCATTATGCCGATACTAGAGCTGACGGCTTATCGCTGGGTAAGGGTATGTTGTTATCTATCGATGCTAATGCCGCTTTTGGTAACGCCGTGGCTGCTCTTTCCGTATACCTTTGGTAAGAGCGTATATTTCTTCTCCCTCGTCATCGCGGCGGCGCCGTGGTATCTATTTTTGATTGTGCGTCAACCGCTAGTGCGACCGAAGGCATCATTAATTATCTATGCACTCATTGTTTATCTTTCGGTCCTATCGCTCTCGGCAGTGTTTTCGTTTGACCCGCATCGGAGTTTCTGGGGCAACCAGGAGCGGATGACCGGGCTGTGGCCATTCATCCATTATGCGTTGTTCTTCTTGATGGCATCCAGTGTCTTCCGCGGTAGCAAAGACATTTCTCGGCTCGTTGGGTGCTCTGTAGTAGTCAGTTTATTCGTCGCGTTAATAGCAATTATTCAGAAGTTTAACCCCATGCTTGTGCTGCAGGAGCAGGGCGAGCGCGTTGGGTCATCGCTTAGCAATCCCGCGTTCCTTGGCGACTACATGGTCATTAGTATTCTATTGTCGCTTTGGTTGTTTGGTAGAATGAATGATCGGAAGCGACGTATTGGGCTGATCGTGATTGCATCGCTCCAATGTGTCGCGCTTTTGTGGACAGAAACGCGCGGTCCAATACTCGCTTTCTACGTGGCGCTTTTCGTCTTTATTGGGATTAGGGCTACACAGAGAATTGCGTGGCGCCAACGTCTATTTTATTCCGCAGCAGCGGCCCTCATGCTTCTCGCGCCATTCTTAGTGGTATTGGGGCTTGAAAGCAAATGGGTTGAGCGTATTCCAGGGCTGAGCCGCTTCGCAGAAATTTCCCACAAGAGTGAGACAATCGAAGCGAGGCGAATCAATTGGGAGATTGCGATCGCGGGCTTTCGAGAAAGGCCGATTGTTGGCTGGGGTCCGGAGACATACTTTCATGTTTTCAATAAGTATTATGACCCTCGGATCGGCCAATTCAAATTGATGAAGCAGTGGTTCGACCACCCCCACAATAAGCCCCTTGAACAACTAAGCGACGGCGGGTTGATCGGTGGAATTGGTTATCTGTTATCCATTGTTCTAGTTCTGAGCCACCTGATCCTATCCTGGCGCCAGAAACTGATCGACCTCGACACCTTCTCGCTAGGGGTCGCCATTGGCGCTGCCTATCTTGTTCAAAGTCTCTTCCTCTTCGACCACCCGGTTGGGCTTCTAATGCTCTCCATGTCGCTAGCATGGTGGCATAGCGCTAGCCTACCATCTGTGCATGCCGCAGAACGAGGAAGCCTCTTAAAGGCCAACCGGCAAGGAACGGCACTGATCCTCTTGCTGGTGGTAATGGCATTAAGTGCGATCTACTGGTTTGCATTGGTTGCCAAACCGGCGTGGGTCTCAAGACAACTCAGGCACGCGGTATCCGTGTCGTCCAGCGATTTCAACCAATCGATGCTGGGCATTGAGGCGGCATTGACTATCGATCAGCAGTATCGAAGTCAAGCTGCGGAGCAATACGCGGGCGCCATCATTCAACATTCCCGGCGTCTTGCGAAGCCCGACTCCGCAACCAGGGACAGACTGGAGAGGGCCTATGCCCTCCTAGAAGACATTGCTGCCGTTGGACCGACGCATGGCTTTCGTTCACTGTTGATGGCTTTGCTGCAGGTGGAGCTCGCAAAAGTGGACTCGACACATCTTGATTTGGCGCTGAGCGACATTAACGACGCGATTGCCGCGTCCCCCGCCCGTGCGCAGCTCCTCTCGACGAAGTCTCGCATTTTGATGTCGCGCGGCGAGTTCGAGGAAGCAGTCCAGGTATTGCAAGCCGTCGTGCGCCTTGACCCGGTTTCGGTCGACGCATTGAAGGAGCTGGGAACGGCCCAGTTCAAGGTAGGTAGACGCGAGCAAGCCATTGCGACGCTGCGGAAGGCACAGTTGTTGGAATCGGCAACGACGCAGGAGCCATGAGGCTGTCGCCGCTCAAGCGCTACCGGATCATTCTTCAATTGCCTCCAGCAAGTCCTGGGGCTCGGAAACGACGCATGGGGTAACGATTAGTCACGTGAGAGTCCCGGGCAACACGGAACCCAGCATAGGGTCTACCTATGAACAATCATTCTCTTCACCCAGTGGGTGCGGCCCGAAAGTGGCCTGCATGGGACTTCCGGGCGCTGGTGCCGGCGCAAGGGCCAGTGATGCTAGACACATTCGGTTGTCGTGTGCACGTCGAAAGGGACCCCTCGGTGGCGGTCACGCCGCTTGGGGGGTTGCCGTTTTTCTAACGAGTTCCTACAGGTCGGCGATTTGTTCGAGCCTTGGGCTTAGTCGTCGAAGCAGCAGGCGCCTCGATTAACAAAATCAGGTGCTTTTTCGTCTATGCGCAGACCTAAGATCAAGAACGTCGACATCTACGCGCGTGTCTCGACCGGAGGGAGATCGCTCTGGTGTTGGCGTGGTCCGTCGATCGGCTAGGACTGTCGTTGCAACAGTTCATGGCCTTCCTCTTCGAATCCTCAACCCAGAGGGGTCGATATCTACCTTAATATTTGGAGGATATCGACACGGCCACGGCGGTCGGAAAAAGGATGTTCTAGATGTGTCGAGTGTTCGCCTAATTGGAGCTTTTGACTCCTCATCCTGAAGCAGTGGCAACCGCGAACGAAGCCATGACCACCGCGATCACCTTCGACTTCGATGCGTAGGCCAGATAAGCAGGCGAGGCGCCAAGGTAACGGGTGGAGTCGTCCTTGAAGGTGTCGAGCGCCCCGAAAGCCCCTCCGGCGGGGTGATCTTCACCACCATCCAAAAGTTTTCCCCGGCCAAGGGCGAGGCGTACCCGCTGCTGACCGATCGGCGCAACGTCATCGTCCTTGCCGACGAGGCGCACCGCAGCCAGTGCGGCTTCCGGGCCAAGGTCGACAGCAAGACCGGCGAGATCGGCTACGGCTTCGCCAAGTACCTGCGCGATGCCCTGCCCAATGCCTCCTTCATCGGCTTTACCGGCACGCCGATTGAGCAGGAGCACGTCAACACCCCGGCGGTGCTCGCCGGGGCCATCGACTGGATACGGACCCGCCAGCAGCAGGCCGCGGCACAAGAGACCACGCCCGAGCGCAAGAAGCGCGCCCACCGCCGCTACCAGGACGCGGTGCTGGCCCTCTCGAAGGTCTTCGCCCTGGCCGCGGCCAGCGACGAGGCT